>CAZKUA010000004.1:0-113292 GCA_964555845.1 uncultured Candidatus Peribacteria bacterium | reverse complement strand
GATCTGAAAGCCGTAAGGCAATGTTTTGTCTGTGTTCAAGGTGATCCTTATAAACCAGGTGACCCAAGACACTGGGATATGTTGCCGGACTTCCAAAAGAAGATTAAGGTTTTTTCAAAAAATATTACGCAAAAAGTGTAAGAGAAGGGGGTATAACAATAAAAAAGCGGTTGATTTCGGACCGCTTTTTGAATTTTAGTTTGAATTATTTTAATTTTTCATTACATTAATGAAAATAAAATTTTTATTTTAGTAGATTCCCGCCTTCGCGGGAATGACAGAGGGGTAATTTTTAATTAAAAAATTATGAAAGTATGAATTGTTTGACTTCCAAATGTTGGAAAGTCTTCGTTATTTAATGTTTTAACAAAATCTTACAGCGCTGATGCGCAGAATTTTCCATTTTGTACTATTGAGCCAAATTCTGGGATTGTTAATGTAAATGATTCTCGCCTAAATGAATTACAAAAAGCAGTGAATTGAAGTAAAATTATTCCAGCTACGGTTGAATTTGTAGATATTGCTGGGATTGTAGAGGGAGCAAGTAAGTGAGAATGACTTGGGAATAAATTTCTAGCTAATATCCGTGAGGCTGATGCAATACTTCAAGTTGTTAGAATTTTTGAAGATACAAATGTCCATCATGTGAGTGGAAGTGTGAATCCAAAGCGTGATATTGAAATTATTAACGCGGAATTAATTTTGGCTGACCTAGAGACTCTTGGAAAAAGAATGTGAGATAATGAGAAAAAAGTAAGAAGTTGAGATAAAGAAGCAAAAGCAAAACAAGAAATTTTTGAAATTCTAAAACCACACCTAGAAAGTGGAAATCTCGCAATAACTCTAGAGCTTGATACTGAACAAAAATTATTAATAAAAGATTTATTTCTACTTACAAATAAGCCATTTATTTACGCTTGTAATACTTCAGAAAATGACGTTGGAATAAGTGAGGAAAAATTAAGAGAAATAACTGGAATTACAGATAAAAAAATTCCAGTACTTCCAATAAGCGTAAAAATGGAACTCGATATGATGGATTTTCCAGAAGAGGACAGAAAGGAATATCTAGCAGAATATGGCATAACAGACAATCCAACCGACAAATTAATTAAAACTTGTTTTGATTCACTTGGTCTTCAGTATTATTTTACAGCCGGAGAAATTGAGGTGAGAGCTTGGACAATTAAGTCTGGATGGAAAGCTCCGCAAGCCGCGGGTGTAATTCATACAGATTTCGAGAAAAAATTTATAAAAGCAGATACTGTTAATTGGAAGGATTTAGTGGATAATGGCGGTTGGTCAAAAGCCCGTGAAAATTGAAAAGTAAGAATGGAATGAAAGGAATATATTGTACAAGATTGAGATGTAATGTTATTTAAATTCTGAGGGTAAATTAATTTATACAAATATGTCTATATTAACTGTTAAAACACATTCATTTGTAAAAGTTCCGTTTTATATGCAAAAAACTGGCTTTACTTGTTGACCAGCTAGTGCAAGAATGGTACTTGATTTTTGGGAAGATAATATTTCTTTTCCAGAAAAACAATTAGCTGAAGAGTTAAAAACAACCTCAAAGGATTGAACTGATAATCGTCATATTATTAATTTTTTTATTTCAGCCTGATATTATGTTTACAACAATAAAAATAGTTCCTTAGAAGATTTATTATTTTTTGTATGATTATGAATTCCTGTTGTCGTAAACTATAGGGATATAATTTGAGATTATGGTCATTATGGTGTTGTTGTAGGATTTACACCAGTTTCATTAATATTAAATGATCCTTATAGATGAGAACTTTTTAAAATTTCAAAAGAAACTTTCAAAAAACAATGGGTAAGTTGAAGTGGCAAAAACGTAAGATGGATGACAGCTGTAATTAAAGAAAAATATTTTCCTTACTATATGCTAGGAAAATATCAAAAAGATTTTATTTGTAAATTATCCTAATTTCCTGCTTTGTAATCCCAGTTTTTGATTTCGTCGTTATAAAAATATATAATTTGAAAATCTTTGTCTCTTTGAAAATCTAAGGGAATATAGTCTATAAATCATGCTTTAAATAAATCCTCAGGAGTTTGGGCGTGATTTTTTTTGTCTGTAAAATAAAGTTTGTCTGCATTTTCTAGATAGTATAGATTAAGTTCTCTTGTAGCTTTGTTAAGGTATGTTGAACAGAAATTATCAAGATTTTTATTTTTATCAAGATTATCTTCTCAAAGTTTTTTTATTAATTGTCCTCTTATTTTATCGATTTCAGAAACTGATTTTCAATTAAGAGCCATTTTTTTACTAAAAACATTTAGCAGTACATCTCATAAATCCTTAGAAAATAGAGAACAACTTTTTTCTTTTTCTGAAGATAGACTTTCTGCTAGTGATAAAAACATTATTATCGATTTTTCTCTGTCTCATCATTTTCACTGCATAATTGCTGCCATAATTCTAGCTCCAGTTGGGGCGTCAGTATTGGCAGAAGTTACTTTGTAATAGAGAGATGCATTTAGTGAATCAAATTTATTCCAATGATAAATATAAGCTAGATAATAGGGGATTTGAGAGTCACTACAGGGATTTTTGTATTTTTCTTCGGTCCATAATTTCTTGAGATCATATTCATTTTTAATTAGTGCAATTTTATTTAAATCACAGTTTTTTTCTATTCATTTAAGTCACAAAGCCATAGCTTGGTCAACATTTTTCTCAATTTCTTCTTTTGAAATATTTTCATATCTTTCATTGTAACTTGTAAGAAGAAGCTCTCAGATTAAGTATGGTTGAGTGAAATTTGGATTAATATCAGTTATTAGATTTAACATTGGATAAAGATATTTTTTGTACTCAGAACTTACCGCATTTGAGCCAATATACTGAATTGTATCAAGCCAATAAAAATCTGAGACAATATTATAAAATCCTGCTGAAGATAATTTTACAACATTTTTAGTTGGAATAAATTCCGGATGACTTATAAGATTATATTTTATATCTTGATGAACTGGATAATTGATACTATTTCCAATGATATAAAAAAATGAAATTCATAATATTATAAAAACTCAAGAAAAAAACTTTTTTAACATATTTTGTCTATTAAATATCTATTCAGTCTATATCTATATCGATATTGACAGTCTTTGGTTTTGAATAAGAAATATGCATAACTCTCTCAGCTCAAACTCAATCACTCCATGCCGTAAGTCATTCTATTTTTTTGTCTCAAATGTAACTATGAATTTTTTTTCTTTCGTATGAAGTGAAATTTGGAAGTGTAATTTCTTTGTTATTTTTTGTAATATAATCAATTCTTGAGTCTATATATTTGTAAAGTTTATCATCTTTTGACTTCAAATAATCATTTACTTCAAGATGAATTACACAATTTTTTCATACAATACCCTCTATCATTCTACCGAGTAAATGCTTGATATTATCAAGTGATTGCCCATGAATTCAAATTATTAGTTTAGAGTCTGGAGTTTCAAGTTTTACATAATAAATATTTCTTTTCTCATCTTCTAGCTCTACACTCAGAGAATCGACCTGTATTTTAGATAAAGTAAAAAATTTATAGCATAAGTCATATATCTGTTCTTTCATATTTTTTTGTTTAAAAATTTATTCGAGCCTTATTATATAAATTTTTTGAAAAAAATAAAATTTAAGTTTGAAAAAAGTGTTTGCAAATAATTAATTTTGATTTTAGTAACAAAAATAATATAATAATTAAAATTTAATAAATTAATTTAGAACTTTTATGAAGATACTAGAATTATTAAAAAGAAATAAATCCTTCATTTTAGCTTGAACTTGATTTTTTTTACTAGTATTTTTGTTCTCATCAAGACTTGAATATATTATAACAAATAATTTTTTTCGTTTTAATAATGGATTTGTAGATAAAAATATAGTTATAGTTGCACTTGATTCTAAGACAATCAATTCTCCAAAATTCAAGAGATTTCAAGATATTTCAAGGTGTGATTATGCTGAACTTATTAAAAATATACAGTATTGAGAGCCAAAAGCAATTTGAGTTGATGTATTTTTTAGTCAAGAATCAAAGGATAAAAATTGTGATAAAGAACTTATCAAAATAATAAATGAGAATGAGAATATTATAATATGAACTGAATATATTGATTCTAAAAATGATGTTGAAAAAAAATTATTTGGACTTAATGAAGAGATGAAAAATATAGCTTATGTTGATACTAAGTCCTACAATGATTTAGATTTATTTTGAATCTCATCTGGCCTTGATTTTAAAAATAAAATTCCTATTTATTTTAATTGAAATAATCCTATTTTACCTCTAAGTCTTGCTTTATATAAAGTAAATAACAATATAGAAAATATAAATATTGATGAAAATAATATCTATATTGATTCAAAAAAAATTTCATATAAAAATTGAAATATTAATATAAATTTTTTCACAGATAATTATAAAGTATTAAGTTTTATAGATGTACTTGAAAATAATGTAAATCTCGAAGAATTTAAAGATAAAACAGTCTTAATTTGAGCTACTGCACCAGATATTCACGATGAATTTTTGACTCCATATAATACTTCCAGTTTTATGCCCGGAGTTGTAATTCATGCGAATATGTACAATAGTTTATCAAAAAATAAACTTTTAAATTACGAAAATATTCTTATTTTCTTCTTTGTAAATTTAGTCCTATTTTCATTATTTATTTTTATATTAATAAAATCTAAAAGATTAATCTATTGAATAATTTATTCATTTTTTGTTCTTTTAAGTTTTATTTTGTTGTCTATAATATCATTTAATATTGGATATTATATAAGTATTTCTTCTGGAATTATTCTCTATATAGTTGCAAATTTTTGAGTTTATTTAAAAAAATATCTTGAAGAAAAAAAATCTAAAGATGAGATAAAATCAATGTTTTCTAAATATATATCATCTGATGTGGTAGACGAACTTATAAAAACTTGAGTTGAAGAACTTAAGCTTGGTTGATTTGAAAGAGAAATTACGGTATTTTTCTCGGATTTAGCTGGTTTTACAAATTTATCAGAAAACCTAAAACCAGAAGATTTATGAAAAATATTAAATGTATATTTCGAAGAAATGAGCAATATTATTCTAGATAAAAAATGAACTATAGATAAATTTATCGGAGATGCTATAATGGCTTTCTGGAATGCTCCACTTGAAAATATAGATCATGCAACTCTAGCTTGTGAAGCAGCTTTATTCCAAAGAAAGGCTTTAGAAAAAGTAAGAGCCAAGGTTAAAACTCTTTGAGTGGAATCACTTATTGATATGAGAATATGAATAAATACTTGAAAAGCTACTATTTGAAATTTTTGATCATCTCATAGATATGACTATACAGCGCTCGGTGATACTGTAAATCTAGCCTCTCGTCTCGAAAGTATCAATAAACAATATGGAACTAACTTAATAATTAGTGAAACTACATTCGCCCAAATAAATAAAGATAATTTTATTATAAGAGAAATTGATGAAATAGCCGTAAAATGAAAAGAAAAACCAATTAAAATCTATGAACTCATTGATTTTAAAACAAATAAAATTGATAAAAAAGAACAGGAATTATTAGATAATTATAAAGAAGCTTTGGCTTCATATAGGGCCCAAGATTTTAAAAAGGCAAGAAAAATATTTGAAAAAATATGAGATACTCCTTCTTTAAAATTCATAGAAAGATGCGATAATTTTATCAAAAATCCACCAGAAAAAGGCTGGGATGGAGTTTATAGATTTAATGTAAAATAAATAATTTTTAAAAAAATTTGCATTTATAAAAAAATCTGTAAAATAGATACAAGATTAAGAATTGAAAAGAATTTGTCACCAAATTCTTTTTTTGAAAAATAATCAAGACTCTGTCATTTCGAACGGAACGAAGTGTAGTGAGAAATCTATTTACTTATTAATTTATAATTTATGTTAGATTTAAAAAAGATTGAAGCTGCTATAAACCAAATTTCAGCTGAGAAAAAAATTGAGAAAAATAAACTTGTTGAAATAATTGAACAAGCTATTAAAACAGCTTATAAAAAGGATTACGCGAGCAAAGATACAAATGTAGAAGTATCACTTGACTTACCTAATAATGCGATTGAAATTACTGTAGAGAAAGAAGTTGTTGATGTTGTAGAAAATCCATATACACAAATTGCTTTAAAGGATTTATGAGATGCTGCAAGTGGATTTAGTATTTGAGATATGGTAGAAATAGATGTTACTGACGAAATTCTAGAAAATGAAGAATGATTTTGAAGAATTGCGTCACAAGCTGCTCGTCAAGTTATAATACAAAAAATTCAAGAATCAGAAAAAGAGAAAATTTATAATCTTTTCAAAGACAAGGTTTGAGAAATAGTAAATTTAAAAATAGAATTAGTAGAAAAAAATAAAATATTACTTGATTACAACTGAAACACTATTGTATTGCCAAAATCAGAACAAGTTGCTAAAGATAAATATGTGCCTGGTCAAAGAATTTATGTTTATGTATGAAAAGTAGAAGAAGATACCTTAACTGGACCAAAAGTAACTCTAACTAGAAAAGATAAAAATTTCGTAGTAAAATTATTTGAAATGAATTGTCCTGAGCTTGAAGAGGGAAGTGTAGAAATAGTTAGAATAGTTAGAAATCCTGGATTTAAGACAAAAATTATAGTTGGTTCTGAATATGAAGAAATAGATCCAGCTGGAAGTCTTATAGGTCCGAAATGAATAAGGGTAAAGGCTGTAGTTGATGAGCTTTTTGGAGAGAAAGTTGATATTATTAATTATACTGACGATATCAAAGAATTAATTAAAAAATCTCTAAGTCCAGCTCAAGTAATGGATGTAAAAATTGACGAAGAAAATAGACATGCAACTTGCTACGTTCTAGACGAGGAAAAATTAAAAGCCCTCGGAAAATGATGAGCAAATGTATGATTAGCCTCAGAATTAACTGGATACAAAATTACAGTAGTTTCTCCAGAAATGAATTAGTTTTTAACTAAATAAAAAATGGCTACAGATAAATTAAAAGTTCTAATGCTTCAAAGAATTGCCGGAATTGGGAAGCAATGAGAAATAGTTGAAGTAAGTTATAGCCAAGCAAAAAATTATTTAATACCAAAAAATCTGGCTAAACTTGTTACAAAAGAGCAAATTGAAAAACTAGAAAATACTAAAGAAACTCAGATAAAAAATACCAAAGATAATATCTACAATAGGCATAAAATAGCCGAAACTCTACATACAAAAGAGATAGAATTTGAGGTAAAATGAAATAAAGATAAAATTTTCGGCGGAATAGGGGAGGCTGATATTATAGCTAAAATCAATAAAGATTTTGGGATTCGCCTTGAGAAAAAAAATATAATTTTACCAGAAAAACATCACATAAAAAAGGCTTGAATTTATGATATTAAATTAAACCTTTGATCAGATGTTTATGCTAGAATATCGCTCATTTTAAAAGTTGTAAATTAATTATGAATTACCTAGCTATTGATTATTGAACAAGAAAAATTTGAATAGCTATAAATGTAGAAAATATAGCTGTTCCTGTTTGTATTCTTACAAATAAAAAATGAATTCTAGCTGAACTAGCTAAAATTATAACAGAGCGAAAAATTGATAAAATAGTTATCTGAATAGCAAATCATACCGACGGAACTGAATCTCTTCATACAAAAAAAATTAAAAGTTTCACTTGAGTTTTAAGAAAGGAATTTTGATTAGAAGTTATATTTCATGATGAGAGATTTACCAGCTTTGAAGCCAAAACCAGTATGTCCGAAACATGAGAAAAAGACTTCGATTCTACTAAACTTGATGATATAGCTGCTTGTATAATCCTACAGAGTTTTTTAGATAAAAAATAATTCTCTCTACTGTCATTTCGAGCTTCACTCTGTCATTTCGAGCGTAGTCGAGAAATCTATTTACTGAAAAAAATACATTATAAAGATATTGAATAGACAAAATATATATTACTTAAATTTACAATATGCACATAGGATTTATATTAGATTGAAATAGAAGATGGGCAACTTCAAAATGAATATTAAAAATGCTGGGTCATACTGCAGGGGTTGATAATATTGAAAATATTTTAGATTTGTGCTTAAAAGAAAATATAGAATTTGTAAGTATGTGGATACTAGCTAAGAAAAATATTGAGAATAGAAGTCCTGAAGAATTAGCTCATTTATACTCACTTTTTAGAACAAAAATTCCAGCTTTACTCCCAAATTTTCTAAAAAAATGAATTAGATTTGAAACTGTTTGAGATTTGGATTTACTACCAAATGATATTAAAGAAATGCTTCTAGATGTAAAAGAAAAGACAAAATCTTGAGATAAAATGACTTTTATTTTAGCTATTTGATACGGATGACAAGATGAAATAGTAAGATGAGCAAAGGAATTTATAAGACAAAATACGCAGGAATTAATAACTAATCCTGCAAAATTATTAGAACAATTAAATGAAAAAAGTTTTGGAAAATATCTTGATAGTGGTAAATTTCCGCCTCCAGACTTAATTATTAGAACCGGATGAGATATTAGATTAAGCTGATATTTTCTTTATATGTCAGAATATAGTGAATATTATTTCACAAAAACTCTCTGGCCAGATTTCAATGAAGAAGAATTTTATAAAGCTTATTTAAGTCTAAAATGAGCCAAAAGAAATTTTGGGAAATAAAAGGACTGTTATTTTAATTTCCTTTTGTCTTTTCGAATTCCTCTCTGTCATTTCGAGTGATAACGAGAAATCCCTTTTTAAATCACTCATTTGCAAATAAGATTATATAGAAAGGGATTTCTCACTACATTACATTTCGTTCGAAATGACAGGTAGTGAGATTTCATTTGAAATTAAAAATCAAGACTTTAAAAAAAATTTTGAAAAAATAAAATTCTATATACAAATAATTTATTATTTTTACTTATAATCAAAAAACTAAAATTTTAACAAAAACTTGATTTTTGTAATTATTTCAATATTATCATACAAAATGCATCACATAACTTACATTATGTTAACCGTTTGAGATTTGTAAATCTACTATTCCCTTTGTAGAAAGTAAATTTAAAAATATTTATAATTTAGAAACTATGGAATTAACTAAAGCTGTAGAAAAATTTATTACATATTTGAAGATAAATCGTAATTCAAGTCCAAAAACTATTGAGCAATACGAATTTCATCTTTTTAAATTTCTAGCTTATCTGAACCCGGAAATTGAAAAACAAATCAACCACAAGCTTGTTTTTATATCATCCCCTACCAATCCGACAGAAATTAGACAAAGAAATGAGCAAAAAAAGATTTTGTATGAATTAATTGATTGGGACTTAAAAGATATTGATATAGATTTAATTAATAATTTTAGATTTAGTTTAAATGAAAAAAATATTAAAACTCTAAATATTAAAACAATTAATGCCTATATGATAACGCTTCGAGCATTTTTTAAATATATTAAGAAGATTCAAGAAGATTGAGTAGATCCAACTCAAATAGATCTTATAAAACAAGAAGAAAGAAAAGTTGATTTTCTTGATAAAGAAGAGATTATTAGGCTTTTTTCAGAGGTAGATGACTCAATTTTTTGAGTTAGAGATAGTGCCATTATGGAGTGTATTTATTCAACTGGACTTCGTATTTCTGAGCTTGTGGCTCTCAATATTCGCGATATCAACTTAGAAAGACAGGAATTTGCTGTAAGATGAAAATGATGAAAAGTAAGAGTTGTATATCTTACTGGTGAAGCGAAGCAAAAAATTGAAAAATATTTATCCCTAAGAGATGATTGCTTCTCTCCCCTCTTTATTCGTCATAATTTTGATGTAAAAAATATTTCAAACCTAGATGATAAATGAGTCAGATTATCAAGATTTTTTATTACAAATATGATTAAAAACTACTGACTTAAAGCCAAAATCCTTAAAGATATCTCTGCTCATACCCTAAGACATAGCTTTGCCACTACCCTACTCGAGAATTGAGCAGATTTAAGAGCTATACAAGAGCTTCTTTGACACAAAAACATCACAACAACCCAAGTTTATACCCATGTTACAAATCCACAATTAAAAGAAATTCACAAGAAATTTCATTTTTAAAAATTAATTGACATATTTATATTTTTAGATATAAATTATCTGTCCTAAAAAAGGAGTAGGATTTTGTTCATTAACTTTTCGTATATAATTGTGGTCTAACAACCAAACTTTGGAGGAGTTGTTATGAGAATATCATTACCAGTTCGAGTATTTCTTGCAGTAATTGCCGGTTTTGTGGGTTATTGGCTTATTTATGCCGGTACACCTACCATTGCCTTTGGTTTTGCGGGTATTTACGCAATTCTTCTGGTTTTAACTGTTATGGCCTTTATTCTTTATTTTCCGGCTGGCATTGGAATGATCGTGGCTTTCTTGATCTATCTTTTTGTGTTTGACCCATATATGAGTCGGCACATTGGGAGATCAGAGGAATTCCGCGATCTTATCGGGCAACGAACTGTGGGAAAATTCACCCAAGATGTAACACCCATTGATCCAAGCCAAATCCGAATCGTTGATGGAGAAATGGCTAAAAAAATCGGTGAAAAACTTCTGGGTGAAGAGTCTGCACTTGGCTCTCGTGCAGAGCTTGGTGAAATGCATGTTCAACATGTAAAAGGAAAGCTTTACTGGGTCGCTCCGGTACTTCATAATGGTTATTTTGCCTGGAGCAAATTTTCTGGAGGAACGCCTGGTTATATCAAGGTATCTGCAACAAATCCGAACGATTTCGAATTCGTTCGGAAAATTAATGGGCAGGAAATCCATATCAAATATCAGCCCAATGGCTGGTTTGGTGATAACCTTGAACGACATTTGTGGCTAAACGGCTACATGTCAAAGGGTATCACGGATTTCACCTTCGAGATTGACGACGAAGGAAAACCTTACTATGTCATAACTGTCTATGCAAGAAAAATTGGCTGGGCAGGAAGTGATACAGTTGGAGTGGCTGTTGTAGATGTTCAGACTGGAGACATTCAACCTTTCACACCAGAAAAGGCTCCTGCATGGATTGATCGTATCCAACCAAGTGATATTGTCTACACCCAACTTGGATGGTGGGGCGACTATCAGGATGGTTGGTTTAATCCTTCAGGCAACAAAAAACTCAAACCCACGCATGATGCATTGTTTGTACATGGTACTGATGGCCATGGGTATTGGTATACTGGAATTTCTTCAAAAGGAAACGAAGGGTCTATTAGTGGCTTTGCCATGGTAGACAGTCGGACCAAGGAATTCCGATACTATGAGGTTGCTGGAACAACCGAGGATGCCGCTCAAAAATCAGTATTGGGGAAAGTTAAGTCAATGAATTATCAGGCTTCTTACCCAATTCTGTACAATGTCGGCGGTCGTCCAACCTATGTAATGTCTCTCAAAGACGATGCCGGTCTTGTCAAAATGATCGGTATGGCTGATGTGGGCGATCATAGTGTGGTTGGCGTTGGAGATACAGTTCAGGATGCTCTCCGGAACTATGCCAGCGCTCAAAATTCCAAAGGAAATGCAGTATTGCTGGACGACAAGATAAAAGCCAAAAAGATAACTGGTAAGATTGGTCGTGCTGCGCGAGATGATCGTGGTGGTAACACCTATTATCATCTTGCCATTGCTTCCGAGCAAGGTAAAATTTTTGTTGGTGATTCCAATCTTTCACAAGAACTCATAACGACGCAAGTCGGCGATACTGTGGAGGTAGAATTTGCTAGCAATTCGGAAACTGGTTTTATACAGATGTCCGGATTCAAAAATCATACCCTCGGAATCAAGAAAGGAACGACTCAATCTTCCATTGAAGAAGGAGACAAACAATTACGAAAAGAAAAAGAACAGGGTCAGGATGTAAAAGAGGCTGACTCTCGCTGGGAAAAGTTCTCGCCTGAAGAAAAGGCAAAGAAGCTTGAACAGCTGAAATAAGCTCAAACCCTAAAAAAGAGGTGGATTAAAAACCCACCTCTTTTGCTTTTTTTAAAATAATTAAAATTATTTCTTCTTAACTAAAAACATTGTAATATCATCAAGTATTTCAGCTCCGTCAATAAAATCATATAAGTCTTTTAATAAACTTTCATACATCGCTTGAATACTGCGATGAGCATTACTTTTAAAACTTTCCTTAAATTTTTCCATTCAATAAAATTCATCACTTTTATTACGAGCTTCAGGAATTCAATCTGTATACATTAATACTACATCTCCAGGATTTAGATTTAGTTCGTTTACAACTACATCTCCAGATAGATCAGCAAACATTCAGATTGCAGAACCTCAAGTTTTAATTTCCTCAACCATATCAGCTTCCTTGCGATATACAAGTAGGCTTTCATGTCATGCTCAGGCGTAAGACAGAGTATTGTTTTTAGCATTATACTCAAGAAGTAATAGAGTTATAAATACTTTTTTTGGTAATTTATGAAATAAGGTTTCATTTAATTTTATTAGTATATCTTTTATTGAATAAATGCTATTTTGAGCCAAATTATAAACTAGCGAATTACAAATTGCCATCATAATTCCAGCAATAAGTCAATGACCTGTAACATCTCAAATATAAAATAGCGTTCTATCTGAATCATTTTTACAAGTAACTATATCATATAAATCTCATCAGATTTCAGTAGCTGATGTAATTCCACAATGAACTTCTACTCATTCTATTTGCATTTCCTCAGGTGCTGGCATAAAATCTTCCTGTATTTTAGATGCAAGCTCAAATTCCTTTGAGATTCTTTCTTTTACCACAAGTGCATCAGTAGATTCCTGAAGCTTATTATAAGAGCTAAGTAGTTCATGTTTAGTTTTTTCAAGTTCTGTAATATCAGTCTCCATCATTATCATTTCTATAATATTATTATTCATATCAAGAATTGGAGCAATAACAGATTGAAGCCAATATTCACTTCCGTCTTTTCTTACATTTTTCATAATTCATTTCCAGATTTCTTTTGCTTTCATAGTTTTTTCAATATCTTTGAAAACATCTTCTCAAATATCTGGATGACGAATAGTTTTATGTGGTTTACCTATAATTTCACTTAACTCACAACCTGCATTATTACAGAAAATATCATTTACATAAATAAAATTTCCTTCTATATCAACTTTTGAAACAAGCGCTGTAGAATCTATAATATGTCTATATTCATTTAGTATTTTTGTTTTTTCTTTAATCTTAAATATCATATCATTAAATGCTTGAGCTAATACTCATATTTCATCTTTTGATTCAACATCAATAGATACATTTTCATCTCCTGAAGAGAATGTACGAACTTTTTTAAGTAGTCTAGAAAGTGGATTAATAAATTGCCACTGAATAACAGTTGCAAGAAATAATACTGACAATATAATAAAAATTATTGTAGCGTATGCTGTATTTTTAATACCATCTAGAGCAGAAAAAAGTTCATTATAGCTTTGAGTAATTTTAATACTCCAATTAAGTCATTTATATTTTTTATATCAATCCATTAATTTATATACAGCCAAAACCTTTTCTCATCATAAATCTTCTTCTTGTAATAAAGTTTTCTCCTTATATGCTGAAATATCTAATTTATTCTGAGTAAATTTACTTAAAATATCTCTTCTATCAAAAGAAGCAATAATATCATCTTTATTAGTATAAATATATGCTTTACCTGTAGATCATATAGAAATATCAGAAAAAATCTTAGCAATATGTTCTATTGATAATTTTGCCTTTATCATACCTGCAAGCTCAATTTTACCTTCATTACTAGTATTTTTTAGAATTGGCACAACAAAGGAAAGAAAAATATTTCCTTCTGAATCTTTTTGAATATTGTCTATATAATAATCTTTTGAATCTTTTACTTTTTTAAAAAAAACTTCTCCAGATTTATTTGTTCAAATATCTTTAATTATTGAATCACGAACAATATAAGCTTTATCTACATTTTCTCTTTCTAAAATTTCATTTCATTCAAGCACAATTCCATTAATATCAAGAATTTCAGCCGAATAAAAAGTTTTATTAATCAATAAAAAATCTTCTAATGCCTTAGAAAGATTTGCACCTGATTTAATTTTATCACTTGAAAAATTAGAAATAGATTCTTGCAGTGAATTATTTGTTGATAAAGTACTAAGACTCACAAGTCTTTCATAAATAAATTTATCAATTTCAATTGATTTTTTTTCTACATTTTCTATAAACTGATTCTTAATGTTTTTTGTAATTAAATTTTCTCAATTACTAAATACATAACTCAATCATAATATTACGACCACTCATATTGCTGAATAATATAGAGGTAGTTTAGTTTTAATTTGCATATGTTATGTTATAATTATATATTTTAAATTTATTTTGACTGTATTATATTTAATTTTGATTTTTTACAAAATCTAGTTTAAATTCTTCAATTGTATCATAAAGTTTTACGCGACTTGCAATTCCAACAATTTCTAAAGTATCCTTAATATTTTCTTTTGCTCAAACAATCATAGTCTCTCATCAAATTTCAGAAATTGTATTATACCAATCTGCTATATATCAAATAGCTGTAGAATTAAGATAACTAACTTCTCACATCTCAAGAAGAAGTATAAAAGGTTCCACATTATTTTTTATAAGTTCAGTTATGGATTTATGATATTCTGGAATGGTTATTTGATCTAATTGTCAAATAAGTTGTATTGTAAATACTGGTTTCATTTTAAATTTTTATTAAAATATAAATTAAAAAACTAAAGCCTCAACTTTAATTTGATTTTTAACTCCATAGTTTTCTTCCATTTTTTTTACATCTTTTTCTCAACAATCAGGAGAAAATTTCTTACACATTTTTGCGGTTAATCATCAATTTAAGTTATTTTCATATATAAAATTATCACTCCAATTTAAAACTATCATAGCAAGTCATCTTCATCTTATTGATTTATTAGACAAAGGATTTGCAGTCATTGCTTCCCTACTAGCCTTTACGAAATCCATAAGTTCAGAGGCATCAATTTGCTTTTTTCCTGTTCAACTATCTTCTATAACAATTTCAAAATCACCACTAATAGATAAAGTTAAAGTAATTTTAACAATGCTTCATGGAGAAGATCCATGTTCTATGGCATTATTAATAAGTTCATCAGCCATAAGCTGAATTCTATGTTTCCATTTAGATGAAAACTGAGTATCGTTTTGAATTAGAGATCCTATTAAATCCCTTAGTATAGACGAAAAAGTCATACTTGCAGGGATAGTAATTTTCATAGACTTCCCATGTTCATCCAAAAGAACTTCTGTGCAAACATTTCAACTTGTCATATTTGTTTTTATTTAGAAATAAAATAATACAGGATTAATTGTAACACATAATTTTTAGAAAATCAAATTTTTTAAAAATTATTTGCAAAAATGTATAAAAAAAAGTATTATGTAAGTATAAAATATCTAAAATTTGAAATTATGTGAAGTGATAATAAAGAAAAAATACAACTAAAGGCAGCAAAGACATATCTTACAAAGCTTGCTGAAAAATATAAATCAAGATGATATGAGAGTATTTTTTTGGAGAAAGATTTTAATTATTTATCAAATATAAAAAATAACATAGAACTAATTAATAAAAAAAATAGAAAAATAGATGATATATTTTTCAAAAATACAGTTTTTATAGAACAAATAAGTGAGAATAATAATATTGATAAAAAAACGAAAGATTATTTACTAGAAAATTTTATAGATTTTTTCTGAGATTTTGTTGATTTTTGTGATATAGTAATGGAAAGTGAGGGAACATTAATTCAAAATATCGATACATTTAGAAAAATAGAGAAAGAAATAAATACTAAAACCAAAGCTCTTACAAAATATTGATTTGATAAGGAATTTTCATATATTTTTAATAATTTATTAGAATGAGTTCATAGCGAAATTTCTGTAATTATATTTGATCAAAATAATTTAAAAAATATAAATGAAAACTATGGTCATGAAATAGGTCAAGAATCTATTTATAAATTTTGAAAAATTCTTAGAGAAGAATTAGAAATTGAAAATTTCAATTATATTTTATCAAATTATTATGGATGAGATGAGTGGTTTTTAGTCTTAATTGATGTTGACGAGCCTAATATTAAAAATTTTATTAACTCAATTTTTTTGAAATTAAAAAACAATATATATAAAATTAAAAATTTTGATATAGAGCTTTGAGCTTGTGCTTGAATTACTTATTATAAATTAAATAACGAAAACAAAACCTCTATATTTGATACAAAATTACTTTTACATATTACTGATACACTCTTGCTCCAGGCTAAAGTCCAAAAAAGCAGAAATAAATCATGACTTGCTTATAAGGCAATGGATGTGAGTAATATGCGTCAGGAAGAAATCAAAAAAATCTACAAAAAAATCCAAATATTACCTATAAAGTTAAAGAAACAAACTCTTGATAATAAAGGTTTGAAAGAGCTTATAAAAATAAGAAAAAAGCAAAATGAAAAAATAATGAAGGCGCGCACACTCTGAGTAAAAAAAGTTCTAAGACGAAATATTGACTTAATAAATGAAATAATATGACAAAAGATAGTAGATCAAATAACTAAAGCTTTCAAAGAATCAAAACAAAAAATGATTAAAATATTGCCTCAATTGAGCGAAAAAATCTATAAAGAATTATCTAAAAATTTTAAAACAATTGATAAAAACGACAAGAAAAAGAAAGAAATTTTAAATAAAATAATAAAATCTAAAGAAATAAAAAAGTTAATCAAGGAAAATATAAATGTCCTTTATAAAGAAAATATTTTCGAATAAAATTAATACAATAATCTTAAAATACAAAAATATGATAAAAAACATAAAAATTAAAATATATCTATTAATACTTTATATAATATTCTCTACAAGCCTAATTTCTGCAATATTATTGTTTTTTTATATGAATCCAGAATCAAATATGAAAGTATGATTTACAGTTATGACTTTAGCTATTTTCCTATTACTAAGTTCTTTTTTCACTTTATTAATATATTTTTTCAAGAAAATTTATTACAGATGAGAAATGTATATTTCAAACTTAAATTCATCTCTAAGACAATGAATTTTTTGAGCAATTTTTATAATTTGAAACGTATCATTTTATTCAACTTGAGTTTTTAGCTACAAAACTTGATTTTTACTCTTTATAATCTTATTTTTCATAGAACTTATTTTCCAGAGTATGAAGGAATAATCAAAAAATTCCATCTCGCGAGATGGAATTTTTTATAAATTATTTATGCGGCAATTCTATTATAAGCTGGAACTTCAGTTGAAATTTCTGTGAGACATTTATCAAGTAAATCTTGCAATCCCTGCGCATTTCTAAGTGCTTGCAAATCTCCTAATTCTCATTTTTCTCTTTGTAGTTTTATATTTGCTTTCATAACTCAAATTGGATCTTTGCTAAGTTTTGAAATAATTTCTTTTTTAACTCTTGGGCTAACATTGTATTTTGGATCAAATACATTTTTAGTAAGAATTTTTAAAACATCAGAAGTTAAATATCTTATTCTATCTTTACTATCATCAACTAAATCTCTAACTGTTTTATTTGTTTTGTTATTATTATTTATAATTCTAGTATCATTTAATATAAGATTTACGCTTGAAACTGTCATCGAATTAGTCTCAAAATCAATTGTACCATTTCATAATACCCTAAATACTTCTTTGCTAGGATTTTTAGCTAAAATAATTGTATCTTGTTGCTGTGGAATAATTTCCTCAATTTGTTCTAATTCCTGAGGAATAATTTTTTCTTCAAATTCCTTATTTTTTACATCAGATGAAATTTTATTTTCTATTCAAGAAACTTGTAAAATATGATGTCTCTTTTTAATATCAGCAGTGTTATATACCTCAGATGCTCAAGCTCAATTAATTAGTGCACTACATCTATTTAAAGCTCATCAAATTCATACATTGTAAGCCATTAAAGTAAGTTTTGTTTTATTTGAACAAGATAAATCTCAAGCCTTAGAGTTAATTTGATTATAATTTCTAATAAAATTAGATAATACAAATTTAGCCATTTTCTCAGTATCAAATCTGCAATCAGTCTTAATTAAAATCTCTTTAGTTTGCTCTTGTGTTAGTCATTTTTCTACAGCCTGAGTAAATACATAAATTAATTTATTTCTCAATAAATCTACATTATCGTTAATTTTTCAGTTAAATTGGATACCACTTTCTCTTATTTCTCATTTTAACCAAGCTGGAGTTATTTGAAAAGGTCAACAATCATTACTAGAGCCAAGAGATCCTTTTACAGCTTTTTTTATATAATAATTTCTTCTTCATTCATCTGTTGTATTTTGAGCAATTTTAACAAAGTCATAGAAATTTCATCAGTTTGTTTCTACCTTAGAAACTGTAGATAATAAATTATATACTGTAGCTCATTTATATCATCAATCTGATAGTATTTTAGATATTTTCCTTTCAATTCAATCATCAAATTTAATATCATGAATTTCTTGTATAACTGGTTTTTCTTTGTATTTTTTAGAATCTTCTAGAAATAAATCAAGAATTGCTCAATTTTTTTCATTTTGTGAGATATTAGAATTTAAAATTTTTGCTAAATCTCTTTTTTTATATATTCCTAGGTATGTAACTAGTGACTTAACATTACTATCAACAGATAATATTTCTTGCTTTAAAACTTCAGGAACGGTTGATATTTTCTCAATTTTCTTTTGTGTTTTAACTTTTACTTTTGGAAATTTTTTACTGAGTAGTTTGTATCTGCATGGAATTTGGATTGTAGATCAAGCGATAATAACATCTTTATCTGTAATTTTTGGATTTAATTCCATTATTTTACTCATTTTAACACCAAATTTCTGGGCTATATATCAAAGTGTATCATCATCTTTAATTTTATATTTTATTATATCGAAGTTTGGCTTTGGTAAATTATTTTCAATTTGAACAATTGCTGGTTTTTCAAAATCAACTAAATCCATTTTAAAATCATTTTTTGTAGATGCTCTAGCCAAAATAGGAGCTCAAATCATACTTATAATAGCAGCGGCACTAAAAAATTGTCATCCAATTTTTAAAAGTGGATTAACACGAGTCAAAGATTTTTGAGGTAAATAATTATTCATAAGCCATTTTAAAAAAAATAAATATTTTCTGGACTATAATAGTTTTTTATAAAATGTCAAGAACATTTTATAAAAAACTATTATATGGCTTTGAAATTAATTTCAACTTCTACATTTTTATGACAATGTGGACATTCCTTGATGATTTTACTTGATGGAATATCTTGATTTATTGGGGTAACATTATCTCAAATCATAGATCTCACTTTTTCTACTGCATCTTTTGGTGTTGTATTAGCTTTTAATAAATAGGCATCAGCTCAGAGTTTCATACATTTTTCTATATCATCCTTACTATTTAAATTAGAAAACATGATAATCTTGGTATTAAGAGATGGTGCCAATTCTCTAATAACTCTTAGGGTCTCAAATCCATCCATAGAGGGCATCATAATATCTAAAAGTATTGCATTTGGTTTAAATTCAGTAACTAAGGTAACTGCTGTAAGTCAATTATCAGCTACTTTTACTTCAAATCATTCTTTTTCAAATTTAATCTTATACATTGTTGATAGATCTACATCATCTTCAACAATCAATATTTTATTTTGCATAAATAAAAAGTTAATTAATAAATTATTTTATTGGTAATCTAATTATAAAGGTCGTTCAAATTCATACTTCGCTCTCTACTATTATTTCTCAGCCTAATTTTTCTATAATTGACTTCGCTATTGGAAGTCCAAGTCAAGTACCATTTATATCTCTAGTCAGAGAATTCTTAACTTGTCAAAATTTTTCAAAAATTACTCAAATACTTGCTTTATCAATTCATATTCCAGAATCACGAATTTCTATTTCTAATTCATCAGTTTCTAAAATCTTTGTTTTTAAACTAATTTCTCATCATTCTGGAGTAAATTTGTTAGCATTTCAGAGTATATTTATAATAACTTGTTTTAGTTTATTCAAATCTGTAATAAATTCAAATTTTTCGAACGCAATATCAAGAATAAATTTTTGTTGCTTCTTTTTAAATAATCCATCAAATTCAAAACTAATATCCTTAAACATTTTATTAACATCAATTTTTTCATAAACAAATTCTTGTTTTCCAGATTCAATTTTTGATATATCAAGCATATCATTAATAAGATTTAAAAGCCTTTTTGAGCTTTTATAAACTTGAGTTAAATATTGTCTTACCTCTTCGTTAATCTCACCTGCATCTCAATCTAAAATCATTGAAATATATCACTTAACTGAAGTCATAGGAGTACGAAGTTCGTGGCTTGCAATATTTAAAAACTCATCTTTCTTATTGTCTAATTCTTTTAACTTCTCGTAGGATTCTTTTAAATCTTCTTTTGCAAGTTCAAGTTCTGTAATATCTGTTCTAATTGCTATGTATTCCAAAATATGGTTATTCTCATCTAAAATTGGAACTATTGTAGATTTTACCCAATAAGAATCTCAATTTTTCTTTTTGTTTTTAATATTTCACTTCCATACATTTTTTGATTGAATTGTATCCCATAAGTCTTTAAATAGTTCTTTAGGAGTATCTGGATGTCTTATAATATTGTGAGATTTTCAAATTAACTCATCACTTGTATATTCTGAGAGCCTACAAAATTCATCATTAACATAGACTATATTTCAATTAATATCAGTTTTTGAGATAATATTAGAATGATCTATAGCTAATTTATGCTCATTTAATAATTTTATTATTGTATCATTATAATTTTTTGATAAAAGTATTGAAATATCATCAAAAATTGAATTAATAAAATTTACATATTTAGATTTATCAAATTTAATATAATCTAAGATAGCTCATTTAAGATAAACAACCATCTTTAACAAATCTTCTAATTCAATATCCTTTGATTTAATATAATCAAAAAATTTAGTTGTAAGAAAATGCTCCTCATTTATACTATCAATTCAAGAAAACAAAAAATCATAAATTCTTTCTCAAAAAAATAATCAATATTGTATTTTTTCATCTTTATTAATATCCAGTTCTTTACAAAAATCTTTAACTTCTTTAGAATAAAACCATAAATCTATAATAATTGATTTATGTTCTAACAAATCTTTTTTTAAGGCATTTTTTTCTTCTGTAGAAAGATTATCTTTTTTTTCTAATATACAAACATCGTGTTCTTCAAAATACGTATGTTTATCTACTAGAATTTTTTTTAGTTCTGATTCTCAGAATTTCTCTCACCAATAAAATAATTCTCTAGAATTTAAAATATTTTGTTTTTCTTTGTTAGGCATAATTGGTTTATTAAAAGATTTTATAGATTCCCGCATTCGCGGGAATGACAGAAACAGGATATATCGGGAATGACAGAAACAGGATACATTATATCATTTGTTTAATAAAATTACAATTTTTTTTGAAAATAAAAAAAGATTTGATTTTTATAGTAAAATGATTACTATTTTTATAGTAAAATCATTTTGATTTTTATAGTGTATATTTACCTTATTTAACACAATATTACTTATGATAAATTTTGACAAAATTGTTAATAAATTGTCTAAAAAGGAGTGACAGATACTTTCAATATATGAAATATGAAGTATTTTTGATCCAGATTTTAGAAAATGAAGTACAAAAAATATAAGCTCAATTTATAAAATTATATACAGACTTAAGGCACTAGATATTATTATTCCAATAAAAAATTCGCTGTACTTCATAAATAACAACAAGAAAATAAAAGATATTGAGATAATAGACCTCTATTATTGGAAAATTCTTAAAAAGATAATATCTGATACTGTTTGAAGCGACTATTTTATCTGAAATATAAAGGCACTAGAGATTTTATTAAATGATTATTCAATTAGTCCAAAAATAATTGTCTACAATAAAGAAGTTGATAAAAAAGTCACTTTATCAAAAAAACACAAAATAATTTTTAAAATTTTAATTTCTTGAAAAAAAAGTGAAAATACTAATATTTTCACTAAATTAAAAAAATTCACCAAAACAATAAGTATAAATAATTTATCTTTAAGAATATCAAACAAAGAATTAAGCATCCTAGATTCTCTGCTGATAAGAGACAATAAAAATAAAATTGATTCTTATCTGGTTAATAAATTTTTGAATAAATATAGTCTGCATTTATCTAGAGAAAAATTATGAGAACTTGTAAAACTCAAATACATCACATCTGTAAATAGATTAAAAGAAATTTCAGTGCAAAATAACTATAATTTTCTATATACTCATTGTCTAGACATTATAAAGAGAGAATGATGAAATTGTTTTTTAACAAAAAGGTAATTTATATTTAAAAGATTCTTCGACTACACTCAGAATGACGAAGAAAATTGCTCAAAATGACGAAGAAAATTATTTAAAAAGAGAAGCGTAATAAATATTATTGTTTCGTCACCCTGAGCGGAACGGAGTGAAGTCGAATGGGTCTTTTATTTAATTTCAAGCAATTTTGCATCAATAAATTCATCTGTAATAATTAATTTAATCTTATCAACTAATCTATCAAAAATATAGTAATCTTCATTATTAGTAATCAAATTTAGAGTAATTTTAATATTTCAATCAGAATCTTTTGTGGTATGAATTTCCTCAATATTAATTCACATCTGAAAGAAAATATCAGTAATTTTCTTTAAAACTCAAATTTTATTTTTAAAAATCATTTCAACAATTAAACTCACTTCTTGTTTTTGTTCAGTTCACTCATAATTCGCTTGTATAAATCTATCAAAGCTAAGTTTTTTTAATGAAGGACAAGTTAATTTATGAATACTAACTCAATTTCTAGTCATATATCAAACTATTTTATTTCATTTTTTAGGCTCACAACAATTAGAGATTTTGTATGGAATATTTTTTTCTCATCAAATTATAATATTTTCTGTAATTTCTTCTTTTGATTTATTAGTCTCCTTTTTGTTGTCTTGATTTTCTTCTTCTTTTCTAATTAATTTTAATTTATTTAAAGATGCAAAATTTGCATTTTCTAGAAGTTTGGAAATAATATTTCAAGGCCTTCTTGATAAATTTCAAATTTGAACTAAAACATCTTCTTTCGCTCTGGTATCAAGTATATTTCAATCAATATTTTTCAAAATTGTTACATCCTTATCAAGAGAAATTCAGAAATTTTTCTGTAAATAAGTGTTTAGTATGAATTTTCATCTTTCAATTAACTCTTCCCTATTTGTCTTATTTATATAACTTTTTATAAAATCACGTGCCTTTGCAGTTTTCACAAAAGAAAGCCAAGTTAAGAGAGGATTTCTTTTTTTATCAACAATAATTTCAATACTTTCTCAATTATTCAGTTCATAATCGAGAGGAACAACTTTTCCATTAACTTTTGCGATTGCAATGTGATTTCCAAGCTCAGAATGAATATAATATGCAAAATCAATTGGAGTTGATCATTTAGGAAGATTTACTACATCTCATTTTGGGGAAAATACAAAAATTCTATCATCAAAAATTCATAATTTCATATTACTCATAAATTCAGAATCCTCTTGATCAAGGGATGAATCCACAATATTTTTGATTTCTGAAACCCAATAAGCATCTTTTGCAACTCTAGATTTTCAACTTTCAGAATATGCAAAATGCGCAGCTACTCAAATTTCAGCTTTTAAGTGCATTTCTTTAGTTCTAATTTGAATTTCAGTTGGGTGAGTTATTCATCATAATTCTCTTAATACTCAAGTTACAGTCGTATGTAAACTTTGATATCAATTTTCTTTTGGAAGTGCTATATAATCCTTGAATCTTTTTGGAATTGGTGACCATTTATTGTGTAATTCTCAGAGAATCTCATAACAATGTGGTATTGAATCAGTGATAATTCTAAGTGCAAATAAATCGTATAAATCCTCAACTCTAGTATATCATTTTCTTTTCATTTTCTTGTAAATACTATATGGAGACTTGATTCTGCAAGAAATATCAATTAATGGAATATTACTTGGAATAACTTTATTAATATAATCTTTTACATCTTTATTAAAAATATCTTGTTCTCAATTAAGAGAATCTAATTCTTTTTGTATTTTATTAAATTCAAAAGAATGTAAATTTTTAAAACATAGATTTTCTAACGATTCTTTAAAATCAAAAATACCTAACCTATCAGCAATTGGAGCATAAATATTTAGAGTTTCCTCTGAAATTCTTTTTCTTTTTTCAATACTGGGATGAAATTCAAGCGTCTTCATATTGTGAATTCTGTCAGCTAATTTCACAAAAATAACTCTAATATCTTCACTCATCGCGATAAACATCTTACGAAGACTTGCGATACTTCTTTGTTCTCATTTATATTTTAGTTTTGATAATTTCTCCATTCAAGCCGTAATATAGGCTACTTCTTCTCAAAATATCTCTTTGATATCTTCTACGGTCTTAGTGGTATCTTCTGGCACATCATGAAGCAAACAAGCTTGAATTGTTACAATATCAGGATTTAAAATTAGAAGTTCACGAGTCGCCTCAACCGGATGAATTATATAAGGATCTCCTGATTGTCTAAATTGTCATTCATGAGCTAAGCGCGCAAATAAATAAGCTTTTTTGATATCATCTCTTATTTTTTCTCAAGAAACTTTTGGCATATAAGAAATAACCTTTTCAATTATTTCATCTATAATATTATCAATTTTTGCGTAATCTACTGCTTTTAGAGAGTCTTCTAATATTTGATTTCCCATTCGTTTTTGAATTAATTTTTATTTTTAATAAAGTTATTATATCCATAAATTATTTTTTTTCCAGATAATTAAAAATTTTTCAATATTCTATTGAATTTTTTAAAAAAAGGTTTATACTTGTAAGGTTTTATTTTCTAATTTATTTTGTATGAAAAAATTAATTTTTTTAGTTATATTTATCATAAGCTTAAATATAACTAATGCAAGTGAAGACAATAGTCTTGTAAATCTTGAAAATAGTTGATCTACTAAGAATTTAGAAGCTAATTTTAAACTTAATAGATTTTCATCATGTGGTAATTTTGAAGACGTTACCAAGAAATTTATTAAAGATTATTTTGAAATAAATCCAGGATGAGGTATGTATAGATGAGGCGGTGTAATGCCATTAGATGATGTTATGACTGTAGATAAAGCAGCTGACTCTAATCAATGAGTAACCTGAGAAGTAAAATCTCCTTCGTCTACCGTAGAAGTAAAGCCAGTTTCTGATTATTCTTCTACAAATATTCAAGTTGCCTGAGTTGATGAAAGTGAAATAATTAAGACTGATTGAAAATATATTTATTTCTATAATAGCAAGAATCATAAGGTATATATTCTTACAAAAAAAGAATGAGAAAATTACGATATTGTAAAAATAATTAATATCCCAATTATATATAGTAATCCGGAATTATTCATTGCTCCAAATAAATTAATAATTACAGCTACAAAATATTCAAATTCATATTATGGTTATTATTGGTTTAATAGAACTACAAAATCAATTGTAATTGCCTATGATACAACAGATATAAATAATTTAAAAATTGATAAATTCTATCAAACAGACGGAAATATCATAAAATCAAGAAAAATCGGAGATTATGTCTACATTATCTCAAAAACTGACTTTAATTTCCCATACCATATTTATTATGGTCCAATGATAAATAATGTTCAAACTTTAAATAATACTAAACTAAACACAGATATGGAAGCCAGAAGACTTCTTCCAAGAAAATCTGAGCTAAAACCTACTGATAATGTATGAGAACAAAATGTATCTGTAAGATGAAAGAAAATTCCATATAATCTAACATCTGATTATGACTCAAAATGTGTGGATATAGAGTATCTTATTCCAGACCGTGAAACTATGAAAAAATATAATTTTAATCCTAGTTATGTTACAGTTTCAGCTATAAATATTGCAAATCCAAAGGAAGAAATTAAAACAAAATTACTTTTTGGAGATGTATCAGAAATTCATATGAGCACAGATAGCTTGTATATAACATCTTCTCTTTATACAAACTACAATTTTAGTTGTCCTGTAATCCAGTGTTTCAGAGCTCCATGTCCAGCACTTCCTTGTGCAATGCCATTTTATGGCTCATGAGAAAATACCTTAATTCACAAATATAGTATTGATAAAAATATTATAAATTATAAAGCCACTACAATAATTTCTGGAACTCCTCTAAATCAATACTCAATGGATGAAAATAGCTGATATTTTAGAATAGTTACATCCGTTAATTATCCAGAAAGATATACTTCCCTATTTGTTCTTGATAAGGATTTGAAAGTGACTGGAAGTCTCTCTAATATCGCAAAATGAGAAACATTCCAAAGTTCAAGATTTATTGATGATAAATTGTATCTCGTGACATTTGAGCAAATAGATCCACTTTTTGTAATAAATGTGTGAAATCCAGCTAAACCAGAAATTCTTTGAGAATTAAAAATTCCAGGTTATTCTACGTACCTACATCCTTACAATTCAGATTACCTAATAGGACTTGGATATGACACAAAAACAAACCAATGGTGAGGAACTCAAAATGCTTGAGTAAAAGTAGACCTATACAATATTTCTGATTTTGCTAATCCAAAACAAACCCACACTCTAACTCTAGGTTGAGCCGGAAGTAGTTCAGAGGTCCTATCTAATCCTAGATTATTTACATGGCAATCATCTAAAAAGCTACTTTTTCTACCAGCAACCCTCTATACAAATGCTCCAGATTATTCTACATCTTATAGAAATCTAGATGTATTCCAATGAGCACTTGCAATTAACATTGATAAAGATATCGGAATCAAAGAAAAAGCAAGAGTAACGCATATAAATACAACATGACTTGAACAAGAGAGAACAAAAGAATGTTTACAATATGCCAATGTAGATACTACTCCAAAATGTGAAAAAATAATAGGTGGCTGAGAATATTGTCCTCCAGTATCGCAATATATTCCAACATACTGCTACCAATCATCTCCAATCTGAGAATTCCTAGCAAATAAAATCTGGGATTATAATAACTCATTTGTAATAAGAAATCTATATCTTGATAACTTATGGCTAACAGTAAGTAACGACAAAATCCAAATAAACGACACAAATGCCAGTTTTGGAAAAGTTGGTGAGATTGAGATGAAGTAAAATTTTATACAGAATACAATAATAATCCCGCAGAATGCGGGATTATTATTTAGATTTAATTATTTATTATTTTCAGAAATTTTTGTTCTTTTTTGAGTAGTAATTGAAGAAATCTTAACTCAAGGACCATTTTCTACTATCAAAGTTGTATCTACAAAATCTCATGATATATTTTCTAATGATATTAAATAAATATCCATTTTTCAAGGCATAGGCTCCTTAAGGGACTGTATATTTACAACTAAATCTCATGATTTATATTCAAATACTCATTTATTATCAAAAGGCTTATTATTTACTGAAGTATGTGTTATTCATAAAGATGGTGGCATTTCAAGTGATATATTTCAAGTAGCCTTATCTATTTTTGATTTTTCTGGGAGAGAAGACATGGTTATGCTATATTTATCAAAGTCTGGATAAACTTCATCAAATCAAACTTCTTTAGTTATAGCCTCTGGATTACGAGTTTCTTCTGGAATATTAACTTTATTTTCTTTTTTTTCAACAAAATCAATATGAGTATTATAATTTTGTTGTTTAGGTATATAAGGCATAGCCTCTAACTTTGGTCATTCTCACATATATTTTGTAATTAAAATTAAATGTACAAAAATATAATACCATATAAATGAAAATAATGCAAAAATATGGTATAAAACTTTTGAATTTTTTGAAAAATATGTATAATGCAAACATTAAAAATTAAATTTTAAAGTTATGGCAACCATAGAAATAGAGAATGCTCCTGTAACTTATAAGGTAAGTTATTCGGATTGTATTTTAATAGAAAAGGATAAATTATCTGAAGGAATCAATAGACTAAAAGAAAGTTTTTATAATCCAGATAGAGAAACATACTGACCTTTTGAAGATGAAGATGCTATTAGTTTTCTAAAATTATTAGATTATGAAGATAGAATATAGTAAAACTTTTGAAAAATCTTATAAAAAGAAGGATATGTTTGTAAGGAATAAATTCAAAGAGAAGTTAGCCTTATTTATAAAAAATCCCTTTAACAAAATTATTGATAATCATCCCTTAACATGAAAATATTCCTGATGTAGAAGTATCGATATTACATGAGATTATAGAGCTATTTTTAAAGAACTTTCAAATTGAAAATATGAGTTCATAGAATTTATAAATATCTGAACTCATAGCCAGTTATATTAATTATTTCAACAACAAACTCACCATTAATCAGATACTGGAAAGTATCATTCAAATTAGCCAGAATCTCATAACTACGGATTCTTCCTTCCGTCAGATTGCTTCAAGATGATGGTGAAATGGGGCGATTCTAAATATCTTTTTACCATTTCTAAGTTTTTTGGATGTTATTTGGATTATTACGCTTAGTATTTCAAGGATATAAATTCCTGAGATTATAATTAAAACTATTAAAGTGTCAGTCATCATTGCCATTATTCAGAGATTGGCTCCAAGCGCGAGGGCTCCGACGTCTCACATATAAAATTGTGCTGGTTTGATATTAAACCATAAAAAAGCTATTAGAGCTCAGACAATTATCATACAAAGTGCTGAGAGAATTAGGAGTTTTTGATTGAAGGTAATTATCGCATAGACTGAATAATTAAAAAGAAGAAGTCATCAAGCTAGTCCATCAAGTCCATCGGTAATATTAACTGCATTTGCCATGGAAATTATTATAAATATAAAAAGAGGGATGTAGAAATATCAAATATGGATATCTCATAAAAATGGTAAATTAAAACTAGTATGACCTAATTTGAAATAAAACCAATAAGCTCAAATAAGTGCAAAAAGTATTAGCCAAATCATTTTAAATTTTGCAGAAATTCATTTCGTTCTTCAAATTCATCTCACATTCATATAATCGTCAATAAGTCAAAGTCATCCAACTGTAAAAAGCGTAAATAAAGGCAAATAAGTTTCATTTCTATTAAATAAACTATATTTAACCTTTATATTAAAAAAATGTAAAATATCGGCTCAATAATGCTGTAAAATCATTGAAACTACTACAAGGAAAAAAAGCATAAAAAGTATAATTCCAGCTCACATAGTAGGAGTTCAGGTTTTACTTTTATGAAGTTTTGCAAATTCCGTAGCCTTTCCTACTAGAGCCTCTTCTCTGATTTGTTTTCAAAGTTTATATTTGTGAAGTAGTTTTATAAAAGGTGGTGTAAATAGAAATGTAAGTACAAAAGATACAAGTAAATAACTTAAAAGAAAAATTATATTTCACATATTTTTTTGATTAAAAAGGTATTTTATAAGTAAATCTCATTGTAATCGTCACCCTAAGCGGAACGAAGTGGAGTCGAATGGGTCTTTTTAAATATTTTTTCATTTATTAAAAGGTTTTCTTAATAAAAGATTCTTCGACTTCGTTACACGGAGTTTATACTCCCTTGCGGGGTGCTCAGAATGACGACACAGAAAAGTATTATTTTCTCAACTCAACTCAGATTTTGGCTAGATTTGCAATAATTTTATTTTGGATTTCTAGAGCTACTTCATCGGTCATTGTTTTTTCAAAATCTTGAATAAATACAGAGAAAGTTATTGATTTTTTGTTTTCTCAGACCTTTTCTTTATTTCTGTAAATATCAATAACTCTAGTATTTCTAATAAGAATATCAGAATTATTTATTGCTTCAATAATCTCTCAAACTGGAGTTTTTTCGTTAATTACGAAATTCAGTTCTCTGTCAATTCCTGGGAATTTTGAGATTTCACTAAACTCTAAATTTGAAGCTACATATTTATCAAGAAGTAAATTAAAATTAAGCTCAAAATAAATTAATTTGCTATCATCAATGGAGAAATTCGAAGCTACAATTGGATTAACATAACCAAAACTAACAATATTTTCTCCCGAATCTAATTTAAAATGTCCTGATTTATTTGGATGTAAATAAGATAAGTCCGTTCCTTGAGCTACACTGTATTTTATTCCTGGTAAAATAAAATCTAGAAATCCAGTTAAACTTCATTTTACAAAATCAAAATCATTTCAAAAACTAACTCCGGCTAAATTAAGCTTTTCTTCTAGTTTATCTCAAGCTTTTTTGTGAGTTTTTCCAAGTTCAAAAAATGCAAAATCATTTCAAATTTTTATATTATCTGCTACATTTTGCAGTAAATTTGCAATCATATTTCTTCTTAAAATTGTGAATTCATTGCTATATGCATTTATTATCTTAATCGAATTAGAGTGGTCTGTAATTCCTATTTTCTCATCTAGAGTTTCATTTGAAAACGAATAATTATAGACTTCGAAAAAATTATGAGATCCAAAATAATTAATAATTTTATCTTTTAGCTCAATTGTTTTATTTTTAGATCCAATGGTAAAATCTCATTTTATTGGGGCGTCCTCAATTTTATCATATCAATTTATTCTACCGATTTCCTCTACTATATCCTCTTTTATTGAGATATCTTTAGTTGCTCTCCAAGATGGAACTTTTATTTTATAAATATTTCCGCTCAGACTAAATTCAAATCAAAGTGCTTTTAAAATTCTTTCGATTTCTTTTTTTTCAATTTTTATTCATAATTTATTTTCTACAAAACTTTCTTCTATAGAGACATTTATATCCTTAATTTTATTCTCATCAAGATAGCTTGAATAATCTATGATGCAATAATCTTTACCTAGATAATCCAGAAAATCAACGGCTCTACTTAGTGCAATTTCAGACATCAGAGGGTCAAAAGATTTTTCATATCTAGTTGATGAATCAGAGCGAAGTCCGAGTCTTTGAGAAGTTAACCTAACTGAGACTGGATCAAAACAAGCAGATTCTAAATAAATATTATCTGTAGTTTCAGAAACCGCAGATTCAGCTCCTCACATAATTCAGGCTATTGCAAGAATTTTTTGCTCATCAGCAATAACTAAATCAGTATTTTTTAAAACGTATGATTCTCAATTTAGCGCATTTATTTTTTCTCAAGCGTTCGCCATTCTAACTGATATTTTTCAGCTAATTTTGTCAGCATCAAAAGCATGCATTGGCTGCCCAAGCTCTGTCATGATGTAGTTAGTCATATCCACCATATCAAATTTAGCATTTATTCCAGATTTAAATAGAGAATATCTTATTGCAAAAGGCGAAATAGAGGCATTTACATTATCTATTCTTACAAGATTATAAGCCAAAACTTTGTCTGACTCAATGCTTACTTTTAGTTTACTTTGAGTAGAGCTAAATTTCTTAATATAATCTTTAAAATTAAGAGAAAAAATTGCGCCAAATTCACGAGAATTTCCGATAACACTAAATAAATCAGGTCTATTTGTTATAAATTTATTATCAATTTCAAAAACAATATCAGCTAATTTTAGCTTAAAATTCTTTCCGTCAAATCAAGGTAGCTCAACTTCTAAATCAAAAAATGGTTTTCATAAATTAGCTTCAAGTATTTTTTCATCAAAAATTTCTTCTAATATCATAATTCCGGGAGCTCTATCCTGCTGAAAACCAAGCTCATCCTCACTACAAATCATTCCGTTACTTTCTTCTCACCTGAGCTTTGTCGCTTTTATTTCAAATCATTCTCCAAGTTTTGCTCAGACTGTTGCCACTGGCACATATTTTGCATTTGTAACATTTGTAGCCCCACAAACTATTTGAGTCTTTCAAGCTTTTCACAAATCAACTTGAACAACATTTAAATGATCTGAATCTCTATGAGGTTTTACCTCCAAAACTTTTCAAATTATAATTTTGTTTTCCTGCCCGAAATACTCAATTCCATCAATTTCAGCCGTATAAATAGAATACTTATGAGCCAAATCCTTCACTCACAATGAGTTCAAAACCCCACTAATATCAGTAAAGGCCGACACCCAATTTAAAGAAATTTTCATGTTTACAATTAATAATTAATTTTAATCTGCCAAATTATATAAATTTTTTCAAAAATGCAAAATAAAATCCACCTTCAATATCTACAAAGATGGATTTATATTTAAAAATTAGAATTTTCTTAATTACTGACAAAGATATCAAAAAAGAGTACAAGTAGTCATTTGCCGGTAATCACAAAATGTTGCATATGTAGGTGTACATGTTGTTGTTAATATAGTTGTTTGTGAAGAAACCACACAAGAGATAGTCTTAAGAAGTGTGGTTTTATTGTAAAGAGGAATTTTTGTACAATTGGAACTTGAGTCTGCTTTTAAATTTAGTGCAGCTTGTACTGCAGTACTTATTGGTTTATTTAGGTCAGAAGTATTATCCACATTTCATAATCCAACTTGTGATTTTGTAAGTCAAGTTAAAGCTGAACCATTCCCATTGGTTGCAAGCTTTGCATCTACATTTTCTTTTAGATAACCTATATTATTTATCATATCATTCCAAGCTGAAGCAGTAAGTCAGCTTCCGGCTCATACATTAGGCTGTGCTGTCCAAGTGTATGCATAAATTATCCCAAAAATTCAAATACCAAGAGTAAATCAGATTGAGACTAGCAATCAATTTCCAATTTTAGAAATTAGGTGTTTTAGTGTAGTTTTCATAGCTTTTTATTAAATTGTAAAAAATACAAAAGTATTATATTTTAATTTGTATAAAATACAAGAAAAATTTGTGATTTTGAATTTATAAATATAATGAGGTTATATTAATTTTTTAAGAGAAATTATGAGAAAAATATTATTTTTTGTATTGTCATATATTTTCGCGGTGAGTCATGTTTTGGCGGAAGATAATTATTTGGGGATTGATAATAATGATTTAAGAAATTGAAATGTGGGGATAGATCAGATTCCAAAGACAATAACATCTGTAACTAGCGCTATTATAATGGCTTCAGCTACAATTTCTATGCTTATGATTATTGTCGGGGCTTTTAGGCTGGCACTTCCTACTTCTGATAATAAACAAAAATGAAAAGACGCAATAATGTTTGGAATTATTGGTTTTATTGTAACACTTTCGGCATGGTTTATTGTAAATACTTTAATTGCTAATTTATAATTTATGTTTAGTTGGGAATTTAATTCAAAAAAAGAGAAAAGCTCATCGTGGTATACTGTAGCCATTATTATTGCAATTTCATTAATTATTTGGTGATATATTGTGGGACTTTATGTGATGAGTATCGTGATTTTTATGTTTATTTGAGTGTATATTTTGATAGAAAACAATACTCCGGATATTATCGATATTGAGATAGATGACAATTGAATAAAAGTTTGAGATACTTTTTATGATTATCCAAAAATAGAAAAATTTAGCATTATTTACAATAAAAATATTCCAGTTTATCTTAGATTAAGACTTAGAGTGAGATGATTTAAATTACTTGATTTGCCTATTACAAATGATGTAAATACAGCCTCAGTGAGAGCTTTCTTATCTGATTATGTTGAGGAAGATGAGAAATGAGAAATATGAGCTATTGATAGAATTCTAAATTATTTAAAATTGTAAGAAGTTTCTAAGTGACTCTTCCCTATTTCAGTAATTATTCTTCATCTTCCAGTTCTTTCAATAAATCAAATTTTGAGTAAAAATGGTTCAATTACATCTTCAATTGTGTCCTCTTCTTCTCATACAATAGACGAAAGTGTATTAAGTCAAATTGGTTTATCAGAAAAACTATTGAGAGTTTCAAGAATTTTTCTATCGAGATAATCAAGACCTAGCGAGTCAATTCCAAGCGCACTAAATATATTCTCAATTCCAGAAATACTTTCTACATCTTGTCCAACTGTCTGATAATCTCTGACAATTTTCACAAATCTATTTACAATTCTTGGGGTTCATCTACTTTTTTTAGCTACAATATCGCAAATTTCGTTGTTTTTTATCTCACATCAAAGAATTTTTAAAGACCTTTTTACAATTTTACCCAGTTCATCTCTATTATAAAAATCAAGTTTGAAAATATTTCAAAATCTATCTCTTAGCGGACTAGAAAGTGAAGATAGCTTAGTTGTAGCACCAACTAAAGTAAATTTTGGAATATCCATTTTAATTGATGTCGCTCCGGTCCCAGATCCAACCATAATATCAATTGTGTAATCTTCCATCGCTCAATACAAAATCTCTTCAATTTGAGGCTTTAATCTGTGAATTTCATCAATAAATAATATATCTCATTCAGAAATTCCAGTTAAAATTGACACAATATCTGCTTGTTTTTCAATTGCTGGACCTGAAGTATGTTTAAGATTCACTCTCATTTCATTGGAAATAATAAGAGATAGCGTAGTTTTACCAAGTCCAGGAGGTCAATAAAGTAGGATATGTTCGAGTGGTTCTTTTCTAATATTAGCGGACTTAATGGCAATATGAAGATGTTTTTTGATAGAATCCTGCCCAATATAATCCTCCAATAATTTTGGACGAAGCTTGAGTTCATTTAAAGAGTCCCACTCGCTTTCTTTCGAAGAAATTACTCTTTCTTTTACTTTTTCAACTTTTTCTTTAGAAGATTTTATCGCCATATTTTTAAAAAATTAAATTTAACTATTCTATTTATATCAATTTTTTAAAAAAAATCTACTTTATTTCAAATATAGCTCATCTTGAAAATATTTCTGTCTCATCTTTACTAATTATATCGGGAAAAATTATATCGCAAGTTCTAATTTCAGCATTAAATTTGATACTAAAATCACACGGACAACTTTCGCAAGTTAATTTTCAATTTATAAATCAGTTTTGTGAAAACTTTTCTTGCAGACATTTATTTTCAATTTTTTTAATTCAGCTAAATTCATTTAAAACAGGACATCCGGTATTCGATGCTGGTCAAGAAACTAAAGGACACAAGTCATTAATATCCAAAACTCCATCACCATCTCTGTCGGAATTTTTAACTACTTCTACTTGAATTGAGGCCAAAGCCTCATGATTGCTTTCATCTGTAACTCTTAAAATTACCGTATAAACTCAGGGATTTAAATAAATATTTGTAGGATTTTTAAGATTTGAAATATGACTATCTCAAAAATCCCGGCTATATGTATATTTGGAATCTCATCAAGAGACAATCGAGTTAAAATCTATCTTTAGAGGTCCAGATCCATAAATTGGATTAGCAGAAATATTCGCTCTAATTCAAGCTTTATCGTCGCTACTTATAAAAATTTGAGAATATGAAGTAGATACTTTAGAACTACCTAAGTCCTTAATAGTCAACTTAATTATCCATTTTCAGTTAGTTTTTAAATCAAAATCATTAAGACACTTCCCTTCCTTTTTGATAATTTCTTTTGTGGTTAAATTAGTAAATTCCCAACTGTAAGAAAAATTTCAGCTACTTTCTGTATATCACAAAAAATCGTAAATAGTAGCACTCGTTTGCGATAAATTAGATAATGTTCATCTTCAAGAACAAGACCCTGAATTGTCTTTATCATAGATTTTAATTTCTGATGATAAATCTCAATTATCATTACTTTTTAGCTCACAAGAATTTATTCCAAATATTTTATAAGCCATATTGATAAACTCAGCTTTGTTAATATATTCATTCGGAAAAACTTTTTTATCACTATTAATTTTTAGAATTCAAACCTCAATTCATTTTTTCGCAAAACCATACCAATTATCATCAACATCAGAAATTTCTGTTGTTCTTGAAATATTAGAATTTAGCTCATCATTCCAGATTTTTGCAGTTCTAAGTAGTACGGTTACAGCTTCAATTCTTGTGATATTATTCTCTGGACAAAATGGAGTTTCACTATAAGTTTTGTTATTTTGACAAATATATTTTGAATTACTATCCAATAAATATCATTTAATAATTCAATCTTCCTTTCCGCTTGAAATACAGTAAAAATAAGGATTAGGTTTTTCTACATCTACAAAAGGAGAACTAGTGTATTTCAAAATATCAGAAATGCTCGGCGAAATACAATCCTTACATCAAACTCAAACTACAATTCCGACAAATTCATCTCTTCTAATAAGTCAGTTTGGGTTGAATTTGTGCGATAAATTATCTTTTATGATTCACATATTATAAAGATATTCTAGATTTGAATAGAAATTATCACTCTTATTTACATCCGTAAAAGGAAGTCATCTAGCACTTGTTAATAAGGAAAATGACAATAAAAATAAAAAAAGACTTACTTTTATTGATTTTTGTATTTTTAGAGTTAATTCCAATTTATTCATATTATTTTTTAGTTATTTCTTTTACAGTAATTTTTATTATCTGATTTTGCGTTCAAACTGACGTATCAGCATTTTGAATATATACAATTCTAGAATACAGATTTCCATCATAATCTCAAATATTTAAAATATTATTTCAATATTCATCTACATATTTATATTTTTCGTTTAAGGCTCCGGTTAAAATATTAAATTTTTTATTTTCTGTATCTTTGTAAAGATAAATATTTTCTCACTCGGTAATTCACTTAGTGTCAATTGATTTTATTATATTTACTGTATTGTTTTTTAGAAAAAAAACTTTATTATTTTTAATAAAATTATCTTCTAAACTGTAATTAGAGCCAATAATTGTTGCAATTCAAGAAATCACTAATGATATTATAAACATTCATATCAAAAGTGAAACTAGAGTTTCTCATCTTTTATTAAATTTTTTCATTAATATTTTATTAAATCAGAAACATTGTATCATATTTTTTGATTTTGTAAAAAAATTAATGATGTCAATAATCTTCTCAGTCTCAATCTCAGGCTCATTTGTCCTTTTTCTTAAATAATGAAGACAAAAATCACTTAAGCATCGAAGACACAATATCAGCAAAAAGTAGCTTATAAATGACGTAAAATACGCCAAAAACTATTATAATATGAATATATGAAATTAAGAAAGCATATATTTTAGATCAAGATAGAAATTCTGTAAATTTTGGCCATTTTTTGAGTAAACTAAATGCATTATCAATTTTAAAAATATAGATTTGTTCGATTAATCAAGCCAAAATTGCCGAGAATAATAAAATAAGTAAACTTGATAAAAATATTGTTACAAATATTTTTAAGGCTGGATTTTTGGTAGACGATCCTTGAAATCATCAATTAATTGGCACCAAAATTGATAAAATAATTATTAAATAAACTGAAGATCCGACAATAAATTTAACAATTTTCTCACTCATAAATGTCAGAGAATAGGAATCATTTCCGCTATATCAAAGCAAAATTTGAACAACTATAAAAATTGAAATTCAAAGCACAATTCAAAATAAAGCTTCATAAATTTTTGAAGTTCATAAAATTGCAAAAATTATGAAAAAAACAAAAAATCAAATCAAAATATACACATCATTTTGTGGATTTAGACCCAGAGTATTTCAAATTTGTAAAATTATTTGTTGCATTTTATATAATTATATTTTGATTTAAAAAAGTAATTGAGCCAGTTTTAATAGCAGAATGTTCATAAATATCATCTCAAATAGAATCTAGCGATAAAAATAAATCTAGAATACTTCAACTTATACTAACATTTTTAACAAAATTTCAAATTTTTCAATTGTTAACCTCAAATCATTCTCACTCGAGCGCGAATTTACCGGTAGAAAAATCAATAGTATGAAGTCACATTAAATTCGTAAATAAGAAATTTGTATTTTTTAAAAAATCCTTGGTTTTGTCTCAAATTAGAGCAATATTGGCATAAGTTGGATTTCAATTTGGATCTTTGGAATATTTTTTTGCATTTTTAGAATCAAGAAAAATCTCGTCTAAAACTCAATTTTTGATAATAAATAAGTCTTTTGTGTCAATTCACTCAGAATCAAAGAATCTGTTAAATGGAGAACTGTCTATATTATGAATTGATTTTATATTTAATTTGTCTGTTACAATTTTTTTTCAGATATCTCATTTTTTTAAGAAAGAAATTCATTGTCTGATTTTTTCTCCACTACATCAACTCAGTAAAATATCTAGGAAATCTCCTGCTAAATTATTTTTAAATGTAACATTATAAAATCAAGATTTTAATTGGGATTTTTGAGGATTAACTTTTGCGAGAAGTTTTTGCTCAGTTTTGGCTATAAAATCGGAAGTTACATTCTCATAATTTGAGCTATAAAAAACTTCATATTCTGTGTCAGAAAAATTTAGAGTATCATAATAAAGTCATAAAAAATATGAGTTTTGAGTTGATTTATGCGATTTAGAAGCGCCAAGAGAATTTATAAAATATCTATTTTCTGAATTTAGAGAATATGAAAATGCCTCAACTGAAATGTTAGGACTAAATTTATAATTTTTGACTTTATTCCGCTGTGATAAAAGAAAATCTCAAGAAATGTCGTCTATATCAAATTTTATTTCATCAACATCTAGACTATTTTTTGTCGGAAACATATAAATATCAGAATCAGCGCTACCTACCTCAAGAAGTCATAAGTTATCTTTAATTTTATCACACAAATCCTCATAAGACAGCGAATTTTGTTTTATTGTAAGTTTTTTATTGTTTTTGATAATATTTAAAATCAGACTCACATCCGTATCTTGACTCACACTAATTTCATCTCAAACTGGAGTGAATGAGATTTCTTTTGATTTAGTTTCATAAATATTCAAATATCACTCTATATTAAATTCTTGCCATATTTGAGATAATTGCTTAAGTGATTTTTCTATTTTTTCCATGCTATAAAATTATTATTTCATACATTCTAATAATAAAAATGAAAAAATCAAAAATAGAAAATCTTTATTATTTTGTGAGAGTATTTAAAATATAGTCTTTTCCGTCAATATTTATGATATAATTTCAATTAGTTTTTTTCAATTTTGCCTCAGCAAGGTTGGATTTAAGGTATCAAGAATTAAATTGACCACTTGAATTTATATTTCAAAGATAAGAAAATGCAACTACAAAAATTCCTATAAATCAAACTAAATTTGTGTTTGAAATCTCTTTAAATTGAAGAAAATTTTTAAATTCAATTAATTTATTTTTTATTTTTATTTTCATAAATTTATATAAAACTATACTTTTAAGAGAAATTAAATCATACTTTTATTAAATAGTCAAATTTTAATTTGACAAAAAGTAACATTACGATATATATTAATATAATGTAATAATTTTAATAAAAAAATTTTATAGATGAATACAATAAATAGTTGAATAAATTCTTGAGCTTGAAATGAGCAAGCATTATTAAATTTACTAGAAAATTCAAAAATAATCTGAGAAAAATTCATAAAATGAAATTTATTATCTGAATGAGATCTTAATAAAATTATAGATTATCAAAAAAAAATAGCTAATTCAAATAAGGATATATGAGAAATTCCTTCATTTTTAGAGATATTATTTTGATCTAAAAATATTGAAAAAAACAGAAAAAAATTCCTTGATTTTATTGCAAAAAATTGAATTATTCCTACTGATAGAGAACAAATAAAAATTATAGAATCAAGAGTAGAACCTTTAACCTCTCAAAAAGAAGAAGTTAAAGACAAGACTCAAAGTATTATAAATTTACCTGTAGATACTGATGTAGTCCCTATTAAAAATAATATACCTAGAAAGCAAATATGAGAAGCTCTGATTGAAGCTCAATTTATTACTCAAAAAAATCTTGAGGAAGCTCTAAAATATAAAGCAGAAAAGGCAAAAGATGGTAAAATAATGATGGTTTGAGAAATATTAATGATTCTCGGTTTTATTGATAGGAGAAAATTTTTAAATTTTATAAAATCTCACCCTGAATTCTCTATGAAAACGGGTGAGCTTCTGGTAGCAAATAATTTAATAGATTGAGAACAATTAGAAAATGCAATAGCATTACAAAGGGATTGGGAAGCAAAATGAACAAAAAAACAAATATGAGATATTTTAGTTGAAGATATGGGAGTTGTGAGTAAAGACAGATTATTAAAAATCATAGCTCAACAAAAGAATATGATTAGATCAAAACCTAGTATTTCTGGTATAGACCCAAAAATTTTTCCTATTTTTAGCAAAGAAAGAAGAATAATGAAGGATCTAAATTTTGTACCTTATAGAATTTTTCAGACATACAAAAATGAAGATAAATTATGAGATAAAGATAGTAAGGCGCCTCCTGAAATTAAAGGATGTATTATTACAGTTTTATCTGATGATTCAGCAGGAAAAAAAATAGAAGAAATAAAAAGACAGATTTTAAAAAAATCTTCAGAAATTAAAGAAGCTATTTTTACAAATCTAAAAAAAGAGGAATTAAATGATTTATCAATTGAAATAGTTTTTGAATATGCCACAAAAGATGAAATAAACCCATTTATTGATGAATGTGTCAAAAATGAGGGAGTTTTTAGGAAAATGAGTAGAGAAAAAATGGAACCAAAGCAAGATTTTAAAAGTGCTTCTGGTGTTTTTAATATTTGAAAAAATTTTAGATCTGAAACTAATGACAATCTTAATAAATTTGCAGATATTTTAATAGAAGCAATAAATAAATGAGCATCAGATATTCATATAGAACCCGAGGAAGATAGAGTAAGAATTAGAGCGCGCGTTGATTGAGTACTTCAGCAAATTGGAGAGTTACCAATTCAAATTAGTAAATGATTTACAAATACTATTAAAAATTATTTTGTTTTCGCTGATTCTTGGAAAAAAAGTGAAACATACGATGAAAGAATAAGTGTTTATTATGATGATAAAGATATAAAAGTTGATATTAGATTTTCTCTAATACCTACAAATTTCTGAGACACAATAGTTGCTCGTCTATTAATTCAAAAAGATATAATTCCATCAGTTCAAGAGCTCTGAATGAGACTAAATATTGCCAGAAAATATGAACTTGTAACAGTACTTCCAAGTGGTATTATTATAATAACTTGACCTACATGAAGCGGTAAAACTACAACACTGTATTCAACTCTATCTAATCTTAATAGTGATGAAAAAAATATAGTGACAGTGGAAAATCCAATTGAATATACCATTAGATGAGCAAATCAAATAGATGCTGGCTGAAAAAATCAAATATCATTTGAAGTTGTACTAAAAACAATATTAAGACAAGACCCAGATATTTTGATGTTTTGAGAAATGAGAGATTTAGAGTCGGCTCAAAATGCTATAGCAGCAGGTCTTACAGGTCGCTTATTATTATCTACTCTTCATACAAATGATGCGATATCTGCTATAGATAGGCTTATAAATATGTGAATAGAGCCATTCTTTTTGGGCTCAACTCTTGTGTCTCTAGTAGGACAAAGATTAGTTAGAAAAATATGTCCACACTGTATTACAGATTACACTCCAAATGAAAATGATCTCTCATATTTAAAAAGATATGTAAAAAATATGGGTAATTATCTTAAAGAACATAAAATAAAATTTAAAAAATGAAAAGGTTGTGATCATTGTAATGATACTGGATATAAGTGAAGAGTAAGTATTGTAGAGCTATTTTGTGTAAATGAAGAATTAAAAAAAGCGGTAATTCAAAGAAAAACAGCTTCTGAACTCGAAACTATAGCCCGCAGATATGGTATGACAAGTATGGCTGAGGATGGATTTTGTCGTGTTATAGAATGAGAAACTACCCTAGAAGAAGTTTTAAAAGTGGTTAGAACTAATCAGTTCCCAAAACAAAAAAGAACAATGGAGGAAATACAAAGACTACTTTATTGAGAAATGAGCCAACATGAAATCGAAAATGCTGTATATGGTGAATCTATGGATGAAGAAGTAGATATTAATGAACAAATTGTTGGTGTATTAAAAGAAAATGATAAAATCTTAAAAGAATGAATTATAGTTGAAGCTAACCTGACAGAAAACCAAAGAATTTTAATTGAATTAATAAGAAAACAAGAAATTTTTAATGAAGCTATTTTAAAACTTTTAAAAAATAAATAAAGTCTATATTTTCTTATAACTCAAATAAAATCCAGGAAAATAAATTGCTCAAAATATCACAAAAGATATAATCAGACTCAAGAATACTCAGAGAGAAAAATGAGAAATTATCAAAAAATTAACTAAAGAAGCCAAAACTCACAGAAAAAGTATTTTGAAAGTATAACCCGGCATAAAATTAAATCTAAAAATATGGCGAGAAACAAAATAAGTGCTAGCTACTAAAAATACTTGAGAAATAAGCGTAGCCACAGAAGATCCTACAAAAGAGAAACGAGGAATTAAAATAATATTTAGGACAATATTTAGAATTGTAAGATAAAAATTAATCTTAAGAAGCCTTCCCTGCTCTCAGGACGCTATGAGAATATATGTAAAAATAGATGATATAAAATAAAATAAGAAAATGAAAATCACAACATTATAAGAGTCCAGAGAATTATAGAGATATTTGCTATGATCTAGATATTCTCTGCTGGCAATAAGTGATAAAATTTCTCTTCAATTTACAAGTGAAAATCCAATAATTGCTATTCAAAAAGCAAGTAAAAGTTTATAGGATTTTGAAACAAGCATTTTCATTTCAATATTATCTTTTTTCTTGATAGCATTGGTAAAAAGTGGTAACATAGACTGGAGAAAAAGTCATCCAAAAAGCATTCAGACTTCAACAATTTTCATAGGAACAGAGTAAAGCGCGATACTGGTATCAGCTATATTTCTCGGCTCCATAATAGATAAAATAATTACATCAATTTTAAAATAAATAACATTTAAAAACATTGCAAGTCCATATGGAATAGACATTTTCACAAGACTTTTAATTTGAGGTAAATGAAATGAAAAATTGATTTTCTCGACTTTTCTGGAATAAAAATAAATCAGCAAAGTCATGACAATATTACCAAAAACTCCGGCAAACATAATCCACAAAAACGCACTAAATTGCAAATGTGAATTTCACATTATCGCTCATTTTGGATATAAAATAAAAACCACAAATAAGATAAGCAAGAAATTTGCAATTTTTCAAACAGTGGTAGAAATAAATGAAAACTCAGTCTTAAGGTAGGCTTGAAGAAGAGATAAAATAGCACTGTTCATCAATCAAAAAAATACAAAAAATGAAGTGATAAATATTGACCAAAGTGCAAGACTGGAATTATATCATGGCAAGAAAAAGGCAATTCCAACCGCTAAGAATATTATCAAAAAACCAAGTGATAATCTAATTGTCATCATATTTCAGATGATTTTTCTCACTATATCTTTATTTTCCCTATTCGCGGAAATCTCCCTAATCGTGATAGTAAAAAGCCCCATATCAGCTATTACTGCAAAAATTGAAAGATAGTTATAAATCTTAGAATAAAGCCCATAATCATCAAGACTCAGGTAATTTGTGAGTATTTTAATGAGGAATATACTAATAAAAGCTGTCGAGAACTTCCCAGCGAGTTGAGCTATAGTATTGAAATATACTTTTTTTGTTGCCAAATTAATTTAATTACAGATTATAAATATATAAGTTTAATAGATTTTATATTTTTTAAATTAAAGTCAAAAGATAAACAAAAAATTCTGGAAATTTTCCAGAATTTTTTGTAAAATTTTTCAAGGAAAACTAGCTTGAAAACTTAAAAAAAGCTTTTCAGAAAATAGTAAACATTGGTTTTTGTATTCAATATTCTAAAATTAATATTTTTCTTTTCTTTCAATTTTTATCTATAATTATAGCCTGTCTAGCATTTTTTCATTTAGAAATTTCCTTCATTTCTCATAAATCACAAACCTCACATTCACTACCTTCAAAATGAACTCTATAAATTTTATTTTCTTTTGTAACATATCTAGTATCTTCATTTTCAAGTACTATTTTTGCTACTTCGTCTCAATTTGGTAAATTATCTCTATCCCAAATACTAACTATTTTATTTCATTCTACACTGTATTCTTCAGTTTTATTCAGCATATATTTTGTTATAAATCCAGCAGTTTTTGAATTTCTACTCAATTCTACTTCTACAATATTTTTTCAACCTGGTAAATAAATATTTGACATCCAGTAAAGATTACAATCATCAATAATTATAGGCTTTCTTGTATCTATATCAATATAATTGTTTTTAATCTGAGCTACATTTTTATCAAAAAAATCAATAATATAATTGGAATTAACTCAATTAACAAGATTTCATTCAATATCTCAAACAATCAAATAATCCGGACGAATTTCAGATAGTATTTCTTCAAATTTATCATTAACTCTTTTTACAATATCATCTTTTTGAGTAGGTTTAATACTTGTATGATTATCAACTTCTGAATTATCAACAAATTTATCATCTTCAAATTGTCTTAAAGTAGCTATTGCGATACTGTAGGCATTTTTATGGGAATGATTAATTCAAGATTTATACAGAGCTTCTTTATGCTCAGTATAGAATTTATCCACCTCATTCGCGAATTTCTTCACATTTGTCTCATCTTTGAAAAATTCTAGGATTTTAGATATATTTTCCTCATATCTTAAAAATTCTTCTCTATATTCTTTATTATTCCGATTTCATAGAAATTGTTTTTTGATATTATAAATATGTTGATATTCATCGGCTTCTATATCCTGAAATATACAGCTAATTAATGACTTAAAAATCGCTGGATGAGCCAAAATCTCGTAGATATTACTACAAGTTTTTCTTTCTTGCTCAAAATTTTCTAAAGTATTCATAAGTTATAAAGTTAATTAGTTAAATTACATTTTTTCTACTCAATCTTTTGTAACAATTACTTTTATTTCTTTTCAATTATAGTTAATAATAATTTCTGTTCATCCACGTCTATCATTATATGAACATATATCGCATAATTCACATTGCTTATTATTGAATTCAACTCTAAATAATTTATTTTCTTTTGTAATATACCTTTCTTCTCAATTTTCTAAATTTACGCTTGAAATAAGAGTTCATTTAGGTATAGATAGTAAATCTGATTTTCAATAATAAGGGTTGGAAGCTTTAATAATTTCATGTCATTCTACTCTAAAAATTTCATTTTCTTTTGTAATATAAATTATTTTTTGATTTAAGTCTTTATCTCTTATATTTGCTCTTCTTATTATTTTTCAATTAGGTAAAGTATTATATCTAAATAAACTAATAACCTCACATCATTCTACAATAACAGGTTTTCTTGAGTCTGTATAAATAACTCTTCAATTAACTTTTATGACATTTTTACCAAAAAACTCTTTTATTTTTCATTCTTTTTCCTTAACAAGATTTCATTCAATATCTCAAGCTATAGCTTGTTCTCTATATCACTCAAATATTTCTCTGAATTTAAGATTAACTTGAGACTGAATATCAACTACGGCAGATATTTTAGCATTAATACTTGTAAAATTTTGCTTTGAATCATTCGTTTCTTTCACTTTTTGATTTGCAACACTTCTAAGAGTCGCTATTGCCATAACATAGGCATTTTTATGAGAATCATTGATTCAAGCTTTCTCAAGTGCATTTTTATGTGTTAAATAAAAAATTTCTACTTCCTTTGCAAATTTCTCTACATTTTCTTTTTTCTGAAAATATTTAACAATTTTCTCAATATGAAGAAAAATATGGTGTATCTTACTTGATTTATCAGGAACAATATTATTTATTGTTTTTGGGTTTATTTCTGGATAAATACAATTCATAAGCGGATTAAAAATTGCTGGATGAGCCAAAATCTCGTAGATATTACTACAAGTTTTTGGTTCACGTTGTATTTCATAATCACTTATTTTATTATTCATAGGTAGTAGGGTTAGTTAAATAAAAATTATTTTAATATTCTAAATTCAATATTTAAGTAAAATAGAACTTCTTGTTTCGGGATTAATACACTTTCCTCATATTCTAATTATATCTCCACCAGAAAAATTTCTTACTGCTCATTCATTTTTTCCATTAATATCTATCAAATTTCACTCAATATCTCAAACGATATCATATTTTTTATATTCATTAAATATCTCATAAAATTTTGCAATAACTTGAGAATTAATGCTTGGTATCTGGGTAAGATTAGAACTTGTTTTATTAGTTTTTGTTTTAGTTTTATTCTGCATATCCGCAACTGCTCTAATAGTCGCTATTGCCATACTGTAGGCATTTTTATGAGAGTTATTTATTCAGGCTTTATCAAGTGCCTTTTTATGTTCTAGATAGAATTTCTCTACTTCCTGTGCAAATTTCTTTACATTTTCTTTTTTCTGAAAATATTTAACTATTTCTTTAATATGAAGATTTATATAATGTTCTCTACTTGATTTATCAGGAAGAATAGCGATATATGTTGCTGCACCAAGAGATGCAACATCAGGAAAAATACAAGTTATCAATGGATTAAATACTGCTAAATGTGCCAAAATCTCAAAAATATTTTCGCAAATTTTTGATTCTTGCTGTATATGATGTTCAGTTACAAGATTATTGTGATCATGTAGAAAATTATTTTTCATATTTTATAAAATTAGTTAAATAAAAATTATTTTTGAGTTAAATCCTTGACTTTTCAAGTTACTTTTTCTACGACTCATTTAGTGTTAATTTGCTCTGGTCTGAATTTTTCGTAGAAAAGTTTAACCTCGTTGTCTCCGTAGGGAATGCCATTAATCAGTATTTTTCAGTTTTCAAATCTAAAGTTATATCATTCTGGAATCTCAATTGCAACAAAGTTTCAATCAACTTTATATAAAGGATATATTTGAACTCCATCCATATCTGAATTCCAAGCTTTGGCAAAAATAAAATCTTCTGTCTTGATTTGTTCGTGAATTATTACAGTTTTATATTCATATTCCTCTCTAAAATTATCTTTTAGCCTTGGTAATATAATATTTCTTCCAAAAATATTTTTACAAACATCAATATTTCAATCAATAATATCTCAATCAATATAAATTCTAATATTATTATCATCAAAAAATGTTTTATGATTACAAATTTTAAAGGCTTCAAAACCCCAACTTTCCTCGGTATAAGAGCAAATTTGATTTGTTTTATAATTCCATAAATTTATGAATGTTTTTTCTACTCAATTTATAATACAATCAAAATCTTCCATATCCACTCTATATAAATTAGAAAATTTTCCTATAGGATTTATCTGTCAATTTACAATTTTAAGAGGAAATTTTCAGTCCTGAGGTCATTTGTTTTGTCAAATAGAATTATATAAATCTGGATGTATATAAGGAATTCAAGCATTAGAAAGATATACCCTTCTTGGTAGAATTACTTTTGTTAGTTCATTTCAAAGATCTTTTCTATAATATAGTTCTCATTTTTTATCCAAAACATATTCTTCTGAATATATTTCCTGAATTTCAATTTGTTCTCAATCACACATAAATTCCTTTCAAGAAATTTTTGTAGCATTTCACACATTACAAACATAACGATTATAAAAATATTCATTTACAATTTCACATATTCGAAGAGCTCTAAATTCTGGATAATTCATATTACAAATAGCTTCCACACCATCTACTGATACTTTAATAACTTCTCTTTTTATGGATTCAAGTAAATCAGGAGATGTTTTAACATAATGCCTTAGGTCAAGCATGTCTAAATCAGTTTTCATTCACACAAAATAACCAACGATTGTATCATCTTTATTTACAAGCAATAGAATTTCTTTATCTCAAACTTTTAGAATTGAGTTTTCTGGAGATTTCACTAGCTTACCTTTAGAATTAGCTAAATGAAATTTTTTGTCCAATAAATTAATAGTTCAATCATCGTTATAAAACAAAGTTTCTCATCAAAGCTCAAATTTATTATTAATCATTGAAGTAAGTATTTCTGGATCTGGTCAAATATATTGCTCAATTATTTCAGAAAAATCCTCTATAGAAATATAAGTTACAGTTCATGAATTTATTCACTTAGCAACTAGACAGGGTTTACCATTATAATCTACTGGCTCAAAAATGCTCGATGTCCCAGGTCTGCGAATTAGGGTATAACTCAGTTTAAACCTAACTTCTCTATCATAACACTCAATTATAACATTATCTTTTATTGAAATATTAATAGCATTTTTAAATGCTAAATCTAGAGTTCAATCTGGATTAATTCTATAGAATTCATATTTAGATTGACCACTAACACTATTAGATAAACAAATAATTCAATGTTTATAACTAGTAGTTATTAAATTTTTTTCTGATTGATCCGGAGTGAGCTTAAGTCTAATATATTCTTCATCTATTTTATCGCTTTTCTCATTATCCTCTCATTTCTCTTCTTCATTTTCATTAAATTTAGAATTTTTCATTAAGATAATCTTTTCTGAGTTATTTCATTCAAAATTATATATTTCAATAATAGGATTTTCAGAATGAATTTTAGTTAAATCACTACATGTAGAGTCAATAATTGGTAATTTTTTACCTTGATAATCAAATGTCTTTATTTCTTTATTTTCATTAATTTCAAAACGTAAAAAATTAAATCAATTTGGATTATAAAATCAATCAATATAATAGTTTCTCTGATCTACTATTTTATAAAAAGTTCTTCAGTTAATAACAATTGGCTCATTAATTTTAATTGGAAATGATTGACCTCAAGCCGAAACATGACTTATAGATGAATTCTTATCTAAATATAATACAAAGAAGAAATTTCAATTAATTTCAATTGAAGCTGGCTGGTTCGGATTGTCTAAAGATTTAGAAAAGGGTACTGTTTTATCTCAAATATTAATTGAATACTCATCATGTTTTAGATTTTGATGAACATTCTCAAATACTATACCATTTTTCTCTACTTGCCTAAATGTTTCAGCTTCTTTATCCCAATAAATTAGTCTGCGATTATTTCTATCCCATAAACTCATACCTTCAACATCTGGAACTCAAATAAAATCATGCAATGGTGCTTCTCATTCAAAAGTTACAGGTATATATTTATCTCATTTTTTATAAAAAATTCTTGAATAAACATCAGGATGAGGTCTTCAGTGTTTCTCAATATAAATAACTGAATAAAACAATTCATTGTTCTCGGTTATCAACATATCACGTCCATCTTGTTTAATAATAACTAAAGGTGATTCATATAAATGATATGGTAGTTTAATTTTATTACTCATTAAAGCTACTTTAAATACCTTATTATCATAAATTTTACATAAAAATTCTATTCAACCTAAATCTATAATTTTAGGCTCATTATTTTCCCAAACTACTTCAATTATTGAATTTGAAATATCTAATAAATTCATAATAACTCTTGCACTATTTCCCTCACAACTTATAACTATTATCGGTTCTCATCAGACTGTAAAAGGAGTTCAATCTGGTCTTAAATAAGACGGATATTTCATTTCTCAAATTTGAATTTCTCAGAATATTTGAGTATTATTTTGTTGTTTTTCTCTGTGTTCAGATGATGAATTTCAAGGAATATTTGTCACCCCAGGAGTACTTCTTTCACTGCGCATAATATATTTGGTTAAATGATGAAAAAAATAAAAAAATGCCTAGATTTTTTGGATAATAGACAAAAGTATTTTTTTATTTTTATTTTAGATTAAGTTGAAATATAAGAAATTATTGATATTTGTCAAGTGAATTTTTACTTTGTTTGTAATGAGATTGCAACTTTGATTTCGAAATTTTAAAAAATAGTTTGACTTATTTTTAAAATTGTATACTATGGCGGTATACAAAAGGTATTTGTTAAATATATTTTGATGAGTAAAATTATACTTTGGGATGATGAAAAAAATGAGATAATAAAGAGGCAAAGATGAGTATGTTTTGAGGATGTTTTGAATTCCGAGATTTTAGATGATTTAGAACATCCAAACAAAGAAAAATATCCAAATCAAAGAATTATGATTGTTAATATTTGATGATATCCATATGTTTGTCCATATGTGGAAGATGAAAAAACAATATTTTTAAAAACCTTATTTCCTGACAGGAGATACAAAAAGTAATTTATTTTTTAATATTTAATTTTATGTATAATTTTATAGATAAAGAAGAAAAAGATTTAATTGAATCATTTGAAAAATGAGAATTTGTGAGTGCGAAAAATTTAGATAAAAGAAAGGCGCTATTAAAGCAATCTTTTAAAAAAACTATCCAAAGTAGAAAACCTATAAATATTAGAATTCTAGAATCAGATATTTTAAGACTTAGAACTATAGCGGCAGAAGAATGATTACCTTATCAGACTCTTATTTCAACAGTTTTGCATAAATTTACAACATGAAAACTAGTTTCTAAGCAATAATGAAATTGCAACCTTAATTTCGAAATAATTTATTTCTCAAAAACCTAGTTCCTCGAGTTTGTCTTTGATGGGTCTTAGTTTGTCTGTATTATCGGCAAAGTCAGACTTTATAATTTCTTGGACTTTAGTAACATTTGAGGTATTGGCAATTTTTAATAAATCAACAGTCACTAATTTCCCTGTTTCATAGAGTTTAATTAAATGGGATTCTATTGTATTTGTTGTCATTTCGCGATTTTTGGCAATTTCAGAGATATTTTTTCACTCGTTAAATAAGTCAAGAGTTTCAGCATAAGTATCTCATTTTCAAATTGATGATTTCTTTGGCTTAGAAGCACTTGTTTTATTTGGTTTATCTTTTTTGAAAATATTAGATCCGGACCTGAGTGTTATAAAAGATTGTAATTCCTTTTCTTCTTTTTTGAGTAAATCTTCTCTACGAAGCGCAATATTTCATTTACTTGTAAGTCAAATAACGGGGTAAAGTCAACTTGATTTCTCTATAAATCCTTGTTGAATTAGAGCTTCAATTAGAGCCTGGATAAATTGAGTAGAATATTCAGTTAAAATTCAATAATTCTCATCTTTATCAAGATTCCAGCTCAATATTTTCTTATCTTGGCTTCCACTCAAAAATTGTACAAAAGTCATAACTCAGAATTTATTATCAAGTTTTTTAATTACCTCTAAAACTAATCCAAAAACAGACAAATTTACAATACTTTCCACTTCCCTATTTTCAAGTTTTTTCTTTTCAATACAATAATCACAAGTCCTACAATTATCTGGGAGCGAGCTCAAATCCTCCTCATCCTGAAAATATTCTAATATAAATCTTCTTCTACAACTCGGATAAAAAAGTAGTTTTTTGATTTGGTCGAGCTTAAAATAAGCTTCTTTTTTTAGTAAATCTTGTCTATTCCAATCGATTAAAATTCCAGAATGCTTTCTTTTTTCCTGAACTAGAGTGATTCACTTTCACCTAAATCCCTCATCTGTTTTCTCATCAACTCACCTTGAAATAATTCCATACTTTTCGAGAATTTTTAAAATACTTCCAACTCTCATATCACTTCCAATTCCGGATTCTTTCGACATTTGATAATAAGTTTTGAGAATTTGAGCTCATTTTCATTCACCCAGTTTAAATTCCTTAAATAAATAATCGTAAAAATCTAGAATTTCTGATTTAGCGGGATAAGTATTTTCTATAAAAAATTCCTGGATTTTTGTGTCACCAAAACTCGCGAGCACAACGCCATAAGACTTCAGTCAATCTCTTCAGGCTCTTCAGACTTCTTGATAATAATTTTCTATACTTCCAGGTAAATTATAGTGAATTACAAACCTAATATCACTTTTATCAATTCCCATCCCAAAGGCATTTGTCGCGACAATCACTTTATAAGTTGAATTCATAAATTTATTTTGCTCATTTTCTCTCAGTGATGCCCCCAAAGACCCATTATAAATACCAACATCCACCCCATTTGATTTTAGAAATTCATGGACCTCCTCAACCATTTTGATACTCGAACAATAAATAATTCCAGACCCTGGAGTTTTCTCAATAATCTCTAGAGTTTTAGCTAGTTTTTCTTCTTTTTTACTAATTTCTTTTACCAGTAAAATTATATTTTTGCGGTCAAATCATTTCGTGAAAACATTGTAATCAACTAAACCTAGTCTATCCACAATATCAGCTCTTACTTTTTTCGTAGCCGTAGCCGTCAATGCCATCACTGGAAAATTTTGTCTTTTTTTCAAATCAGTCAAAAAATTCTTAATTTTCATATAACTAGGACGAAAATCATGTCACCATTGACTGATACAATGAGCCTCATCTATCGCAACCAGACTTATTTTTATATTTGAAATAGCATCCAGAAATTCACGAGAATTGAGTCTTTCTGGAGCGATATACAGGAATTTTATAGCATTTTTCTCCGTAAAATCAGTGAAATTTAGTTCATCCAAAATTTGTTTTTGCTCATTTCCAGAAATTGTAGAATTGATAATCTCGGTCCTAATCTTAAGTTCATTTAACTTGTCTAATTGATCCTTCATCAGAGAAATAAGCGGAGAAATTACAATCGTAAGCCCCGGCAACAAAATCCCAGAAAGCTGATAAGTCAGCGATTTACCTCAACCAGTCGGCATAAAAACAAGAGTGTCTTTTAAATCCAAGACACTCTCCACAATATCTTGTTGTCATTCAAGAAACGACTCAAGTCAAAAACTTTCTTTAAGTATTTTGTTTAAATTTTGCATTTAGAGTTTTAAAATATTACCTCAAAATCAATTTAAAATTTTTCTTTCATTTTCTGATGATTATTGCGGAATTTATGAAATCCTTGTCGGTAATTTCAGCAAATCAATCGGTAACTTTTACTTCATTTAGATAAATTCAACCTCACTCAATTAGCTTTCTTCCGTCTCATCTAGAGCTAGCGAGAGAGCAGTTTATTAGTGCATCTAGGATTATTAATCATGAATTATAATTTGTACTTCCTGTTTCTTTTGCAAGAGCTTCTAAATCATCTTTTTCAAGTGTTTTCAGAGTCTCTAATTTATCTTTATTTCAAAAAAGCATATCTGAAATCATCTCAGATTGATTTGAAGCTTTTTTTCAGAAAATTATTTCAACAACAGCTTTTCAAAGAGCAGATTGTCATGTTCTTAATTCTGGATTTTCATTATGTTTTTTCATAATATCTGAAATATCTTCAAGACTTAGAAGAGTTAGAATTTTTAAATATCTCTCAATATCAGCATCTGCAACATTCATAAAAAATTGGTACACAAAGTATGGACTATTTTTGTTTGGGTCAAGCCAAATCGCATTACCTGCAGATTTACCAAATTTTTTTCAGCTAGCATCAGTTACAATCGGAATAGTCATTACATATCATTCCTTTTCTTCAATTTTTCTAATTAACTCAACTCATGTTACTGCATTCCCCCATTGATCTCATCAAGCAAGTTGTAATTTAACTCATTTATCTCTAAATAATTTTACAAAATCATAACCTTGCAAAAGCATATAAGAGAATTCAGTATAAGAAATTGATTTATCTGGATCTTCGATTCTTTTAGCTACAGTATCCTTCTTTATCATATTATTAATGGTGATGTATTTTCCAACATCACGCAAAAAATCAAGAACTGACATATTTTTGAAAAAATCATAATTATTTACCATTTCAAAATCGAATTTTATTCCATAATTAGCTTTTAAATTATCTAAAAATGACTTTAATTGATTATGGATTGATTTTTCATTGTGACGTAAAATATCTTCTGTAAGAAAATTTCTTTCTGCATCTTTTCATCCTGGATCACCTATCATACCAGTAGCTCAACCAACTAAAAAATAACATTTATTTCAATATTTCATAAGGTTAACTGCTGCCATAATTGCACACATATTACCTAATTGAAGTGAATCAGCACTCGGATCAAATCAAATATAAAAACTTTGTCATCATTTTGTATATAAGTCGAAAACCTCCTCATTTGAATACTGATTAAGTAGTCATCTTGCCTCGAGTTCTTGTTTTAGTTTCATATTTGTAATATTAATAGTTAATTGAATATATTGAATATAGTATTTAAAAAGCTTGATTTGTAAAACTTTATTTTATAAAAAGAAATAATAAAAAACTCTATTTTGAAAAATAGAGTTTTTTAAATAAAATTTAATTACTTAGCTATTGAAACATTAAATGCCATTGGACCTCTTTGTGAATTTAGAGCATTAAAAGTAACTCTTATATTTTTGTCACCTTTTTTTCTTTTATTATAAATATCCATAAATTCTCTAAATCCACCTACACATTTAGTTGAATGAAAGAAAATATCTTTTCAGTCATCAGTATTAATAAAACCAAAGCCATTATCTTCTTTTAATCTCAAAACTTTTATTGTACCACTTTCTTGAATTCACATAGCTTCAAGTGATTCCATAGATACAGTGAAATTATCCTTCACTTGTGTAGTGAGCGATTCAGTATTTATATGAGAAATAAAAGCGATTTTTTTCGCTATATCATATTCAGCTCATTCTCAAGGAATAAAAGAAACTACATCACCCTTAACTAGTCCACTAAATAAAATTTCTCAATTAACACCTTTTTTAGAATCACACATATCAGCCGTAAATATAAATCTTTCTCATCAATCACTTAAAATACACCATTCCTTAGTTTTAGGATTAAATGCATGTAATATACCTGTTTTTTGTGTTTTTGCTTTTTCAGCATTTCTTAATAATTCTACTGCCATAAATTTATGATAAAAAATAAAATATTATTTATACTAAGAAGTATAAATAATATATAATCAATATTTTACAAATGTCAAATTTAAATTTATTTTGGTGGAGATGACGAGAATTGAACTCGTGTCTTAAGAGGCTACCCAAATACTTCTACTATCATAGTTAATTTTGGTACTTATATAAATTGAAAATTAACAAAAAACTTACATAAGAATTATTTTTAATACAATGTCTATACAAAATAATTATAAAATCTAGACAATGGTCTTATGAATAATGACATAATTCTAAGACGAAACTATATCATTTTTGTAGCAGGTCATCCGACACTCATTCCCGTAGGGAAGGCTACAGCTTAAGCTTAGTTAGACTAGGCGTAAGCAGGAGTTAGAACTTTTTTAAAAGAAGCTTTTAAAACAGCTAAACCTCCGATTCTTGCGTTAGCATTTGTTGTTGTTTGTAATTGATTATGGAAGCCACAAACACCTCCCAGATAGCATATGAGAACAGCGATTCTCTTAATAGAATCCTTTCATCCCCAAAAATGTGAGCGCTATTATACACAAAAATACTTTTTTTCAAAATCTTTTTGATTTTAAAAAAATATAATATAGAATACACAAAATTAAAATTTAAAAAAACAAATATGAGAATAAACAAATATAAAATTATAACTTGAATTCTAGTAAATTTTTTCGCACTAACTAGTATCTGATGGGCTGATTGAGTAGATGTTGAAGCGAATATACCTTCTGGAACTTATGATAAAGTATTAAAAATTGAACTCACTCCAACAGATTCTAAGGCCAAAACATTTTATAGCTTCAATCCAGACGGATGACCAAATGACGCACTACTCTATACTTGAGCGATAATTCTAAAATCCTCAACTCCACTGGTTTTTTTCTCATTTATAAATACCCAAATCGAGTCAAAAATCAAAATCAATAATTATGTCCTTAATTATCCAAATACCATAAATCTAACAACTGACGCCACTTTCTCAAATTGAGAAATAAGCAATTTATTCCTAAAAAATAATGATTCTAAAGATATTGATATAAGCTTCTGGGAACTCAGAAAAGACTGAAATATCTACACAATTCCAGACAATACCGTCTTAAATCCTGGACAAACAATGGATGTAAGCAATGCCTTTAGTACAACCGGAACTATCACACTATTTAGCCCAAATTCCGAGAGTAAGGATTTTATAAATATAGTTGAAAAGGTTGAGCCAAAAATAGAATTTATAAATATTCCTGTAAAAAAAATTACTCCAAAAAAAGATTCTAGTAATAGATTCCTGCCTTCGCAGGAATGACAGAATGGGCAGGAAACCACTTCTATAAAAACTGAAGAACCAAAAAAAGAAGAAATTCCTGTACCAGTAATAACAGAGCAAACTCCTCCAGAAACTCCAAATGCAAATGTTGAAAATGCAATAAATGAGGTTTCAAACTCTACACCTCAAGAAGAAATTAAACCAACTGAGAATATTTGAGATAATCTTAAAATTTCTGTAAATTGAGCTGGAAATGATGGAAATCAAATATTTATTATGATGTTAATTGTGATTGTAACCCTCGCCTGAATTTGAATTCAGATTGTAATTAGAAGAAAGAAAGTTTAAATTAAAAAAATAGCCAGCGAAGCTGGCTATTTTTTTAATTTAAACTATTTATACACTAAGAATACCTTCTACAGCCGCACCAGTTTTTTTTCTAATTCAAATTTTTACATTCTCAGATCTAATATTATCAATTCTATCAGTTCTCTTTTTTGCAATATCGTAATATTTTTCAAAAATCATACGAGCATCTTCATCTGTAATTTTTTGTCAATCTATAGCTCATTTATAACTATAAATGCTACCTTCTTTCTTATCTTCTCTACTACAAGTTATAAATACCTCCTTATCATCTATTAATCATTTAATTTCATCATAAGAACCTATGTTTTTATTAAAAGTACTTGTTAATAACAAAGAAGAACGAATTTCAAGATTCTTATCTAAACCTGTAAGATTTTCTAGTAAAACTGCTCAATCTGTTCCTAAATAATTTTGACGTTCTCAGTCACTATACATAACATCTGATTCCGCACGGATATTATCAGATAATCATATAATTTTCTGAACAAATCTATCTAAAAAATGATCAGAACTTTTCTTTACAACTTTTTCATAAATTCTACGTGATTTCTCACTTTTTAAAATATAATCATAAATTTCACTTGATGACTGATTACCTGGAGTATTCATAAAACTTAATATTAAAAAATAAATTTAGTTAACAACTTATTTATAACCTTTTTTATAAATTGTCAAGTTTTTTTGCAAAAAAAAATGTTTCATAAATTGTAGATTCCCGCCTGCGCGGGAATGACATAGAAAAGATGGAAATGACAAGACTACAATTTCTCCACTGGTGCTATTTCTAAATTAAATTTTTTGATTCAAACTCAAGATCAAAATGCTATGTCGGCGAAACTTCAGTTCATGGAAATAATTGTACCGGTTCAGAATTTCACGTGATTTATTTTGTCTCAGAGTGAGAAATTTGAAATATTGTTGTGAATTATTGTTCTTACTTTTGGTTTTAAATCTAGACTATCAGAGCTAGTTAGAAATTGTGGAGAGAAAGAATTTTTGAAATAATCTCTTTTGTCTCAAGAAAATGATGAAGCTATCTTTTCTAGAAATTCAGTTGGAATTTCTCTGATAAATCTTGAGGCTGGATTGGCTGAATAATTTCAGAACATATATCTTTCTCTGGCTTTTGAAATATAGAGAACTTTTTTGGCTCTGGTCATCGCTACATACATTAATCTTCTTTCTTCTTCGAGTTCTTTTGGCTCAGAAAAAGTTCTTGAGTGTGGGAAAATCCCATCTTCGGCTCAGATTATAAATACAACATCAAATTCAAGTCATTTTGAGAGATGAACTGTCATAAGATTTACTTTAATATTTTCTTTTCATTCATCTGATGAATCTGTAATTAGTGAGATTTCTTCTAAAAACATATTAAGTGCTTCTTGACTCTCTAATCCTGTAAATCTCGAAGCCATATTCTCAAATTCTTTTAGATTATCAAGTTTTCATTCGAGCTCTTCTCAGTCATAATCATCGCGTAAATAATCCTCATATCAAATTGTTTTTATAATGTGCTTCATTAGTAGTTCTATACTATTTTCTGGTAAAAATTTCACAAAGTCATCGTACATTTCCTTAAACCAAGAAATAGATTTTTTAGCTCAAGAAGATAATTCTCCAATTTCCTCCACATTATCCATAATCTCAAGTGGACTCACTCCATAATTTCTAGCATAATTAACGAGAGTTTCAACTGATTTTGGTCAAATTTTTCTTCAGGGTATATTTATAATTCTCTTAAGACTGAGTAAATCAGCAGGATTAGCAATAAGTCTTAAATAAGCCAAAATATCTTTAATTTCCTTTCTTTCATAAAATTTCAATCAACCGAAAACTCTATAAGGAATTCACTTTGAAAGCAGGGCCTCCTCAATTAGACGAGACTGCCCATTTGTCCTGTATAAAATCCCGAAATTTTTATAGTTATCAATATTCTCATCAATAATTGAAGCTACCATTTCCACCTCATTTTTTTCATTAAATGCTTCGATTAAATTAATTTTATCTCAGGCCTCATTGTCTGTCCAAAGCGTTTTATCGATAATTCCAGAATTATTTTTTATTACACAATTCGCACAATGTATAATATTTTTTGTAGATCTGTAATTCTGTTCAAGCTTCACTGTAACTAAATCCTTGTAATCTTTTCAGAAATGTAAAATGTTTTTAATTGTTGCTCCACGCCAAGAATAAATTCACTGCCAATCATCTCAGACAACGCACAAATTCCTAGATTTACTAGCAAGAAGTTTGATAATATTGTATTGAACTTCATTTGTGTCCTGATACTCATCCACGAGAAAATACGAAAATCTATTTTGAAAATAATCTAAAACTTCCTTGTTTTGTAGAATTTTGTAAGTATTAGTGAGGATATCATCGAAATCTAAAATATTATATTGCTTTAATTTTTTCTCATATTCTTCAAAAATATCTCTGACAACCTGAGTGTAATAAGAAGAAACCTGAAATGTTTGAGAATTCGCTCAAGCATTTTTGGCAGAGCTAATTGCTCCTGCAATTTTGCGAGCCTGAAATTCCTTTGAATCAATATTTTTCTCATCCAGAATTTCTTTAATTAATTTCACTTTATCATCTTCGTCTCAAATTGTGAAATTTTTATCATAACCTATTCTATCAATAAAAAGCCTCAAAAAATACACTCAAACCGAATGAAAAGTACCAATTAATGGAAAATTACGACTTCTATAAATATTTACGCTCGCCCCATCCACACCCAATAAATTTCAAATTCTCTCCTTCATCTCGCGAGCCGCCTTATTCGTAAAAGTCACACACAAAATACTCTCAGGATTTATTCATTTTTCCTTAATCATATAAGAAACCCTTTCAGTTAAAGTATGAGTCTTCCCTACTCAGGCTCAAGCCAAAATTAAAAGTGGCCCCTCCGTTTGCTTAACTGCTTTTTCTTGCTCTGTGTTTAACATTTATTGTTTATTAATTGATTAATATTAATTAATTGAAGTGATAATTTAGAAATTATTTAAAAAATCTTTAAGTGCAAAATCTATATTTGAAAGAAGCTTTTTATAGTTATGATCCGTCATTATCTTGTATAAAAATATTTTCTCTGGCTTCTTATAAAAAAATATTATTCTATCTTTTTCATTTATATAAGAAGAATAAACTTTTATGGAATTTGCCTGATAAATATCGTGAGTATTAATAGATTTATCGAAAATATTTTTTTGAAATTTAGCTTTTGTATTAATAAATTTTTGATATTCTTTTTCTGTTAGTTTTGAGATATATTCATTTTGATTATCTAAAAAACTTTTTGTAATTATAAAATTATACATAACTAAAAATTATTTGATTCAGTAAAATTATTTTCTTTTAAATCCTTTAAAAATTTTTTCTGGTAAGCCCTTTCTTTTAATAAAAATCTCAAATCAATTCATAATTTCTCAAATAAATCAACAATATTGATAATATTTTGAGTATCACTTAATCAAATAGATTTATTTATGCTATTAGGTATCTCAAGTTTTACTGTTGTCATAATTAGTGAAATTAATTTTACAAAAACTATTATATAAAAATTTTCCAAAATGCAAAACCAAAAAAAATAAAACCCGGACGGGTTTTATTTTTTTTCCTAAATAGCTTCTTTTGAAATCATATCTGCTATATCCAAAATTTCTTGTATTAATCAACAGGTTTTTGCAACAAGTAAGGCTTGAGATTTTGTATGTCATCTTTCTTGTTTATAATCAAATGAAACAGTTCAGTCATCCATTATATTTGTCTTAAAATGAACTGATTCAGTTATTTCTGGATGATTCTGCATTAATTTATTTATAAAATCGTGATTATGATGAGAAATATCAATATAAACTCATTTTTGCATAAATTCCCTAATAGTTGCATAAGTGAGAGCTGTCTGAAATCTTGGAGGAACAGTTGACCACATTTCATCAAAAAATCCAATATTCATTCATTTTGATTTTGATATTTCTTCAAAAATTTGTTTTAAAACTATAACTTCTGTTCATCCGGAACTTAAATTTAAATCTTGGCGAGCTTTTATGCGATCTACCCAATAAATTTTATCAATTAATGGAGTATTCATAGATTTTGCTGGAGCATAACCGATAGCATTTGCAAAAGCGAGTGGCCATATTGTATGTTTAAGACTTTGAGTTTTTCCGGACATATTGGCTCCGGTTTTTATTACAACTCTTTGATCTTCTCAGAAATAAAATTTATTTTTAACTTGTTCTTCCGGCTTTTTATTTGGATTATAAGGTTCATCTAAAACAATAGAACCAGTTTGATTAAAATTAACTTTGCAAAAATCATTATCTTTAATCATTTTAGATAGATCAAAAATGGCTAATAAATTTATCATATCTATTAATAATTTTTCAAAATTTGGAAATGATTTTATTTTTTCTCTTCTTTCTAGTTCATCCTTATTCGAATTATAACTTTCTTTGAGAATTTGAAAAATATCATCTCATGTTTTTATATCTCATAAAACTTCTTTTAAAATATTTTCCCAAAAATTAGATATTTGATGAAAATGAACTGAGTCATATTTTTTTAATTCATTTGTGGTTGAATAAATATCAACTTCTTGTCATACTATCGCATAAAGTCAACATATAAAACTAATGCCACTATTTCACATCCAATCAAGTTTAGTTAAAGCTTCTTTTTCTTCATTCATTAATTTCTTAACTATTTGCAAATCTATATCAAATAAATTATAAGATTTAAATTTATCTTTGTAATGCTCATAAAATTCTTTTCAAATTTGTTTACATCAAAAAGTTATTATTTGACTAATTTCAAACCAATCTTTTTTTGATGTATCAAATCAAGCAAGTTTAGCACAATCATCAATTATCTTATTATATTCTTTACCATTTTCATTTTGTTTTATTTCAAATTCTTCTTCATTTAGTTTTTCATATACTCAATCCTTTTTTTCTTGTTCTCTCCTCTTTTTCCATTCTTTTATTTTTTGTTTGAATTGAATTAATAAATCAAATTTAGCTAATTGTTCTTTAAAATAACTATCATCTTCAATTTTAAGTCATGATAATTCTAGACTTATTTTTATTGATAAAACAAACAATCTAAATGAATATAAAAAATTTCTTCAAGATAAACTATCTCCCTTAAATTCCTTATAAGTATCCTCAAACAAATGGTTATTAAAATTTTCTCAGTAATCTCTAATTGTATATAAAGACCTGTTTAAATGCCATAAAAAATTGTGTAATTTAATTCTTTCTTCTGCTAATTTTTCAACTCATAATCTATCTATTTCTTCAAGCATTTTTTGAATTTCAAAAATATCTTGAGAACTTCTTATGGGAGATTGAGTTATAAATTTTCAAATATCATCATAGCGCTCTAATTTCAATCATTTAAAATGAGTCCGTTTAAAATCATCATCATCGCTTATTACAGACAATATCTTATTATATTCTGGTTTTTCTTCTGGTTGATATCAAGTGTATTCTCTTCCTCAACCCCAATTACTTCTTGATTTTTCTTCCCTATCTTCATTATCCATGGAATATTTCCATTTTAGAACAGGAAATTTTGTAATTTCATAAGGACGATTATAATTTGTTGCCTTTTCCTTATATATAATTTTTATTTCATCTCTATAAGGCATTAAAGACATAAAACTTCTTAGCTCTTGTTTTAATTTTTCTCTTTCTTCAGGAGTATATTTTACAACATCTCTAAAATTAATTTCTGGGATATTTGCCTCTAGGATATTTCATTCTAGATATTGCTGTGCTGTGTGATGGATACTTTCTGGTAATCAGAGAGTTTTTGCAGCTTCTAGAATATGATGTTCTCAAATTCATTTTTTTAATTCATACAAAAAAGTTATAGTTCCGTCATCATTTAATTTATCTTCAAGATGATAAACACTAAAATTAATATTATCATTAACATATTTTACAAATTCTTCATTATGAGTCGCAAGAACTACTTTAATACCTTTATTTGTCATATAAATTAATATTGATTTAAGCAAAATCGCCTGATCTTCTGGAGAAGTTGTCGATCACCACTCGTCCATAAATAAAAATGTAGTTCATCATATACTGTTTAATTCTAATAATTTATTTATATTTGTAATATCTTCCCCGAAAGCACTCAGTCATTTTCATGAATCAGTCAAGGCTCTGTCTATCGATACAAATCTATCAAAAATGTGAACATTAACTTCTTTTGCAGGGGCGTATCAAATTGATTGAGCACAAATATGTAATTGTTTATTAAGTTCTCATTGAAAACTTTTTCCTGACATTATATCTCAAACTAGCACATTACAAGATGTGCTATCCATAGAATCATTTAATTTTTGTGGTGGAACTTTATCTCACCGATCTCTTCATTTTTTAGTTCTTTCAAATTGCCAAGCTTGTTTAAATTGCATTGGTTTAGTTTCGTCAAAACTTACCTTGCTATATTCGTCTTCTTTTATTTTATAAGCTATGGATAATAGCGCTCATACTTGATTTAATATCTTAAAAAGATTATCTGCTTGAGTGAAAAATTTCTTTATTTCTTTTTCTTTTCAGTCAAGATATAGTCATACAAAATAAGAAACACTCAAGAAATTTATTTGTCTGTATTCAGTTTCTAATTTTATCGCTAAGTCTTGAATAACTGGATTTGCTACTTTTTTAAGATAGACTATTAATTTATTAATGTCATTAAACTCATCTTTAAGACTAATTAAATGAAGCATTCCATCTCCGCGACCAATAAATTTATCAAAAGTTTTTTCATCTATTTTTCATTTACTTAAATTTTCTTCTATTTTAATAAAATTTTCTACCCTAAATTTTTTGTTTTCTTCCTTTAAAATATCTATTCTTTTTCTGGGTTTCCTTCTTTCTTCTTCTGCTTGCTCCTTTTCATCTCTATCATATCACCATAGATATTTTAAAGTCTCTCAAAATCTCTCACTTTCTCTTTTTAATTTTATTAATTTTTCTAAATCAACTCTGCTTGACAATAGTTCATCGAAAACTCTCTGACGAGCAACTATCTCAGATAAATCCTTAGAAGGATTTTTTAAAATACTACTTATTATAGCATCTTCTCTTTCATTACATCTAAAACTATTTCTTTCCTTATAATCAAGAGAAGTCTTATTTTTAGACAATGAAATAATTTCTGCTGGATTTTTTGGTTGAGTAAAAATTTCCATAGTTTCTCAATCAATAATCTTGGCTACTAAATCTTGAGAATTAAACAATCCAGTTTTTCTATCATATACTTGGAAATTCTTTAAATCTCCTAATCTTAATTTATGCATAGTTTATGTAGGGGTTAATTAAATTTAATATGGAATCTCATCAGCCTGTATTGGATATTCTCCAGCTTTTGTTATATCTGATACAGATTCACTTACCCTATCAACAGTAGATTCCACAGTAGAATATTTTAGAAAAAATTCATTAATTTTATCTCAAAATGCAGTATCTTTTACAGTAAAAGAATTTTGGATTATAGAAGCATAAGATAGAAAATCTTTGACATTTTCTTGCTCATTTAAGATATTTCTAAAAATTAGTAAAACTATATAACCAGGAATATTTAGATCAATTTTAGCTAATTTGTCTAGTTTCTTTTTTATATGTGATTTTGCTGTGTTAAAAATATTAGAATGATGTCGACTAACAAAATTACTTTTTTCCAATCAAAACTTATGAGAAATAACTTCTATTAACCTTCTTGTTTCTTCTTTATGATTTCATCATATATAGTCAAAACTTCAGTTTTTATGAAAAATTTTTCTAAATAAATCTCATCACTTGAAAAATTCGCTATATTCAGATACAAATGTATTTATTTCATTTAAAATAAAAGGTTTTATTTCAAAAATTGTAGAGAATTTCTGATGAAAAATGGAATCTATTTCATTTAAAGTTAAACCATTTATTATAGGAATATTCCCTTGCAATAAAGCAGTAGCAATATCAACATTATCAAAATCTACTTTTAGCAAGCTTTTCTCTAATGCTTCAATAAAATCATCAATAATAGTTAAAAATTCTTTTTTAATGTCTTTAACTGATAATACTTCATTATTAGTGCTAAACTGGTCATTTTGTGGAGATACTTGAGTTGGTTTATTGTTCATAGATAATATTTTAGAATTGTAAATATATTAACTTATAAGAAAATAAATATAAAAGTCAAGCAGAAATATACTTAATTTTTGAAAATTAGTGAAAAAAGAATAATATATTTGTGTTTATTTCTAATAAAAATCCTTATGGAAAAACAATATTTGATATATTTTATACCTTTGATGATTTGGGAACTTGTATGGAAAGGTATTGCACTTTGGAAAGCTGCAAGAAATTGAAATAGAAACTGGTTTATAGCACTTCTAATAATCAATTCTGTGGGTATCCTACCTATTATTTATATCTACTTTTTCTCTGAAAAAAAGAAATAAAAAAATTGTTTGACTTTAATAAAATAATATAGTTTAATATGGGAGTACTTTTCAAAAATAAAAGTACTCTTACTACTAATTTATTTTATTATTATGTTTGGTACATAAAAATAACATATTTGTATAGCAAAATCTCAGGAAATATTTCTGAGATTTTGTGCTTTTAAGTGATTTTAGAAAAAATTATTTTACTTGCATTTTTTCCTAAATTTTATATAATCTTCTAAGATTTAAAATATAATTTATCACAATTATGACTACTTTAACTTTACAGATACCAAATAAATATAAGAGTATTGTTACTCAAAATGAGCAATTAGAAAAAATTACTTCTTATTTTATAAATGACTATTTATCAGAATTATATCAGGATAGTAAGACCAAAAAAGAATTAGAAAATAATCCATATGACAAAATATTGAATAGTAGATTAAAATCTGCTATATGAATATAATAAAAACTAAATATTTTCTTAAACAATTAGAAAATGTTACATCTGCAGATATTATAAAAGCAAAAGAGGAAGTTTTAAAAGAATTAGAAAAATAAAAATTGAATATTTTTAAAAAATAAATATCATCTATGAAATTTAATATTAAAAAAATTAGATGTATTCAATAGACAGAACAAAATGAGCTAAAATCCTTGATGTATCGACAAGAACTCTTGATAGATATATTAGATCAGGTAAAATTAGAAGTCAGAAAAAATGAAAAAAGGTTTTTTTGAATGATGATGATGTTAATGTGCTGAAAAATTGATGAATTCAAGAGGATTATGAGGTTATTAAATCAAGAGTTGTTGAAGTAAATCCATTTGTCAAAACTGATTTAGTTTCATACAAAAATCTATATCAAGAAATCGTTTGTAAATTGGAACAAAAAGATAATCTAATTAAAGATTTATCCTATAAATTAGGCAATGCTGAGGCAGAATTAAAAAATTCTATTTCTCTTGTTGAATACAAAAAAACTGCATTTTTACTGGAAAGCTCAACTAATAAAATCGAACAAGAAAAGCAAATTCTCACTGAAACTAAAGAAAAACTTGAGAAAAATTTAAATTCTAACAAATTAGTAAATTTAATTCTTTCAATATTTTTATTCCTAACTATCATTTTACTCTTTGTTGTGTGGTTTAGTAGTCTATAACTTAAGAATCATGAGGAAAATAATTATATCATTTTTTGCATTTATAGCATTTTACAACTTCGCGGAAGCTGGGAATTTCGTATATCCATTTGATAAAGTATCAGACCCAAAATGTAGATTTAGCGCGTGGAATACATTATCTGAAAATTGTAAAATTAGTATTCCAAGAATTGAAAAATGAGATTATACAAAATATAAAAATAATACAAATTACAGAAGAATTTATTCAATTTTATGGGGTTCTACATACGATTATTGATGGGATGTGTGATATGGAAGCCATCTTGGAGTTGATATCGCGACAAGTGCAGGGACTCCAGTTAGAAGTATTTGAGACTGAGAAGTTATAGTGGCTAATTGGCTTGCTTGACGGTGAAATTCGGTTACGATTAAGCATAAATTAAATAATTGAACGTATGTTTATTCAAATTATTCTCATCTAAATAAGATATTCGCTAAAAAATGAGATATTAAAGCTTGAGAAACAATATGAGAAGTGTGATCTACTTGAAATTCATACTGAAATCACCTACATTTTCAAATTGATATTACAAACCAATCTCACCCATATTGGTACAGTGTCTGTTCAAAATGAGTTGATATATTTGATGTCGTAAATGACGGAATGTGTAGAGATTTCTTGACAGCTAACACAATTGATCCAATATTATTTCTAGAAAGTAATTGAGAATTTAAGGCAATTGAAGATATAAAACAAATGCAGGATAAAACAGAAAAAATCAATAAACAAAATATTAAAACAAGAGAACAAATTCTCGATGAAGAAATTGCAGAATTCCTAAAAATTCATTCATTTAAGCTAAATACATGAGTTTCAGGAAACAATTTAATTGTATGAAAAAATTATATTACAAAATTAAATGTGTTATATTTTAATAGACTATTTAGCTGAAATCTTCCAGGAACTTGAATAGCATTTGAATATGATAAAACTGCTGTAAAAGTATTTCCAGAGAAAGCAATAGCAGTGGATAATTGATTTAGAGAAATTACAATTACTTGATTAAAAAGTGGAGCTCAGACTATTAATTTAAAACTTGGAAAACAAACGGTTTGAAGTATTACAATTAATTTCTATAAATGAGCTGAGCTTGGAAATCCTACAGATGCCTCATTTATAATTAAAAGCAATATCGCACTCTGAGATGAAAAATTAGCCTGAATAGTATTTAAAACCAAATTTTGAAGCAAACAAATATATATTCCCTATGATGGAACTTACAAAGTAAAATCACTTTCTGGAAAAGTAAAATTCTGTAATGTATCTAGAAAAAAAGTAAGAAAATGTAATAATAGTGAACTAGTCGAAGAGCTTACTTTTAGGTATGATGACACATTATTTTGAGTATTGCTTTTTAATGTGATTCCACTAGATTATAGCCCAATAAAACTCACACTATCAAAGGAATGAAAAAAATATGATATAGCTCGGATGAAATCTCAAACTACAATAAGTAATCCAAACAATCTTGATAAATCCTATCTTTATTTTAATGAAAATATTTCCGCTCTAAAAAAATGATTATTAAGACTTGATTCTTGATATTTACTGCAAGATAGAGAAATAATTTGAAAACAAGTCAAAGAAATTATAACCAATTATCTATCTTATGAATTTCTCAGATCCTGAGATAATTACACCAGAAAAACCCAAATAATCTCAAAAATAAACCAAATAAAGACAAATTTTAAAACACTAGATGACTACAAAAAATTCAACAGAGCCGAATTTGCTAAAGTAATTTTTGATAATCTGTGACTTGACTTAGTTAAAAATAATGACAAGGTATTTATAGATGAAACATGAGATCATAAAGACTACATCACAACTCTCAGAGTTAAATATAAATTTGCTTGGAAAGACCAATTCAAAGATAGATACTTCCAAAAAGACAAAAATATCACCATCTGAGAAGCTCTTTATTTAGTGGAAAAAATTAATTCTGCCTCAAATTGAAGTTTGGTTTTTACTGGAAGGTAAAATTATTTGAAATTAAAATTTTATTTATCTATACATAAACTTGACAAAAATTAATTTAGATATATAAATTAGTGAATTATTAATTCTTAATTTCAATTAATATGCAAACTAGTCCAAGTAAAAATGCTTCTATTCAAGAAGAAACTAAAAATATTCTAGATTTTATTAGTCAAAGAAAAGCTGAACTAGAACGAACTATCCTAAATTATAAGAATGAAAAGGTAATTGATGTAGCTATAAATTTAATTAAATTATATTCAGATTTCAAATATTTTCTTTCTGAAAAAAAGGATATAAAAAATCATTTATACATTATAAATTTAATTCAAATTGAAATTGATTCAAAGGAATGATATCTTAAATATCTTAAGAGTGAATTATGAAAATCTAATTTTCATCAACTAAAATTAGTTGTTCCAAAATGAGATCCTAAGTGAATTGAGGTTTTTAATGAAGTAATTGAAAAAACAAAAGTTACTAAAAAATATATTGAAGATTATATTAGTAAGGCTCATTTTTGAGAGAATAAAGATAAAATTATGAGCCTGGTTTTCGCTTGATATAAAGATGTAGCAATAAAAGAAGATGATTTAGTTGAAAGTTTTCATGAAGCTAATGCTATTATAGATACTTTTGTTACAAGATTTTGAGCTCTGCAATTTGCTAAAGCCTTTTCTTTTATTGATATTTTAACTTTTAGATTATGATTACTTGATATGAATGAGCTTACAAAGAAACTGAATGATTCGGGTTATAAAAATATTATTCTTGATTTGCCAAACTGAATTAGTAGAGCTTTTGAGTGATTTGAAAAAAATCCTAGTTTTAAGCAATCAAATAATTTTTATTTTTTCTGATTAGTAAAAGAATTCCATAAAATTATGACTTGAAATGATGAATTATCCCAAGATAAAGAACCTATGTTTTCCCCAGAAATTACAGCGGTAATTATAGAAAGAATTAAGAAAATTGAATCTATTTATTGAGATATTAATCTTTTTGATTAAAAAGTAGGTTTAGATATATAAATAAGTAAATTATTAATTTAAGTTATATATGGAATTAAAAAGGGGTACTTCTAGGTTATCATTTGTAGGAAATAAATATACACTAAAATTACCTCTAATTGATTTTAGAGTGCCTTGATTAGTATATAAAATAATTTATTGATCTTACAAAGAATGAAGAAGTTTTAAGTTAACAGAAAGGTTACTTAAAAATAATATTCTAAATTGGTTTAGACATAATTTAGATAATATTAAAGGTAATTTAATTGAATACAGGTTATGAAAAAAATATCCTAAAGTAGTAATGAAAACAAGAATATCAGTTTTTTGATTACTAAATATTCAAGATTCTTGAAAAACTATTTCTAATGAAGAAAGTCAATTACTATGGGATGAAATAATTAATGTTTTTTGAAATCATAATAATGCTACTGTATGTTGACATGCTTTTTATGATCAATGAGATTTCGCAAGGGATATAGACTGAAATATTAAACTTATAGATGCATGATCTAAAAAATTAGAAAGAATACTTGAAATTGAATGAGAAAATTTATTTAATGCCATGAGAAAATTCAAAATTTAATTAATTTATTTATCAATGAACTAATATGAATAAAATCAATGGTAAATCAGATGTAACAACAGCTCAAAATGTAGCTGTTTTAAATAATTTATTAACAAAAACTTCTGAAAAAGTTGAATGAATAAATGATTTAGATTATTATTCTGTAAATTTACCATTAAAACCAAAAATTGAAATTGCGGAATATATTGAGTCAATGTGATGATTAGTTCCGAGAAGATTTTCTAGTATTGAAGATGTTCTAGATTTACCTATATCTGATTGCAGAAAAATTTTAATTAGAAGTGAACATCCTCAAGATTATTCTTGAAAATCCTGACTTTTACCCACATGGGAAATATATAGAAAAAATAATTGAGAATTTGAAATATATGGTGATGATTTTTATGGATATACATCTCCTAGTTTGTGATGAATAATTTTAGAATTTAATAAAAATATAAAAGAAAATTGTGAACCTAATTGACTAGACTTTAATGATGCTTCATTTTCTATTTGGGAATATATTCCATGAAATAATTATTCTATTGTAGCTGATTCTTCAATAAAGTGAACATATTATATTTATGAAAATTTTAATTGATGAAAAAATATTATTATTAAAGAAGATGACGAAAAAAGTGAAATTCATAATAAATTAATTATAAAATATGAAGAATATAGAAATTTTGAAAGATTTGATAAAAGGAATTGTCCAATTATGGAATTTCAATATAAGATATGATGAGAAAATAAACAAAATGAACATGAACTTTTTTTCTTACAATATTTAAAAACAAGAGAAATTGAACAAGCCAACTTTTCTTTAGATAACCGAGAATTAGAAGATAATGAATATCAAGCAACTTTTGTAAGATGAATAACTCCACCTGGATGAATAGAAATTAATTTTTGAAGTTTATTAACAAAATTTAAAGATAATGAAATTGAATGATTTGTATTTGAAACAGCAAATAATAGCTTTAAATACAACCAAAAGAAAATAGAAGATATAGCACAAAAAAATATACCAATGTGTCTAGTTGTAAGTGTATTTACTACTGTAAATTTAGGCTCAAATATACTGAATATTTCTCAAGGTCATGCACCAAAATCATTTTTACATAAACCACCTTTAAGTATTATTATCTCAGAAAAAACTTGAGAAGAATTATTTTGATTTTCATTTTCTTGTTCTAATATGAAGGCAACTAAAGTAAGAATAATTTCAGATTGAAAAAGAGCATTTCTAAAACTTGTTTAACTACAAAGATTAAATATATCATAATCTAATTATTAAATCATAAAATATCTTTTAAATCTTTCAAAGATTCTATTTCAAAATCACAATAAGATTCATTTATTTTGTCTTTTTTTGAATAATTTAACCAGATAGTTTTAGCTCAAGACTTGTGTCATCACTCAACATCAGACCATCAATCTCATATAACGAATTTGTTATCTGGAATTCAAAATAAATTTTCTATTTTCTTAAATGAAGTCAGAAAAACATCGGGATTTGGCTTTTTCTTTTCAACTTCATTTGAACTCGTGCTTGCCACTACTATTTCTTTTAAATTGAAATATACTATAAATTGATTGATAAATTCTCTACAAGCACCCGAAGAAATACCTATTTTATAATCATTTTGATGTAATAATTCTAATATTTCAAAAGCATAGGGCATTAATTCTATTTTTCATTCATTTAACATAGAAATAACTATTTCATCCTTCTTTGAAACAAATAATTCTAATTCATCCCTATGAAAATTTATCTTATTTAAAAGCAAAACTTCTGAAATCCATTCCTGAGGAGTTCTTCAAGCAAATCTAACTCATATTTCCTTTGGATCTATGAATAATCCCTTCCCTCTTAAAAAATCTGATTCTATTTGCTGATGTATTTTCTGCGTATCCGCGATTGTTCAATCTAAATCAAATATAATATGGTTTTTCATTAAAATTGTTTATAAATTAAAAATTTAATTAAAGTATAAACAAATCTTTTAAAAAAGAAAATAATTCTTTTCAATATAAAAAAATTCTCACAAATCTTGGGAGAATTTTTTTTATTTTTCATTTTGGCAGCCCCAGTTGGAATCGAACCGACCTCGCAGGATTTGGAATCCTGAATTCTAACCGATGAACTATAGGGCTAAGATTCCCACCTTCGTGGGAATGACAGAGGAAGCGGGAATGACAGAGGAAGCAGGAATGACAGAATTTAAATTTATATACTAAATCTTTTAAAACTTACGATATTGTCGGCTCCGATAACGTCGCGAACTTTTTGGTCGGGATTAATTACGAATTGTTGAGTTAGAAGAGCGTTTTCTTCGCGGAATTTAGTCATTTTACCCTCGATGATTTTTAGCATAATTTCAGCTGGTTTTCCTGTATTTTTTGGGTCTTGTTGCATTATCTCTAATTGGATTGATTTTTCTTTTGCAACTATTTCATCAGATATATCGCTTGGAGATAATACATCAGGATTAGTTGCAGTTATATGCATTGCAACTTGTTTAAGTTTTTCTTTATCAGTTCCAGCTTTTGCAATAACTATAGCTCATACTTTATCGTTTGAGTGAACGTATGATTCTATAACTTCTCATTCAAATTTTGATAGAGCTGATATTTTCATATTTTCTCACATCTTAAGTTGGTATTCTGTAGATTTTAGGTCATCAGCTTTTGCAATTGCATCCGCATCAGTTGCACTATTTTTTCTAATATCTATAAATTTATCAAGCATTTCTTCAAAAACTGGAGTTCTAGCTACAAAATCTGTCTCACAAGAAACAGAAACTACATAAGCCACCTTTCCATCATTTACTATTTTTACTTTTCCTTCTGTTGTCTCATTATCAGCGCGCTTTGCTGCTTTTGCAATTCATTTCTTTCTTAGAAGTTCTATTGCAAGTTCGATATCACCAATTGATTCAGTAAGTGCATTTTTACAATCTGCCATACCAACTCAAGTTCTATCTCTTAACTCTTTTACCTGTTGTGCTGTTATCATAATTATTTTATTAAAATATAAATTTAATTTATTCCCTTTGTTCCCTCTCCTCTTGAGAGAGGGTTAAGGTGAGGGTTTTATTTTTTTCAATTAAGTAAATCAAGGAGTTTTCTTATAAACCAGAATTCAAACATTTCTCAGTTATAGGCTTTATTTATAGCGAAAATTGCTATTCAGATATAAAGAAGAGTTAATATTCACCAAATAAATGTAAATGTTACAATGCTTAAGAATAAGTATATTCAAAATATAATTCCACCTTGCTTTGTGTGTTGTGATAAAAAATCTGACTGCTTGTGCATTAGAAGTGGAGCCAAAAATCCAAAAGGTAGGTAGCAAATTGCTGCTAGCATTCTTTCTTCTTTATTTGGTCATTCGTTAAATTCTTCAGTTTCTATTTTATTATCTGACATACTTTTTAAAATTATTTTGTAATTTCAGTTGTTTCTGGTTTAGTTTCAGTTTTTACGAAAGGTTTTTTGAAATCTTTATTAAATGGTCTAGTGTTTGTTTGTTCTTTATTGAATGAACTTATAATTTTTTTCTTAGTTAAAACTGGTTTTAGATAATCAAGAATAAATTTTATTGATTTGATTGAATTTACATTACATGGAATAAAATTTGTACAAGAATCAATATCTCCAGTAGAACCCAAAAGTGCATAAGATGGAATTTTCATTTTGCGAGCTTCAGTAAGCGATAATCATTCGTAATGTCCATCCACTGCAAATATTACATCTGGACTTTTCTTTAATTCTTTAAGTCATTCGTATGCTTTTTTTAATTTCTCTAATTCTTTCATTTTCTCAGATTTTTCTTTTTTACTTAGCATATCAAGAGTTCAGTTTTCAAGGTCTTTCTCTATTTTATTGTACGTAGCAATTCTTTTTTTAAGTGTAGTAAAATTTGTAAGTAAACCAGGAACCCATTTATCTATTACGAAAAAATGTCCAGTTTCTCATGCAAGTTCTTTTACTAAATTTCTTGCTTGTATTTTTGTTCCTACAAAAAGTATATCTTTACCTTTTTCAGAATAATCCTTAAGTGCTGTCTTAACTTCCTCAAGTTTTTCAATTGTCTTGTATAAGTCAAAAACATGTATTCAATTTTGAATTCCAAAAATATATCATTTCATTTTAGGAGACCAAAATTGTTTTTTGTATCAGATATGTACCGCATTATCGAACATATCCTTCATAACTTCTTTATTAACCATAGGTATAATATTAAAAAATAATCCTTAAATTATCTTTAGTTTTCATATATAAAGTTAGCTATTTTAAGCTACAGGAATATATATTACAATAAAACTAAAAATATGATTTTTCTCATTTTCCGAAAAAAATCCTACTCATTATATAAAAAAATCAAAATTTGCAAATTTAATTTTTACTTTAAAATAGAGAAAATGAATTTTATTTAAAATCTATTTTACCAAATAACTTTTATTTTTACTTGACAAAGTTGTTTTATTTATTATACATTAATCTAATTAGAATTAATTAGCAAAATGTCACTTAAAGAACATTTGGATATATCAAAAGAACAAAAAACAAGTAAGGATAGGTATCTTTGTCCTTTTTCTATGATTAGTACAAGAGAAATTGTGACTTCAATATTAAAATTTGATCCTAAAATAAGACCTAGTTATATAATTGAAGAAAGATTTATTCTTGAAAGAATCAAAGAAAATAATAAATGAATCAACTATGATTGAACTTCTTTATTCTGACTTAATTATGTTGAAGAACTTGAACAAAGTCTGGCTGAAAAAATGGCACAAACGGAGCTTATATTTGTATGAAAAGAAATTCCAGATTTATCTCCAGAATCATATATTGAGGCTTGCAGAATACTTTTTATTCAACCATGATCTAGTTATGCAGCCTGACATAAATCATATAAAAAAATGTTGAGTACTTGTCATCCCGATAAGGTACCTCAAATAGTAAATAAAATGCTTCCTTCAAAACCTCAAGATTGATCTATTTTAGAATTTCATTCTCAAAAAAATCAAATAAAAGAAAGGGTAAAAACTTTAGATTTATTAAAGGGTGAAGAGCTTGATGTAGTAAAATCAGAAATTATGGAATTTATCAAAAATTTTATAGAAAATATAATATTTGAAGTTGGATTAATTTTAGAAAAAATATATCCTAAAAAAGATGAAATTTCGAAAGAAGAAAAAATAAAAATTAATTCAGAGTTACTTATGCAAAATTACTGAATTTCTTTTGAGGAATTTTACGAACTATTTGAAGAAAGGAAAAGAATGAAAGATATTTGGGATAATTTAAAAATTAGAATGGAATCAGATATTTGAGAAAAATTTGCCATTACAAGAAATAATGTTGAAAAAGCTTGGGAAATATTTCAGTGTTATCAATGAGTTTCTTGGGAACAAGCTAAAAATATTGATATAATCTGGTGAGTTTGAGAATGGAACGAAGGTCTTTATAAAAAAGTAGATTTAGACAGAAATGATGCAATCGTTTGAGCAGCTTTTTTGAGGAAAAGATGATCTCTTTGGAGAGAAAAATATTGAAAAAAAGCTTATTTTCCTAATGGTGAAAGTCTCTTTGCACATATAATCAGGCAGATTCCTGAAGAAAAATGGCCAAAAGATTTAATTAATCTGATTAAGTTTCTTGAAAGTAATAAATTTGAAGAAAATAAAATTGTAGCTTTGGCTACAAAATTACAAGAAAGTACTTTCCAAAAACCAGAATGTTTTGATGAAATTATGGAAAGTATAATAAAATATCCTTGGAGTTTTTCTGAAAGTTATGAGGAATATCATTTTGAACCAACCTTAATTTTTTGAAAATGACATACTTGGAATTACTGACTTTATGAGCAAGATTATGAGATTCCACTTTGGTTATTATTTTCTCATCTTTACCTAAATATTGCCTGAGGAATTCCAATAAAAATATGAGAAAAATTTTTAAAGAAATATTTTAAAGAAATCTCGATTCACGAAATAGTAGAAATAATAGAAAGAATGAACAAAAAAGAAAATCCTGAAGAAATTTTTAGTGACAAAATTGAAAAACTCACAAAAGATATGCCTTCTAGAGAAGCTTATGAATTGGAAAATGAAATTTTTGACATAGTTGATGCGATTTATAACTGACTTACAGTATCAAAATTAGATGATTTTCATTTTGATACCATAGAAAAACCAAGGGCCTGAGTTGAATCTCTACCTAATTGATGATTGGATATTTATTTTCCAGTAAATAGAAATATGGGAAGTCCAATTTATGAAACATTGCATTTTACAGAAAAAGAAGTGAAAACCATGTATCTTACAGCTCTTGAATCAAATATCCTAGATTCTCATAAAAGTGTTATGGGAAGTTTATGACATAATTCAGAAGAGAGAAATTAGTAATATATACCCTATAATAAACTTCTTATATATTCTTTGGTATCTTCGACATTAAATACTCTTTTGCATGTAACACCTATTTCTAGTGGTGGATAATCATTTCAGCCTTCAAAAATAGCATCTCATACAAATAAAATTTCATTTAATCAAATTCAAGAAACTTCCACAAGTTTTTTGATTCCATAAGCTTTATCTACTCAAATTCTTGTTATATCAATAGTAGAAGCTCATCAAAGTAAAATATTAAATCATTTTAAGTCATCCAAAATAAATTCTCTGATTTTTTTTCTTTTCTTAAAATCTGGATCATAAGTTTTCTTGAATTCAAGTGGTGCCTCTTGTCATAAAGCAGAATAGCTAATTTGTGTACTTCTATCTTCAATTAATTCTCACCAAATTTGATTAGGTTTTAAATTAAGTTCATTTATTGCTTTATTTAATACATCTATAATATGATTTTTTTCTTCTTGTGTAAAATCAAGAGAATATTTTTTATTCCATTCTCAATTTTCAAACATATACATTTTTGTACTACAAGTCGGACAAATATATAAATTTTGAAGTAATTTTTCTTCAGTTCATAAAAATGGTATTATTTGCTTCTGAAATTGAGGATAATCTCATCCAGAAATTACTCATACTTTATATTTAGCAAGTAAGTCTTTAAATAACTCAGCCATTTCATTATCCATTTGTCACTTACTTGGAGCCAAAGTTCAATCTAAATCAAAAGTTATCATTTTAAACATATATAAAGCTAATTAATTAATATTTACTTTCTACAACGAATTAAACTTCATTTTCAACTTTTCTAAATGTTCCAGAGCTTGGGCTTTTTTCGCTTGTTCGGCTCTTACTACACTTTCTGGTGCGTTTTTGATGAATTCAGCGTTGAGGAGTTTGTGGTCTATAATTTTGATGTATTCCTTTCTGTCTTCTATTTCTAGTTTTAGTCTAGATTTTTCTTCTTCTGGATTAATTTCACCTCACAAATCGGCATAAATCTCGATAGTATCAACAATTGCAAATGAGAATTTATCTTTATCAATTTCTTCTCATGAGTTGAAAAATTTAATATTTCCAATTTTTGCAAGTCATTTTAGAATGATTTCATTGTCTTGAATAAGTTTAGAACTTAGCTCATCTGTCTTGAAATTCACATCGATAAATTCGCCTGGTTTTACTCATTTTAGAGCTTTAATATTTCTAATTGATTTAATTACTTCATACAAAATACTCATATCTTTTTCAATATTTTCGTCTTTAATAATTCCTAATTCTGGCCAAGAGTTATCTATCAGAGTAACTCATGTTCTCAATTTATTATAAATTTCTTCTGTAATAAAAGGCACATAAGGATGCCATAATTTAAGAAGCGTCAAAATAGAAAAAGCGAGTATATCGTCTCAATGAGTTGAAATATCTTTAGTTAATTTGTATTCCTCGATATAAAAATCTGAGAAATCATCTCTCGTAAAACTAATTAAATCCATTCAAGTTAACGAAAAGTTATAACTTTCCATTCAAGCGGTTGTGGTCTCAATAATACCTTTTAGCTTAGAAATAATCCATTTTTCATGATTTAGAAGTTTATCATAATTACTTGTAATTGATTTTTCAATATCAGTATAAGTTTTGCTTATTTCTCAGATATTTGAGAATACAAATCTTGAAATATTCCAGAGTTTATTCAAGAAAATTGAGGCGGTTTCTACATTTTTGATTGAGAAATTCATATTATTTCCTGGAGTATTCCCTATTACAAGCGAAAGTCTTAGCGAATCTGAGCTATATTCATCAACTATTCCAATAGGACTAATTGAATTTCAAAATGATTTACTCATCTTCTTTCATTTGTCATCGAGAATCAATCAATTCAGATAAATTTCTTTAAATGGAGCCATATCTGTAAATTCATATCACATTAAAAGCATTCTAATTACCCAAAAAAACAAAATATCACCTCCAGTTTCTAGCATTTGTGCTGGATAATATTTTTCAAATAATTCACTCTTATTTTCAAAATCCCAATCTAAAATAGAAAAAGGCCAAAGCGCAGATGAAAACCAAGTATCAAGTACGTCCTCATCGCGAGCCACATTTTCGCGTCAATATTTTGCAAATACTTTTTCTTCGTCTAGTGATACTTCAAGTAATTTTCAAGTCTTAACGTCATAATAAGCAGGAATTTGATGACCCCACCAGAGTTGGCGAGAAATACACCAATCACGCAGATTATAAATCCAATCTTCAAAAACCTTGTTAAATCTTTCTGGAATAATTTTAAATTCTCATTTTTTGTATCAAAAGATTACTTTCTCTGCTAATTTGTCGGCTTTTACAAACCATTGAGTTGAAATTACGGTTTCTATTTTACATCAAGTTCTCTCGCAATATCCAACTTTGTGAGTATATGGCTCTTGTTTTAAGAAATTTCATTTTGATTTAAGAAGTTCCACAATATTTTCTCTAGCAGTTTTTATATCTTGTCCAGCAAATATTCCGGCTTCCCTATTCATATATCCGGCATTATCAATAACACTATAATCCAGCCTCAATCAGTGTTTTTTTCCAATTTGAAAATCTGTGCTATCATGAGCTGGAGTGATTTTAAGCACTCAAGTCCCAAATTCCATATCCACAGCTTCGTCGCCAATTATAGGGATTTCTTTATTTAAAATAGGAAGTATTACATTTCTTCAAATAAGTCTTTTATATCTTTTATCTTTTGGATTTACAGCAATAGCCTGGTCAGCTAACATTGTCTCTGGGCGAGTTGTAGCCACTACAAGCTCATTATCAGATCCACTTACAAAATAAGTAATATAGTACATTTCAGCCTGTTCTTCCTTGTATTCCACCTCGATATCGCTCACTACAGTCTTAAGAGCTGGCGAATAATTCACCATATATTCTCATCTGTAAATTAATCATTTCTCATATAAATTCACGAAAACTTTCTCAACCGTCTTATTTAATCCCTCATCAAAAGTAAATCTTTCCTTACTCCAATCACAACTCGCTCAACTTAATTTTATTTGATCCGTGATATTTTTATGATATTCATCCTTCCATTTCCACACTTCCTCCAGAAATTTTTCTCTTCATAATTCAACTCTCGAAATCCCCTCCTTTGCCAATTTTTTCTCCACAACATTTTGAGTCGAAATCCCAGCATGATCAGTTCATGGAATCCATACTGTATCATCTCATTTTAATCTATGATATCTCACCATAATATCTTCTAATGTCATAGTCAAAACATGTCCCACATGCAGATTTCCGGTAACATTTGGAGGTGGCATCGGAATATAAAAAGTCTTCCCCGTCCTCGATTCTCTTGGTTTGAATTTATCTTCCGCCTCCCATTTCTTGTAAATATCTGATTCAAAATCCTTCGGATTATATTTTTTCGCAAACTCCATATTTTTGTTATAATTAATTATACTATTTTAAATATACTAATTTTTAAATAATTTCAAAATTTAATTTTAATTTATTTTTATATATCCTTATGGCAAAATTTTCTCTTCAAATTCCAAAACAAACACAAAAAAATCCAACTATCATTTTGAATCCCACATTCTGTCATTTTTGAATATCCACATTCTGTCATTTCGAACGAAACTCCACCACCTGTCATTTCGAACGAAACGAAGTGTAGTGAGAAATCCCTTTTAGAATCACTTTAGACTCAAATCTTCCCAAGTTTTATTTATATTTTCAATTAAATCTATTTTCTTAATTCTTGAAAACTTCTTTATTTGTTTTTCTCTTATTATTGCTGAATTTATATTATTGAAATTTTCGTAGTAAACTAATTTATTACAATTGTATTTTTTAGTAAATCATTCAATTAATTCTAATTTATGTTCAGATATTCTTCTTTCTAAATTATTAGTAACTCAAATATATAAAGTTCAAGATTGACTAGCTAAAATATAGACAAAATAGTTATGATTCATAAGATGAGTTAAAAAGGGATTTCTCGTTGCACTCGAAATGACAGGAGAAGGGGCTTTTAATGAAAAGTGAAAAATAATAAAAATGATTATAATCTATTTAAAAAAATCTTTTGTTAAATCCCATAAACTATTTTATCAACATCTAAAGATAAAGTTTTGTTTTCCTTCCTTTTTCAAGAAATTATATGTTTCTTAGCTAAATTATAAAAAATATTCATATCAACATAGTCTCAAATATCACTTTTTTGAGCTATTTTTCATAAAGCATTGTCTTCCATAACCTCATTATTAATGAATAAAATAATATAAATAACTCTAATATAACTGAGAATGTGTTCAATTTTGCCAACCTTTCATTATATTGATAAATTCAGAAACTTCAAAAGGTCAACTAGAAGTGTTGCTTGGACTTTTCCATTCTTTTATTAATTTAGAAGCCTTTGAATTAATTCTTTTTTTTGGAGTGAAATTAACATCTACTTCTTTATAATCTATAGTTGCTCAGAATTTTTTAATTATATCTACAGGAACATTTTTAATTGTTACGGTTGTCATATTTCTAATATTAAATATTAAATCTTTAATGCAATTATTATAATTAAATTTCCAAAAAAGCAAAAATAAATTTATCCACACAAACACAACAAAAAAAATCCCCCAAGAATTTCATTCTCGAGGAATTTTTTTTATCTAAATTTTTAAGTCAATTAGAATGTACCTGAAACAGTATATGTTACAGTTGTAGAATAATTATCAGCTTCAGTAACAGGAGAAATAGAAGCAGCATAATTAGCAACAATAGTATCACCATTAGTAGTACCAGCCACAGAAGCACCTAATCAGGCAGCAGCTCATCCAAAACTAGCTGAGCCATTAGCAACAGCATAAGTAGAAACACCTCCTAATCCTGCAGTAGCATCAACTGTAGAAGTACCAGCTCCAGCTTGTCCTACTGATGCAACATCAATACTAAATCATTCAACTCAAACTCCTTGAGCAGATCTAGATAAGAAAGGTATTACATTAGCTGTAGTTGCTCCAACAAAATTTGAAGCTGCAGCACTTACGATATATCAACCAACAGCATTTGTATTTATAGTAATAGTAGTATCAGTAGTTGAATCAGTAACAGCTAAAGCTGATAATACTCATAAATCAACAGTATTATTGCTTATTGCCATACTTAATATTGGTAGAACTCTAGCACTTACAACTACATTATTTGTAGTATTTCAAGCTGTAGTAGTTCAGAAAACTCCATCAGTTGTAGAAAATGCTATTGTATAATATTCATTAGCAGCAATAGTAGAAGCAGCAATTGTTAATGTAGTAGCATTTGTTTGAGTACAAGAATCAACTGTAACAGCAGAATTAGCTCATCCAGCATTAGTTTTTGTAATAGATGCAGTACAAGTTCCTCAAACTGGAAATCAAACACCAGTAACAACTACACCAACTCATCCTGTAACAACAGCAGTAGCAGTGTTAAGAGCAGCAGCGTTAGCTGTAAAGTTAATCATGTTCATTGTAAGGATTGCAATTGCACTTGCACCCGCTACAACTTTCTTAATATTTGTCATATTAATATAAGTTAAAAAAAATAAAAAAACATGTTTTTTTATTTGAAATATTTCTTTTGGCCAAAGCAGTATATTTCAAATATAATTTTATTATCACTTTTTTTTGAAAAAGTCAAATACAATTTAAAGAAAATTTTTATTAAAATTAATAATGTCTATTTTTAGAGGAAAAATTGAAATTATAATTTAATCCACTCATCTCTTGTGATTCAAATTTCTTTAATTACCATGCTTATTAATCAAACTCAAATTTGTTTTCATCAATGAATTGGTATTGGAATAATTTTACTTCATTTCTTCATATGTGCATGTCTTCCTCAATAAATCGGTCAACTAAATCAAAGTTTTTGTAATTTATTTATAACTTGTTGATATTTTAGAGGGGTTAATTTAGGCATTTACCATTTCTTTATAAGATAAAATAGTTTTTAATCTACTTGTAATATTTTTATCTTGTTCAAGAAGTCTGATTGTAATAACTCATTCTATCGCATCTTTAAGGTTATTTCTAGCTTGTTCATAATTTTCTCATTGCGAAAAAAATCCACTTTCTCAAGGAACTGAAGCTAATATATAACCGCTTTCATCTTTTTCATAAATAGCATTTTGAAGGTAATAATCTAATATTTTATCTAACATATTTTCTAAATTAACTAATAATTTTCCTCATTATATCCAAAATCTTTGATTTTCAAAAACTTTTTCGTAGTTTTTGCATTATTTTGATAAATATGATAAAATTAAATTAATTAGAAGTTAATCTAGTAAAAATGTCTTTAAATACAAATACACAAATAAATACAGATAGAAGAAAAATTCTAAGTCAGAATGTATTTTATGGTGTCTCTGGTGTTGTTCTGAAGGTAAAAAAACTAGTTTGAGATATTTATGAGCAATCTGGAGTTGTGAAAAATAATAATTATTTGAAGAAAATACCAAATTTAAGTTGAGAGGAATTGTGACAAATTCTATCAAAAATCGATAATTGAGAGGAAATTTCAAAAAAAGAAAAGCTACTTTTAATTAGAAGAATAGAAAAAAATAATCCTATTTATGGGATTTTAACAAATTTAAACAGATGAGATAAATTCTGAATTATAATATTTAAGTGAATTAAGGATCTAAATGACACTACGAGTCAATCTTTTACTGATAAAGTGGTAAATGAATTTAAATCTACAGTCAAAAAAAATCATCCAGAAATAAAAGTTATCTGGAATGATTGGAAAAATTTTGTATTTAAAATGTCTAGAACTTCAGCAATAAATCAAGAGGAGTTAGCTAAAATTATGAAAAATATTTTGGTTAAAAATATGAAAAAATCTTGAATTAAAAAACAGGATAAATCATCTTGAGTAGATATTTCAAATATTATAAAAGTAGCCTCTACAAGTTCAATAATTAGTTGACGCACTCAAGAAGATTTTGTACACAATATTGCTTTCGCGAGACTATCACTTGAGAGAGAATGAGTAAAATGACTTTTGACAAAAGAAGAAATAGTAGCTAAAGAGAAGGAATTATTTCAGAAATATTTTAATGAGTCAAAAGTAAAAAGGAAATATCTTTTTGATGGAGAAATGTATTATGTGGAAAATAATAATTTGATAAGAGAATTTAAACTAAATTGACGCAAAAAACAAGAAAAAACTTTAATTTTTTATCCAAATTGAGATATTAATATAGGTTTTATTACAAAAGTGAGAAAAAAAGAAATTCCAACTAATTGTGATTTTTATAATGATTTTAAAATTCTTTTTGATTCTTATGTTGCCAGAGCCGAATTTATAGCACCGTATATCAAAAGAGATGATTTAGAAAAATGAGAAATTTTAACTTCAGAAGAATTATCAGATTATAAAGAGGCTATAGGTTGAATTGAACAGGGTAAAATAAAAAATCCAAAAAAAATCAGACAGCTATCAGAAAACAATTATAAAAATTCTTTAGAAAAATGAGTATTTTACAGTAAAATAAATCAAAAATGACAATTATTTTACATAGATATAAAGGATATGTGAAGTATTAATATGAAGGATTTTTCCGACAAAATTAATATGTGGAGTAACTGACTCCTTACTGCTAAAGAAATACTTCTAAAATCAGGCGATAATATGACGATAAAATTCCAAAATATTATTAGGGAATTAAAGGGTGAACTAAAAAGAATTTATCCAGAAAATAAAATAAATATATCCATTTGATGAGATGAGATAATAGTTTTTGTGCGGTGAATTGACAATAACATAAGCGCTAAGAAAGTTATAGAAAGCTTATTTAAAATTCTTAAGAAAAATCAAGTAGAATGAAGAGTTACAGAGAGATTAATTAAAGAACAAAATATTCAAGTTGGATGAGAACATCTGGTGGAAACTCTTGATAAATTAACAAAAAAGACAAAAGAAATAGAAAAAAGACTTGAGGTTATTAAACAAAATTTATTTCTAGCTAGAAAATGAATATCTAATAATGAAGAAAATATTGAAATAAATAAAAAAATAAGTAGTTTTGAGAAATTAAGAAATTTTAGTCTAAGTATAAAAGATGATATCGAATATATAACATTTCATGACAAACCAAAAAATATGGAAGAAGAAATTCTACTTGCTAATGTAATAGATGCGAAATGAAACCTTAAATGAGATCCACCTTCTCCATTTATAAGATATCTTGATAATCATAATTTATGAAGAAAAAAATGAAGAAAAACTCCGCCCCTTGTCATTCCGAGCCAAAATGTAATCTAGTGCCCCACTCTGTCATTTCGAGCGTTAGCGAGAAATCTATTAAATTAAAAATATACAATAAAAAAAACAACTATGGAAAAACATAAAAAATTAAATGCAATAGATTCAAAAATAGAAGAAATAAAAGAATTCTATAAAAATAATCCAGAATTAAAAAAATTCAGTAAAATTTTTGACAATAAAGAGAAAATTTGGCTTTATTTAGAGATAAGAGCAATTATTATTTTGCTTTATTTTACACTAAATAATTATTTATGAGATTTTATTTTTGATCAAGATCCAAAAAATCCAGAAAAAACAAAAATAGATTCTCTAATAGAATTAATTAATTATATTTCTTTGGATGATAGTTCTAGTTTTTCTCTTTATAATATAGAATTTGAGAAACAAATAATAGAAATTATAAAAAATAAAAGAGAGGTAAATCCTGAAGATTTTAGTAATATATACAGAAATTGTGATACATTGTGTGTCAAAGAATTCTCTAATTTAATTAATAATTTTTCTGGTAGAAATACAAAAAGACCAAATTCAAATGAAGATTTAATAACTTATTTCCAAAAAAGATTAAAACAAAAAATAAATAAATTTAGTCTAGTTCATATCAAAAAGAAAGTAAAAGATGATATTTGAGAACATTGTTAAAACAATAATCGTCACCCTGAGTGAAACGTAGTGTAGTCGAATGGGTCTATTAAACTAATAATTAATATCCACAGTATAACTTGTATTTGCACTGTAATTTCCAGCCACTTGTATGAAAGGTATTTTTCATTGATATTTTACATTATATGTGAATGTTTTCTGGTTTCAGTTTCAATCAATACTTCAAGTAGGATTACTTTCTAGTACTTTTGGGATAGCATCGGTAGTTCAAAATACTTTAGGTGTTGCAGAATTAGTCGCTTCATAATCAATTCAAAATCAATACAGAGTATTCCAACTTTGAATTGAATTAATTCAAGCATCCAGCGTAGTATCTCATCCGATATTCAAATCAAATCCAGCTCCGAGCGTTTTTATTGTAATAGTCGCATTTTGCGTAGCACTCACTAAGCTGTCAACTTCCATAACTCATAAATTAATACTTGAATTTGAAATAGTAAATTCGAATTTATCAACATAAAAAATTATATCTTTTGAAACTGTATTTCCACTGGTATCATCAATCGTAAAGGAAGCTTTGTATTTTCAAAAAGTCAGATTAGCCAAAGTAAATGTGGCAGAAGTTACGCTAACTGAAGAATTAGCTATTCCAGCGGAAGCATCATTCCAAGCGTTAACTCCATTCCATTTTTCTAATGCAAATGTATACGAGCTATCATCCACGGCTACATTATCAGAATAGTTATATACTACATTTAGTCATCCAACAGGATATAGAGTATTATCTGCAGGCGAGAAACTATTTATAGTCGGAATAGTAGAATCAAATACATTAGGATTTTTTGGAGTCCCAAGAAATCAAGCTGTAAGTCAATTATTTGTAGTTGCAGAATACCAAGAAGAAGAATTTAATCAATTTCCTGGAGAACTTATTCTCTCCATAGCAACTCAAAGACTTCCACTTCCAGCTGGCCACGGACTAGATTGGACACTATCCCATATATTTCAAGAGTTATCTTTTAATATTAAATCATTTTGAGTAGTTAAATCGAGTGAAAGTCCAGCATTAAAATCAGTCACAACTCAATTAAGTTCTGTTATTCCAGTTTTTGTAATTAAAAATAATCATCAGGCCGGTATATTTCAAGCTGTTACAGTAATATTTACTCAATTCCCTCCCCCATTTTCTATTACCCAATTTGTTAGATCTACAGGATTAGCTCATAGATTTTTAAGTTCTATATATTGAGTATTACCTGTAGAATACATTACTTCATTGATAATTAGTGAGCTTGAAATTACCATAAAATATGTTGAGGCTTGTTTATTTCAAGCTCCATCCTCTACAGTATTTGCTGCAGCTGAGATTTCTGTGTTAGCACTAATTGGTCAGCTAAGAGTTATAGTTACTTGACTTCCAGCTCATACCGTATTTGTAATACTTGGCAGAGCAGAGCCACTCAGTACAAATGAATTATTATCAAGTACTCCTCCATAATTCTCTGATAAATCCACATAAACAGTATTTGCTGAATATCTAGCTCAAATTACAACAGGTCATACTTTATCTGTGGATGCAGTTGCCGCTCACTCTGTAAACACTAAATTATTTGTTGTATCTCAAAGTGTAGTGTTTGAAGTTATTTGAACATTTGGTGTAGCTCAGGTATCGGAAATATCTAGTTCATCTAGATTAGCATATAATAAATTAGCGCTTGATGAATAAGAACTCACTACATATCATGCTACATTTATTACTATTGCTCATACATTATTATTTAGGGTTTCAGAGAAAGTTATTTTAATTTTATCTAATTTTCCATTTCAATTAGAATCGACCGTCTCTCTTAATAATAGTTTTGGTTTTACTCAATCACTCAAACTAAAGCTCGCAATATTTGCTACTAGATTATTAGAGCTATCTTTTAAATTAGCTCAATTATATGCAAAAGTTGGAATTTGAGCCGTATCATTATTATCACTTGTTTCATTTATTGCAATTCTAAGTACATTAGAGACAACTGATGAGGCTCATTTAGATGATCCGGCTGCCAGATTTCAAACAGTAATATCTCAGTCAATATTTCAGACAATATCTTCAGAAAATGTAATATCGAGTCTATCAATTTTAGAGTTTGAATTAGAATCAGTAGTTATAGCAGATATTTTCACAGGAGAAGCTTTATCTATTAGGGCTATATTTGCTCTATTTCCAGCGACATTTAGGGCAGGACTTATATCTTTCCATGCTCCATTATTAGAGAAGGTAATGGTCATTCCATCTGGTGAAGTATTATAATTTGAAGATTCTACTAATGACAGAGTTCATACATTTCCAGACACACTAGCTCCTGATATAGAAGCTCCTGGCAAGACATTATTTAAAGTAAAACTTCATATGTCAGTAGTGGAGGTTATATTTTCTGTAAAATATACTTTAATTTGGTCTACTTTTCCATTTGAATTAGTATCATATATCTCAGCATTTGTTATTCTAGGAGAAGCCTTATCTACAGATGCCTTATTAGTAAAATTAGCGAGTTTATTTGAAGCAATATCCTCAATAGCCACTCAATTATAACTAAGCGTAGGAATTGATGAAGTGTCTCAATATTGTGCATTAAAATACAGCTCAAGCTTTGTATAATTTCCAGCATCATATATACTATGACTTCAATTATTAAGAGTGATTCAATCTGACACACTGAATTCTGCCACATTTACAGATCAATTATTTATTTTCTCAGAAAAGGTAACTATAAATCAATCAATCTGACCATCTGTATTAAAATCCTGGGTCTCAACAGTACTAACAGTAGGAGGCAGACTATCAATTATAAAATCAGACGACGCTACAACATTTGAAATATTTCATAAATTATCATATGCTGTAATTATAAATTTTGCAGTTAGACTATCTACTCCTGCTGGAAGTGTAAAATTATAACTTCCATCATTAGCTTCTCAAGAAGCTATTGGAATTATAGACCCTGTAAAATTATAATCAAGTTTTATAGAATTAGCATTTAGTGAAGCTCAGATGGTTGTAATAAGCGCCGGATTCCATGTTATAGTCATTGCAGTTCATCATTTTCTAATTCCTGATGTATCAAAGGTAAATACACTATTATCAATAATTGGTCCTGATGAATCTTTTATTATATTAATATTTGAACTTGTATTATTGTTAGTTTTAAATGCACTATCATGAGTCGTGATTATTACATTATAATTGGTAGCGTCCGCATCAGCTCCAGGCGATGTAAAATTATAATTCCAATTCCCAGCTGTCCCAGAAGTAACTAATACCGTCTGAGGAACTACCCAGTCAGACCCATTCCACCATAAGGCTCATTTTTTTATCTCAATATTAGTCGAGCTAAGTCCAGACAGAGCATCACTTGCAGTACCTGCTATATTTATACTTCCACTAAAATAATAATTATTTGCTGTAGTTATAGATAAATTTGGACTCACAACATCCCCAATATAATCGACTGGATTATAGGTTTTTTCATTTCAGGCTTCATCAATTGCCTTAATAGTAAGTCTATAATCTTTGTTACCCAGTATACCTGCGAGTGTTGCAATTTCGGCTATATTTGCACAAGTTCAACCATTTCAGAGAGCTTGAGGTTCTATACATAAATCATTCCAATTTTCTATTCCAAGCCATCCAGTTGTAGATTGTTGCCAATATTGAGTATCTGTAATATTTTCTAATTTATACATTACTCTATCTAGATAGGAATCAGAAGTTGTCGCAGTTATATCTAATCAGCTATTATTGATATATTTTCCATTTTGTGGAGTAGATCATCCAGCTCCAGCAAAAGTAAGAGCTACAGTTGGAAGTGTAGAATCTATTATAAAAGTAGTATCAGAAGTATCTAAATTTATATTTGTAGCATTATCTGTGGCTGTAAGTCTTATTTTGACTTGTGAAGAATTCACCGAAGGTACTGTCCAAGCGTAAGTCCCGTCATTTGCTTCACCTGTTGCTATTTGAGTCCAAGCGGTTCAATTATCTAGGGTATATTCGAGTTTTATAGGACTCGATGCTAGCGCTATATTGTCAGTTATTTTTGTCTGATCCCAGGCAATATTAAGAGCTTGTCATCATTTATAGATATTTGACCCATTTGGAGTAGTAATTGTATCAGCAGCAACTGCAGGAGCAACCTTATCTATAGTAAAAGCATCGGAAATTGTAGAAGTATTATTATCTACCCTATCAAAAGCTGTTAATTTTATTTTATAATCAGTATCACTAGCTAGAGCTGATATATCCCAGTTATAAGAACCTAGATTAGATCCTGTAGCTATATCATTCCAGCTTCATCAGTTATCATTACTATATTCTAATTTCATGTATGCAATAGAATAATTATCAGTTATAGACCCGGCAGTCCGGACTATAGTCTGAGTAGTTCATCACCAAACTGATGAACTTATTGGAGCAGTAATAGGAGTTCCAACTATAGCTGGGGCAGTATTATCTACAGTAACTGAAATACTTGAATTTTGAGTATTTATTCCATCTGTATTATTTGTAGTAAGAGTTGTCCATTTTAATCAATTAGTTACTGCTCCGGCAAATCATACAGCAAAAGTATAAGTCACTACTCACCCTACATAAGTACAAGATATTCCAGCTCCAGGTGCACTACATACTACATTTGTGTGAGATCAATTTCCTGTCAGAGAAGAAAGATTAATAGAAATATTATCAGTATTTGAATTAACTACATTTGCTGTGATTTTGATAGTATCAGCTGTTTTTGTATAAGTTATAGGGGTTCCTCAATTATTTTTTATAGATAAACTAGATATTACTGGAATAGAAGTATTTACTGAAAAACTATCACAAGCCGAAGTAGTTCATAAATTAGACATATTATCATAAGCGACTATATTCCAAGCATAATCTCTCATATCAGCTAGAAGTACTTGATATTGCAGTGTTATTGGGTCTGTAATTCCAGTTTGAGATAATAGAGTTGTACAAGTAGATCCAGAAAATATTTTTAGAGTATAACCTCCAACTCCAGATCAATTCCCGCCATCATCAGTAGTCGCAAGCCAATTAAAAAATGGATCAGTAATTCAAGAAATTCAAATAGGGCTAAGACTCATTATAACCGGTCAAACATTATCAAATTTAACAGTAATAGCTCCAGAAGTGACAGAATTACCAGCCAAATCTTGTCCTGTAATTTTCATATCATAAGTAGTACCTGAGACTAATCATAGAGATACCAAATTAATGTCTACACTATGAACTCCAGGAGTTAGCTTAGAAGAATCGGTTATTTCATAAATTTTTTGAGCTGAGGCATTTCAGGCAGTTCTATCAAAAGTAATTTTGGTATATCCAGAGGCTCTCATGGCTTCAGCGAAAGTAAATCATACATTTATAGATCAAGAGAAAAAAGAGCCATAAGGAGATGCCGTATTATTTACAAATCCAGCAATTGTAGGAGCTTGTCAGTCAGTAATTATAAGACTTCCTGAGCTAAAATAATTATTAAATCCTCAAGAAAAAGAATGAATAGCTCAAGTAAACAGTAATAATCCTGTTCAAGTGGCTCAGAGATTTCATAAATCTGGGATTGTAATATTAATTTTTTGTGAATCAACTGAAGCTATGGCAGTTCCGGTATATGTAGTAGATCACACTATAAAAGATACTAATTCTCCGCTATGAGTAGCTATATCTGTATCAAGAGTTGCATCTGTAGTAAGTTCTAAATTGGTTGAAGAATTAAATCTGGCACTAAGTACATTTGGATGTTGTACTACATCTGTAATTAATGCTGAGGCATCGCTACATCCAGCTTCTCATAATTGTCAGTTTGTTCACATAATTGCAATACACATTTGATAGCTTGCTCAGTTAACTAAGTCTGTATTTGTAGAGTCTTTTGTAATGGTAGAATCTCAAGTCCAAGTTGCTAGATTTTTATCGGACAATATCTTAATATAAGTATGAGAGCTAGTATTTAGTGTAATATTAGATGGAAGAAGATAGAGTCTATATGATTCAAAATAATTATAAGATACAGCATTTGTGTTATCCCAAGTAAAATTTAAATCTGATCAGTTAAGTCAATCATAATCAATATCAGTATCAGAAAAGGAAGTTACAGCTCAATTTAGGCTTGGTGGAGCAGTAGATTTGACTACATTTGTTGTTGTAGTTAGCTCATTTGAGGCGTCATCTTTACAATAAACTGTAATGATATTATCTCATTCAAATAAATTAGCATTTGGAATTACTGATGAATTAGTAGCCCCAGCAGTAGTTATGGTATAATTCGTAATTATATTTCATCCAATACTTGTCTTATAATAACCTGCTTCACTACAAATAAAACTTACATTACTATCATTTGTAACTACACTCGCGGGACTCACTTGGAGAGAGCTTATGGTGGGATTAGTAGTATCCTTAATAATAGTTTGAGTTGTAGATCATATCTCACTTGTTACATTTCTAAAACAAGCATAGATATTATTATTTCAATCACTAAGACTTGCTGAATTAATTACAAAACTAGCAGAGTCTCAGGCAACATAAGTTCATGTCGCTGTCCAATCAAGTAAAGTAGTTCATCAATTACAAGTTCAATCGCTTCATAATGCCACCTTGTATTCCCCATCCTGACTTCCAGAGAAACTAAAAGTAGTAGAAGTCTCAGCTGGTCATCCTATATAATCATCTGTAATTCATAAATTACTAACGCCCGGTGCTCCGGCTGATATCACAGTAAGTGGAAAATCAGTTTTTTTATCTTCATCATCAAAAGTTGTATTAGCATCAGTTGGAGTATTTACATTACCATCTTCATCAGTAGCAGTAAAGTGAGAATAATTAAAATTATAAGTACTAAGTGATGCTGTAGTTGTAATTCAAGTTCTTTTAAATATAGCAGTCTTACCGTCCCCATCACAACTATTATATGTAAGACTTTCAGAAGAACTTAATCAAATCTGGCTTAAATTAGCTACAACGGCTCACCCATCAATATTAGCACAACCATTATAATCTTTTACTTTTAATACCAAGTTTATAGCTTCTGCATTGGCTCATTGTATTTGATTTGTAACCTCTGATCCATCAGCTTTCTCAAAATAATAATCTGTGATATGAGGTCTTACATTCGCATAAATTGTAAGTTGACTTATAGTAGAATTTATTGGATTTAGAGCCGGATCTAGTCCGCTAAATTTTCAATAAATGGTATTTGAATAAGTAGAAATATTAGAATTAGCAGTGAAATTATTTAATGCTGTTCATGAAATCTTTGGTTTTTTTCAGGCGATTAATGTCGTTGTCGATCAGCCAGTAATCTGGGTATAAAGTCAATTTCAAGCCGTATAATCAGTCCCTGGAATAGGATTTGTAATAGTTGCAAAATTTATTAGAGTAAATAAATTCGTATTATAAGTGAAACTATTATTATCAGAAAAATATACATTTCAATAAACACTCGTTAATGTATCTGTTCCATCATTAATTCATTCAAGAGAAATTTTAAAAGAATCTCCGGGATTAACAGATAAATTACTAGAAACTCAATTAAGCAAAAAAAGCTGAATACTAAGCGATGCTGAGGCATTAACTATGTTATAAAAAGACTGATTAAATACAAGTGAAATAACAATAATATAAACAAAAAATTTTTTAATAATTTTCATGTTTTTTAAAATAAATTAAACGAACGATTTTCAATAAAGCAAATTATATAAAAAATACTAAAATAATCAAATTTTTGTGAAAAAAATTTGACTCCTTATCTAAATATGCTAAACTGTCGTCACTATTTCTTTACTTATATGTATATGAATAAGTCAATAAAGTGATTTTCTCTAGTGGAGATAATCACCACCACTGCCATAATCGCAGTTCTCGCAATAGTATGATTTACATTTGCTACGAATTATCAATCTAATCAATATAATACTTCTCGTGTAGCAGATTTGACTGCAATATATAATCTGTTTCAGACTAGCTACACTCAAAACAAGACTTTTCCTGACCCAAGCTGAAACAGACAGTATTATGACAAAAAATGAACTTATGCGCATTCTGGGTCTGGGGCTTTTTGAGTAAGTTGATTTTTGACTCAAAAAACTCTTTCTAAAGATAAGGTCTGATATCCTTTTAAAGATGAACAAACAAAAAATTATTATGCATTCTGAAAAAGACTTGATGGAAATTCTGGATACAATATAGCAACAGTTCTAAATGAAAAATGAGAATATTTTAGCTATGTAGTCTGAGATATTGGATGAAATAGAATGGAGCTAGCTGGACTGGTTAAAGAATATGCTGGACCTAATTTTGTGACTAATAAGAGTAAATTCTTGCCTTACAATCCATACGAAATCAAACTAACCTGAAAAATATCAGTTTATTCTGGAAGTGTGAAAATTGAAGATGGGAATGGTGGTGAGATTACTTCTACAAATATTCTAGATTATGAGATAGAAAAATGAAATACTATAAAAGTGCAAACTTGATGACTTGTGATAATTAATTTATCAGATGGGACAGAGCTAAGACTTGGGTCAGCTTCTGGAGAATCAATTCTTGATTTTTCTGATTTAGAATACACTGATGACAGTAATTTATTCACAAAAGTAATGATTAATTTATCTCTTGGTGAAATCTGGGTAAAAGCTCCGCAACTGGAAGATAACTCTTCATTTGAATTGAAAAATAAATTCCTAGCAGCAACCGTGAGATGAACAGTATTTGGAATGACTACAAATGCTTCTTCTGGAAGTGTATCACTGATTGATTGAAAATTAGAGGTAACAAAAGAGAATGAGACCTGAGGTACTACTCCATTATTTACAGATACTAATATTTGAACTTGATTTACTGTTGTAGACTGAGTTTCATATATGGAAGTGAAAACTTGAGAAAAACCAATTTATCTAAATGTAACATGAACTGCTATTCCTACATCATCTGATACTTGAAATGTATGAACAGGAAAAGTTCTCGAAATAGAAACTCCTGTATTAAAATTTAATTCAGGGATATTGCCGAATATTATAAGTATTGATAGAAGTATATCTGGAAAGCTCGGAATTAAAGTAGAAAATATGTGAGCTACGAGTATTGAGATAAAGTGAACTGGAAATGGAGTTGAAGATAGTTATTCTGGGACATTTTTGGCTACTTTATCTGTTATAGATAAGACTGGAATTACATGGAATTGAAGTAACAATTATGCTGTGAGATTGTGTGTGAATATTATCGAGTGAAAACAAAATTGTACAGGTCGGGCAACACTAAATTCAAATTGAACCTCAATAAGTGAATCTGCAATTATATGACTAAAAAGAGCTTCAGCTGGATTTAATCTAGAGTGTGAAACTTGAATGAAATCATTCCTATGATTTGGATGTCAGGATGAGAATCTTGTAGCCTATGCTCCATACGATAATATCTGAGATTTGTATATGTATAGTAACTCTCCTACTGTTGATAACAAGAAGTTAGAACCGAGAACTGATTATGTGGCGAGTACTAAATATGATTGAGGGAATTATAAGAATGATGTTTGAACTAATTCATATATTAATTCGGCTGGTTATTCTTCTTTAAATAATTCTAATATTTATTATTTGAATATACCTAATTCCTTTATGTCGATGATTAGTGGAGAAAGAGGAATTGCAGTGAGTACTCTTCAGAGCAATTATATGAAATATGATTTGAGTAAATTGAGTTTGGGGGATAGTTTTAGTATTGAGATGAGTGTGAGGGGTGGGGCGTTGAATACAATAGAAAGAAAGAGTGGAACATATAAATTATTTAATTTTTCGGGATGAACAAGTGATATAAACTTAAATATGTATAATTGATGATTGTATTTGTATTTTACTAATATTTGATCATTATATACAAGATCTATTATAAATAATTCTGATATAATAACAAAAATTACTGATAACAATAAATTCTATAAAGTAATCTCAAAATTTGAAAATTGAATTCCTAATTTATCTATTTTAGATTGAAATAATCTAATTCTTACATGAAATACGACTACAAGTTGATGAATTATAACAAATTACTGAAATGAGTTATATATTTGATCGAAAAATGACAAAACATCCCAATGGAATGATATTATTGATTACGTTAAAATTTATAAAAATTAATAACTATTCGTGCTTAACAAAGAAACTATAAAATTAACCGTAACCGAAACCCTCGCTCCAAAATTTGAAGCAGGGATTTTGAGCGGTAAATTAAATCTAGAACAAGCCAAAAAGTCTTTTGAAGGTCACATGAAAATATTATCAGATTATATTTATGAAAATTATTCAAAAATAGGTTATTTAAATATTGACTTTATGAAATGACTTCATAGATTACTTTATCCGAAAGACTTTAAAATAATAGTGCAACGCGAATGAATTCGTTATGAAAATATACCATGAGAATGGAGATTACATGATTATAACCCACAAATACCTACATCCTACTGGTCAAAACAATGTGACATAGAAAAAGATTTGTACAAATTTACAAATGAATATAATCTCATACAAAATAAAACAATAGCAAATATATTAAAATATTATTTTGATTTTCTGAGAGTACATCCATTTAGTGATAGCAATCTAACTGTTGTATCTATAATTTGTGATTTAGAATGTACTAAATATTGAGTTTTATTACTAAACATGTTAGATATAAGATTCAAAGATTCTAAATTTATGTATTATATTACAACTTATTATGAGGAGAATATACAAAAAAATAATATTTTAGAAGAAATAGCATGATTCATTAGTGATTTTCATAACAATAATTTAAGCCAAAAAATAATAGATATGAAAAATAAACAGACAATATACTCTACTTCTAAACTATTTTAAAAAATGGATTGAATACCTAATTTATATAATTCAAGTAAAAATATTTATTTTGATTCGATAAATAATACAAATCAAAAAGATATTATAGCTCAAACAATTTTTGACATAATACAAAAATTAGACAAGGAGGAAATTATTATATCTGATATTTGAGCAGGAAATTGAATTATAGCCAATAAAATTATAGCTAATTTTCAAAAATTAAATAAAAAATATGTTTATAATTATATTGAGTCTTCATATGAATTAATAGAAGAATTTAAAAAAAATAATACAAATAAAAATGTTATTTTTTATAATAAATTAATTGAAAATATAGATTTACCAAGATCAGATATAATAATATTATCTTTTGTTTTTCGTTCTATTTGAAATATAAAAGAACTATTAAAAATAGTTTATAAAAAATTAAATTATTGATGAACTATAATTATAGTAAATAAAGATATTAATTCTATTGAATCTATATTAAGAAAAAATCTTTGATACACAATAAACGATATTAATGAAAATATAATTTTATCATTAGAAGAATTAAATATTTCCTATACCACAGAAGTAAAAGAATCACACCTTTATTGAGTAGAAGAAATAATAAATTTAACGCAAAAATGAAAGAATATGATTTCATTTATGATTTTTAAAATGTTTGAAAAACTTAAAGACAATGAAATTGTATTAATAATTAAAAATATAAAAGATTATATTAAAGATTGAAAATTATTAAAAAAAGAAAAATATATTTATATACAAAAATCTATAACTGAAATAGAACAATATCTCCAAAAATCTATAAATCTGGCCCTAGAAACATATAATAGTTGAAATTATCCTATTTGAGCTGTTTTGATTGTAGATGATAGTACAGAAATATTATGACAAAATAGAGTGGTTACAGACAATAATCACACTCTTCATGCAGAGATAGATATTATAAATAAATGACAAAATTATATATGAAAACAGTGTAAAAAAGTTTTATTTGTTACTATGGAACCTTGTAATAATTGTGCAAAAGCATTGGTGGATTTTTGAGTTGATGAAGTTTATTATATTCTAGAAGATCCTTCATGGTGAGGTAGAAAAATCATGGAACAAGCAGGAATAAAAGTAGAGCAGGTAAAACATGAATATGAACAATATTTATATCTTGTTATCGGATTTATGCAAAAGCACTGATGATATAATGAGGTGCTAAATCAATACATTTCAATAAAAGAAAATTGAGAAAATACATATCAAAGAAAATTAGATATAAAAATTTCTGAAAATTTCATAAACATCCGCCCAGAACTTTCAGATTATGATGTCAGAAAAATAGTATACAACAATACTTTATCTTACTTAAAAAATGCTCTTCTAAGAACTCCAGAAGATAAACATCAGCTAATCTTTAATTGATATAACTCTGATACTGAAAAAGTTATAAACTTTTGTCAAAAAAAGATTATTTCAAATCCATTTTTTAAATTAAGTGATACTATAATAAAAGAGCTTCACAAAAATCTATATCCAAATTGATTTATCCAAAAAGCAAGAGATATTAATTGAAGAGATTTTATTTCTATGGTACCTGGAGAATATAGAAATATTGAGCTTATTTCTAAAACTAATCCAAATAAAAATGTGTATTTCAAACATCACAAAGTAGAAAAATGAATTCAAGAAATAGTCTTGAATTTTAATGATTCAAAAAAAGGAATTAGTGATATTCTTCTATTTTTAACTGATTTCTCGGTAGTTCATCCTTTTTGAGATTGAAATGGAAGAACGATTGATATTTTAACTGATTTATTATTACTGAAAAATTGATTTTCTCCTCTATATTTGTGAGATATAAAAAGAAATGATGAGATAGGTTTTTACAAGATACTTGATAGCGTACATAAAACTAGGGATATTTGAGAGATTTTGGAGTTTGTGGAGAGGTACAAAAATGACTAGAAAAAATTTCTAGTCATTTTTATTGCTCAAATCCCTCATTTCCTTAGGCAAAACCTTATAACATTCTAAAGCTAGTTCTGGAGATATTCAATATTCTTTTTTTTCCATGTATTTCTTTAAATCACTCTCTTTTATTCAAGAAGTTTTTCAGTCAAGTCATTTTAGATTTATAAGTCTTGAGTCACCACATTGAGAAACTAATACTTTTTTCATTTCTTGAATTCAATAATTAAAATCTTCTGGAGTTATGAGTCATTTTTGTCTGAAAATTTCAAGGTCTTCGAATTTGAAGGATCATCATTCAATGAAATAAGTGAGTAATTTTCTTTCAATAGGTTTTCAATCTTTTAATAGAAAAAATTTACTATAAATGTCAGATTGAAAAAGAATATTTTTCCATATTTTATAATATTGAATATTATCAATTTTTATCTGTTCTCATAAAATAGGCTCTTTTTTTCAATCAATTCACTCTTTATATCAATCTATTTTATACATATTATAAGTATCGCCTTCTTTTTTTTCAATATATCCTAAATCTTCGAGTGCTTTTCAATTTTTAATAAAAGAATCAGTTCTTATTCATGAAATTGAAAAAACAGGCTTTCAATCTTTATCAGAATAAAAAGTTATATTTCATTTTTTTATACTTTTAACTAAATAAAGACCTTCTCAAATATATTTAACATCAATTCATCATTCATAATGTCATTCTTTTATTGATTTATCAAGAGTCCTACTAAGAATAATTTCTTTCACTTTTTCTTCTTTTGATTTATAATAATCAAAGGGCTTAATATATCAGCCTATAAAAAGTATCTCTCGTGTATCGCTAGGAATATTTTTTACATCATTAGCTCTTGATTCTCAATTTGAAGAGCTAGCATTTTCGTCATATGTATCTATTTGTTTTTCAGACATAAATTATTATTAATTAAAAATTAATCATTTATATTATTTTTAGCAGAAGGTTTTTCGTGAATTTTTTTTCTCAACTCCTCACTATTTTCATCTAAATTATTTATATATTTTATCATATCCCTTATTCAATGACTCCATAAATTCTTTAAAAGAATTTCATTGTCTCATATATCTTCTCAGAGATTAGCTATTATAGTCAATCAAGCAGTTGCTTTTACATTTGTAATATTTTCTCAAGTTTCTTTCTTACTCTTATTATACTCGAATTTATCAAATTTTGCAAAATATGGGTCATTTTCTTCTATATTTGATTTTAGTTCTTTAGCTCCAGGGGAATTAAATGTATAAGTTTCTTGTTTGTTATCCTTATACATGGCAGAGAGTATTTGACCTAAAGCTCAACCGAGAGAATGTCCAGTAATATTAAATTTTTCTCATTTAGTTATATTTCTTTCTACAAAATCAATCATATCTTTTGTTTGATTTTCGGGTATTCACTTAATCAAAAGTTTTCAATCTGCTTTTAAATCTCACCAATCATCAATTTCTGTTCATCTAATTGCAAATACTTTTTCTCAAGTAGTTTTATCTTTCAGACAAATAGCTCAAAATCAAGAATTAACTTTATCATTTTTGGTTTCATTTGGATAATAATCAAGTATTTCAAAATTTCAGTTTATACTTTCTAAAACATTTCAATTTTCTTTGATTTTTTCTTTTCTTAGAGCTTCAAATCAATTTTGTAGTAATTTTATTTTTTTGGAATCTTCATTTCCTTTGGTATTATTTCAAACAGAAATACCATTTCAAGCATCAGAAATTACTCAATATTCATCATTTAAAGCATATTTTAAATTTCAATTAATATCATTTATATCACTTTTGAATCAGGCTAATCTTAATATATCTCTAACATCTCAAGCTACAGAGGTGGGATTATTAAATATATTTATCAGTATTTTATTTTTATCATTATTCACATAATTATACAAAAATTCTTCATCTGGATTTAGATTATCAGGTTTTTTGTCAGTAAATATTTTTTTAATATTTGGATAATTTAGTGGATCTAATTTTATTCAAGAAATCTGCAGATTTTGAGTATTATAATTTTCTTGCTTATTTTGAATTGTCTTAAATTCTGAATATGCTAAATTAGATAAATTACCATAAAGTTGCAATTTTTCTTTTTCACCTAATTCTTCAGTTTTAGTCTTCATTTCTGGTTTGGAATAAGTTTCTTTTTTTGGTTCTTCAAATCAATTTTCCCATATTTTATCAATATCAAAATCTATTAAAAAATTTTGTTTTTCTTTATCTTCTACTTGTGTATGTTTCTGAAGGAAATTTATTGAATTTAAAGCTCTTAATCTAGCTCTTATTAGCTGTTCTGGAGTTGGCTTACTAATTTCCAATATTTGAGATAATTCGCTATTATTTGAAAATGATTCGTGAGAAGGCATTTTGATCTAACTTAATTGTTAATTTTGTTTTTATTTAGATACATTGTAATATAATTATGCAGATTATGCAAATTTTAGTATAGAAAATTTTGAAAGTTCCAAGATTTTGCAAAAAACAGAAATTATGATACAATATGAAAGAATATAACAAATGTAAAAACAACTGCTTGATTAACTATGATAGCTAATCTCTGAGAAGATATATGAGATAGCGAAATTCTACTCAAAAATCTATGGAGTCTCATAGTATAGTAGATTTGATTAGGTATGTGGATAAATTGGACGAGAATAGTGAGGAGTTGAGGAGAATAGATATTAGAACAAAAGATAAACAAAAAGATAAAAAATAATTTTAACTATTTAATTTATGTGAATGCCTTGACCAGATATAAATAATATGGATTTACTACATCAAAATCCAGCTATTGAGCGAAACAAACAATCATGAAATAATGAATTTCAAAGGGCTTTGAAATGACTAAAAATAGAAATTCCTAAAACTATAGAGGAACAAGAAAAAGAAGTTTATGATATTATAATTAATAAAACTTTTGCAGATGAAATTAAGGGTTGAGAATGGAAAAAAGAAGATATAATAATAAAGTATATAAAACCCTGAGTTTTTACATTTATAAATAACAAAACATGAAATGTTAATTATTTTATAGATTGAAAATGAGAAATTATTTTAGCTCTATGAGGTCTAGAAAAAAATCGTATATTTATAGGTAAATGAAAATCTTTAGAATTTGCTTGATATAAGCAAAAAGTTGAAGATTGAAAATATAATATGTATAAAGTTATTTGAACTCGTAAAAATTGAGAAGAAGTTCTTGATTGACCAATTAATATAAACTCGCCAGATTATTATGAAGCATGGAAAAATATATTATTTTTTGATGATATGTTAAATAAATATGCTTTTTTGAAAATATGAAGAAATTTAGATAAAGAAAGTATCGAAGTTTTCATCGAGTGATGATCCTTTAAATTCGAAGACCTTGAAATTTTCAGACAAAAATGACTCATAACTCCAGAAGATTTTAATTATTGAATTCAAGAAATGAGAAAAGTATTAGTTTCTCAATGTGGTGACCCAAGACTTATAAATCTAAAATGACTTGACTGAAAAACTTCTTGAATAAAAGAAAGTGATTTAAAGAAATACATGGAAAACAAAGAATATTGAATATCTCCAGAACTAGCTTTAGAATGCTATAAGGCTTTGGCTAAGGAAATGAGGGATTTAAGTGAAAAATAGAATATAATTTTAATTTAAAAAAACATGCTACAAAAATCAAAAATTCTATTTTCTGTATCCAAAAATATGGATAAATATTTGAAAGAAGTTTTAGGAAAAAATATTCCAGAAAAACACACTCAAATTAAAAATGGATTTCAGAATCATATGGAAGTTATTACTGATTATTGTATAGAAAATTATATAAACAAATCTGAATTGACTGAAGAATTTATAAAATGACTTCATAAAATATTGTATCCAGTTTGATTTAGAAAAGCCGTAACAGAAAAAGACTGAAGCCTTACTATTGCTATGACTCCATGAGAATATAAAACTCTAGACAATGATATAGATAGTAGAATTAATATCTGAGAAAAAGTAAATTTCACAAAAGTAAATGAAACAGAAAAAGAAGTAAATAAATTAATTCAAGAATTCAATCAAAAAATCAATACAATAAAAAATAAAAATGAACTTCTAAAATTTATAGTAAAATTCTCTATTGATTTCGCTCAAATTCATCCATTTTGAGATGGGAATTCTAGGGTTGTAAGTATTTTAATGGATACTATTTTAATTAGATATTCACTAGAACCAGTCTATATAAATTTCATTAAAATGAAAAATATCAAAGAAATGTACAGTGCTGCCGAGAAATACAGAGAGACCTGAGATATAGAGGAAATATTAAAAGTAATTGAGAAATACGGAGAATAAAATACTTGATAATTCATAATATATTTAAAAAAAATCTAATTTTTGCAAAATTTATTGCAAAATAGTTTAGAAATATCTATTAAATCAGTTTTTTTAACTTCTCATAATTTTCAGGTAATTATGGTTTTATCAACAGTATTTATGTTAAATGGCTTCAAATATGAATCTGATTTTAGTTTATTTGTATTATTTTTTTCTAAAAAATATTCTCAAAAATTGTTTATTTTACTTGTTGTAATTGGCATTACGATGTAATCATTTCATAAATCTTCCCAAAGTAAAACTGGTCTTAATTTAAAATTTTTAAAATCTGAAAATGGGAAATTAAGAAGAAGTATATCTCATTTTTTATACATTTTGTAAATCACTTATGGAATAAAGGGTATTGTCATTTTCCCAAACTTTATTTAATGAAGTTTCTATATTTTGATAGTATCAATTATCTTTATAATTTTGCTCAATTTGAAATTCTTTTTCAAGTCATTTTTCTTTTAGAACATCAATAGGAATAATAAAAAATTCAGTTTTATTTCTTCTTCAAATAGTTGTAAAAGTTCTATTATATTTAGTTTTATCTAATATTTCTCCCATATTAGCCCTAAAATGAGAAGTTGTATAATTCATAGTTTTGTAGTTATTGTATAATTTGTACAAATTGTAGTATATGAGTTTTTGAAGAAATGCAAATATTTTTACCAAAGAAAATTTAACTAAACAGTATCCGTACAGAAATTCATAATAATTTTTATAATCAAAAAAGACCAGCGATTTTCGCTGGTCTTTTCTATTTCCTCCTTTAGGAATGAATTTATCTTTTCGCATTGCTTTTCCTGTATTGGATTTCCTCCACGCAATACTTATAGATAAGCATGTTAACTTCTCTCAAGGGAAGATCTCCCTCATGTTCCCTTAGTTGGTTAGACAGGGATATAACCAGGGAACACTGATTATTTCCAGCACTATAAATCTCATTTAATCTTGAACAGATGACACTCTCATCACTATTCAAGTTCTGGAGAGCATAAACAGTGGAAACAGCTTCTGCAAGCTGTCCACATTTATTCAGTGGTTCAATCTTATTTGTTCTTTCCTTTGATATCTTGGCAGATGCGCCGAAGACAAAAAAAAGAGAGACCAGAATTACAGCAAACACCATGCACGATTTTTTCATGAGTTTTCCCTCACTTTTTATATTTGTTTTAACTTCGAATTATGCCGATTAATTTCAACATATTTTTGATAATAGCAAGAACTTTGATTTTGTCAATAAAAATATTGAATTTATTATGGATTAACTAACAACGCTGTATCAATAGTCCTGGTGAATGCATTTCAAGCCTTATCAAGTCATGTTACGGTTAGTGTTTCTCAGTCTACATTTGGTGTGGTGTAGCGAGCTGATATTTGGTTTCCGGATACTGTTGTAAGTCCTGGGGTAATAATTCATCAGCTATCTGTAGTTATCACAACACTATTTGGATCTAGTCAAGATAATGCTTCTACTATTTCTAGGGTAATATCGTATACTGTAGATTTTAGTGTTGGTTGTGGTGTAATCCATGATAGAGATCCTGGGGCAGTTGTATCTAGAGTTATTGTGGCACTCTTTCATGTTGGTTGTACATTTCAAGTGGCATCTTTTACAAATTCATATACTGTTTTAAGTCAATCTCATCCACTTAATGTATAACTTGTTGGTTTAGGTCATACCCATCCTGCATCTCATGCAGCTGGAGCAGAGCTTGATTCTGAAGTATACCATGCAGCTACATCAGCATCGTCTGGTAGGGCTAGAGTTATAGATGTTGAATTAGTGAATCCAGCTAATCAAGTTCAGTTAGTATTGTCTCCGTCAGCGAGAGTTAGAGTAGCTGGAGTTGTTGGTGGAGTAACATCGACTGCTGGAGTTATATTAATAGATCCAGACACTACATTTGCGCTATCTCAATCCAGATCTACTACATTTGCAATAGTAATAGTTGTATTTGCTGCAACTGGAACTGCTCAGGCTAACCAACTTACATTGAAATTCCGTGTTCAGTCTGCATTATCAGTTATACTATCTACAGTTACTAATCATCCATTAGCTGTAAATGAAGCTGCTCAGACAGAACCCAATCAATCAATAGAAGATACGACAATTGTACCCGAACTAGCAACTCATGATTGAAGTGCAAGATTATTTGATACATATGATGGAGTGTTATCTACTACAACATCACTGATTACAAATTGAATTGCATCGGCATTACTGGCTCCGTCATTATCAGTTGCAGTAATTGTTATGTTAAATGTTCAAGAAACTGTTGGAGTTCAAGAAATTACTCAAGTAGCTGGATCTAGAGTTAGTCAATTAGGTAGAGCTCCTGAGGCTATGATATATGCTGTAATTGCATCTCAATTAGTTAGAGTTACAGAAGGAGCTATTGCAAGGTTAAATGCAGTTCAAACTGTTCATGCTTGATTTGGTACATTTCACATTACTGGTACAACTTCTGGTGGAGGTGCATCACTGATTACAAATTGAATTGCATCGGCATTACTGGCTCCGTCATTATCAGTTGCAGTAATTGTTATGTTAAATGTTCAAGAAACTGTTGGAGTTCAAGAAATTACTCAAGTAGCTGGATCTAGAGTTAGTCAATTAGGTAGAGCTCCTGAGGCTATGATATATGCTGTAATTGCATCTCAATTAGTTAGAGTTACAGAAGGAGCTATTGCAAGGTTAAATGCAGTTCAAACTGTTCATGCTTGATTTGGTACATTTCACATTACTGGTACAACTTCTTGAGCGGCTACATTTACTGTTAATACTGCTGTTGATGTATTTCCGGCTGGGTCTAATACTGGATATGTACAACTTGCTTGTCATGTAAAATTATTGTTTGGAGTGAAATTAATTTTGTTTCAAATTTTTGTAAATGTTCCGCCAACTTGGTTTGTAATATTATTTCAAAGAGTTACTGTTCAGCTGTTGTCTGTATCATTTGCTAGTACATCAATATTGTTAAGTGCGGTGTTGTATGCAGTTGCGAGAGTTTCTCAGGTTGCAACTGGATTTATATGATCTTGAGCGGCTATAATTTCAGCTTCGATTTGATCTAGGGTTTTAGATCCAGCGACGAATGCTTGTGCTTGGGCTGGAGTCACTGTAAATACTCTATCAACTGTAGCTATTAATTCAACAGATCATTTTGTTAGATTAATATCATATAGAGAAAGTCCTGAAGTATCAACTACTGATACTCTGATATTTTTAATGCTTCCTGAAGCTAGTCATTCAGCTTTCATTTGATTATTTAATCCTACGATATTTGTAATAGCGAGTTTACCAGCTACAACGGTAATAAATGGAGAATATCTAGAATCACTAACTTGGTTAATTGATTGAACTGTAAATCATCCATTATCAAAATAAATATCTTTTAAACTTCCGTCAAGATTTTTATCTATTCAATCCCCTGCAGCAAATACAGTCTTGTCAATAAATGCTTCATGATCTTTAAATATTACAATTCTTGTTTTTACTCTGATATTTCTAGAGTCAATTGCTGCTATTGGATTAAGCTCTCATAGAGTTAATTTATCTCCTGGTTTTGTTGGAGTATATAGTGCTGTATTGCTCTTGTCTCATCACCAAGTATATTTAAGTCATACCATTACTCAATTAGAAGTTTCTATGTTTGGGTCATTATAGTTAAATCTATTGGCTTCTACGAATGTTTTAATTTCATCTGTTATTTTAGTCTCAATTCATCATTTATATTCATCGGCGTTGGCAGTATGTTTATATCCACCGTATATGGTATTGCTTTCTGATATTTTGTATCTAGCTTCTGCTCCGTATACTGGAGTTAATTTTGAATTTGCGCTTTGGTCATACATGCTGTTTTGCATATTGTAATCAACTCATAGTGTTGTGTCTAGTCTAAGATTATTTGATAACATCCATACAAATTTTGACTCAGCAACAAGTGCACTACCTCATGCTACTCAAGCGTAAACTCAAGTTTGGTCAAAATATGCGTTTGTTTCTTGTATTATAGCTCATACTCTTCATAGGTCTTGATTTCAGGCTGTGAAGAAATTAATAGAAGTTGATATTTCTTTTAATAAATCCTTTTTATTTATCCATTCTCATTTTTCATTGAATTCTGTGAGATATTTTGTATATTCAACTCAAAGAGCTTTTTGTTTCATTTTTGCTTCGAAAGATTTATTTAGTTCAGCTACATTTACATTCATTAATTTATCAATTAATGATGCTGAGACTCTTACTTTACCTCACTCTATTTTGATATCATTTGATATTACAAATTTTTCAAATTCTGATCATTTCTCCACTCAAATATATGCTCACATCTTCCCTGCTGCATATAGTACTCTGTAGGCTCATTTTAATTGAGTATCGTTTTTTATATTGTTAATATCTTGAATAATTCAAATATCAAATGAATAATTATCTTTCTTTTCATAATTAATTCCAGCAGAAACTGGTCATAGCTTTTGTTCATCACCGATAGAGTTTAGATTTGTTTTTCAATCAGTTAATTTATCTGACATTATATCTCACATTGTCTGAGATTTAGTTGGGTCTTTTTCAGCTACAGCATTAATTCATGTTCTACCTCTGAAAGTTGTTGTAGTATTATTGTCAGATGTTACTGCAATTCTACCACCAGATAGATCGAAATTTCTATTTACAGATGATTTAGCAAATTTTGTATTGTAGTCAGATCATTCATAACTTATTGTCACTTCCTTATCTGCTTTCCTTATAACATATAATCATTTTCAACCAGATATTTCGCTTACTGCATATTCGATACTTTTGTCTGCTTGCATTTTTTGAGCTTTTGATATTACGCTTTCTGGAATTTCATCTAGAGAATTATTATATGTATTTATATCTCAAGATGATCAAATTCTGGCTATTATTCACACACCAGATAGTTCTCAACCATATGCTGAAGTGGTAGTTGATTCTAAAATATAGTTAACTGTTTCTAGAAATTTTGAGGCTATAGTTGAGAGTATACCTGGAGATTTTATTCATTCATTTATTGTAACAAAATCTGAAGTTTTGTCATGAAATGATATATTTCACATTCAATGAGAAAGTCATGAGGCTAGGATTGCAGTTCATGATAGAACATAGAGTCAAGTTCATACTTTATTTAAAATTCAATCATCTCTAAAGTTTTGTAATATGGTTTTTCATTCACCAGATAGATTAGCCTCGTCTATTCTAATTTGTTTTCATGTATCGCTATTGTAAGCATCTGTAAAATCTTTTACAAATAAATCAATATTTTCTTGAGTATGAGGAACTTTTGCTCATTCTCAGAGAAGATGATTAGCCTGGAGGTCCATAAATGTACCAATTTCAGCTGAAGAAACTCATTTTTTCATAAGCTTATCATACATTTCCTGCATTTGTTGAGTTAATATATGATTATTAAGGTTTTTTAATCATGAGTCATCTAGAATAAATGCTGAATTATCAATATGATTTGAACCAAAAGATGAATTTATCATAAAATTTTATGTTAAAATTAAAGTTTAATTACTAATATATAACGATTAATATTTATTTGTCAAATGTTTTTTAAATATTAAGTTTAAAATATATTAATACTATTTTATCATTAATAAATAATTTTGTCAAAAAATGGAGTATTAATTATTACAACAATCTGTACAGGAAGTTTGTAAGTCAAGATTACAAGTCATTAAATCTCTCTCAAAAATACAAACTAATTCCTGAAGTTTTTTGGTTTTTTTATTTTTATATCTAATAATTTTTAGCTTTTCATCTCAGGAAATACAAAAAAATACTACTTCTACATCTTTGATAGAAAAAAGTAGCTGATCTATAAGCTCATTTAAGCTAAAAAAATCAATACTAAATTTATCAAATAACTTCTTATCCAAAGTCGCTCAAATAATATTTCATTTTTCATTTTTCACTATTTTAGCTAAAACCTCTCAAAATAGCTTCATTTTATCATAATTTGTTTTTGTCTTTTCTACAATAATCTTATCGTGAACAACTCACTTATCCAGAAGTTTTGAGGTAATAATCATAAATTCCTTGCTTGTATTTGCATTTCTAAAACTATTAGTGTGCTCATAAATTATAAAAAATATCTGATTAAGAGTCTCTATATCTGTAGATAAATTCTCGATAAATGAGTCAAGTCAAAGCATGTCTTTTTCTGAAATAAAATTTTTAACTTGATTTATAATATTTTTATCCATAATAGGCTTAATTAATTAAAATTAAATTATTGTAATCTTTTTTTTAAAATGTCAAAAAAAGCTTTTGTAGTACAAGATAAATATTTTCTAGAAGCCAAGAGACTTGGCTTCAGAGCTAGGAGTGCATTTAAATTACTCGAAATTCAAGAAAAATTTAATCTTATAAAACCAGGTTTTAATATACTTGATATTGGAGCAGCCCCTGGTAGTTTCCTGCAAGTAATTAGGAAAATAATAGGAGATACTGGAAAAATTGTCTGAATTGATATTCAAAAAATAGAAAAACTAAATTTCCCGAATATTTATCTTATTCAAGAAAGTATTTTTGAAACAGAGAAAATTGTAGCTGAGCTTGAAAAAATTTGAATAAAACAATTTGATCTAATAACATCAGATATCGCACCATCCACCACCTGACAATCTGGAGTAGACCAATACAGAAGCGTAGAACTTAATCTGGCAATACTGGATGTTGCTGATATTTTCTTGAAAAAATGAGCAAATCTAGTATTAAAGGTATTTATCTGAGAAGATGTGGATGATCTCGTTGGACCTATTAAGAAAAGATACAAAACTCTCAGGAGAATTAAGCCAAGAGCATGTCGCGATAGAAGCTTTGAAGAATATTTTGTATGTTTAAATAAAATTTAAAAATCTAAAAAGTTGCTATATTTTCAGATTTATGATAAAATAAAAAAGAATATAGCAATTTTTTATTATGGCAAGAGAGAATCCAAATATTTGAAATACACCAATAACATCAGAAGCGATAAAGAAAACTCGCGCTTTGTTTGCGTCTCAAATTGTCTCAATACTTCAAAAAGAAAGAGATCCTGCTTTTAAAGAAAAAGTAGATATTATTTATACAAAAATGAGAGCTGAAATTGATGAGTATATTTCAAAAAAAAATAAACACGTTATGTCCATTAAAATACCCATAATGACTTATGAAAGATCTAGAAATTTTTGAATTGAAACCAAAGAGGAATTTAAAGAAATTCTAGATACTGTTTTTATTCATATATTTGAATGGCTAAAAATAGTACCTTTGTGGGATACTGAAAAAGATGATAGAACTGGTGTAAATAAAATATGAAAAGATGTATCTGTAGAAGAAGAACCAGATAGACAAAGAAAAATAAGTATTATTATGTCAGAAGAAAAAAGATATCTAGAAATTCATGGAGTAAATCCTATTGATAAAAAAATAAATTTATTAAAAGCATTTCCAACTCATCCGGGCAGAATTGAAGAAGGATGAAATCTGATTTACAACAATATAAATCAATATCCTGGAATATTAAAAGATCAGTTTATATTTCAAACAAAAGAATGACATGGTTATGATTGAATGGATTGTTATGGAAAACTTATACCGTGCAATAAACTAGATTATAAAAGTGTAAAAATCGGAGATGGTATAAGATTAGAAAAAATATGAGAAGATGACATTGCCTACTATTCAACAAAAGACTGAATTATAGCACTTGATACTTTTACTTTTAATAAAAAAGAAATACTTAAATGAATAAAAATTATAGATACTCTGAGGGTTGATAAAATAGCTTTTAATCCAGATACAAAACATATTATAGAAAATCATATAAATATAGTAACCTGAAAAATTATTGGTTATCTAATTAATACAAAAAAATGAAATTTGATAGCTTGAAGCCTAGTATGAGGAGCTGATATACAAGGTAATATGAGTATTAAAGATGCCGAGGGTCCTCCTATTTGAGAAGAGAAAGATAGAATAATTAAAGCTAACTGAAATATAAATTTAGAAAGTGTAAATACTAATAGTGTCTATTCAAAAAATTGATGAATAAAAATTAGTAAAAGATTAAAAAATAGTTCTGTTAAAGGTCATTATGTTTTTCTTATTGGAAGCAAAGAGAGGCCTACAGTAATAGAAAAAAGTACAATATCTACTAATACATTATATGCCACAGATTTAGTATTTTGAAGTGAAGTAATTATAAATATGTGAGTAAATTTTATAGAAACATTATACACTATTCCCGAAAGTAACGGCTTAAAATTAATAAAAAATATAGAAGACACTGATTTAATAAAAAGAAAAAAAGAATTAATAGAAGAAGTAGAAAAATTAAAATCAAAAATTGAAAAATCAATTTTTAGTGAAAAGACTCAATTGGAAAACCTTAAGTCTCATTTTGAAAATAAAATATTACGTCAAAACAGTAATTTATTAAAAAAAGAAAAAGCACCAAAAGAAGCGGAACTATTATTAGATATTGAAAACAATTTAAATCCATTTAATAAAAAAAGGATAATAGAAATACTAACAACTATAAAAGATAATTTACATAATAGATGATTGAATGCGCCTGAATTTTTATGAAAATATACACAAAAAGTTCTTTCAATTAATACTATTTTAGGTCATATAGAAGAAAAGACGGCAAAACCAAAAGAAGAATTAATGCAATTAAAAAAAGAGTTTGCACTTGTTGAATATAAACTAAACAAAGATTTAGTATTTATAGTTGAATGAGAACTAAAAAGATGAGCATCACTTATTATTAATTACTGAGGGAAAGAATTAAAAAAATACGAATATAGCGACAATGAAAAAGAAAATTTTATAAAAATATATAGAAGATATAATTCAGGAACTAATATTTTTGAAGATATAAGTCGCGATGAAGCTATTTCGGAAATAAGGCGTATCTGAAAGCAAACTCAAGAATTACTTAAAAACAAATAAAAAATATAGGGAATGTGATAAATAAAAAGTAGAGACGCGATAAATCGGCGTCTCTACTTTTTTTGAAAATAATTTGAAAAATTATTTTAATTCTACAGATGCTCCAGCTTCTTCTAAAGATTTTTTCATTCCTTCAGCGTCAGCGCGAGAAACGTTTTCTTTAACATTACCACCGTTATCAGCAATAGCTTTAGCTTCAGCTAAACCTAAACCTGTAAGTTCTCTTAGAACTTTAATAACAGCTATTTTTGCAGCTCCGGCAGAAGTTAAAACAACGTTAACTGTTGTTTTTTCCTCAGCTTCATCAGCTCAAGCAGCTCATGCAGCTCCTGAGGCAGCAACTGGTGCAGCAGCAGAAACTCCAAATTTTTCTTCCATAGCAGATACAAGATCAGCTAATTCGATAATAGTAAGTTCCCCTACCATATCCATAATTTTTTGTGCGTTAGCACTTAATTTTACTGAATCAGTCATAATTAATAAATTTAAAAATTAAATAACATTTTAAATCTCAGACGAGATTCTAGATTAAAATCTAGCTACATTATTGATATAAAATACATCAATAATGCAAGTTAGGTTTTAATTAAGCTTCAACTTCTGTAGTAGCTTCCTCAATTGGAGCTTCTACAACAACTTCTTCTGCAACCTCAGCAACCTCTTCTACTGGAGCATCTTCTTTAATTTCTTCTACAACTGGAGCAACTTCTGCAACAGTTTCAACTGGAGCAACAACTTCTTCTTTTACTTCTTCCTTCTTAATTTCTTCTTTTTTAGCAACTGATCAAATTAGTTCTGAAACCTTAGTAAGACCTTTAGATTCAATATCTTTTTTCGCTCCATCAAAAAATCTTGCAAGAGCTGAAATAGGAGATTTCATAGAACCAAGTAATTTTGAAAGTAAAACTTCACGAGATGGAAGATTTGCAATTTTTGCGGTTTCTGAAGCATTTAAAAGATTTCCATCAAAATAACCTCATACAAATTTAAGTTTTTCTTCTTTCTTGAATTCTACAACATATTTATTAACAACAGCAATTCCAGCAATTTTATCTCATTTTGAGATTAATACTGCAACTTGTCATGTTAAAACTTCTGGACTTAATTCAACTCCATAAACATTTTTAAATGCTATTTTAATTAAAGTCTTTTTTGCAAGAGTAAAACTTGCATCAACTGTTCTTAATTCTTTTCTCATATTTGTCACATCTAATACTGTTAATTTTGTATTAGAAGTAAAAGCTACTGAGCTAGCTCCCTTTAATTCTTGCTCAAGAGATGCAAGAATTTCAGATTTTTTCGCTTTATTTACCGCCATAATTATAATTTAAATTAATTTTAAAAATTCCCTAGAAAATAAAAAAATTCGCTAGTCGCGAATTTACAAGATAAAAAATCTATTAATATTTTCTATATCTTGTCTCGGTAGGATTTATGAAGTATTTCTTCACCTACTGTCTACGACACACTTTTATTAAAAAAGTAAAGTCATTATATAAAAAATTCCGCAAAGTCAAATTTTTTTAAATAAACTAAAACTCTTTCTCAATTTTGAGAAAGAGTTTTAGTTTATTAATTAATAGTTCATAATCATTTATTAAATCAGACTGGAATATTTTCAGGATGAGCAAAAGGATTTTGCCCGAAATTAAATGTATAATTATTACTAGAAACTCATGCAAAATATGTAAATCAAGTAGGAACATACATAGAAACACTTGATTTTTTTCAATTAACATACCAATCTATTTTACCAATATCTGCATCAAAAGCAAATCCTACAATATCTCATAATTGATTACATATTAATCAAGATTGTCCAGCTGTTGTTCATCAAAATGGTTTTCAATCTCATGTCCGAAATGAATTACCACCATTTCCTCCTGTTCATGGATAAGTATTACTAGTTGGCCACTTATTTACTCATATTACATCCCAGCCTCCACCAGCATTATTCATTTTTATTTCCCAATACCATTTTCATGAAGACACTCAATCTTTAGATAATATCATATTTGGACCAGATCAAGGCAAATCTACGGTTAATTTGTCTGTAGATAATGTATTAGTTCAATAAATTTTTGTAGGATCTAACACTGTATATGTAATACTTGTTGTAGTATTACTAGTACTTCCACTCATCCCAACTACAGTTCCTCAATTAACAACAACTTTTTCTATTGTTGATGTATCAAATCAAAGACTTGTAAAAGTTCA
>CAZKUA010000003.1:0-131243 GCA_964555845.1 uncultured Candidatus Peribacteria bacterium | reverse complement strand
ACTTGCATGTGTTAGGCGCACCGCTAGCGTTCATCCTGAGCTATGATCAAACTCTTTTGAACGTATTCTATTTTATGATGGATAATTTCTTTGTCAAAATCTCCGTGTCTCGTTCACCGTAGCTTCCGCTACGTTTCACTCGATACTCGATTTTTCCTCGAAATTATCTCATTCTAAAATAGAATTTATATACTTATTTTTTTGTTGTTATCTTTTTTTGATTAGAAATTCTTTTTACTGAATTTCATCTTCTTGTGTATTGATTATTTTAAGGAGCAGGAAAAATTGGTGCCTTCATTTATATAAAAAAAGTTCATAAAGTCAAAACATTTTTTTATTTTCTTGAAGTTATTATGGTGGGCCTGGTTGGAATTGAACCAACGGCCAATTGGTTATGAGCCAACTGCTCTAACCCCTGAGCTACAGGCCCAAGTTTTAAATTTGGCGGAAGGAGGGGGATTCGAACCCCCGCGGCATCTTACGACACCCTACAGGTTTAGCAAACCCGCCTCTTCAGCCACTTGAGTACCCTTCCAAAAAAAGAAACTCTTTCTTTTTATTTTTTAAAAACAATAATGAACAATTAAATTGTTCAGATTTTATCTATAAGATAAAGGCTAATAATGGCGGAGAGACAGAGATTCGAACTCTGGGTGAGTTGCCCCACGACAGTTTTCAAGACTGTTCCATTAAACCACTCTGGCATCTCTCCGTATTTTTATCAGCGGGTGGCATTGTATCAAAAAATCTCGTTCTGTCAAAAAATTTTTTCAAATTGATTTTTTCACTTATTTTGCAAATAAAAAGCTACGATTTGTAGCCATTTATTAAATATAACTAGAATTAAAATATATTAAATAATTCAAAGTCTGAAAATACTATTTTTTGTTTCTGTAACTTTTAATGGAGTTTTGATAGGATTTCCTTCGGTATCTAGTCACATTGAAAGTAATGTTTTTGATATTTCGCGCATTTCATTACTTAGACTTTCTTGTTCTCAATTTCTTCATGTGCTATCAAGTCTCTCCCATTCTCTATCTAATTCATTATATTTATTAACTAATTCTTTAATTAAAGACTCTTGAATACTATTTCATCCTCTTGAAGAAAGTATTAGTCTAATTGCTGAATTAATTTCTTCTGTTGCTTTATCTGTAACTCAAGATTTTAACTGTATTTCATTTTGCTCGAGAATTGACTTAAGCACATCATCTTTAAGTATTTCAAGATAATCATATTTTGAATGTGAATTCTCTAGTGACATAATTTCAAAAAACACAAAATAATGCATACATTATAGCGTATTTTTGAAAAAATGCAAATTATGGTGAGATTGGGCTATTTTATACTAAAAAGTATTAGTCACATTTTTAAGTAAAACCCTTTTATCTTCTGGAAATTTTATATTTTCACAGTATGAGATAACTTTTTCAAAGATACAATAAGGTGATTCTTTTTTGTAGAAAAATCAATTTCATTCAAATTTCATAGGATTGAAGGCCTTTAGAATTCAAGAGAAAGTATTGTTTTCTGGCATAATAGGAATAACTCCAGCTGACATAAATTTGACTACATCGACACTTTCATGTTCGTTATCATAAATAAAAAAGTCAAATCAAACAATTATATTTGAATTTAATTTGATAGTGCTTCCTATATTTTCTAGAGAAAAATCCTCATCTGTTCAGGCTACAACAGCTCAAAGTCAAATATCTGATAATCATTTAATTATAAAATTTCTTGTTTCTGTATCATTTATAGCCACTATTCAAAGTAGGGGTGTATTTTTTGATATTGAATATTGTGTTTTTATATTTGCTTTAGTAACTTGTTTTAAATTAGAAAGATTATTTTTTTCTATAATTGTATTCATTTTTTATTTTTATTTGTAAAATAATTAAGTACTATTATAGTATCATAAATAAAAGTTTTTTACCACAATTTTAGCTTGACGGTAATAATAAATAATTTTTAATTATAAAAAATGAATAAAAACCCTCCCCCCAACCCTCTCCCAGAGGGAGAGGGAGTATATAAAATATATTTTAAATAAAAAGAAAATGAATAAAAATTTTTGGGATGATTTAATAAAAAAATGACCAATAGTGGCTTTGGCTCCTATGGATTGATTTACTGATGGTGCCTACAGACAGGTTGTAAAATGAATTAATAGTAATGTAATTTGTTTTTCAGAATTTTTTAGTGCAGATGGGATTGTACACTCAAAATTCCTGGCTGATAGTGTATTACCTCATGCTTTAATCGAAGAACCACTAATAATTCAAATATTTGGGAAAGATCCAGAAATGTTTGCTAAAGCAGCGAGGGTAATAGAAAAATACAATATAACTGGAATTGATATAAATATGTGATGTCCAGCAAAAAAAGTAGTAAAAAGCTGACACGGTTCAGGACTTATGATAAATATAGATACAGCGTATCGCATAGTAGAAGCATTAACAAAAGCAACAAAACTCCCAATATCTGTCAAAACCAGACTTTGATGGGAAAATCCAGAAAATTTAATAGACTTCGCAAAATGATTGGAGGCAGCCGGAGCTAATTTAATAACAGTACATTGAAGGACTTATAAACAAGCATATAGCTGAACTGCAAATTGGGAACCAATTTATGAATTAAAAAAACAATTAAAAATATCTGTTATCGGTAATTGAGATGTGAGAAATTATGATGATTGAATGAAAAAAATAATCCCTCCCCCCAACCCTCTCCCAGGGGGAGAGGGAGTTAATTTGGATGGATTTATGATAGGGCGTGCGAGTTTTGGAAATCCCTGGTGTTTTTTACCCGGAAATTATGTACCAAGTTTTGGTGAAATATTAGATACTATGCAAAAACATGCGAAATTATTAATAGAATTAAAATGAAGGAAATGATCACTTGAGTCTCGTAAACATATGGTCCAATATCTTCATTCATTTCCTGGAGTGAAAAATTATAGAAAAAAATTAGTATTGGTAGAAAATATGACTGACGTAGAAAATGTATTAAATGAAATAAGATTAGATTTCAAAGATTTTCTCAAGCTCCCAACTTCTGCTATTCCAATGCCCCCTGTATAATCCTGAGTCCCCAACCTCGTCATCCTGAGTGTAGTCCTCGTCATCCTGAGCGTAGTCGAAGGATCTATTGATTCAATCTTCCTATTAAATAATATTTATAAGTAAAAGACCCATTCGACTCCACTTCGTTCCGCTCAGGGTGACGAAAATAGTAGTTCATTTCGCTCAGAGTAACGAAATTATGGCTCGAAAGACGAAATATAGAAATAAAAAAGACCGATTACTCGGTCTTTTTTATATAAAACATATGAAATTACATTCCTTGAACGTTCATAGCTTGTTTTTTACCACCCTTTCAAGCAGCTGCTTCAAAAGAAACTTGTTGATCCTTTTGTAAGGCTTCAAAAGCGTCTGAACCACCTTCTACAGAAGAAAAATGAAAAAATATTTCATTCTCACCTCTTGGTAATTCTTCAGAAACGATAAAACCAAAACCTTTTTCGTCTGATTTCATTTTAATAGTACCAATCATAATATAAATATAAAAATAATAAAATGTATAAATAAATTGAAAAATCTATAAATACCAAACATAGGTTATATTAAAAATAATAAAAAGCAAGTTTATTTTTAAAAAAACCTCCAAATTTCTTTGGAGGTTTTGAGATTTACTAATTAAATCTTCTTCTTCTCATATAGAAGTAAGCTCAAGTAAGAGATAAAAGGATTAGGGCAATAATTTGAGCTGGTCAAGTTTGGACTTTTGTTACATTAGAATAATCAGCTGATTCGTTTTGATTATCTCAATCTCCACAAACTCATTTTACTGCAAAATCTTCATATTTTACTTTATCTGGAGAAATATTAACAGTATATTTATTTGTCTTAACATTTTCAATTAGACTAAAATTACCATCTTCTCATTTTTTGTAAACATTATAACTTGTAGCTTCTAAAGTTGCATCCCAGCTTAACTCACTTACATCTCAATTTTTCGTTACTTTTAAACCTGTAATATTAGAAATCATACATTTATTAGAACCGCTATTTAGAGATAAATCTACTTCTATCATATCTGATTTTCCAGGAAGTTCTTTACTGTCTTTATCTAGTGGAATTATTTCGAAATTGTATTTTGTAATTTCAAGACTTCCAACATACCAAGCTAGACTTCCAGATGCATTTTTGATTTTATCTTTATCAAATGTAATTGACTCTTTATCAAGCTCAGTCCCTGTTCCATATTTGAATTTGAATTTAGTTATTTTCTCACTGTCTTGTTTTAGATCAAAAGTAAAGTTAACCTTTTTATCTCAAATAAGTGATTTTACATTTTGGAAAATATTAGATTCAGTTGCTTTAATACTAAGTGCATTATTTCTAGTTGTAGTTTTTCAAAGTGCACTTTTTAGAGTAACATTAACTGGATAATCTCCAGGTTCTGCTGGAATTGTAAGAGATCAAGAGTAAACTCCAGGCGTTGCTGTTTCTTTTAGAACTTGATTAAAATCTCAGATAGAAGCCGAAACCTCTGACAGAGATACATCTGAAGTAATTTCAACAGTTACGTTAGATCCGGCTGGAACTTCTTTTCATTCTTTTATGACAATATTTTTTAGAACTGGTCCAGTTGCATCTACTTTTATAGTTATTTTGTCTGATGTAGCAATTACTTTATCTGTTCCATCAACTACTTTAACTTCAATTACATTTTCTCAAGCAGTTAAATTAGTCATATTATATGTGAAATTTCAAGCGCTATCACTTTGATTTGTTCAAGCTTCTTTAGTATTGAGAATATATTTAATTTTACTGTTTTTCTTAGCAGTTCCGCTAACTGTAATTTCTTCGCTTGATGTAGTCATCCCATTATCCGGGCTAGTTATTGTGATTTCTGATGTAGTTCCGGTTGAAGTAGTTGCACCATTTCAAACTGTAACTTCTGTAGATCATTCTAAATTCTCATTTTCTAAATCTAATACTACAATTTTCATTTTTCATTCTTTTGTGAAAGAAAGTCATTTTGAGAAAGTCTTAGCTCACAAATCAGCTGGAACGAATTGATACCCATCTGAATATGGAACAGTGGCTTTAGTATCAGTATCTGATGAGATATAAATCATTCAAGTGTAGTTTTTTACGGTATTTCCAGAAGCGTCAACTGCCTTAACCGTAAGATCTATTGCTTCTCATACTTTGGTAGAAGTAGGTGAGGCAGTAACTACAAAGTGGTCTGCAGTAGCTCAGACTGCCGCATTTAAAGACACAATATTTGAAGTAAATATTCAAATTAGTGCAATTGCCGAGATAATTTTTCTCATAAAATTTTTGTTTAAAAATAAATTAGTTCACTCTATATTATTACAAAACCCCATTTCTTGCAAATGTATTTGCTTTACAATTATTTTTTGTATTTTCTAATTTAGAATTATTTTTTTAAAATTGGGTATATTTAAAGTAAAATTCGGTATATTTTGAGTTGTAATAAAAGTCTGGTATTTTTCGCATTTTTCTAGAATTAGAGAGATATGTTTGTCATCAAGCTCTGAAAATACATCATCTAATAACAAAATCAGTCTTTTTTCTCAAATTTTTTCGAGAAATTCTATTTGCAAAAATTTTAATCAAAGAAGCAAGCTCTTATTTTCTCATCTTGATAAAAATTCTTCAGATTTATGGACGCTATCAACTGTTTGCACTTTAAAATAAAAGTCATCTAAATGAGGTCAAATATAAGTATGACCCAGCATTATGTCTCTTTGTTGGTTTTTTGATAGATAAGAGGAAATCGAGTCTGAAATATTGTCTAAATTAACCTTAGTTTCATAGATAAATTCTATCTGGTATTTATTTTCTAAAATACTGCTAATTGAAGAAATGTAAGCTTTTACAAAATCTATAAATTTAAGTCTGTGGCTATAATACTCTACTGAAATTTTACAAAAAGCGTCATCCCAAAAGGCTAAATCGCTAATTTGAGACTTCCCTAGCGAAATATCTTTTAAGAGCTTGTTTCTATTTTTGAGAATTTTAGTGTAATTTGATTTAATTTTTGAAAAACTTGGGAAACTTAAAAGCATTGTCTCATCAAGAAATTCTCTTCTAAGACTTGGCCCTAAATACATTATATTAATATCTTGTGGCGAGAAAAATAAAGCCGTAAGTCATAAATTATTCAAGAATTTTGGCTTAGAAAATGCACTAGAATTAATTAAAAGGTTTGTTTTATGTAAAGTTTTATCAAAAGTTAATTTAATATTTTTATCAATAAAATCGTCTCTAATTAGTCAAGACAAAATAAAATTATTTTCTCAAAATTTAACTAAATTAGAAATATGAGAAGTGGAGAAAGTTTTTGCATTTATAAGCAAATAAATGGCTTCTAGAATATTTGTCTTACCAGAGCCATTTTCTCAATAAATTAAATTGATTAAATCAAAATCAAAAGAAATATCAGAGTGATTTTTGAAATTATAAAGTCTTAAACCGGAAAACATAAATTAGTTTTTAAAATATTTTGTAGATTCCCGCCTTCGCGGGAATGACAGTTGGTAGTGGGAATGACATTTAGGTTTTAATTCATTATATTATTTATAACAATCGAATGATTAACTTTATTTTTTGGTGAACAAGCAAGTAATTCTTCTCTTTCGCTAATTTTTTTATCTAGTAATTCATCTTTTCTAAGTGGCAAGATTTTAGAAGTATTGAGTGAAATTCAAGCTAGCTCACTATCATCAATTTTGTTTAAAGTATCAATATAACCCACTATCGAATTAAGGTCATTTAAGTATCTTTCTATGTTGGCTTCGTCAAGCTCTAGTCTAGAAAGATTTGCAATATGTTTAATTTGCTCTTGTGTAAAAGACATTTTTTTATATAATCAAAAAAATAATAAATAAATTATATATATTTATGATTAAAAGCAACTCTAATTTACTAGAAAAAATTAAAAATAAGTTGTTTAGTGGAGAAAATTTCTTTGTATGACTGAAATTAGAAATATCAAAAACATTTTTTATTTTCATAGCTTTCTTGTATTTTTTGTCTTATATATCAGTACTTGGTGGCTTATTTCCGGAATATTTTTCTCAAATTCTTTTTGTAATTTACCCGATATTTGTATTTGCCACATTTGCTCTATTGTATGACATTTGAAATTATATGATCTCAGTGTATTCCCTAAATAAATTATTAAAATATATAATACTTACTGTTTTGGTTTTGGTATATATTTTCTTGATTTTAACACATTTATGACTTAAATTAATTTAATTATGAAAAAAATAGCACTCGTTTTATTTGTATGATTAGCACTTACTTCTTGCTGATCTACAAGCACTACAACAGACGAATCAACTAAAGCCTACACGAGTTCTGGGTTTACTATTAATATTCCAACAACTTGGACTGTGGTAAATAAAAACGAACTTCCTCAAATCAAAAGCGGACAAGTCGAGCTTGCGGTAAGTTCTTCTGATATTTCTTCTGGATTTGCAAATAATCTAGTTGTAATCTGACAAGAACTACTCGAAAAAACTACCTCAAAACAATATTCAATTATAAATTATTCCCTTTCAACTTGAGAATATGTCGAGTTCATAAAACTCAGCGAGAAAACTATAGCCTTCTCTGATAAAGATGAGTCAAATCTATATATTTTTGAAGCAAAATACAACACAACTACCCCAAAAAGAAAATTCCTACAAACAGCGAAAATTTGTAATAACAAAGTATATCTTCTTACTATTTGAGTAGCCCTTGGTGCGACAGACACGACAAGATATGAGAATCTTATAACAAGTTTTGCTTGTACAAAATAAAAAATAAATTGCATTTTATTTTTTTTCTATAAAATAAGTCTACCCACGAGATTCCACCACATACCCGGCACCATGGCAGAGTGGTCAATTGCAAGGGCCTGCAAAGCTCTATAGTCATCGGTTCAAATCCGATTGGTGCCTCCATAGGAACGTGAAGAATAAATACTTTTTTATAGGAAGATTAGACAAGTTGTAGTAAAGACAAGAATGGGTGTGTTCAGTATTAATATGTATATATAATTACATAGAATAATAAGTTGTAATTAATTTTAATAAAAGTAGTCAATTTAAAATGGTTGGCTATTTTTTATTGTATTTGATTTAAATGTATTAATTTGATTACAGTATGTTTTTGAAGGTTTGAGGTAAGTTGAATGTGTGAGAGGATATAGCTGTGGGAGTGAGGATTTGAGAGGGTGAGATGAGGGAGATTTTGGAGGGTTTAATTTATATTTAAATTTTTCTTATAAAAAATAAAGAATATTTTGCAAAAATTTTTATTAAGCTATAATAGTAAATATTAATTTTTAAAAAAATATAATGTTTTGATTTTGGAAGAAAAAAGAAAGTATCTTTGATATTATCAAGAAAAATATTTCTTCTCAAGTTTCACTATGACTTCTTCCTATATTTTTCTGAATACTTTATCAATTTAATGCATTACAATATACTAATTTATCTTTTTTTAGTTATTCTCAAGTAATAAACGATACAATAGTATTTTTACCTATTACACTTACATTTTTTCTTGGAATTTTCTGAAGTTATTACTTTATTTTATTAAATAAAAATAAGCAAGTTCAGGATTGTTTATATATTGTGTTTATAATTGTAATTAGTTGCTGAATTATTTACTTCTTAAAAGATTTTAAAACCACTTGAAATAATTTTATTGATATATTATTCTTAAGTTTTTGATATTTAGCTTTATCTAATCTATTATTTCTTTGAATATACTGAATATATATTTTATTTTGAAGTGAACAAAAGGATAATATATATAAATGGCTTAATTGAGTGAAAAAATCTAAATATTTAATAATATTTTCTATTGTTTTGTGAATATTTTTTATATCTTATCTTTCAAAGATGATTTCTCAGAATATAAATAAAAATCTGTGTATTGAACATTTTTGAAAGGTATTTAATGTAAAATATATCAATGATAAATATATTTTTACGGATAATCTAATCTTTAAAAATGATAAATCAGTTTATTATCAAAATTATATTTGTGATAAAGCTAATGATGTAAATATAAAATATTTTAAACCAAGTTGAAAATGTATCAAAATTAATTGATTCCCTGATAATAATATGGATTATCTTGAAACTGATGACTGATTAATTAAAAATAAGTGATACGATCTATATTTAAGTTGAAAATGTATTGATGATAAATAAGAATGAAAAATTAAAAATAGCATATAATTGGAAAAATCTCATGAAAAAAACAGAGTTCTTTAAGATTTTAAGATCTTCCATCTTACAAGATCTTAAATTTATCACTTTTGTAATTATATTATGTGAGCTCATATATTGAATTTATAAGACTGGGAAAATAAGAGAAATATCAAAAATATTCAATATATCAGTAATATCATCATTAGCTAATATTATTGATAATTTAAAATTAAACTTACATTCAAATTATTTTCTATTAACTATTTTTATTTTTTCTTTTGTATATTTATTTTTTAAAATAATACAATATATTATTAATAATTTTAAAAAAATTATTGATAAACAGACTCTTATTTTAATATTTTTATATTCTTCAGTTTTTATTTTTATCTCTTGCGTTTTTATTTACAAACAAAGCGAAGATTTATTTAAACCATTAATTATATTTCTGCTTATTATATCATTTATTAAGTTAATTATAATTATTTACTGACAATATGATAACAAAAATGACTTAAATGAAAATGGTTTTTTAATGTCAGATTGATCATTAGAAGATTTGGATGATGATGAGTTATGATTTAAATATAAGGCTAAGGATTTTTCTGAAATTATATATAATAACTGAGATCATAGGTGACTTGTATTCTGATTAGTTGCCCCATGGTGAGCTTGAAAAACAACTTTTTTAAATTTTCTTCAAGAACAAGAAATAATATATGATAATTGTATGGTATTTAAATTCAATCCATGGTATTTTGAAAATGAAAGTGTATTGCTTGAAAAATTTATATTAGAGTTCAAGTCTTTTTTAATAAATGAATCTAATACTTATCTTAATGAACTTTGAAATGATTTAAATATCTTAATAAAAATTCTATGAAAAAAAACAAATAGTTTATTGTGAGTTGATTTAGATTGGTGAAATAATAAAGATTTATATAATACAAAAAAAGATATAAACAATTCATTAAAGAAAATAAACAAGAAAATTATTATAGTTATTGACGACTTAGATAGAATATCCTCAGATAAATTGAGATCTGTTTTTAAAATAATTAACTTATGTAAAGATTTTTATAATACAAATTTCATACTTTGTTATGATTTATCAAATTTCAATAATATTGATGAGAGCTTAAGAATATCTAGAACTTTGAATTGAGATTGAATTTATTCAGATATTACGAATGAGGAATTTGATAATACAAATTTAGTTAAATATATTGAAAAAATTGTTAATGTTCAATTTTCATTGTATCCTGATTTTGATAAACTAAAGGAATATTTTAAGAAAATTTTTATTAAATCAGAACTTGATTTTTCAGAAAAATCAAAAGAGTGAATTATTGAGTGAATAGAAAAACTTTTTAATATAGAAAATTACAGAACTTGGTGAAAACATATATCTGATATTAGAAGTATAAAAAGGGTATATAATAATATAGTTGCAACAAATAAACTCAACAACTGAGATGATAATTATATTAAAAATGTATTTGACTCAGAAGAATGATTATTTTTTGATATATTTATCAAACTAAAGTTACTTTCATTATCAAATAATAATTTATATTTGGATATCTATAATGAAGTATATTTGAGACAAAATAATAGTCTTAAATTATTTGGGGACATTAAAGATAATAAATATCTATTAAATTCTGAATATCTTGATTGAAATACATCTTATCACTCGAGTTCAGAATTAATTAAGTATATAAAGTCGCTTTCCATAAAAGAAAAAGAATTATTAGAGAGTATATTTTTAATAATAAAAGAAAAGCAAAAAATTAATATATCGCCAAGAGATGTAAGAGTTTGAAATAATTTAAAAAATTATTTTGATCTTATAGAAATCAATAAACTCGCATGATTCAATAGATATATAAAAAATAAGGTGCAGACATTTTTTATAAACCCAAGTGATATTATTGAAATAATGTCTGATGTAGCTGAAAAATACAAGGAAAAGTGAATTATGAATTTTATAATAACCTTTGAAAAAAGTATTTCAGATTTTCCAGAATGAGAAAGTATCCCAAAATTATTGGAATATATTCTTGGTAATTTTCATAAATATTCAATAAATTCTCTTGCAAGTTGTTGGAATAACATAGCAAGAATATTAGAAAAAACAATCAGATATGAAAATTCAAATGAAAATTGCACTGCAACAATATGAAAGTATTTGTACTCTACAAATACTTCAACTTGAATAATTGATAAATTCTTTAATGAAGATTGGTGAATTAAATGATTATATAACGTTTTAGGCTTAAGATTGCTTGCAGAAAGAGGATCTAGTTTATGGAATTTTCAAAGGGGAATTGTATGAGAAAAATATGAGTTAAATCTATCAAAAATTGTCTATTTTGAAAAGATTAGTAAATATATTTTTTGATTTTTTAAGAAAAAATATATTGATAAAAATATTAACATATTTGAACAATTAGATAATTTAACTGAAGAAGATTTAAAAGTGGACGATTGAGTTAATATATTTTGAGCAGATACAAAAGCTTGAATAAGAGCATTTATAGTTTATCAATTAAGTAATGATAATGATTGAATTTGATATTATAATTTAACCAATGATGAAAATATTAATAACCAGAATCACTGAATCAAAAAAGTGTTAAATGAATACTTTTTTGATAAATGTTTTATTTGAAATAAATGAATAAAATACTTTATTGAATATATTTTCTGATTCATATTTTTACCACATTTTAGTGATAAAAAATGAGTTAATAGCGAACATATAAAAATAAGATTATTAAAAACAGATTCACAAGATTCAAATATACTTAATGTATTCGAAGAAGTAAAACTAATATCATTTATTGAAACAAATAATGAATCTATAGATAGTTTTATTGAATTAAATTATGAAAAAATATTTGAATGATTTAATTGAGTAAAATTTACTTATTGATTTTGATGGGAACTATTTATTAAAAACATCCTTGCTGAAAATAATACTAATATGTCTAGCCAAATAAAAGATCATATTTGATAATACACCATTAAAAAATTAAAAAAAGTTGATTTTTAGTTAGAAATCTTATACTAATAACTGTATTAAATTTTAATTTTACCTAACCATATAATAATATGAATAATAATATAAATACACATGAAACATTAGATGAGAAGAATACCATTTCAATATTATGAATATTAGCAGTAACTGAAGCATTGTTCTTATCGGCATGAAAAGATTCGTTTGTAAGTACTGTAATATATTCTAAATTAGCTTATAATACTTTTTTAATTTTTGCATTAATAAACCTGATTATTTTAACTCTAGTTTCTTTCTTATTTACATCATGAAAAATTAAAAATTTTAAATGGTATCTATATCTAGTACAATTTATTTTTACTATGCAAGTATTTTTAATACTATTATATATGACATTTTATAAATTATAAAAATTAAAATTTTATCTCCAATCCCATCTCCCAAATCCTCAACTAAAAATTGAGGATTTTTTAAAAAAAGTTTATTTTTTCAAAATAGTTATATAATTAGAATTTGGCTTAGGATAGATGTTTTTAGCTACAAAACATTGAAGTTTTTAGTTACTTGTATCATCTTGGGTTTTAGAAATTTTTTAGAAGGAGATTTCTTGTGTACGGGTCATATAGAGAAGTAAGAGAAGTAAATTCATATTTTTAGGACAAATTAGTTGTATAAAAAGTATTTTCTCATCTTACTTTCTATCATTTCATAAAAAGAAGTTGGAAACTGATTTAAATTTTAGGCATTTATTGAGGTTCTTTCATCTTTTTAAAAGGTATTTTAAAGTGGTTTTTGTTGTTTATTAGTTTATAATAATTATTATATGAAATTATTAACTAAAGATATTATTAAGTTGTTTAAGAAATATTGAAATCAATCTAATTCTTCTGATCCTGTAGTTATTTGTAAATTCTTTAATCCAACTTGAGCTTGAAGTTGGTATGTAACAGAATATATAGAAGAAGATAGATTATTTTATGGTTATGTATCAATATTTTGAGACCATTGTGATGAATGGGGATATTTTTTATTAGATGAGTTAGAGATTTTTAGATGAAGATTTGGACTTAAGATAGAAAGAGACATTTCTTTTGAGCCAATTAGGTTTTCTCTACTAGGTCTGAATAAAGATTAATTTCTAAATTTTAACTATTTAATAATTTTTTGTTTATGAAAAAGAAGAAACAGAAAGTAAGGATAAAGATTGTTATAAACTTCGAACATGAGTCCTGATTTCATAATAGTATAGATGAAGTTGTATCGAATATATTTAAATGATATAAAGAGTGATTTGATAGTAATTGTGAGGATGATTATTATTTTAAGATTTATTAGTTGAAAAATTCCAAAGTCGTGAGATTCTATTTCTGAAAAGTCAGAGATGAGTCAGAGAAAGTTTAGATTAGAAGATAGATAAACAATAAATCTAAAAACTAAAGAGAAAATCTAGTGTTTTCTCTTTTTTTGTTGAGTGTAAATTTTGTTATATACAAACCAAAAACCGCTTAAAATAAATAAAAAAGTTGATTTTTTCACGAAAACTCTTATATTTTTTGTGCTTAGAACATATTCATTTTTATATCATCGCATTTTGCGATTTTATGTAAAGCTACAGCAAGGACGATTTGTGCACAACAAATCTCCTTCTAGCTTTGCAACGATAGAGATGGATATGTTCTAAGCAAACAATCCTAGTGTACAAGTCGTCCTTTATTGTTTGCTAAATATAAGTATTTTCAAATTTTTAAATAAAGATGATTTATATATGTATATATGGATTATCTTTATTTTTTTAATTTCATTTTTTATGAAAAAATTAATTCTTTTGATACTTAGTATAATCTTAGTATCTCCACTTTTAGTTCAGGCTGAATCAAGTTCTAATTCTTGAAAATGGCTTATATATACAGATTTTGTTGATGGTACGAAATTTAAGAAAGATATTGATTCTAATTCTGATCCTATAAAAATATCAGATTCAGAATTTGAAAAATTATTATGAAGTGAAAACAAAGCCATTTACAGTCAAGATAAGAAAATCAAAGTAACTGTAGATGATCAAAATATTTATATAAATGATAAAGTTTTTATTAAAAACGACAGAAATTATAAATTAAATATGATTACATCGGATAATAAGTATTTAATATATAGTTATTATGTTGATCAATATAATTCAGTTTTTGTGAAAAATTTAAATGAAAGTATTGATAAAAAGTGAGTATATACAGAAGAAATAGTAATTCCAAGCTGTATAAATTTAAAAGATAATGTTTTTTATTATGAGATTGGAGGATCTGAAATGGGGAAAGTTTATAAAAAGAAATATTCAGATATTTTAAATGATAAAGTATCTTGAGAAGATATATTGTGATTTCAAGTAGAAAGACCTGCTGTTTTTAGTTCAGATTGTAAAACAATATTTTACTCTGATATGAATTGAGTAGTTTATAAAAAATGAGTTAATAAGACAGATAAAGCTGTGGCTGTGAAAAATAGTAAATGAGTATCAATTAAATGATATTTAAATAACTTGTATGATAGTTCTTTAGAACCAAAGGCTTATACATTACCAGAAGAAACAAAAGCAAAATATTCTGCACAACTTAGTAAAATAGTAACAAGTTTGACTAATAAGTACATTAACGAACCAAAGAAAGCAACTGAAAAAATACAATCAGTAATAACAAAACTAGAAGCCAAAGTAGATAGTTCAAGAAATAGTGAAAAATTAAATGCAACTTTAATTTTCTTAATTGAAGAGTTAAGAAAATATACATCAGGTAAATAGTTATTATACAATATAATTAAAATATTTTATGAAAATAATGAAAAGAGTTATATCAATAATCATGATATTATTGATATTAAGTAACCAAATTGTTAACGCTACTTTTCCCACTCCTTCAGAACTATTAAGTTCCACAAATACATCAGGAGAATATGATAAAATTAAATCAATATTAGAAAGTAATAGTAATGCAAAACTTATTGTTTGAGCTAATATAAAATGAAAATATTGTTCTTGGGGAGCTTGATGGAATAATGTCGAAAATATAATATCTGCTTCATCTGATAGACTGATAGCCAAAATTGGTTCTGATGATATTGAGAGCATAAAGGAAACGAAAGATAATCTATGAAAGATTAAAGATTTAGTACTATATCTTATTACATATTCTTGAGATATAGTTATTAATTGAAATAACAGTAACAATGCTATTGTTGACAGTAGCTGAGGATTAAAATTAAATAAAGTAAAAGAAATAACAGTATCTCTATTAAAGATTTTTTATAAAAAAGCATATACTACAGAAAAAATTTCTGAAATAGTTAATGAATGATTTAATAGATTTACACCTGTAGCCTGAACAAATTCTTTTATATTTGTAAATTATAAATGAGAGGCGAAAAAATATGATTTAGATAACCTTAAAGATGTAGCGATATTAATTGTAGACTTAATTGACTATATATTAAATAAATACTATTGAAATAATCTTCAAAAATTAGAAACAATAGAACAAATAGTAAATGTGTTTTTAAAAGCTGTAATGGAGGCTATTGATAAATCTCCATCTAATAAAATATATAAAACATTAATAGAAACAGCTGTAATATCTTGGGTGACGGCATACTTTTGAATAAGTAAATGTAATGAGGAAAAAAATATGGAAATTAGTACTGCTGATGAACAATTTAAGAATGCAATGAATTACTGAATCAAACTTAATGCCGAGGTGGCTCGTCAATATGTTCTAAAAACTAAATATTCAAAATTTCCCGAAAAAGACAAAATAACTCTAGAGTCTAGAATGAAGAGTTTTTACAAAGGATGTTTTGATGATATTAATGCATATGTAGAAAATACAAAAACTTCAGTCAATACAAGCGCCCTTGAATATAATCTTAATACCGATAGAGTAAAGACAAAAAAAGAAAACCAAAAATCAGCATATGCAAAGAAATATTGCTGAACAGAATACTATTATAAAGATATAAATTCTGATATTTTAGCAGAAAAAGAAATTAACTTTTATTTAACAAATAATTTTTGAAATAGCTGAGTTGGATATATAAATGCTTATTTAAAAGTAGGTATAGATTGATGGGAATCTGATATACTACTGCAAAGTTTAAAAAATGAAGATTTTACTGATTATAATATATATAACAAATCCGTAAATAACTGTAAAGTAGTACATAAAAATAGTAAATCTAAACAAATATCTTGTGTTAGTAAATTAAAAAAGGTAATTAATGTTTCAAAAATAAATGATACATTTAATACGTTTTTAAATAGATTAACAATAAGAAAATTAGAAGAAGGAAAAGAACTAAATTATCTAAATGAATTAACTAAAAAACTTTGGGCAGATAAATTAATTAATTTAAATAAAGTTACTCTGTATGATACTATTTTATGAAAGGCATATCAGAGAATAGATCAATTGAAAATACTTATTAAAAATAAAAAGGATAAAGAAGATAAAATAAAGAAATATTTAGAGAACAAAAAAATTACTCCTGCAACTATTACTCCTGCCAAAACAGTAATAACTAATCAACAAAGTCAGACTTTAACGGAGAAGTTATTAGAACAACAAAAAAATTGTAAATTATATGAATCAACTAGAATATATAATAAATGAGATTGTTTTTCATATAATTGAAATGTAGTTACAGTATTATGAAATTGACTTTGAAATTCAAATACAAAAGCTGATGTGAGATGTGATACAAACGATATTGTAATTTGGAATTGATCAGATATTCAAATTTGGGCAGCCTGTAATATATGAGCTACAAATGCAGTTCCATTTTCTGAACATAACAAAGTAATGAGTCCTTGAAATCATATTCCAACAAATGAAGAAATTAAAAGAATTTGATATTATTTTCAATGGTGAAATAATTGATTTGTCACAGACGATTCAAATACAAATAAGCAAATCGATACTTCAAATTATAAAGATAGTAACTATTCTTCAAATAATTTCTTTATGCCACTTAATAATTTATGATGGCTAGTTTGATGATGAGACTGGAGTTTAAAAACCAATAATAATTTATGGTGAGATACTACAAATACAAATATTGCAAGAAAATGACCATGTTCGACTTGATATCATGTACCTTCAATGATTGCAAAAGATAGTTGAGGAATAGAGTCTACTTCAGATTGGTGAAAGGCTTATCAAATATCTAAAAACTCACCTTCTTTATGAAGCTGCTGAAGTTATCCTGAAATAGTAAGTAAAAATACAAAGGATACTCGTAGGCTTCAATGTGCCTTAATGATTCCTTCTGCCTGAATTAGAACTTTATGAGAAAGTAATTATCAACAATGTTGATGAAGTTGATTTTGTGCAAGTCTATGGTCTTCATCACCTTATAAATATTCAAATAATAGTGCTAATTATGTTACTTTTAATTCAGAATTATGAAGTAATATGACAGACAAAGTAAATTGAATGTCTGTTAGATGTATTAAAAATTAAAATTTTGAATTGTTTATAAACAAAAGAATTAATTATTAAAAACAAATATAAACTATCAACTTATTAAATCCTCGTAATTTAAAAAAACGGGGATTTTTTAAAAAAAGTTTATTTCTCTCAAAAAGTAATATAATAAGAACTTGGCTTAAGTAATATGTTTTTTATAAAATATATAAAATTAAGTATATAGATAATACCAATTATTTATAGAGTTTTTTATTTCTTACTTATTTCTTCATATGTTAGACTCTCATTATCCAGTCAAAAACTCTATAAATAATTTCTCAAAAGAAGTTATTAAATGAGATAGTTCAGAAAATATTTCAAAACAAGAGATTATTTTTGCTATGAATGAACTTTTTAAAAAAGATTATTCAGAAAATACAAAAGTGGCTTTAGTAGCTGATATCAAGAATTTCATAGTTTGGTACGAAGAGAAAAATTGAGAGAATATCAATTTAAGAAGAATTGTTGAAAAAGATATTATCGACTTCAAAAATGATGTGCAGAAGAAGTGAAAAACTGTTGCGACTATTAATAGAAATCTCGTTTCTGTTAGATTATTTTTGAATGAAGCTATAGAACTGGGTTATTTGGTTAAAAATCCTTGTAATAAAGTAAGACAATTCAAAAGTGTAGGACTATCTCCAAAATCATTGGAAGACAAGGAAATAAGGAAGTTTTTGAAAGAAGTCGAGTTAAGATGAAATTTGAGAGACAAGACTATAATTTATCTGATGTTGTACTCTGGATTGAGAGTGAGTGAAGTTGTGAAACTTGAGATTTGAGATATTTCTATTTTTGAAAGAAGTTGATTTGTAAATATTCGTAGTTCAAAATGAGGAAAAACAAGAAAAGTGCCACTTAGTTTAAGTCTTAGAGAAATACTTGGTCAATATATTAAAGAATACTATGAAAATACTGGAAATTTGAAGAGTTCTTACTCTTGAAAGATATTTTATGGGCAGAGATGAATTCTAACCGAGATTGGAGTAAATAAAATGATTGAGAAATATTCTCTGTATAGTCAGGTCAAAGTTACACCTCATTTATTAAGACATACATTCTCATATAACTATTTAGAAGTGAATAAATCAGATATCGTCTGACTTTCTCAAATACTCTGACACAGCAGTATAGAAACAACAGCTATCTATACTCAAAATAGATTGGAGGATTTACAAGAGAGAGTTGAGATGGTTTGTTAGTAAAATGAAAAATCTAAACTAAAAACTTGGTTTAAAATAAACCACTCCCTACATTTTTCAAAAAACTTTTGATTTATAAAATATATGTGATTTAATTTGTTTTGTAAAAATTATTTCTTAACAGTAAATCTTTTTGATTTATTTTTTTAAAACTTTATTTTTATAAACTAAATTTAAATTATATGAAAACAAATACTAAATATAGCAATATCGCTATAAAATTAATATTATCAAGTCTAATACTAGCTTGATTAACAATAGGTAATACATTCGCTGAAGAGTTAACCAACACAATCCCTTCAACTACGCGTCCTCCTGTTAATTATACACCAGTTGAGGCAGTAGAAAAAGAAAATGTGAACATAGATGAAAATACTACAAATACATGAACAACTTCTTGGATAGAGAATCTCATATCGAAAGTAAATGCTGATTTTGCATTAAATAATAATAAGGTTCTATTAATTCAGGATTATCTTCCATGGCAATCTGATGCCAATGTAGAAGAACTTAATAATCTTGGAATCCCATATGATTCTATAAATTCCAATTCCCTACCAAATATAGATTTGAATAATTATAAAGCGATTATTATAACATCAGACCAACCAGCTTGATTTTATGAAATAATTAGACAACACAAAGCAAGATGGGATAAGTTTGTGGAAAATGGGTGACTTTTAGTTTCTCATAGTTGAGATCATGGGTGGCAAGATTGAGATTCAAACTGAGTACTTCCAGGTAAAGTTTTAAAAACTACTTATTACAGTCAGCCTTTATGGATGAGAGATTCAAATCATCCTGTAATTACCTGACAAGTTTTATATAACTCAAATATTGGCTGGCAGAACCCTTGGTATTTTAATAATTGGTATTGGTCAACTCATTGATATTTTAATAACTTACAAGATTTACCGAATTGATATACTGATGTAATTGATATAAATACCCCTCTTTTACCAACATATATTGATTACAAATATGGTCAATGAAGAGTACTCGCAACTATGCAAACTCTTGAATTTTGATATAAATATCTTTGAAAACAAGAAATTTTAAGAAATGAGTTTCTAATTGTTAAAAATTATTCTAGACCTCTTTTATCTACAAATATTCCAGATTATAAAAATACAAATATTTCAAATAATTGATATATTCTTTGAAACACAAATGTCTGAATTCCAAGTATCCCAACCTATGTTGCAGATTTATGAGATCCTGTGAATATTTCAACCTGAGACTTCTGATATGACAATAATCTTCTTTCTTATAAATGAGTCTGACTCAACTATAATTTCAAAATCAAATATTCCAATCAAGTTGATTATGACGGTAATTTGTGACATAACTGGAGTCACTCATATAATCAGATGATTTATTCTGGAAATTCTGGAAGTCTCATATATCTAGATGAGAATTTCTCACCGAGAGAGTTTGTTAAAATCTCTGACAATCTTTATGAAAATAAACTATTTAGAGCGAAGCTAGCTAAAGAAAATAATCTCTATATAATAACTTTTGATAATTGAAACAAGATTTATTTCAATGATTCGAATAAATTATCAAAAATAGAAGACAAGAACTGAAATAATCTTGTTTTTGAGTATGACAATGATAAGAATTTAGTTAAAACAATTGATACTCTCTGAAGAGAAATTAATTATTTGTATAACACAGGTTCAAGACTTGAGAAAATAATTGATTTCAACTCTAAAGAAGTAAGTTTTAATTATAACGAAAACAATGATTTAATTAGTATTAAAATCTGAAAAAATAATAATGCAAAAGAAATTAAATTTGAATATATTTCTGGAAATGAGGTTGAATTACTAAATCATAATATGACTAAGTTAATTGATAGTAAAAATCAAGTCTATGTAGAAAATATCTATGATGAGTGAGATAAGGTGATAAACCAAAAATATGGAGACTGAACTGTAAAGTACAATTACACAATTGACCCTATAACTTCTAAGATTATTAAAAATAATGTAGAAAATAGAAATTGAATAAAAACTGAATATAGTTTTGATGATAAATGAAATACAATTTCTAGAAAAGTAACTACAGATAGTTGAGTTGTAGAATTTAAATTTGAATATGATAGCGATTGAAGAATTACTAAGGATATTAAACCAAATTGAAACAGTATTGAGTATAGTTATGATGATAAATGAAGACTATTAACCCAAAAAGATATTTGAGGAACTTCTAGAATTACAAGTTATGAATATAATAGTAATTTTGATACTCCGACAAAAATAATCAAATCAAATTGACTTGTTATCGAAAATACTCTAGATCAAAAATGAAATGTTATAAAATCAGTTGTAGATAATAACTCTGAAAAACTTGAAACAAGTTATGAATACAACGATAAATGACAACTTATTAAAACTATTAATTCAAGATGATTAAAAACTAGCCTAGAATATGACGGAAATTGAAATATTACTAAAATTTCTAAAAAAGACTCTTCACTTTTAGCTATTTTATGAAGCTCTATTGATACAAGTTTTGAATATGACAATAATGGAAATATTACCAAAATTATCGATCCAAACTGAAATAGTAAATCTATAAATTATAACGAATTTGATCAAATAATTAAAAGTATAAGTCCTCTATGAATTACAAGTTCTTTTGAATATGACGGAAACGGAAATAAAGTAAAAAGTACTTTAAAATTAGACGATTGAAGTAGCTTAGAAGCTTCAAATACTTATGATATTCTCGATCATATTACAGAAGTTAATTCTCCAATTTCTAAAGACTTAACAGCTAAAATTGAATACGAATATGATAGCAATGAAAATATAATTAAAACAATTTATCCAAATTGAAGTATAAAAAATTTTACTTATAATGAATTTGATGAAATTATCAAAATAATTCAAGAATGAAAAGAGGCAAAATATGAATATGATAATAATTGAAATATTATTATCATAATTGATTCAAAATGAAATTTCAAAAAGATTGAATATAATCTATTTAACGAACCAATTAAAATAACAGATTCTGTTTGAGCGTATACAACTTTGGGTTATGATACTAATTGAAATGTAGTGAAAATGGTAGTATATAGCAAAGATAATAAACTTCTATCAAAACAAGAGAAAAGCTATGACTTACTTGGAAATATTGTAAAACAACTTGATTACAATCTGACTAATAATCAGATATTAACTACAAATTACAAATACAATAAATGACTACTTGCAGAGAAAACTGATACAAGATGAAATAAAACAAGTTTAAGCTATGATATTTATTGAAATAATACTGAAATTACTGACAGTAGCGGAAATAAACAAGTATTAAGTTATGATAATAATTGAAATTTAGTTTCTAAAAAAGTAATTCAAAGTAACTCTAAAACTACAGAGACAAAATATGTATTTGATAAAGAAAATAGACTAATCTCATCTTCTTTCATTGCGAGCGATAGCGAAGTAATTAAAACAAGTTATGAGTATAATAACTTAAATCAAATAATTGAGAAGAAAGATTGAAACTGAAGTATTGCTAAGTATGAATATAATTACATTTGAAAAGTAACAAAAAAGATAGAAACTGTAAACTCTAAAACTATTTCAACAAGTTATGAGTATGATATATCCGGTAATCTTACTGCTATAATTGATTGAAACTGAAACAAAACTGGTTATGTCTATGATAATTTAAATAGACTAATTAAAGAGGCTTATGTAGATAACAAGGAAGTAAATTATGAGTATGATTCACTTGGAAATATTATCAAAAAAACTGATCCAAACTGAAATATTATCTCAAATACTTATGATAGTTTAAACAGATTAATTGAGAGAAATATTACACTTGGAACTGGAGTTGAATGAGTAACAAAAGAGAATTATTCATATGATGAACTTGGAAGACTCATAAGTGCGAGTGATAATAGATGAGGTAATCTTGTATTCTCTTATGATTCATTTGGCAATCTTGTAAGTGAGACAAATAACGGTAAAGAAGTGAAATATAGTTATGACGAACTTGGAAATCTATTAAATACCCTATATCCTTCTTCTAGAAATATCGGAAGAACTTATGATTCAATTTGAAGATTGACTTCTATAAAGAATTGAAATGATATAGTTAAAGCTTATGTCTATGATTGATTAGAACAAACAAGTGAGGTTAATTCTAATAATACTAAGACAAATTATAGTTATGATGCTCTTGGTAGACTTAAAGAATTGACTAATATCTGAAGTCAAGAAGTAAAAAAGTGAAAGAATACCAATATGCAAGAGAGTATTATAAACAAATATACCTTCAATTATGACAACAATTCAAATATCCTAAGTAATTGACAGGATAGTTATAGCTATGATGAGATAAATAGACTTACTCAAACTATATATAAGCCAACCGAGAATAATAAAAGTACAACAGAGTCTTTTGTATATGATTTTGTATGAAATCGTATAACTTCTAATTTATCTGAAATAAAAGAGTCCGAGAAAAATAAAAAAGAAGATAAAATAAAAGCAGATATTTCAAATTATACAAGTAATACACTTAATCAATATATAAGCTTAGATAAAACAAGATTTACTTATGATAATAACTGAAATCTAATTAAAGATTGAAAACAAATCTATACTTATGATTATAGAAATAGACTCATAAAAGTAACAAATAAAGATTGAGAAATTAAATCAGAATTTGGTTATGATATACTTGGTAGAAGAACAAGTAAAACTACTTACAATGATGACGACGAAGCAAGGAAAATCATCAAATATACATATTCTAATCAAGATATAATTCAAGAAGATTTATATGAAAAAGATGACTGAAAAGAAAAGTTGAAAAGTAGTAAGGAATATGTATACTGAAAGTGAATTGATGATTTAATTGTAATGATAGTTATCACTTGAGAATGAAAGAAAAAAACAGAAAGTAAATACTTCTATCAAAAAGACCAATTATGAAGTATTGTAACAATTACTGATAAAGATTGAAAAACAGTTAAGGAATATAGATACGATGTATTTGGTAAGGCTTATGAGAAAAAGGATAAATCTTATAATTGGAAAGAATATAATAGGGCTGATATAGATAATACAAGGCTGTTTATTGGAAGAGAATTTGATAAGGAAATTTGATTGTATTATTATAGAGCGAGGTATTATTCATCTGAGATTGGTAGATTTATAAATAGAGATCCGATCGGGCAAGTTGATAATGTAAATTTGTATAGTTATGTTGGGAATAACCCTGTAAAGTTTACTGATCCTATAGGATTAGCATCAAAAGCATTTCTAAGCATATTTAATCAAGCAGAAACTGATTTTTCAGATGTAAGCAATTTATCTTTTGGAGAAAAATTAGATAAATGGAGCTGATTGGAATTATGAAAATACGATTTAACATTTCATAATTATCTTTGAACCAAAGACAATCCAACAACAGTTTTTGAACAATGGGAAAAAAATAATAATATAGTTTTAGCAAATAATGGAAATAATCCTATTGTAAATGTTTGAGGTAATGTTTATGAATTGTGACAAGTTAGTAATATACTAGTTTGATTTAGCGCGTACAATATATGATATAGTGAAGAATTCCTTAATTTATGATCTACATGGTTTAATGCCACAGGATGATGAAATGGTTTATATGAAGATAGTTTTGATAAACTTTTATATCATATTTGATATCTGTATGCCAAATGACATAAGGAGGAGAATACAACTATGACAACTGGGCAAATTCAATGAATAATTGCTCTTGGAGTTGCATATCGTCAGCAAGCTGCAAATAGTCCAAATATTTTTGATTATACAAATCAAATTCTTGATTCTGTACTTTCTTGGGTTCGTAAATAGTAATTAATATGTTGAAAATATGAAAAATATTCTTATTAAATTTATAATTCTATGATTAATATTAATTATTAGTATTTATTCATTTCCAATAATTAATTGTATTGTTAATAAAACAACTACTTGCTATTATCCATTTTATGAACGAACATGAATAGAATCTAAATTATTAATGAGTAAAAAAGATTTAATATCAAATAAGGAATTTTACAATGGACTTATTGATTTTATAAAAAAACAGTGATACTCAACAATTGAAAAAGGGGTAAAAAAGGAAATTATATATACAATTCCTTGAGATATTTCTTCTGATGGTTTTCTAAAGAAATACTCAATTAATAAAGATATTATGATTCTTAATCGAAAAATATATGATATATTTGAAAATTTATGAATAAATACTATCTCAGATTGAGAAGATTGAATAAGAATTTCTAAAGATATATTTTTTCTAAAAAGATGATTCCATCAATGGTATCTATTCAGTAAAACATGAGATTTATATAAAGATAAAGAAGTGATTTATGAAAATGATAATAAGGTGATTTATGAAAAAACTGATGATTTAATCACTAAAATTATACTTATTGATAATAATTGGTCTTTTGTTACAATACAATCTATTATTTCTCAGAAATAAAAATATTTATTTATTAAGTAAGATAATAATTTATATTCCTGCAAAAAATCCCTCAAGATTTAAATATCTTGAGGGATTTTATTAAAGTAATTTCAAAATTACTTCAGATCAAAAGGAATATTATCAAAATCAGAACTAAAATCCTGTAATTCCTCAACATATCAATCAAACTTAAGTTCTTTTAGAGATTTAAGGAATATGTCATTCCCTAAGGCAAAACTCCTTATGTCTTTATGTGAAAATATTCTTATTTCAATTATACGAATATCCATATTAATTCATTTCTCTAAAATTAAAGTACTCAAAACTTTTCAGGTACTATCAATATAAACTACAAATTTATTATCAAAAGGGAGTGTAAAGATTAATTTAGCTACAACTGGATATTGTATAAATATTCATCTTTCATTCCAGTTTTGAAATAGTTTTCTTTTATTTTGGAAAATATCATCAAGAACTAAAATAAGATTTGTTTTAGAGTAAGGTTTTTGTATGGTGTATATAGTAGAAATTGGAGATTTCTTAGTAATTGTCTTTTTCATATTGTATAAAATTAGTGGTAAGTACTACTAATTTTATTTTGAGTTGTGAATATCTGATTTATTTTAAAGAAAGACTAATATTATATATCTTCTTGATACCAGAGATTTTTTTTAATTTTATATTTCACTACATTTTCAGGAGATATATATTCTTGTTTTTCTTTTTTATCATCATGATTTTTATGAATAACCCTATTATACACAAATCAAGTATTATCTCTTATATCTTTAATATTTTTATCCATAAAATATGAATCAAACTTATTTTTGAATGAGCTCTCTGCCTTATATACAGCCTGTCTACTTATTCATAATATTTCAGCTAAATCTTCAGGATTAATATAGTCTAAAGTCTCATCATAATGATTATATATCCAATTCTTTTGATCTTTATCTTTGAAATCAAATTTGGCAAAATAATTATGAAAATTGTTAATTCAATTCTTTTTATTATATTCTCAAATAAGTTTACTTCATTCTCTAAGCGTAAAAAATGAATCAAGGAAACAACCAACACAAATTCTTTCTAGTAATGTAGCTCATACTTTTCATCATTCCATCTTGATTTCTCTTATATATACTTCACGAAGTTCTGTCTTGTATACTTTCATTGTTACATCATTTGAAATTGTGGTTACTATTTCTGAGTCATATTCTCAAGCAAGTTCTTTTGTTATAAATTCAATTCTAGATTTAAGAAAATCAGTATTAACTTCATCGGCAATTAATTTTTTAATTCAAGATTTAAGAGTTTTTAAGTTGATTTTATGTTTGGTATTATCTAGAGAATTTTCCTTGTTAAAATATTCTTTAACAAATTGTCTTTTTCTACTTCAAAAAAGATAGAAATAGTCACTAATATTATCATTTATCAAAAAATCATCTATAGAGTCAATATCAAATATAAGTTTATTAAGAAGGGTTTTGTTATCTCTATACTCTTCCCTATCACTGCCATTTCTAATATTATTTATAAGTCTTATAACATGGCGAATATCATCGGCAAATTGACTTTCATCCTCTTCTTCAAATATTTTTCATAAAGCTTTTCTTATATAGTTATATGAACAAGACGTAAGTTTATCACTTTTTTCTTTATTAAATTTAGGTAAAGAATTAATAAATCACAAGATTCAATTTGATATTCAAATAGAGAAATATTCTGAACTATTATTAATTCAATAATCTCTTAATACTCTAAATATATATTTCATATTATTGGCTATAAGTATGTTTTTTATTTTCTTATCAATATCTTCCTTATTATAATCTCCAAGTGTTTTTGAATCACTAATATATATTTCAATTAAATCATTTTGTAAATCGTTGTTTAAATAAAAGTCTTTTTCTAAAAATCACTTTGTATCAATTCTTAAATCTTCTACTAAATTCATATTTTTCTCAATATATATTTCCCAAAATGAATTGTCTAAAAATATTTTTAAATCATTTTTAGAAAAGTCTGAAAGTCTTTTATTAGATTTTACAAGTTCCAGCAATTGCTCACTTATTACACAGATATTATCTTTATTTAAGAACATAATTTTAAAAATTAAAGAATAAATATTTCTCTTAAAATAAGGATTTTTTAAAGAAAAACAAAAAAAAGTTTAATTTTTAGTTTACAAAATTTTAATAACCAGGTATATATATTATAGTGATACTCGAGTTCACTTTAAAAAACATAGCAAACAATTTATTTGTATGCTAAATTTACTTAAGTAAAGACACCAACCACAAGTGGCAATTAATGTCACTTTTTTAATGCATTAAAAAAACCTTTATTTTAAGTCCTCCATATTTAGTGGAGGACTTTTTAATTTATAATTTAAAAATTATGATAACTAATTTAAATGAAGTGCTTAGAGGAAATCTAGGTGCTAAACATTGAGTATACATTATTGGGTGAAACGATATAGGAAATACTATATTAGATTTTATTTGATTGAGAAGTACTGTTCAATACATTATTGAAGTTGATAAAAATCTTTATTTTTCAGGACATTATGAAAATAAGGTATGAGATGATCAAAAGATAAAGTTTATGTGTAAATGAAAATTTTATACAGATGATGAATGAAATATTGAGTTCTCTAAAAATGAACTTAAGGCAAAGTGAATTAATGTTAATTCAAAAAATCATCTATTTTGAATATTTAATGATAATATTGTTGATATCGGTTGTTCTGGAAGTAGTACAGAGAATATTAATGGTATGATTAGAGAATGTAGATGAGCTTCTGTTAAACTTATGTCTGAACCATTCTTTTCAAGTCACTGACCTTTATTTAAACTTACTTATGAGTTAAATAAGAATTGAAGTAATCATAACATTCTTCTTGATGAAGAAACACTTATATCTTCTTTTAAAAAGATATCGGAATACATAAATAAAGAGAATTCTCAATTCGTAAAAAAAGTTGAGGTAAAAAAAGTTAAAGTAAGTCCTAAAATAGAAAATATTCACAACTTATTTGAGAAAATCAAGTGAGAGGAAATTTTTATATAATAGACTGATATATAAATCAAGAGCTATGGAATATATCTATAGCTCTTTTTTATTACTTAAAAAATAAGTAAAATGAGTAAATATTGTGAAAATCTTGAGCTATTTGATAGTGTTAAAAATCCAAAATCAAAAAGATGGGAAGACACTAAGGTTCAAATAGAATATGAGATAGATAGAAAATATAACAATACTATAGTAAAACAAACTAGTAGTTCAAAGGAGTTTATATGAAGAAAACATAATTTTGATAGGATTGAGTTTATTCCAATAAGAATTTATGAAAGAAAAAGGATTTCTTGTAAGGATGATGATAAATATTTTGGGTCATTTGAATCAGGATTACATAACTTTTGAGATTATCCTGAGAGTTGATTAAATTTCTTTAATAATGAATGAGATTTTCTAACTCATTGAGATAATTTAGAAGATTTATTTTCAGAAAATGATTACAAGAAATTTAAATGATACCACAGAGTTAATGTAAGAAAAACAAGTCATTATGTGGTAGTTTGATTAACACGTAATAAGAAGAATGAAAATATTTCTGATAGTCCAAATACATACAGTCTCATTACTCTTATTATATCCGATACAAGCAAAGAGTCAGTTGAAAATATGAGATGATTTTATTGATATTCATTTTTTCTTCAGATAGAAACAATTTGAACTAAATGATATTCTTCTAATAAAATTAGGGCAATTTTAGATTATAAAGCCTGAAAAATAGATTACTCAAATGAGATTGAAAGGGTTGATAATTGGAGTTTAGAGATAAATAATCAAAGGATAAAAAATTATGAATCTTGGTTAACTGGAAAAGATAATCATCTTGAGAGATATTGAAAATTAGCTGATGAAAAAGAAGCTAAAGAAGAAATAATTAGTTCAAAAATCCGGGATTATCTTAAAAGATGAATAATCGATATGACTTTAGGTTGAGGCTCTGATTTATATATATTTGATGAGACACACGAAGATTATAAAGAAGCCAAGGAGTTTCTTATTGAAAACTGATTGATTGATACTGAAAATTTTATTAATTTATAATTTAAAAATGAACAAAATGGATATTAATAATAGTGATTCTGATGTGCTTGAACAAGCATTTCAATTTATAATGAATCACAAAGAACAAAAACTGGAACAGGTATGATTGTTTAATGGTTTAGGAGTTAGTAGTTTATGGTTTTCTCATAAAACAACTTCTAAGAGAAATAATAAAGATTCATACAAGAAAATTGAATGTTTCTGATATTTCAAAAATGAGGATAAAGAAGATATGATAAATTATCTTAATAGTCCTGAATTCAAATATGCAAATAGAAGTGATTGAAATTACTCAATATTTTATGATATGGCGACAAAAACTGTATGAAAACTTACAACAAGTGATCTTAAAGATTATGAAGGAGTTGGTTTTTGATACAGACAGGAATTCTGCAAAGTACTTATTCATAGAAGAGAATTCTATTTAATTAGAGTATACTTTTTAGAAAAGAAGTGAAATGAGGATTTTTCTAACTGATATTTCAAACTTGAAATAACATATAGAGAAGTTGAAAATAAAAAACTCAGAAAGAAAGTGTCCTCAAAATTCAACAAACCTAACGCTATAATTGAGATAATCAAGAAGATTGAAAAATTCTGAAAAGGTTTCTTACCGGTTTTAAATAAAGACGATTATAGCAATTGAATTCCTTTTGAAACATTCTACAAGAGTATTTCAAAGAAGAGTTAAAACATATATTTTATAAACCAACACAATATTCCCCTAAATAACAATGTTTATGGGAGTATTTTTAATTTAATAATAATTTAAAAAACTTATGAAAAATAATATTAAAGGTAAAGACACTTCTAAAGATTTAGGAGTAAAAGATAATAGAAATATAGTTTGATATTTATGTATAGATATTAATTTAAAAGAAACAACATTAGAAGAATTTGAAAAAATAATAACGACAAGATACCTCAATGATAAGTCAAATATTAATAATTGATGTGTATATTTAGATTTATTTGTAGAAGAACAACCAAGACCATGACTTATGTATTTAATAGGAAGAATACTTGAGTGAGAAATTAAGACTGTAATTATAAAAAAATGTTCACATATATCTAATGAAGCTTATGAATTTCTGAAATTCGTAAATTTTCTAAGAGAAAATAATGTTTCTCTTGAATCAATAAAAAAACCAAATATAGATTTAACTAAATGTGATCTAAGAATATCTAGAAATATGAATATTGATATAAAGAAAATAGAAAAGGTTATAGACTCTTTATAAAAAATATCTAATCAATACTCCTGTAGGCTTTAGTGTTTATGGGAGTATTTTTTGATTATAAATAAAAAGTTTGAGACTCATAAAATAGCAATATAATGCTAATTTGTCATTATAAATTTATAATATTTAACAATAATTAAAATATGGATTTAAAAGAAAAGAGTGTTTCAGATGAAGTAAAAATATCTGATAATAAAACTAAGGTTGTAGCTTATTGCAGAATTTCAACATCCGAGCAGGAAAAGGGTTTTTGATTAGACGGGCAAAAACGTATGATAAGAGAATATATAAAAAGAAATAAAGATAAAAGATGATGGAGTTTTAATGAAGAAACTGATATGTATGTTGATTCTGGGTTTTCTGGCTCACTTGAGAGCAGACCAGATTTTGATAGACTTAAAGAAAATATAGTTAAATGACTAATAAATCATATAATTATAACTGATTTTGATAGACCCTTTAGAGATGTAGCTCATTTTTTAAAATTTATTGATTTTCTGAAAAGATATAAAGTTACAATTGAATCAATTATACAAATAGGTGTAGATGTTCATACTCATGAATGAAGATTACAACTTACATTTATGCAAGCCTTTTCCGAATATGAGAAAAGGAAGATTAGTTCTAGGACTATGACTTGAAAAATAGAGAAATGTAGACAGGGTTTTATTATTAACTCAAATATAAAATATTGATTTAGTATAGAAAAAAGTTGAGTAGACTGAAGAAATAAAAAAATCATCTTGAATAAGGATGAAGCTAAAATAGTTAAATTAATCTTTGAGAAGTTTTGTAATGAACGTCTGACACAATCTGATATAGCTAAATATTTAACTTCTAAAAAAATTCCAACTAGAAGTGATACTGATCCTAAATCTAAAAGTAAATCTAGGAATTGATATTGAATTTGGACTCAAGAATTAGTAAGTGAAATACTCAGAAGAGAGGAATATATTGGGTTGTCATATTATTGAAAAACTAAGACAGAATATTGAACTACTGTAAAGCTTCCAAGAGAAGAATGGATACCAGTTACTTGTCCATCAATTATTGAAAAAGATTTATTTTATACAACTCAAAAATTACTTGAGACAAAAATAAATCCTCCGAGAAAGAAAATGGCTGATTTTTACATTCTATCTTGAAAGATTTTGTGTCCTTCGTGCAATATGTCGTATCAGTGATATAAGTGTATTAAATGAAATCATTATTATAGATGTAGATGATGAAAATCAAGGTGAATCAATGTAGAAAATCCTTGTACAAATCCTCAAATTTCTTGAGTTCTTATAGAGAAATTTACATGGTGAATCGTAAAAGAGATTGTTTGAAATCCTTCAAGATTTTGAAAGAATTTTGAGAGAATGATTCAAGAAAAAAGTAATATTAGAAAGTATGAAATTGAGATTGAAAATAACTCTGAAGAAATTGAGAAAAAGAAAAGAGAATTAACTTCTTATATAATGATGAGAGCAAGTTCACAAAGTAAAGAAACAGCAGAATTATATGATAATTTAATAAATAGACACGAGGTTGATATTAAGGAATTAGTAAGGAAAAATTGAGAAATAAATCAGCTAATAAAATCAGAATTAACAAATACTGATATGTCTGAAATACTTGTGAAATTATCTAAAACTTTTTCTAAAAATATATTATCTATTGAAAATTCTAAGAGAGATAAAGAATCACTTTTGAAGATGATTATAAATAAAATAATTTTGAATTCTGAAACTATGGATGTATATTTAAATTTCTCTAATGATAAAATTATAAATATTTGAGAAGGAGAAAATAATGCAAACAATGGAGATGATCAGAATCATTTAATTAAACTTACTTTCAATAGAAATATAGTAAATACTTATAAATACGACAAAAATAAATCTATTTTAGAATATTTGGTAAGGTAAGAATTGAGAAAAATAATATTTAATAGGACCCTAATCTAATAGTTAGGGTCTTATTTATATTAAGTTAAAAGATGTAATAAAAAGAACATTTATGAGATGTTCTTTTTTAATATTTTTTAATACTTTTTTATGTGTTTTAAGTAATTAGAAAATAGTTTTATTTATTAACTAAAACTTTTCAAAAATACATATATGATTTTATATGAGAATTTTTTCTTATATATTTTTTATTTAATTTTTAATTTTAAAACTATGAAAAAGAATCCTATGTATAAATTCTTCAGTGATGATGTTATTTTATGAGATGATTTTGAAATAATAACATCAAAAAATATTCCTGATGAGGTTAATATCATTTATAAAAAAATACCAATCAATAGATTTGATATAAATGAAATTGGAGAAATATTGGATTGTAATTGAGTTGAATCCAAAGAATTAATATATGTAATTTGCAGAAACAAAAAATGAAAATTTAAATTCAGAACTAAAATCATTAAACATTCAGAAGCTAAGACTTGCAAAATAGAATTAATCTGAAAAAAATGAAAACCAATATGTATTGATGATGTTTCGTATAATAAAGATAACCATTATTATGAATTAATACACGTAATTATGTACAAGAATAATAACACTTACCTTATTCTAGACATAAGTGATATTGAATATAAATATATAATTAATTCATAAGAGATATCTTCCAAAACAATAGCTGTTTAATAGTAGCTCTTTAAACAGCTATATTTATAATTTAAATTACAAAAATATGAAAAAATATAATATATCTGAACCTTTTATGAGTAATCTCAGTGAAGAGAAGATTGTAAAGGTAAGTCTTGCTAATTGAAAAAATCTAATCATTAATGAAAAGGATATACTGAAACTAAACAATGGAATCCTAAGACTAGCTAAAAATATTACTGATATTAGCAAAAAAGACTATGTACAATTAATAACTATTGAAAGATAAAAAGCAGATAGATAGCAAATTATATTTCACAGATATAATTTGCTAAAATTTGGTTTTTGAATATTATTATTTTAATGATTACATCATAATGGTATTTATTCTTCACGGTGGCTTGTCCAAAGTAAAAAATATCGAACCACCTTTAAATAATGGCTTATATAAAGGAATAGTTCGGGTAAAAAGTTAGTTTAAAACACGAAAAAAGAGCCTAAATTTTTAGGCTCTTTTTTGTTTAAAATTGTGAGTTCGACTTAAGAATTGATCATTAATTGTTGAACACTACTACTTGTAATTTCTTTCGTTTCTTCAATAGAACATCTAAGGATATTGGGTAATGGCCTTCTATTTTCTCATAAATCTTCGGATTTTAAATAGTCTTTGTAATTATCCTTATTTAAATGACCTGTAATTTCTTGCCAATAATAAAGCTGTTCGCTTCATTGTCAGAATCATATTTTTCATTTTTCTGATGCTCAATATATTTTGAATTGTTCAATTAATTTTGCTTGTATTTCTTGAGGCCAATTATTTTCTTTTCATAAATAATGAATATGTCCTATAAATTTTTCTATAGTTAAATCATATGTATGTATTTTACTAAGATATTCAGGTCTAAATAATTCAGGAAAATCAAAATTTAAATTTTCAATTCAATCCAATATATAAGGAAGTATAAATTCTAAAATTAAAAAGATTTTTGGAGTGTCTAATTTTTTAAATTTAGAATCTAGCGCAGCAAGAACTCACTTTTGCAGTCGTTCTAGCTCATTTTTGCTACAATTAGCAGTATAGAATACAAAGATTAGAACATCTTCATTCCATGACCAATGTGAATTTAGTGTTTCAAGAACTTTATCTACATCAAGTACATTTCAAGGTTTTAAAAATTTTAAAGCTGATTCTTTAAATTTTTCAATATTTTCTTTTTCATATGGTCACCACATTTTTTCTACCCATTCAATTCATTCTTTAGAATATTTTAGTATTTCATCATCAATAGAATCAATACTTTCAGAACTGGACCCATTGTATAATGTTTCTGGATTTTTTAACATTTCATTTATTTCATTTAATTTTATAAAGAAATTTTGGACATAGACATTTGTTATATCTCATTTTTCTTTATTTTGATTTCATAGAAAAAATATATTTTGAAAAAGTTTAATTAAATTACTAATTAATGAATTATAGTAAAATATGCGATCATTGCCAACTTTTTGTTTATATCATGCAATTTCTTGTGGCAATTTATTAGCCTCAATAATTAATTTATTTTTTTCTCTTGTATGAAAAAAATCTCACATTATAAAATTTCTTTCACTAAAGTTTCAATTTTCATCTAAAAGTAAATTCCAATTAAGAGGTTTTTTATAGCCTAATCGTATTCTATCAAACAATTTACTCCAATCAATTCTTCTTCAAATTTTAGATGTTGGTAGTAATCAGACATTGCTTAAATCATTTGTTTTTCAAGACAATAAATTATTATTTATAGTATCTGCCATAATATGTCAATAATTAATATTGGATTGAGTATATCATATATTTATATAACATGCAAAATATTGTAAAATATTAAAGATATCTGATTTAACTTCTCTTGGGGAAATAATGTATATCAAAAAAGTTAAAATATGATACATATCACAACTTCATATATCACACATGATACATATCAAGATTATATGTATCAAAAAACACAAAAAATGATACATATAATTTGACTTTAATTATTAAATCTATATTATATTGCATATAAATATTATTAAGATTTAAATATATGTTTGATAAAACTATTCCTTATAATGATTTACCTTTGTTACCTTGAGATTTTGATTTTGATAAAAAAGAATTTTTAAAACTTGCAATAAAAGCCAGCGAAGAAATATCAAAACTTAATTGACTTTCTTATCTTATTCCAAATATAGAAATACTTGTCTCACCACTTTTAATAAAAGAGTCGGTTGAATCATCAGCAATAGAAAATATAAATACAACAACACTTAAGGTTCTTCAATCAAATGCACTTTCTCTAGATTCTATAAAATGACCAGAAAAAGAGGTATTACATTATCATAACGCTATATTAAAATGATTTGAAAGATTAAAAAAAGAGGGTGGAATTTGATTTAATTTTTTAGTAGAATTACAAGGTTTGATAGAACCACAAAAAACATGAATTAGAAAAATTCCTTGAACAGTTATAGCAAATAATATGTGAGAGATTTTATATACTCCACCAGTTTGAGAGGATAATATTATAAGATTATTAACAAATTTAGAAAAATTTATAAATAATTCCTCTGATGATATTGATGCTCTCATAAAAATGCCTGTAATTCATTATCAATTCGAATCAATACATCCATTTTTTGATTGAAATGGTAGAACTTGAAGAATATTAAATATTTTATATTTAGTATTAACTAAAAAATTAGATTATCCAATATTATTTTTAAGTGAATATATAAATAAAACAAGACAACAATATTATCAATTGTTGTCATATACAACATCTAGTTGAGATTATTCTAAAATTATAGTATATTTACTTGAATGAATGATATTTCAAGCAAAATCTACAAGTGATAAAATAATAAAAATAAGAAATTTAATGGACAAAATAGAACAAAGATTATCAATTTTAAAAGTAGATTATCATAAAATAACAAATATTTTATTTTCAAATCCATTTTTAACCATTAAAGAATTTGAAAAACTCCTATGAGTTGCAAGAATAACAGCAACTAGACAAATTAAAAAACTTGAGGAACAAAAAATAATTTCCTCAATGAAAATTTGAAAAAATAAACTTATTTTTATTCAAGATTTCATAAATTTATTAATCTAAAAACCAAACCCATGCCAATACCACAAATTATTAAAGACATTTGATTTGACTTCTCTTGGGATGTTGAGAAAGTCTGGAAACTTGATGAGCCAGTAATAACTATGCCTATTGAGAGTCTTTTGTGGCATTTTGATATTCCATTTTGGGAGAGTGAATGAACTGATGATCGGAATCTGAGTGTTTGGGAGGCTTTGGCAAATCCGGAGAAGGAAGTGAGTCACTGGGAAAAAATTCAAAATGCTGATTTAAAATATCCAGTGGATGTTATGCAAAACAAGTGAAAATTATTGCTTCTAGATGGACTTCATAGACTTGCAAAGGCTTATTTACAGTGAGAAAAAGAGATAAAAGTGAGAATTATCCCAGAAAGAAGAATCCCAGAGATTTTGGAGGATTAAAAAGTAATGTTGCAAAAGTTACAACATTAAGTATATTTTTTGCATTAAAATTAATTTTTATTCAAAAATGAAAAAACCTATTTGTATAACATTTTCTGGATGTGTTGGTAGTTCTAAGAGTCCAATTACCAATTATCTTAGTTATAATTTTAATCTTCCGGTTTTTAATAATGATGCGATAAGATCAGAGATTTTGGAGGATTTTGGGGAATTTAAGAAAGATGAATATATTTTGAGGAGAAATGAGAGGTATTTGTCTATTCTGGAGTCTGGAAAATCATTTATTTTTGATGTTAGTGTTGATCGTGAATGGGAAAATCTCAAATTATGGCTTGAGAAATATAACTATGATACTTTTATAATCAGTCTTGATTTGAGCGAAAAACTTCTTACAAAACTCTATAAAGCTAAAAATTATACAGAATCCCTCGAGAGACTGCCCGAGCTTATTAAAGACCATGAATTATTCCTAGAAAAACATTCTAAAGTGATAAATCTTCATATAACAGACGAATTATTTTTAGACAGATTGGAGATTAGTAAAAAAGCAGTAGATGAAGTAACATAAAAATTATCTCAAAGTAAGACTTTATCAGACTAATTAAAATCAAAATTTCTTGACATTTTATAAAAAATTGTTATATATAAAATAATGTATAACTTAATTTAATATTTATGCCTAAAAAATCATCTAATGTATGAGGGAAATCTCCTGAAATAAAAGCTCCTTATCTTAGTGCAGAAGAGCTTTTGAAAAAAGTGTATGAAACCGCTTGAAATACCACAAAACTGGTTCATTATAAACGATCTTTTAGAACAGTAAAAATTTTCAAAGAGGATTGAAATATTTTTTGTGCAACATTAATATCAAATAATTTACATTTAGATATTGTAAATCTACTTATTGAGCATAGCGTGCAAAATGGTTTTAAGGATTGAATAGATATAAATATGCCATTTAACGATGGTGGGAATCTACTAGATTATTCAATTAAATATCATGAATATGATATTTTCAAAAAATTAATAGCTCTAAATGCTAATTATTTATCAATTGATAAATTGTATTTGGCAACTTCAGTTAGAATAAATCCTCCTACTTCCAAAGAGGGGGCACAAAAAATGGAAAAAGATTTAGAAGTAAAAAGAAAAATGACGGCGGATTTACTTAAATTATGAGCCCCTATAAATAAGGAAATTATTGAAAATATTTTAAGATTTTCTGAAGCTGGTTTCTTGCAAATTATCGCAGATAGCGAACAATGAAAAAAACTTTTAACTGCAAAATTTCTAAAAGCACAAATGGAAGATGGTACAAATCAGCATTTTCTTAAAAATAGACCAGAAATGCAGACTATGTTTATGATGTTATATAACAAGCAAAAAGTTATAGAAATTCTTGAAGAGGAAAAATGAAAGGATGAAGTAGAAAAAGCTGTTAGTATTATAAGAGAAGAAATAAAAAAGAAAGCTAGAGATATAGTAACTTCTCCTCAATTTATAGCCGAATATATTGTCGAAGAAATATTAAAAGAGAATTGAGAGGAAATCCAATGAATAGCTATTGATTTAATCAAGAAAAAATTAATTGAAAATCCTGAAAGGATTTTAGAGAATCTTTTTAGAGATTAAGATTATTTTATATAATCAAATTAGGACAAAATTTAAATTTTATTTATTATATAATTAAAACTATGGAAAAACAAAATCTTACTTCTAAAACTCACCCTAGAGCTCCAGAAGTTATACGTTTTTGAGATAAACTTGTTTCTGCCAGTGATTATGGATGTGAAGAAACTAGAAAACTTCTAAAAATTAAGTGATTGAGTGAAGATTCTATTAGTCAAATAATGGCGGCAAGAACAATTGCTAAACTTATTCATTGATATTGAAAAATAGTTACGAGAAGAACCTGAGAACGTTATTTTGATCATGTATCATGAGTAACTCTTTTATTACTTTTAGAGCTATGAGAAACAGACCCAGATACTCTTTCTGCTGCAGAAGATCATGATGTATTAGAGGATTGAAAAATTGATTTATGAGAAATGAAAAATTTGATAAATTTCAGAGTATCACCTGGAACTCTTGAGATTACAGAAATGGTTACAAATCCCAAAAAAACTGGAGACGAAAAAAAAGATAAACAAATTAAAACTCGCCATTATCATCTAATTTCTCATCATAAAAAGGCTCCAAGGGTAAAGGTTGGAGATAGAATGTATAATTTAAGATGTCTTGAAATATTTCATTTTAATGAATCAGAAATTACTGAAAAACATTTAAAAAAAGCAGAAGAACAAATTGAGGAAACTATAAAGCATATTCTTCCTATTGCCTTAAAACATGACCTTGGACGCTACCTTATCCCAGATATTGAAAAAGTAGAAAAACGTGCTTCAGAAGTTAGATTAATATTAGTTCAAAGAAAGACAAAAAAAGCTGTAAAAATTTAGATTTAAAAAAATCCCAATAAATTTGCATTTATTGGGATTTTTTTGTGTGTATTTTTTGCATAATTTACGAAAATATGATAAAATTGAAAAGATCTTTATAATTTTTACAAAAAATGAGTAAATTAAGTCAAAATAGTGAGGCACAAAATTTAAAAGAATTTGCACTAAAAAATTCTAATTGAAATAAAGACGTTACCAAGAAAGTAGCTTATTTTAAGGCGGAAGTACAGGAGATTGAAGAAAGTCCAAAACAAAGGAAAGAAACAGAAAAATACAGAAATATTTTATTATCTCATAGAGAAGAATTATTTAAAATGTGACTGATTGAGATTAATTGAATTTGGTATTTTGATGAATGTATTAACTGGAGAAAATGGCCAAAAATTGGAAAAAATAATCTAATTAGTTTTCCGAACTCAACATGGAATAAGGCAAGATGAATATGAGATAGTGCATGAGTACTTCGAAATAAAGACCATTTAAGAAAGGAATTTAAATTTTTATGATTAAAAGTCGCAACAGAAGCTCAAGAATTAGAGAGATATAAAAATCTCTTACTGTCTCACAAAGAAGAATTACTTAAAATATGACTAATTGAAATTGATAATGTTTGGTATCTTTTTGAATGCATGCAATGGAAAAGTTGGCAAAAAATTTGAAAAATTTGAAATAAATATTTGAGTAGCTTTCCTAACGCCACTTTAAATAAAAAATGGTGAGCCGGAAATAAAGTTTGAACTATACAAGATGATAAATGATTGGGGATAATGCTTGAGAATTTATGATTTAAAGTGGCAACTGAAAGCCAAGAGCTAGAAAGATATAAAAATCTTTTGTTATCTCACAGAGAGCAATTATTTAAAATATGACTTCAAGAAATAGAGTGAATTTGGTATTTTTATAAATGTAAAAAAAATCAAGACTGGCAAAAAATTTGAAAAATTTGAAATAAATTTCTAGGTAGCTTAATAAAAGCTGAATTTATGAGAGAAAAATGAATATGAAGAGTTGGTAAATGAGATGTTGTAAATAGAGCTCAATTAAAAGAAATGTTTAAACTTGTGAATATTCCTGTGGCAACAGAAAGGCAAGAAATTGAACAAAAGAGAAAAGATAAAAACGCAAAAAGTGTGCAGAATAATAACAGTCGTTCTAAACGAAAAAAATGAGAAAAAAAATCAAATCTTAACACAAATAAAGAAGTTATTGACGAGAATTTTAGAGATGAATTTAGAAGATTTATAAAAAGTAGAATTAATAATTTAAATAAATGAGACTATTCTCTAAAGCTAGAACTTGACTATTTAATGCGTTTGCCTGATATTTCTAAAAATGTATTTTTAGAGTTTGTCGAATGACTTCCAGAAGATGATAAAAATGAAATCAAAAAAATCTTTCCTACAAATGAGAAAATTTTACAAAGAATTGATTGTTTTGTGGAGGATAGAATTAAAAATTTATGAGTATTAAAGAAATAATTTTAAAAAAATGAAACATACAAGAAGTATAATTAGAGATCATTTAGCGCAAAATGGTAAAAGTCCATCACCTGAAAATATCAGGTCTTTTATCGACAAAAACAGGAAAAAAATCAAAAAATTAATTGTAGAATACAAAGAAATTAATTGAGAAAATTTTGAAATTCTAGACTTCATAACTTTTGTGAGAGAAAAATTTGAACTCCCATCTCAAATACCTCTGGATGCTTTTATTAAGCTCATAACCTACAGTGTTACAACAGGAAATACACTAGATTATGATGAAGTTTTGAAACTCATTCCACAGGATACGAGAAAATCAGATAATTTAAAAATAGTCAAAAAAGAGAAACTCATAAAAAATCAATGAGAACATCTGGCTCAATGACTCGTGGAAATCATCGCAAATGCATGTGATGCCTCAAATCCCGAGGTGCAAGTGGGGAGATTTTGAGAAGGATTTTTTCAATCTCTAAGGTTTTTACAAGAATTTGAGAATGCAAAATTATCGATAAATACAAAAAAACAGTGAGAAAAGGCATTTGAGATATCGCTTGTAGAAGAGAAAAACGAAGTGAAAGTCTGAAGTCTAACAAGCAAAAAACAAGAAAATTGAACTATAGTGAGCCTTACGACAAAATTAGATGACAAAACCCTCACATATTTAAACGATTTTATTTGTTCAAGATTTGGGACTAATCCATATATCAATCTGTATTTGAATTGAAAACGCTTAAATGATCTGGAAGAATTCGTGTATATTAACTGACAAAAACTCGATACAAGCTTGCTTCCAGTTGTAAATATCACGCTTAATGAATCTGGTTTTATCGCGGAGGATTTCTGAGTGGGAATGGATAGTAAAACTATTTGTGAGAAACTACTAATCCCGACTTCAAGCTCAAAACTGAGGACTAAGATGGATATCGAAGAAACTAAAAAATATGCGGATGAGCATACAAGATTTTTCTATAAAAGAAATACTAAGTCAGATAAAAAGCAAAAAACTATAATAAGACTCCAGGTTGCCTGAGTTGTAAATGAGGAATTTGTGTGCGAGACAAGTAGTAATATTTCAATTTTCTCGCTTGAAACTCCGTTTTTTGAGTGGGTGCCAGAAGCAAAAAATCAGGTATTGCCGACCAGATGAGTAGTACTTACTATTGAGAAAGCAATTTCTAAAATATTTGATAAATGCGAAACTCTAGAGGAAAAAGTGGAATTATCAGAAATTGTATGAAAAATAATTTCAAAATTAAAAGAAAGAAAAACAAATGAAACCGAGAAAAAATACACTCTTGATTATATTTGAAGAGAGGCATTTAAGCCATTTCTAGAAGAACTCAAAGAATCTGGAAAAATTGTGCTTCCAACTCAGGATGAACTCCAAAAAATAATTTGAAATAATGAAAATGTAATATTTGTAAGTCCAGATTTCATAAATTTTGACATCACTTCCCTACCGGGCGTTAAGAAAATCGACTCTATTATCGGAGAGACAAAACCATTTTACACCATGGAATTTTCTCAGAATGCAACTCACGATTATCTTATCCACAAAACCTGAATTCTTGTAAATTCCAAATATCTAAACTCAAAAACTGACTCAAATATTTCCCCAGTCCAAATCCTAAACACTAGTATAAACCTCAATATCTGATACGAAATCCAATCAGATATTGTGTTTTATGGAAGAATAGACAAAGATAATCTAACTCTCAGCCCGCCAACAAAAAAAGCAAAATCAGAAGAGTTTACCCAAAATCAATTTAATCAAAATAATGAAGAAAATTTACAAAAAGATAGTGAAGAATACAAGAAAATGCTTGAAGAAAAAAGATGAGTATTAAAAGAAGTACTAGATGAATTTTTGGAGGAATTTGATGAAGGACTTAAAATATTTTGTGAAATAGCTACGCTTAAATATGGCGTAATAAAGCGTTCTGTAAGCATGCTTTTAGATAAAGATGAACTTGTACTAGGAATTAAAAATCCTAAAGATTTTATGAATTATGCTTTTTTTTGAAAAAATATAGATTATAAAATAGCAGATAATTTTATAGCTAGACTAAGACAAAAAACACCCGAAATTCAATGAAATATTTTTTATTTTATTTCCTTATTAACTATATATTCAGAAGGATTAAATGATAATAATCTACCAAGAGATTTAAATATTAATCAAGAAATCAAAGATGCTATCTTAAATAAAATAGAGCTTGATAAATATATAGAGCTTATAGATAAAATATTTGAACTTTTTGAGGCTGAACCAGAATTTATGAGTCAAGTTACAAAAAGATTAAGCTCTAAAAATTGAAAATGATCTAAAAATAAAATGATTTTTGAAATTCAAAAAATAATCAACGAACTCGAACAAATCAAAGAAACCTGAGAATTCCCCAACCAAAACACAACAAAAATCCAAATTGACGACACAGAGTACACTGGGATCGAAGATATTATGGACCCAAAATTTGCAGTTTTTATGGAAGATGAGGAAGTTAAGAAAATAATAAATTGAGCCGACCAAGATGAATGGAATCTTGCAGAAGAAAGGATTTTATTTAAATTTAAATTTGATTGAAATATAAATTTAGCGATATTTGATTGGGAAGAACATGGAAAAGCAGAATCTTGTCTTGAAAGCTTAAAATCAGGAATAATAACAGTTGGTAATAAAAATGTATATGATTGCCTTGTAGAATATTTCAAATCTGATGATAAAAATAAAGAATATATAGATTTTTGAAATAAATATAACATACAATTATGGAAAATTCATTGATTATATGAATTATTCAATATCCAAAATATAATCTACCAACTCAAGAAAAACTGATTTGTGAAGAAAGAGGTGGAGGAAGAAAAAGAAACAAAAGTCTGAGAAAATGAGACCATTTTTGAACCGTTGTATCATAATTTCTATTTTGAGCTTTTAAATTGTTTAAGTAATTTTGATGAAGGTAATTTTGATGAAATAAAAACTATGTTTAATAAACATTATTGATATATTTTTAGTTTAAAATTGACTAGAAAATCTGCACGTATTTTAGATGGTTTATTTTATAATAATGCACTACGACTTTTTATAGAATCAGGTTTTTTTGCTGTTTGGATTAATGAACCTATGGGAATTTGGATGAAAAAATATTGAATAAATTTAAAACCGGAAGAAATGCTTGCTTTATGAGATTTTTTTCAATTCATAACCCCAACCCCAGAACTCAAAAAGAGATGTCTAGAATTACAACAAGAGAAAAAAGCTTCTGAGAATTTCCAAGCAGAAAGCCTTTCTGACCCGAAATATGAGGAATTTATGGATGATATGAGGAATTTATGAGCAAAAGTTCCATATTGATGAGATATTCTAGAAGAATTTAAAAAAAGTTCATTTTATAAAAAATATCGGTTTTTATGAGATTCTATAGATTGGATAGTTGGTAATCTTAATAGCCTTATACAAGTACGTTCAATTACAAATAAAGATATAGTTACACATGTTAGAAAATTCACTGATAAAAATGGTAAATTATTAAAAGATAATTGGTTGAAATTTAATCGAGAATTTAATAAAGAATATCTCTGATTATCAGCTAGGCAATTTTTTGAGCAAGTAACGATCTATCTTCTTGAAAAAAACTTATTTAATAAACAAGCCCCAGAAAATAGCTCGACTATAGCGCAAATCGACAAAACAATAGATGAGTTAAGGACGAAATTGAGGGAGTATCCGCAGGACTTGGTGGCTTTTGGGGAGTTTCTAGATAAGGGATGAGAATTTTTGAAATCAGAAAAATCTGTGATTAAAATTAATTGAGATAAAAAATTCAAATTATCGGAATTAATTGCTGGTTATAGGCTTCATAATAAGGAGCTTATGGATATTGAGGATGAGTGAAATCTGTGAGATTTTATCCAAAATATTTTAAGTAAAAATTACAATTGTGAATTATTTCAAAATGAGATTAGATCTTCTATTGACGGACAAGATGAATCTGCGATGATTTGGGTAAGAGAGCTCGTTCAAAACTCACGTGATGCGATATTGGGTAGTGGGAATTCCTGACAAATTGAGATTAATTTCTATGAGGAAGACGGAAATTGGGTATCAAGCGTTCTTGATCCAGCCTGAATGAATTTAAAGCAAGTCTTTAATTATTTGCTTGTGCCTGGGGAATCATCTAAAACCGGAGCAAATTCAGAAGGAATGTTTGGACAAGGATTTTATGCGACAACTATTGAATCAAAAGAAATCAGAGTCAAGACTGGAGTTTGAGATTGAAAGACTACATCACTTGTATTTAAGCCAATATTTAACGAATGATGACTTATCCATGATTTTGAGATAAGTTATGAAATTATAAATGAAGATTTTAATTGAACTCTAGTTGAGAGAGTTGATAAGGCTTCTTGAATTTGAGGGAATTTGAGAGCACTAATCGGAGTGCACAATATCCAGAAATATGTATGAAATGTGGATGATGTCGAAGTTCTCTATAAATGAGAAAGTATTGCAAATACTAAGGAATTACTCGAAACAGTCGGGGTTCTCTGATATTGAGAAATTAAAATATTTGAGACATCTGACAAAATAGAGAGAAAAACCAAAAATAATTTGTATATCAGGGATTTACCGGATGATTATTTGGATGATTTACCAGATTGGATGAGCAAATTTATTAAGTCTAGAAATATTTCTATTGAAGTGCCAGCAGGAATGGAACTCACAAAAACTCGTAATTCCCTAGCCCAAAGAGAGAAAAATCTCCCAATTTTAAGGAAGTATTTATTTAAAGGTTTTGTAGAAATGCTGCTAAAATCTTTTGTAGATAGAAATACCGGAATAAAAATCCCAATGCTTCCAGAGGATTATTTGAGTCTTGAAGATAAGTATTTTAATTATTCTAGACAAATTAATAGGATTGCAGACAAATATAATTTCTGAGAAGAACTCAATGATAACGAAATAGAAATACTTAAAAATGACAGCGAGAGAATGGCACAATTCCTCATCCAAGCGAATTTTGAATATGAATGAAAAATTACAAATCTCCGCGAAATGAAACAAAAAATCCTTGCAAAAAATAGAATAGAAAGCAATTCAGATATGTTTAATGAATATCAAAATCAAAGCTTTTTCACAAGTGATAACATAAATAGGAGTATGGAAAATGCTCCTAGAAATTATAATATTAGCATTAAAGAAATGTCAGAAAAATTATGAGTAAGTATAGAACAAATTAAAAATTTTAATAACTTTATGGAAAATAATTTTTCGAAACTTATTAGTAATTTGTATTGATGAAAATTTATAAATTCTTATTATGAGAGAGAATGATGAGAAAATGGCGCGGCAAGGTATAGAAAAATTAAATGAAATATTTATATGTATTGGAATGTTGATAATATTAAAGAATGTATCCTAAACTTTGAAAATCCAAAAATGCAAGAGGAAATTATAGAAGTAACAACACATGAAATTGTCCATCTCCTCGAAAACAAAGACAAACTCTGAAGTCATGAAAAAGACCTAGAACACGACAAGAGTTTTGAACTAATCCAGAGAAATCTACTCACAACTATGCAAAGAGTTTAGATAAATTCCCTCCCCTGTCATTCCCGCCCCATTCTGTCATTCCCGCTTCCTTCCCTGTCATTCCCGCGAAGGCGGGAATCTACAAAATATAAAGAGAATTCAAGTAATAGATTCCCGGGTCAAGCCCGAGAATGACGGAAGGGAGGCGAGAATGACAGAATGGGGCGGGAATCTATTAAATAAAAAATTTCTGAATTTTAGCTAATATTTTATTATATTTCGGAATATTATCTAAAGTTATTTTCTCACAATTTTTTAGATCAAGATTTAGTTGGGTTAAAAGTTCTTTTGTCACTCAATCTTTTTGTCTAAAAATTGCGTTAGTTTCTTTTAAAATATCAAAACTTCAATTAGTTAAATTAGCTGAACCAATTATTGAAACCTCCTCATCAATTACTAATACTTTTGCATGAATCATTCATTTATAAAGATAGACTTCGATATTTGGAGTTATTTTATGAGTAAGAAGAGTTGGCTTCAAAATCTTATAAATACTGTGCATATTCGCATGATAAACACCATCAGAGACATTTGGAAGAATTATTTTTATATTTATTCACTTCTGACTAATTTTTCTTAGTTTTCTTATTATTAAATTATCTGTTATATATCAATGTTCAATTATTATAGATTTTTTTGCCTTATATAATTGTGCCAGGATTTCTGACCTCAGGGTTCTTTTATTCCTAATGCTCGATAGAATTTCTATTCAAGATAATATTTTTTTTCTTAGTCATTTTTTTGAATGTTTTGAGATGTGAGAACTAAATTTATTAGCAATTTTTCATTCTAATTTTACCATATAATCATGCCAACCTCAAGTGTTTGGAAACTTATGATTCTCTCGCGTTAAATATTCATCTGCAATATTCATTCATCAAATTATTGCAATACTATTTACAGTATTTTCATCAAATAAAAATATTTTTGAATGATCATTTTCCTTTAAATATTTGAAAAATAAAATAGACCTTGACCCCACAAAAGAAAATACTAAATTTTTATTATTTTTGATAAAATTCTGACCTTTTTCACTTGAAAAAATATCTCAACCAAGCTTTCAAAAAGAAATTAATTTCTGGAAATTATAAACAAGACTTCAAAAAGAATCTTTTTCAATAAATACTTTAATTCCCTTATTAGATTTCAATTTTTGCTCTAATAAATCCAAAATTTTTCGTCAAGAATTATCATCTCTCCACATAAAAACCCTAATTCTAATCGAGCTATTTGCTAATTTTATACAATTAATAATCTCACTTATTGCCTCCTCTCAATCAATTATTAGCTTAGTTTTATTTTTCTCATAATTTACCATTTTTTGTTTTTTGGTGAAATAAATATTTATAAATCCCATATTAGTCATATTTAAATTTTGTCAAAAAAATATCTTTTTGAAAGAAAAATTTTGTAAATATGTATTAATTATTAAACTAATAGTCGAAGTACTTTTTTATTTTTTAATTTTTTATCGATATGTATGGAAATTTTGTAAAAAACTTTTCTCGCCCAACCGATTCTTATGGCTTTGTTGATGAAAATGAGATTCGTATAGCTACTTGAATAACTCTTGTTTTGTGATTAACGACATTTTTTCTTGTTTTATTAAAAGCAGAGTACACGATAGCACTCTATATTATTATTCCTATTTGGTTGGATTTTATCCTAAAGGTATTTATTTCTCCTCGCTGGTCCATCTTCTGATCATTTGTGCGTTTATTCTTAGACAAAGAAAATGCTCTGTGGGTTGGTGCGGTACAAAAACGTTTTGCCTGGGGTATAGGATTATTTATCTCGACTTTCGTTCTCTATTGTCTCATTATCCTCTCTGGACAGTTTTTTGATGTCTCTAGTCCCGAAGTAATAAAGGTTCTTGAACTTACTCAACTAAATATAGCAAGTTGAGCCATAATAGTAGCACCAATCACACCACCGGTTATCTTTTGTGTAATATGTCTCGTGTTTATGTGGTCAGAATCGGTTGTATGATATTGTGTGGGATGTTCTATTTATAAATGGCTCGTTAAAAAGAGATGGATGAAAGAATATGAAAATCAAAATTGTGTAAATTGAATTTGTGAAGTGAAATAAATTGAAAAATAAAAATAACCCAAGTGGGTTCTTTTGAGTTTCTTTGAGTTATTTTTTAATCTAAATTTATAAATTTTCTAATAATTTTATCAGTCACTCTTTTTTTAAATATTTATAAGCTAAATCTTTTTTAATAGTTATTTTTCAATTTTCATCATAACAAACTAAACTTCCTTCCTCTGGAACATCTGTTCTAAGAGAAATTCATGCTACTATATAAACATAATCTCATATTATTCTTTTTTCTCAGACTTTAGATTTTAAAATTATTGTTGAATTAGATCAAATAAAACTTCATTCTCAAACTTTAAAATATCATTTTTTATTTCAATTATAATTAGCAAATACAACTCAGGCTCATATATTACAATTATTTCAAATATCTGCATTAAGAATATTTATATTAAAATGTTTTGCCTTAACATTATCTCATAAATTAGAATTTTTAACTTCACATGATATTTCACAATTATTTCAAATATTACAATTTTGTAAAATCGCCCTTCAGTATATTGTTGTTCAATTTCAAATCTTGATATTTCACTTTAATATAGCTCATTTTTCAATAATTACTCATTTTCATAATTCAATATTGGTTAATCATAAAATATTACCCAATCTAAAACTATATTTTAAAATACTTCACCTTAATTTTCATATTTCATGAGTCAAGTCATAACTTAATTTTTCCATTTTAAATTTGTTAATTATTAATTTAGTATTTTATAAATTCTTCAATAATCTTATTAGTCACTCTTTTTTAGCATCATTAATAAGTGTTGGATCATTTCTATCTAAATCAAGTTCATGTCTTCAATCAAGCAGTAATCTCACAGAGCTAATTGGTCATCCTGCAATATATGGCCTTCTTGGTTCTTTTGTAAGGTAAAATTTTATTTTATCATCTTGATAAAAACACTCATTTTCTGACTTATAAAGACATCTTGTAAAAGGAAAACTTCCATTTAATAAATCTGCATTTATGTGTGCGACTTTATTTTGATAAAAATTTAACCAATCCTCATCCGACACATTATCCGGCAAAGTCCCTCACCATCTTCTAGCCATAATTCCTGGTTCGCCTCAAAGCTCTTCTATTTCAAATCCTGCATCATCACTAAGTACTGGAATTCAAACTATACTTTGATAATATTTAGCCTTAATTAAAGCATTTTCTCGAGTTGTTTTTCAATTTTCTTCTGGTGACTCAAAATTAATATCAAAATCATTTATAAATTTTAAGCTTAAATCCTCTCCCTCAAGTAATTCCTTAAACATCTTGATTTTCCCCGGATTTGAAGTCGCAATAAAAAGTGTTTTCATAATTTTTTAAAAAATATTAATAAACTCATATTAAGTAATTTTAAATTTTGTCAAAGAAAATAGGTAAATATAAATTACAATATTTCATATTTTTGAATTAATAAAAAAACTTATTAAACTTTTGTAAAAATTAAATTAATATGATACAATACTAATATTAATATAGATTTAATAAATATAATATTAAGAATATTATTATAAATATGGATATCGAAAAACCCTTAGAAAGTAAATCACGTAGAAATTTTTTAAAAAAATCAGCTACAAATATTGTAACATTAACAGCCGCTTCTGTAGGCGGTATTATTGCAGCAAATCCATTTCCATCAATTTGTTTATGATGAGTTATTTCTGGTTTAATTAATAATAATTCAGGACCAGAGGAAAATTCATGTACCTATACTAACAATGAGCATATTATAGATAGTACTATTTACAGAAATTTATGAGTAAGTCATACTAAAGAAGAATTTGAAAAAAATAAATTAACTATTATTGAAGCTATTAAATCATCTGATATAATTCTTCTTGAAGAATGAGGTTATTTTGATAATATTGCTAAGATTTGCAAAGAAAACAATAAAACAGTTTATTATATTGATAATCATAGTAGTATTAATATAGCAACCTCATTCTATTGTACATTAATAGGACCAACTATTATATTTGAAAATGTGTTAGAACATAAAGAGTTACAGACGTTAGAATGATTAAAAAATCAATCTAGACGTAATTTTCTAGCAGCAATTCTTTCATTAAACAGTTTTATTGCTACATATCCTTTTTTATATTGAGAAAGAAAAAAATTATCATATGAATGACAATACGATATATCTTATATTGTTGATGGTAGAACGGTTTTTATGCTATGAAATATTTTTAATCTAATAAAACAACACAAATGAAAGAGGTTTTTATCTATTACCGGAGATGTTCACGCTAAATGATTTGAATATTATATTGAAAATCAAGATGCTTTTAATTTACGTAAAAAAATATATTCAAATACATACTGATTATTTTCTTCTAATAAACCAAAAAAAGCAAAATAATAAAAATTATCATTACATTATTTCACATTTTTGGATATACTAGAGAATATCTTATTAAAAATTACTCGAAAATATGATTTCAAAATTAGTGAAAATGAAGGAGGCACAAGCCGGATGAATTAAATCAAAGGTTAGATTTAAGTGAAAATTTGAGGATGAATTCGAGAAAACTATAGATATTGTGGAGGATTTTCTGGAAAAAGAACTTGAAAAACATTTCAAAGTTGATTCTATTATTTCTTGAAATAATAATTTAAAAATCAGAATAAATGACGCGGAGCAAGGAATTCAAAGAATTGTTAATTGTGTTTTTAGGTATGACAAAACTGATATAAAATTCTGATATACTCATATTGAATTAGCTTCATCTGAGTTATCAAAAAAATCAAAACTCCATTATGTCTGAAAATTTTCGATAACAGACAGAGAGAAAATCAAAGAAAAGGTTTTAAAAGATTTAATAGTTTGATTGAAGGAAATTTATTAAGTGAATTATTTTCTATCTCCTGTAATAACTATTTCATGTCCACCACCTGGATTTCAATAACAATGATTTTTATCGTGTGCTTCATACCCTAATGAGTTACCTTCCAACGTTCCTACACAAATACTTTTTGGTGAATTATAATCGGTATAATCATTTGTAACAAATGTATTTGTATCAACTCATTTAATTTCTAAAACATTTTCAAAATCATTACAATAAGCTTTTTTAGCCACAGAATCAACCCATATTCCATATGATATTAATTTAGCATTATTAATAACATTACTTAATCTAAATCCTTTATATAACCATCAATTTTTATCTTTTGCAAATTCATATTCTACAGGAGTAAATGTATTTATATCAGCATTTCTTAATTCATACCATTCATTAGAGGTAGATTCGTATCAATATAATTTACCATTTTTAATTTTAAAATATTCCCCAAGATTTCAGTCTTTTAAAGGATTTAATGTAGTCTTATCTATATTATTTGATTCATTTATTTTTTCAGTATTTTTTTGATTATTTCTAAAATGATAAGTTTTTTTAATTCATTCAGAATTTAAATCAGTTCAGATATAATAATCAAATGAATCAGTTTCTTTGTTATAATCTCAACATTTTATAATTAAATTATTTCATTTTAAATCTTTAATAATTTTAAAATTTAAAGTATCAAGAATATTTAATTTTCAATCTCATTCTCAACTTTCTTCACATTCAAAGAAAAACATATCATTTTGATCAAATCAATATGTAGTCGTAAAGTTAGATTTATATACAATTTTATTTGTGGAATCCTTGATTTGAATTGTAAATCATCAATTCTGCTCAATTTCTTCTGTATTATATTTTTTATTATCTTTGATTCATGTATTATTAATATATTCATTCTCAATTTCTTTAGCAACTCAGGAATTTGTTCATACACTTCAAGTTTGAATATTTTCTTGAGTAGTATTCTGTACCTCAGGAGCTACAATATCTTTTTTAAAACATCCTCCAAGTAATGGACTTAAAGAAATTAAAGTAATAATTAGTATTTTTTTCATATATTTATGTGTTAAATTTTAGAATTATGTAAATAATTATTTATTTGATTTATTTCTTGAGTTGCTCAAGAAATATCATTATTAATTCTTTGAATATTTGAACCTAAATTATTTTGATATTGTCTTGCCTGCATAATTTTTTGAGCTCTTGGGGTATATACATTTGCAAAATCATAAAATTGTTTATCAAAACCAACTTGCATAGGAACACCTTGTAAAGAAGCAGTTAATGATGGATGAGCTGAGGTATTAGATGGTATAAATCATATTTGACGATCATTTCATGTGCCAACTCATTTTTTTGTAATAACGAGACTTCCATCTTGATTAAAATCTAATAAGGCATTATTCCTCTGCAAATCAGCTCTATATTGAATTATCATATTATTTACGATACCTATTTCCTGGTGAAGATTATTATCTACATTCATTTGTTCATTTTGTAAATTATACCTAATATTTTGTACTCTTATAATTTCATTTTTCAGAAATTCTGCCCTATTTTTTAATTGTTCTCTTTTGTTCAATTCCTCTTGTTGTTTTTTCATTTCCTGTTCATGACTCATTTTTTTAATTTTATTTTCTTTCTCTGAAGATTGACTCTCCGGAAATAAATTATCCAGATTAATATCGTTTTCTGCACTTTTTTTAGCTTCTTCATGTTCTTTATCTCATTTATTTCTAGCTAATTTAGCTTGTGTTAGAGCTTTTTTATTATTTTTTATTTGCTCAGGAGTTGCTTTATTTATATTAGAAGTAACTTGTTCTGCTCATTTTTTTATTTCATTTCACATATTTATAAATTTAAAAAATATCTAAAATCTCTTAGAGATATATTCATAATATCATTTATTTTTATTTTTTGCAAATATTTTGGTTTTTTAATCGACAAAAAGACTTTTTTGAATATACTACGACTTCTTTATAAAAAAGAATATATTTTTTCACCCAAATAAACGATGTTATTTACAGACCTTAATTTAATAAGTCCTATTTTAAAAGCTCTTGAAAAGGAGTGATACAAAAATCCTACTCCAATCCAAGAAAAGGCAATTCCCTATATTCTCGAATGAAGAGATGTTATAGGTGGAGCACAAACCGGTACTTGAAAAACCGCTGCTTTTGCAATTCCAACTCTTCAAATTCTGTCACGTGAAAAAGAAGTTTCAAATGTGCCAAGAGTTATTAAATCACTTATTTTGACTCCGACTCGTGAACTTGCTATTCAGATAGAAGAGAGTTTCACTGCTTATGGGAAAAATCTATGACTTCGTCATGCAGTTGTGTTTTGATGAGTTTCTCAATATGCTCAAACTCAAAAATTAAAAAAATGAATAGATATTTTGGTGGCAACTCCAGGAAGGCTTTTGGACCTTATGAATCAATGATTTATAAATTTAAAATATGTAGAAATATTTATCCTAGATGAAGCTGATAGAATGCTAAATATGTGATTTATAAATGATGTTAAAAAAGTTCTAGCTAAGCTTCCAGCAAAAAAACAAACCCTATTTTTCTCGGCTACAATGCCAAAAGAAATTCTAGCGCTTGCTAATTCAATTCTAGTTAATCCTGTGAAAATTGAAGTTACTCCAGTTTCTTCGACCGCTGATACTGTAAAACAGGCAATTTATTTCGTGAAAAAAAATGATAAAAAACTTCTTTTAGCTCATTTATTAAAAAATCCTGCGATAGTTTCAGTTTTAGTTTTTTCTCGCACAAAACATTGAGCAGATAGAATTGTAAAGGACCTAGATAAAGTTTGAATTACATCTGAAGCCATTCATTGAAATAAATCTCAAAACGCTCGCCAAAGAGCACTTAGTAATTTTAAAACCGGGAAAACAAGAGTACTAGTCGCAACAGATATTGCAGCTCGCGGAATAGATGTTGATGACCTATCTCATGTAATTAATTTTGACCTTCCAAATGAAAGTGAAACTTATGTACACCGTATTTGAAGGACCGGAAGAGCAGGATTAAATGGTATAGCGCTATCTTTTTGTGATCAAGAAGAAGTGGAATATTTACAAGATATCGAGAAATTAATCTGAAGAAAGCTTGATGTCGTAGAAAATCATCCATTTGCGATAACAGTCTCTCAAACCAAACAAAACACACCCAAAAAACCAGCTTCTAGATGACGTTTTTCTTGAGAAAGAAAGAGAAGTTTTAGGAGGTAAATATTATAACGTATTGAAATATTTTGTTTTTTTTAAAATTTTAAATATACTTCAAACTGAAGTATATTTTTAATTTACCTTATGAACTGAATTAAAAAATTTATATTTGGTTGAACATTTCCTGGATTTTTAGTTATCAAAAAAATTCTTAAATTTGTGCCACTTCTTTGAATTTTAATAATATTTTATCCTAATTTTTATGTAGAATTTTGAGATTTTGGGTGGTATTGTCTGTTACTTATTGTATTTTCTAGACCACTTTCGGATGTATTACCTAGACTCGGAATTTTGAAAAAAATAGTAGCTTTAAGAAAGGAAATTTGAATAATTTCTGGAGTTTTTATTGTCGCTCATTCTATCTGATTTTTTCTTAATGCAAAAATGTCACTACTAGTTTGACTTACAAATCCTGATTATTACAACTTAACTAATCTCTTCGGTTGGTGAATGATTGGGATGTATATCGGGATAATTCTCACTCTCACTTCTAATAAATTTAGTAAAAAAATCCTTTGAAAAAACTGGAAAAGATTACAAAGATTAACCTATTTATTTTTTATTTTTGGAGCTGTTCATATTGCTTTGGTAGATAATGAGAAAATTCTTCCACTTTCAATAGTAGTGAGCTTGTGGGCTATACTTTGGATTTTGGCTTACAAAAAAATTATTTTGTGGAAAAAATAAAGACTTTTTTGAAATAAAAATTCGATAATTTCGTAATAGTTAGAGTATAATAACCAAAAAATCATGAAAAAATTTCTTAGTATCAAAAAAATTATATATTTTCTTATAATTATCTCTATTGGATATTCTATATATAGCTATTATTTCAATACAAAATCTAAGACAACAACCGTTACAAAAGAATATAGTGTTGGGACTGGAAGTATAGAAAATGCAATAAAAGTAACAGGTCAGGCTGCACTTGTAGATGAACAAAAACTAAAATTTAACCAAGTTTGAAAAGTTACAAAAGTATATTTTAGGGATGGTGCAAAAGTAAAAAAAGACCAACTTATAGCAGAACTTGATAAAGAAGATATTAATAATACAATAAGACAAGCCGAATTATCCCTAAATGATGCCCAAATTAAATTGGAAGATTTATTAAATTGAGCTGAATATAAAGATATTCTCAATGCTGAAAATAACACTACAGTAGCTGAAAATAAAATTCTAACACTTCAAAATGACCTCACTAATTTGCTAGCTGATAAAGATAATAAACTTAAGGATTATGATAATCAAATTGAGCAAAAAAATCTGGCAATAAAAAATAATTTATCGGATATAAAAAATAAAGAATTACAACTTACAAACCTTAAAAATGAATTAACTACACTCGAAATTACAGAAGAAAAATGATTAACAGATTATAGCGTAGACCTTACAAAAACAATAAGTGATGCTTACACAAATGCAAAAAAACAAATCATAGATATAGAAAATAGTATTTTTGATGCTGATGAAATACTCTGAATTACTGATGAAAATAAAAACAAAAATGATTCTTATGAAATGTATCTTTGAGCGAAAAATTCAAATACTAAGACTCAAGCCGAAAACAATTGGAGAGAGGCAAATTCACTATTTCTAAGCTCTAAAACATCTTATAATTCATTAAATATTACCAGTCAAACTCCGGAAGAAATTACAATTTTTTTAAATAAACTTCTAGATAGTTATGATAAATTAATAGATTTAGGCAAAAGTGGGCAAGAAATGATGAATGCAAGTATCACTTCTTCTAGCTTTTCACAAAGTGATATTGATAGTAAATCTACCACTTTTTCTTCTATGACAACTTCTGCACAAACAACTTATAATACTATTAAATCAACAATTACAAATATTGAAAAACTTACAGATCCAGAGGTAAAAAAGGCACAAAGTACTAATACAATAAATTCAAAAAAACAGTCTATTTCTGATACTGAAATCGCACTTGATAAACTAAAAAACACTACAAGTATTCAACTTCAAAATGACCTTGATAAACTATATAGCGACAGAGAATACAGTGCAAATAATTACAGCTCACAAATTAAACAAAAAAATCTAGATATAACAAGTGCGGTTAATAGTTTAGAATATGCGAAAGAAAGTCTAAAAGTAGTTCAAAATTGAGCAACTGCAGTTGAATTAGCACAAGCAAGAAATAATGTAGCAAAGCAAAAATTATCCCTTGTTAATGCACAAAAAAATCTTGATAAATATGAGTTAACTGCACCATTTGATGGAACAATTAGAAAAATAGATTTTAAAGTTGGAGATAATTTAACAGCCGATGAGCAAAAATTTATTTACATAGAAAATCCTAATTTGGTTGAAATATCAGCAACTCTTGATCAACTTGATATTGTAAAAATATCTCTTAATCAAAGTGCAAAAATAATTTTTGATTCATATCCAAACAAAGAATTTATCTGAACTGTAAGCGAAAAAGATTCTACTCCAGTTTCAACTTCCGGAGTTACATCTTATACAATCACTATTACACTTGATAAATGAGACGCCGAAATTTATAGCTCTATGACTGCGAAAGTAAATATTTTAGTAGAAAGTAAAAAAGATATTCTTGTCATTCCTGCTTCATATATAGAAGAGACCCCAAAATCAAAATATGTTCTTGTCAAAGAAAAATGACAGGAAATAAAAAAAGAAATCAAAACTTGAATTACAAATGATACTGATATAGAAATTATTAAATGACTAAATATTGGTGATATAATTCTTAAAAAAATTACTTCCGCAATAAAATCAGGCTCATCTGGTTTAATTCCATGAGGAAGAACTGGATGAACTTCATGAAGTAGTAGTAATACTAGCTGAGGATTTAGATAAAAGGCCCTCACCCCAACCCTCTCCCGAAGGGAGAGGGAGAATAAGGATTTTTAAAAAACAATTATGCAAGAACAAGTTATAAAGATGACCGGAATTAAAAAAATCTACCATGTGGGAGATGAGGATATTGAAGTATTAAAATGAGTAGATTTTGAACTTCATAAATGAGAATTTGCTTCAATTATGTGAGAAAGTGGGAGTGGAAAATCAACTCTAATGAATATTATTTGAATGCTTGATAATCCGTCAAGTGGAGCTTATTTTTTTGATGGAATAGATATTTCTAAGGCAACTGATGATGAACAAGCACTTCTCAGAAGAAGAAATATTGGATTTATTTTTCAATGATATAATTTACTTCCAAAAACTCCAGCCATTAAACAAGTGATGCTTCCTCTAGTTTATCAATGAGTTCCAGCAAAAATAAGAAAACAAAAAGCAATTGAAGCCCTTATAAAAGTCGGACTCGGTGATAAAATTTATTCTCTGCCAAATGAAATGTCTGGTTGACAACAACAGCGCGTCGCTATAGCCAGAGCAATTGTAACTGATCCCCTTCTAATTTTATGAGATGAACCAACTGGAGCTCTCGACAGCAAAACTGGAAATGATGTAATGGAAATTATTACAAAACTAAACGAAGAGTGAAAAACAATTCTTATAATTACCCATTCTGCCGAAGTCGACAAATTTGCCAAAAAACACATTTTTATAAAAGACGGAATGATAGTATAGACCCTCTGTGTCATCCTGAGCTTGTCGAAGGATCTATTAAAAATAACAAATAAATTATATGGCATTTAGCGAGTATTTATCATCTGCAATAACAGCACTTCTAAGCAATAAACTTAGATCGGCTTTAAGTATGCTCGGAATTATTATTGGGGTTTTTAGTATTATTACAATGCTTGCAATTGGTGAAGGAACCTCGGCTTCAATTGTCGATAGATTCAACAGTATGTGAGCCAATCTTATAACAGTATCTCCTGGCAGATCAAATAGTTCACAAGTTGGGACAATACAGTGATGATGATCTACAAAAGATTTAATTGATGATGAATTTGTAAATTTTGTAGCTAATATTCCCGGAGTAAAAAGAGTATCCCCTACGGTTACAACTTCCAAGCAATTTATTTATTGAAGCTATAATACGAATGCAAATATTGTTGGAGTGGAGAATTTATATTTAGAAATTAAATGAATTTCAATTTCAAACTGAAGATTTATAAATACAGATGATATTTCTCAAAATAAAAAAGTGGCAGTTATAGGAAATACTATTGTAACAGATGCTTTTGGTTCTGAAACTACAGATCCAATAGGTCAGGAAATAAAATTAGAAAATGGAATTTATACAATTATTTGAACGCTTCAAGATAATTCCCAAGCCAATAGAAGGATATTTTTGCCTATTACAACCGTTATGAATAAAATAATTTGAACTCACTATTATTCGAGCGTAGATATTGAGGTTGATGATCCTACAAAAACCGATATTTATCAAGCTTATATAAATGATGAACTTCTTAAATATACAAAAACTACAAATGCAGATGACGCACCATTTTCTATAAGTTCAATGTCAGAAATGCTCTCATCAATAACAGCAGTAACCGGTACAATGACTATGTTTTTGGCCGGAATTGCGACAATTTCTCTTCTTGTTGGATGAATTTGAGTAATGAATATAATGCTTGTTTCAGTTATTGAAAGAACCAGAGAAATCTGAATTAGAAAAGCCATCGGAGCCACAAAAACTGATATTTTAATGCAATTTTTAATAGAAGCTCTAATTATCAGTATTGTCGCAGGATTAATATGAATTGCCCTGAGCTTCTCAATAGTAAACGCCATAAAAGGCTTCTTGACAGCTGTCATAACTACGAAATCCATATTTCTAGCCTTTGGAAGTGTAGTTCTAATTTGAATAATATTTGGAATACTCCCAGCCAGAAAAGCTGCAAAATTAAAGCCAATTGATGCACTGAGGTTTGAGTAAAATTCAAAATAAAGAGGTACCGGTACCTTGCTAATTTGACTAAATTAAACTTTTTCATATACTTATAGTTGAGTTTCCTTGGTACCGGTACCAAGGAATTTAGTTTTTTTATTTTTAAATTTATGTACATTCCAAATCAAGAAATCCTGAAAAAATATGCTGATGTTTTAATTAAATTCGCGCTTTGGTGAGGTGAATGAATAAAAAAGTGAGATGTGGTTTATTTGCAAGTTCCGGAAAGTGCAAAGCATCTTTTGGTTGAGCTTCAAAAATCAGTTCTGGAAGCAGGTGGAAATTATATTGTAAATTATCTTCCTGAGTGAACGCAGAGAAATTTCTTTGAAATGGCAGATGAAGATCAGCTGAATTTTTGGCCAAAAAATTATATGATGGAGCTTATAAATACTTGTGATCATTTTGTGAGAATAGAATCAAGTTGGGATAAATTTGAGCTTGCTGGAATTGATAGCAAGAAGCTTATTTCAAGACAAAAAATACTTAAACCATATATGGACGCGAGAAATAAAAAAGAAAATGATTGAAAATTAACTTGGACAATAGGTTTATACGGGACAGAAGCAATGGTCCAGGACGCCTGATTAACAATTGAGGAATATTGGGAAGAAATAATTAAATCATGCTTTCTAGACGAAATAGATCCAATTGCAAAATGGAAAGAAGTATTTAGTGAAATAGAAGCTATTAGACAAAAATTAAATAAGCTCAAAATACAAAAAGTAAAAGTAACAGGAACCGACGTCGATTTAGAAGTATTAATTTGAGAAAAAAGACAATGGCTAGGTGGAAGTGGAAGAAATATTCCATCTTTTGAAATCTTTACATCTCCTGATTGGAGAGGGACAAACGGTTGGATAAAATTCAATCAACCACTTTATAGATACGGAAATAAAATTGAGTGAATTGAGTTAGAATTTAAAGATTGAATTATAATAAAATCAAAAGCAAGTAGCTGAGAAAATCTTTTAAAAGAAATGTTGGCAGCTGAGTGAGCTGATAAAATATGAGAATTCTCACTTACTGACAGGAGATTTTCTAGAATTACAAAGTTTATGTGAGAGACACTTTATGACGAAAATGTAGGATGAGAGTTCTGAAATACACACATAGCTGTCGGAGCTTCATATCATGAAGCATTTGACTGAAATATGGCAACCCAAACTCCTGAAGATTGGGAGAACTTAGGTTTTAATGAATCAGCAATTCACACTGACATAATGTCAACTACAAATCGCACCGTAGAGGCAACCCTCGAGAACTGAGAGAAATTAATTATCTATAAAGATTGAGAATTTAGGATTTAAATCAATCATATCTATTTTCGTGTTTCTATTTGTCATTTCGAACTCCCTTTGTCATTTCGAGCAATCCTCCACTTCGTCATCCTGAGCGTAGTCGAAGGATCTATTAATTCAATCTTCCAATTTTAAGAAAAGGTATTTATAAGTAAATAGACCCATTCGACTGCACTGCGTTTCGCTCAGGGTGACGAGAAGAGGAACGGGAATGACAGAGAGGAATGACATTTTAATTTTATTAAACCTTAACTAAATTCCTTTTAATATCAATAGTATTTTCTTGGACTTTTATTGTATTTTTGTGATTTTTGTCTAGGGAGCGCATTAGTCATGAGAAAAAATTTATAATTCAAAGTGGATATTTATTTGAACTACTATAAAGATAACTTAGAGAATCATCGAGCTTTATTAAAATATCTTGCCTGAAAATTGTATCTTCTAATGCTTGTATATAATCATCTTTTGAGATTCTAAGATCCTTCGGTAAGATATTGTCAATATTTTGGATTTCATCTATTTCATCAATTTTCTCAAAAATTTCTTTTATTTGCGCATTATCCAATGCCTCACCTGAAACAATATGTTCAGCCGTAGTAATATTTATTAATCATCTCTCAACAAGAGACTTAAGATAAGTAAGCTTTTTTTCTTTATCAATTTTCTCGAGTAATACTTGTTTTTCTTTTGAAAATTCTAAATTTTTCGCAATTTCTAATTTTCTTTCAGCTTCAGTTTTTTCTGCAATTTTTTCATATCCAAAATTATTTGATTCTATAGTCATAATAAACTAATTAAAAATAAATTATTTAAAATAATACCCAACCCCAGCCAGTATTGTAACTAAAATTCCAAGCATTATTTCTTTCTTTTCAGGGACTTCTTTTAAGAAAAAATAAGCAATAATTAAGGTTAAAGAAGAACAGAGAAATCAAAATAAAGTAATAATAATTACTCAAAATTCTTTTAAAAGAAAAATATCTATAAAATAAGAAGTAAATCAAAGCGAATAACCCATATATCTATATTTTAGAATTTGAGGATTAAATTTTTTGAATTCCTTAAAATCTCTCTGATACGCAATAATTAAAAATACAATAACAACATAATAAACTTGATAAAGTATCACATATTCCACACTCGTTATATTTTTTAGAATATATATTGCTATTAAAAATTCCAGTGTCTTGTATACTTCATGTAAAATAATTTTGAAAAAATTCTTAGGAGCGCTGTAATCCTTATAATCAATTGAAAAAATAGTTGTAAGTATTATCGCTCAAACACAAATCAAAAAAGAAGTTAAAGATGCATCTTTGAAGAATAGGAAGCCAAGAATAACAACTATAAAACTATTAATTTTAAAGTACGGCATAAGTGTAGACAATTTTTCGTTTTTGTATAAATATTGTCAGAGATTATTGCCCAGAATAAAGAAAATAGTCATCAATATAAAACCTCACAATACTACAGGATCTATAAATAATTTAAAATTAAAATGAAAAATTATAGCAATTATTATAACAAATGGAATAGATAAAATCTCTCCCATAAATTGAAAAATCATGGGCTTAACGCTTGATATCGATAATGTTTTCTTGTATAGAACATCCGCTATACTATCAAGAAATGTGTTAATTATTGCCCAAATCATTTTTTAAAATTATTTATAACTATTTATTTCTCAAATTTTTTCAAGAAACGATCTAATAATTCAAATGGGAGTTTTTCTATTCTTTCAAGCATACTTACAATTGAATCTACAAACTGTGTAGCTCTGTCTATTCTTTTTAAGGTTCTAAGTAAATAGAATAAATTAACAGAAAGCAATGTTCAAATTATTACTAAAAAAACTATTAAAACATATATTAAAATTACTGTTGGTTCCATAAAATTTAAGTTAAAAATTAATATTTTAAATTACAAAATCTTTTAAAAACTGTCTGATTTCAGAGATATCTGTAATTTTTTTATCCAAGTTTCACTGCTTATAAATAAACATTTCCGGAGCACTTATTACATCCAATTCTTTAAATAAATCTCCAGATTCTCCCTCAAAACAAAACCTAATTGTGGTACTATTAATCCATCATTTTGTAATGATAACTGGCATTTGTAATTTTAGTTTTTTACTCTCTACCTCATCTTCTTTTAAGAAAAAAATTATTAATTTTTTATCATTTTTTACTTTTTCAAAATCTTCTTTTGTTTTTAGGAAAACTGGAGCATTATCAATTTTATCCTTAGAAAATTCTATAGCTTTTTCACTATATTTTTTTCATTCTACAAATCATTTTTTTCATAATTCTATGGCTCTGTCTTTTGTCTCTAAAGCTATTTTCTTTATATTATTCCAGTCCATTTTTAAGTAGTTTAGTAATATTAATTTTATAATCTTGTTTTATTTTATCTATTTTTGCTCAAAAATCAAATAATGAGTTATTTGTCTGAGTTAATTCACTGAATTTTTTAATAAAATCTTCAAATTCAAATTCCCTACTATTTAGCTTAAATTTATAATCAAAATCTGACAATAACTCCTCTGTTTTTTGTCAGTAGCTCAGAGCTAAAAATGGTATATTATAGACAATACTAAGAACTAAACTATGAAATCTCATCCCAATTACATAATCAAGTTTTTTGTAAGCTTTTAGGGTGTCAGAAATACTACCTGTAATTTCAATATTATATTTTTTTGCAATATCTTTTAAAAATAAATAATCATTAGCTAGCTGGTCTTTTTGATGAATAGAATGTGATAAAAAAACTATTTTATATCAAGATTTTGAAAGATATAAAATCATTTGTTTTATAAAATCTTGCTCATTTTTTAAATATCATTTTCTAAGTGAAATTCAAATGGTTTTTTCATTACCCCTAACCTCTATCCTATCTTCTTTCTGTCATTCCTGCCCCTTCTGTCATTCCTGCCCCTTCTGTCATTCCCGCCCCTTCTGTCATTCCCGCGAAGGCGGGAATCTATCATTCAAATTCCTTTCATATAAAAATACAGGATCAGTTAAAATAATAGATTTTATTCAAATTTGGCCTAGGATTTGTGCTGATTTTTCATCTCTGACTGAAACCAGCGTTTTTTTGCCAGTAAATAAATATTTGATTTTTTTTGGATTAGAAGTGTTTATTCAAACTGATAAATAAACTATTTTTTTTCTAAATAATTTTGCGAGAAATACACGGAATTTCCATTGCATTATTGGTGAACTTGAGCTTTGGACCTCACTTTCATAAATTAATCATCCTCATCCGATAATAACTAAATCAGATTTATAAATAATCTTGATGTTTTTCCAGAGATATTTTATATTTTTAAAAGGTTTTTTCTTGATATTATTTGGGAAGTATTTTATGTATTTAACCTCTCACTCAATTAAACTACTTTTTTTATCATAAGTAAAAACGTAAAAATTAGCATTTTTATATATTTCTCTCAGAACCTCATATTCCTGAAGTAAAATAAGTTCATCCCCAAGATTATAATGTCCAGTTGCTGTAAAAATTGAAATATTCATAGATTAGTTTTATAGTTATTCTTTAATTATTATAAATTTGTTATTTCAAATCCTAACTGTCATTTCGAACTCCCGTTTCTGTCATTTCGAATGAAGTGAGAAATCCCTTTTAGAAGCACTTTTGAAAATTATAATTTCCAAGTTTAACTTTTCTTTAAATTTTAGTCTCAAAAGATTTGATTTAAAGGGATTTCTCGTTGTCACTCGAAATGACAGTTGGTGGAGTTGTATTCGAAATAACAGAAGCTAGTTTCTATTTCGATAACATTTTTATAGCAAACATTACTTTGTCTTTTAGTTCAGTTATATCTTCTGGGATGTTTTTCACGATTTCTTCGACTCTTTTTTTGTCATATCACATTTCAGTCAGAGTTTTAATTATATCCTGTTCATAAGGACGAGAAAGTTTTAGATTTTCAGTTCTATCAAATAAATCCCCAGCCTCAACTTTATTTTTCATTTCAAGAATTATCTTTAGTGCAGTTTTTTTACCGATTCCAGGAATTGTAGTCAGGAATTTATCATCATTTTCTTCGATAGCTCGCACTAGATTATGAATTCAAATCCCGAGAATATTTATTGCTGCTTTTCCGCCAATTCAATCAATTTTTAGTAGACTTTTAAATACTTTCTTTTCGCCCAAATTCTCAAATCAGAAAAGAGTTTGAGATACTTCTGTGATATGATGATGAATAAAAAATTCAATATCATCTCCACTTTTTACTTTTGACAAAGTAATTGGAGACACAAAAATCTCCAGTCCAAGTCAAGTGCCAGCTACATTCACAGAAACTTTTGAATCTTCTATATATAAAACATTTCATTTAACATACGAGAACATAAAAAATAATGGATTAATAAATAACTTTATTAATCCATTATATAAATTTTAAATTTTAGGCAAGTTTTGAGTAAAAAATCAATTAATTTTTTAATCAATAAACAGAATTTTTTGCATTTGCTAATTCAGCAGTTAAGCTTCAAGTAAGAGTAATAGTTATATAATCTGTAGTACCAGCTACAGTTCAATCAAATTTTAAATTTGTAGTATCACATTGTGCTCCGCCACAGGCTGTTGAAAAATTCATATTACCTTTTTGAGGAGTTTCAACATCAGCAATTAATATATATCAGGCTTTTACAATTCAATCCTTTACCAAAGAAGTATATTGATATGATCAAGCATTAGCACAAAGTCATGATAAAGAAGTTTTTTGTGGATTTACAGGAGCTTTTCATCATTTAAATATTTTTGATAACGAAGCATTTTGAAGAGTTCAATCAGTAGAACTTAAACAATTTGCTGCAGAAGACGGACTATCTCAGGCTGCATTTCAGTCTGAAGATGGATATAATCAATTATCTCACAAGTATGTTTCTAAAACTGCAGAAATATTTTGTAGAGAGGCGATTCTTCATCCGTCTCTAGCTCTAGCTTGAGCTCATTGTAATTGAGGCAATAGAGTTACCGCTAATACTCAGATTATAGATACAACTATCATAAGTTCCACAAGTGTAAAACCTCATTTATTTCTAACGTTTAACATAAAATTAAAATTTATAAATTAAAAAACATTGTTATTATAACTAAATTAAAATAAATAAAAGAAATTTTGTATAGACTTTATTTAAAAATAATTTTAAATTAATTAAAAATAGATATATTATAGCTATTTTTTGGGATTATCAAGCATATTTTCTATATCTTCTCTAATTTCTGAAATTAGTTCAAAATCTGATAAACTAGCGATTTTAAAATCTGGAATTCAAGATTGTCTGACTCCATAGACTTCTCCGGGTCATCTCAACTCTAAGTCGATTTCTGATAGCTCAAATCCATCATTTGTTTTTTCCATAGCCTTAAGACGCTCTCATTTGTAGGTTTTTGTTGTGAAAAGATAGCAATATGATTGGTCAGATCATCTTCCAACTCTTCCTCTAAATTGATGAAGCTGGGAAAGTCAAAATCTCTCCGCGGCTTCTATACAGATTATACTCGCATTTGGATTATCTACTCAGACCTCAACAACTGAAGTTGAAGACAGGATTTGAATCTTGTTTTCCATAAATTCCTGCATTACTTCTTCTTTTTCTTTTGGTTTCATTTTTCCGTGAAGAAGTCACACATTATAATCTAGAAAAATATAAGTTAAGCTCTCTCTCATTTGCGTAGCATTTGCGATATCGAGCTTTTCTGACTCCTCTACAAGTGGTGAAATCCAATAAACTTGCCTTTTTGCTTTTAATTCTTCTTCTATAAATCTATACATTTGTTCTCTTTGATCTTCTTTGATTACCTTTGTATAAATTGGTTTTCTACCAGACGGATATTCACTCAATACCGAAATATCTTGATCCCCATAAATAGTCAAAGTCAAGCTCCTCGGAATTGGAGTTGCGGTCATATTAAGGTTGTGGGGAAAGATTCAAACCCTCACTTCATCTTTCTCTCATAAAGCCCTCACCCCTGGCCCCTCTTTATCAACTCAAGCCCTCACCCCTAGCCCCTCTCCCAGAGGGAGAGGGGAATTATTTTTGTATGATAAAATTTTATTTAAAATTTTATCAATATTTTCGTTTATTTCTTCGTTTTTAATTCTTAAGATTTTATAATTTCAGCTTTTTAAAAAATCATCTCTAATTTTATCGTATTCTTTTTGTGGAATATTGTTATGAACTTCTCAATCTAATTCAATTACAAGTCAAATTTCATGACAAAAAAAATCTGCTATATATCTTCATATAGGATGTTGTCTTCTAAATTTTAATCACCCTAAATTAGAACTTCTTAGAATTTCCCACAAAATTTCCTCAGGTTTAGTTCATTTTTTTCTTAATTCTCTAGCTAATTCAACCATATATCTTGGGGATTTAATTTTTTCTAAATTATTCTCCATATTCTCCCTCTCCCTCTGGGAGAGGGTTGGGGGGAGGGCCACGGAATAATATTCCTCCAAATATTTCCTCTGTTCTACTCCAAATCTATGTTGTTCGTCAATTATTACAAATCACAGGTTTTTGAAGTGTACTCAATCTTGGATTAGCGCGTGAGTTCAGACGATAAATTGAGTCTCTCCGGATTTTAATTTTTGTTTTGTTGTTTCTTTTTGTTTTGGGGTGAGACTTCAAATTAGTAAGTCTGATTTTATATCATATTTCTCGAGTAAATAAGCGATGCTCGCAAAATGTTGGCGAGCCAAAATTTCTGTTGGTACCATAAAAGCAACTTGATAATTTCACTCTTTAATTAAATGGATTGCGGCAATTAAGGCCACAATAGTCTTCCCTGTACCAACATCTCACTGAAGAAGGCGCTTCATTCCAAAATCTTTTTCCATATTTTTGAGTATTTGGAAAATTACAATTTTTTGGTTATTTGTGAGGTTATACGGCAAATGCGAGATAATTTCTTTTATTAATTCTGGATTTAATTTTACTTTTGGTGATAAATTTAAACTAGTTTTTTCTAATTCTTTTTTCTTAAGAAGTCATCTTAATTGCATTTCATAAAGCTCTTCGTAAGCTAGTTCGTGTCTTGCCTTCTCAAAATCTTTCTCACTTTCTGGAAAATGGATTTTTAATAGATTTTCTTTTTTACTTTTAAATCATTTTTTCGCTAATATTTCAGTTGGCAAGATATTTTCAATTTCAGAAAAATATGGTCTTAAAAGTGCGATTTTTTTCTCAAACCATTCAGTTGGAATATAATTTGTTTCTGGATAAATAGGTTTTATGGCTTTGCTATCTTTTCAATAGAAATTAATTTCTGGGCTAGGAAAAGACAATTTTCAATAATTGTAAGTTGGTTTTCCATAAATTATTACCTTATCTCACTCCTTAAATTGATTTAAAAGATATTTTTGATTAAACCAAACAGCTTCAGCCATAAAATCATTTTTGTCCTTTAAAATAGCCTTTATAAGTTGCTTATTATTTCTAGTTCTCTCGAGAATCATAGTCTCAATAGTACAAATTACACTGTTTTTTTCCTTAATACTCACAAAACTAAAATATTCCAAAACCTGACTCTTATTCTCATAAGTCCTGGGATAATGATTTATCAAATCTTTCACCTCATTAATCCCAGCTTGAGCTAGTTTTTTAATGTAAGAATCTGTAGTATGTAGAAGGGTTTTAGTTAATTGCATTTTGCTTTTTTAAATTAGTTTAATTTCATTTTATGGATAAGTGATTTTTTGCAAATTATTTTCTTGTATTTTCAGAAAAAAATATATACTAGGCCCGAGGGAAGATGTATACTCGAGGAGCAATTCTCGGGAGGAAAGTCCGAACACCTCCAAGATAATATGACAGCTAACGGCTGTGGCTATGATATAATCCATAAAATCATAGTACGGAAAGTGCCGCAGAGACAATACTATCTCGAGCAATTGAGAGAAAGGTGAAAAGTCTTTGGATATGATTTTCTGTAGAGACGTCCATTTATGGCGTCTATATAAAGAATTTACCAAAGAACATCCAGAGTAATCTGGAGATGTTGGCAAACCCTATATGGTGCAAGAGGAATGGTATTATACAAATTAAAGTATCTTGGCTGATTTGTGTAATATACCTCGCTTGAGATTTGGAGCAATTCAAATCCTAGATAGATTTACATCGAAATACAGAATTCGGCTTATTACCCTTAAATTTTTTTAAAAATTACAATATTTTTCTATATTGTGATTTTTTTAATCAAAAAAATTTCTTGACTTTCTGTATTTTGTATTATACTGAAAGTTGAACTTAGTTTTTAACTAAAATATTATGGCAAAAAAAACACCATATCCATATTCCCCAGAAACTAAAATGTGAGAAACATTAAGAAATTCATCTTGAAAAGAGAGAGATGTCGTTCTGAGAAAAAAATGAGTTATGCAAGATGCAATTCAGTTTAATGAGAATTTCAACGAAGTTAATAGAGCTAAAATATTACAAGAAAAAGTTAAAGACGAAATAAAAAAAACTTTCAATTGAATTACAGATTTCAGTCATATCAAAGCCCTTTATAATCTAATGTGACAATATCCAAACTGGGATGTAAATAAAATAAAATTAAAACCAAATTGTATTGAGTTTGAGGTAAGCAAGTGAGAAATTATAAGATTAAGTATAGCTGACATTCCTGGAAAACACACATGATTAACTGCTTTTGATGAAGCAGATAAATTTAATCTATATATTCCTAAAATGGAGGAACGGGCTAAAATATTAGATTTAATACCATGAAATAATGGTAATGAACGAATTTTAAATCTAAAAAAACTTTGAAATTTCAAAAATTGAAATTATTTAACAAATACTCCTGATAATGATGTAATAGATATTAGAGTATTTTGATGAGGAAAATTTCTTTGTATAAATTTTGATAATCCAGAACTATTCACCTCTAAACGAATAGATTCACTTCATATTCGCGGAGCTTTAAAATAAATTTCAAATGTTTTATTATATTCATATTCCCTTTTGTAAGAGCAAATGCAAGTATTGTAGTTTTGCTTCTTTTGCGTGAATTGATGACAAAATTGAGGAATATTTAGTTTTTTTGAAAAAAGAAATAAGAGAATATATGGAAGATTCCTGCCTCCGCAGGAATGACAATATTATAGAATCAATTTATTTTTGAGGTGGGACTCCGTCTGTTTTAAGTATAGCTCAAATTGATGAGATTATCTCAATTTTTAGAGAATTTTGAAATCTGGAAAATACTGAAATGACACTGGAAATGAATCCAGAAAATGTGAGCGAAGAATATGCGATATGACTTAAAAAAATTGGAATTAATAGAATAAGCATTTGAGTGCAAAGCCTAAATAATAAAACTTTACAAGAAATCTGAAGAAGTGAAAACAAGATAATTTTTGAAGCTTTAAATAATTTAAAAAAGGGAGAATTTGAGAATATTTGAGCTGATTTTATTATTGGACTTCCCTATGTTTTAAGCTGAGAAATTAAGAAAGATTTAGAAAAAATAATAAACGAAAATAATAATATAAAACATGTAAGTTTATATATGCTTGAGAATTGAATTTATCCGAAAAATTGGGCAGAGATTTCATTTAAAAAAGAAGATTATTTAATGGAATACGAAAAAGTTGTAGATTTTCTAAAAGAAAAATGATTTGAGCATTATGAAATTTCGAATTTCGCTAAAACTTGAGCAGAATGCAGACATAATAAATCGTACTGGAACCACTCAAATTACAGAGGTTTTGGCTTAAATGCGTCGAGTTTTGTAGGAAATAAAAGATTTACAAATGGTAAAAATTTCTCAAATTATTATTGATGAAAATTAGAATTTGAAGAAATTTTAGAAGAAAAAGATTTAAAAATAGAGAAAATAATGTTTGGACTTAGGACATTTAATTTAGACACAAATTTAATTGAAAATAAACAAAAACTAGATGAATTTATAAAAGACGGACTTTTAGAAAAAGACTGAAACTTCATAAAACCAACAATTTCCGGAATTGCAATTTTGGACTTTATAACGCAAAATTTAATTTAAAATTGAAATTTTTATTTTGATTATATAATAGACATTGTCATCTCGATTTTCACCCTCTGTCATTTCGAGTGCTAACGAGAAATCCCTTTAAATCAAATCTTTTGAGACTAAAACTTGAAGAAAAGTTAAACTTGGAAATTATAATTTTCAAAAGTGCTTCTAAAAGGGATTTCTCACTTCGTTCGAAATGACAGAAACGGAGTTCGAAATGACAGAAACGGAGTTCGAAATGACAGAAACGGAGTTCGAAATGACAGAAAAAAATTTTTGCCAATATAGCTCAGTAGGTAGAGCACACCCATGGTAAGGGTGAGGTCTCGGGTTCGATTCCCGATATTGGCTCCAGTATGTAAATAATAAATTTAAATTTATGAAGAAAGTATTTTTTATAGGAATTGGATGAGTCGGAGTTTCGGCTCTGGCTAGGTATTATAGAAAGTTATGATACGAGGTATCCTGATCTGACGGCGGAAAACCTAGTTTTGTTACTGACACTCTAGAAGCAGAGTGAGTGAGCGTATTTTTCGGGCATAACGAAGCTAATTTAGGCGATAATACTGACTTTGTGATTTATAGTGAAGCTATTATTACAAAGCCAGATTTGAGTAAGCAAGATAATCTGAATGCTAATCCAGAGCTCGCAAAAGCAATTAAACTAAATATTAAAAGTCTCAGTTATCCAGAAGCTCTTGCGGAAGTTGTGAATAAGAAAAAATGTATAGCGGTAGCCTGAACTCACGGAAAATCTACAACTACTTCGATTTTGTGAGTGATTTTATCTGGATGAGATACTGACGCGTCGGTATTAGTCGGAGCTCCAGTAAAGCAATTTAATAATTCTAATTTGTATTTTGGAGCCTGAGATTATTTTGTCATAGAGGCCTGCGAGTACAAGAGGTCTTTTCTGAAATACTTGCCATTTATCACGGTTATCACAAATATCGAAATAGATCATCTGGATTATTACAAGGACCTAAATGATTATATGAATGCTTTTTTTGCATTACAAAACCAAACTTCAGGCTATATTATCCTAAATTGAAATGACCCAAATTGTCTAAAACTCAAAGATAACAGCAAATTACAGATTTTTGTTTATGATAAATATTTTGTGGACTTTAAATGAGAGAAAATTTATTTCCCAGAATTTAACTTGCAAATCCCCGGAGATCACATCGAATTTGACGCAAAATTAGCCTATACAGTAGCGAAATTACTCGGACTAGACGATGATTACATAATCTCAAAAATCACCTCTTATTCAGGTATCTGGAGAAGGTCAGAAATTGTCTGAACTACAAAATCCGGAAATCTCGTAATGTCTGATTATGGACATCATCCAACCGAAATAAAGCTAACTCTCGAATCAATCAAACAAAAATACCACGACAAAAAAATATTTGTAATCTTCCAACCCCACCAATACTCCAGAACCATCGAACTTCTCGACGGTTTCAAGACATCATTCGACAGCGCAGATTCGCTTATCATCCCAGATATCTATTTCTCGCGCGACAAAAAAGAAGATGTCGAATTTATGACAACCACTAGATTCGTCTCAGAACTAAAGCAAAATTATTCAAATACAATTAATGGAAACGGACTCGAAAATACTCTGGAATTAATCAAAGAATATGACCAAAAAAATCCCAACTCAAGCGTCATAGTTCTGCTTTGAGCTGGGAATGTGGATGATTTGAGGGGGGAATTGGTGGGTTAGATGTTTTATTTTTGGAAGATGAATAAATTAAATTTTATATTTTTTATATAAATCTAGAATATCCTCATAAGCTTCTTTTTTTCAACCAAAAAATTCGTTTTCTCAATATTCCTCAATTTTTTCACTTTCAGTAAGTTTAACTTTATATAGTTTTTTATATCATTTTATTTGAGCCTTAATTTCACTTTCTAAATCCTCTCAAATTATTTTCTCAATAAATCACTTTGCTAATAATTGTGTTGTATCCTCTCTTAAATCTTGTAAATTTTCCCACAATTCAAAAGTCTTATAACTTTCATCCTCCTCTATTAATTGCCATTCATTATAACAAATCTCAACAAAATCATCATCTTCTGGACCATATTCTTGGCACATCACCAAAAATGGGAAATAAAATCTTGGATTTTTATCCAAATATTTTAAAATTGCAATAGCAAGTTTTCTAGATATTTTCATAATAAAAAATTGTTAGAATATAAACGATCATGATCTAACGATTTTTTGAAAAATTGCAAGTTTAATTATTTGATTTTATAAAATTATACAATTTTTTTGTTAATTCTTTTGCTTTATCTGATAAATCATCAAAAGAATTTAAATATATTGTAGTAATATCCTCACTAAAATCTTTTTTTGAGTTACAAATTATTAATATATCATTTTTTTTATTAAATTTTTGCTTTCATTCAATATCTTCATTGTCTTTAAATTCAATAAATATATCTTTAAATATTTTTCATATATCTTTAATATCAATCATTTTCAAAAAATTTTCTTTTGATCAAAAATTTCTTTTTAACTGCCATTTTCTATTTTCATGATTATTTATTTTTTTAAGATACTGGCAATAAATCTCATAAGTGATCAGATTTTCTATTTCTGGCATATCAAAAAAAATATTATCTTTAAACACATCCTTAAGCTTACTTAATTTTAGATATTTACTACTTCAAGAAATACTTCAATCATTATCTGCTATAAGAAAATTATTTTTATTTATAGCACTAATTGATATTTTATCAAAATCTGGATTTTCATCATCAAAATTGAAATGTGTTATATTTCATCATCAATACTCAAGTATTGAATAATGTTTATCTTCTTCAAAATTTTTCTTATCATAATCTTTATATAGTTCTAAGAATTTTTTAATATATATTCTATCACTAATTCATTCAACCCAAATTATACAATTTGAAAGAAATACTGAAGAATTTCTTACTCAAAGTAAATTTAAAATTTCTTTGTTCTGAGTTATATTCTTTATTACTTTTTCTTTATCATTTTCAGTATCTTCAAATTGATAAATACTTATTTGATCATTTATTTTCTTATCCAAAGATATATCTAGTAGATGATTTGAATGAGTAGTAAAAAAAATTTGATGATTTCATTTTTGAAAATCAATTCATTTTGAGAATGTCTTAAGTAAAATTCGTTGCATTCATGGATGTATTCAGTATTCAGGTTCTTCAATAAATAACATTAGATTTTCATTCTGATATTTAAAAATAGGAAATGTACTTATTATAATATTTTGTATTCAATCTCATAAATCATAAATTGCCCTATCTGGATTCTGTCATATTTTTATATATAAAACATCATCTTTATTATTTGGAGTTAATGTAATATCTTGTCCATTAAAAAAATTCTTTTTTAAATAATCCTCAAAATGCCTAACTTGAATTCTATCTTTATGACTTCATAATAACATATCTGTAATTTCTTTATACAAAGATAATCATGTGAAAATTTCAAAACCCTTATTTGGATTACTTATTTCCTTAAAATAATCAAGAATAACTCTATTTTCATATAAATCATCTTTGCCATCTTTTATTGGATTTTTTAATCAGCGCATTAATGGTATATAAATTTTTTTTGTTTTACTAAAATTTATATTTTCTTTATCAAATCAGAGTTCATTCATTTCTGATTTATAAATTTTATCTATATTTTCATTAATTTGTGCGAAAGTCATGTTTCAAATACTGGTACTATGATCATTTTTTAATATTTCAATACGCTTTTCTATTTCTGATAATTTTAGATAAATAGAATTATTTTCATCAAAATATTCTTTTCATATTAATTGACGTAATTCTATTCAATAATTAAAATGGCTTCAAATTTTGAGGTTGTTAATAAATTCTTGGATTTTGTCTTCGGAAGATGTTATAAAATTAAATGTATTATCTGTAAATTCAGATTTAAATTGAATATCATTTTGAAAAATACTTCTCATAAATCGACTTTTTCAAGAATTATTTTGTCAAACAAAAATATTAATCTTTTTAAGTCAATTAATTTCTGATTCTATATCTCAAGTTTTAAATTTATAATTTAAATTATTTATTTTTATTGCTGAATACATAATTATTTATTAACTTACAAAACTCTATACTTCCCACTACTCACAAACTCTAAATATCCTTTGTCTCTCAAAAACTGGAGTTGTTGTCTAATTTTATCTTTGATAAAATTGTTGTTGGGATATTTTAGTTTTAGAGTTGGTTCAAAATTATACATTTCTTGGAGGGTAAATTCTTGTTTGTGGAGCATTTCGATACATTTCATTATGTCAAGAATCCAACCTTTAGAATCTGGTGATTTTTTGTCTCTTAAGAATAGCGTTTTATTCCAATTTTGCAATATTTCTTTTTTATTTCTTTGTTCTCAATTTTTGATATAAAAAATTTTGCCACTTTCTGGGATTGGTGAGAGCAAAATATTGCAACCAATCCATCCAGCTCTTCTTGCTGTAATTGGCAGAGGTTTTCTTTTTTCTATAATTTCAGATGTAAAATAATGTTTTGGGATTACGACAAAATTATTTATTTCATAACTTTTTTTATAATTTAGGAAAAAGAAATTTGGATTATTGTCGCTTCACAATCTTTCAATCATTGTGGAATAGGCTCAATCTGTAATTTTATTTCCAAGTGAAGTTCCAGATTTTAGTTCATAATCTTCTTCACAACTTTTACAGAAAAAGTCCGCAACAGGCTTATTATTGTCATAATGAGAAATTGAATCTCAACAACTTGGACAAAAAATATTTTCTCAAGTCCAAAATTCTGTCATAACTCTGGCTTTCTGAGAATTACTTTTATAATTTTTTACTAAATCCAAATCTAAAAAATGCATATTTTAAGTTAGTTATTTTAATTTTACTTCCCCCTTCTTCCACTTCACAAAATCCCCCACAAAAATCTGGAGAAGTGAGACAATTGGCACGGCGATGATGATTCAGAGGATTCCGAAAAGGCTGGCTCAGATTGTCATTCAGAGGAGGACTACGAATGGCGATAGGTCGAGTGATTTGCTCATAATGAGGGGCACGAGGACTTTTTCTTCGGATTGTTGGATGATGATGTAGATAAGGATGATGGCGAGAATTTTTTGGAGTCAGAAGGCGGCTCAGATGGCTAGGGCTGGGAGGATTGAGATGAAGGGTCAGATGTAGGGGATGAATTCCATCATGGCTCAGATTAGGGCTAGGGCGAAGGTTTCTCAGAAGCTGAAACTTATTCAGAAAAGTCTGGCGATATTTAGTCAGAGGAGGGTGAGGACAAATATTGAGAAAGATAAGATGAGTTGTCATCTAAGCCAAAAATGCATGCTTGTTATTATTTTGTCTTCTTTTGATTTTAGGTATGTTGAGATTTTTTGAGGCAGTAGGTCATAACTGAATTTTTTGATATTTTTTCTCTCGATTCATATAAAAAATGAGAAAACAAAAATCAAGACAAAATTAAATAAACTTCCTGTGATAGAAAATATAAATCCTTTTGAACTACTCAAAAGTAAGCCGATATTTTTACCGAAAAATTTAGAAATTTCTCACAAATTATTCTTAAGAAAGTCAAACAATGAATTAAAATCCACTTTGTCTAAGAATCAGTCTAGGTAATTTAGCAAGAAATCTGGAATTCAAAGTGCTCTAATTCATCAAGTCTTGTATGAATCCTGCAGAGAGCCAATATAGTCAAACAAACGGACACTCATTTTTCAGATTTGTTCGGTAAATATGGGAATAAGTACGAATAAAAATACAGTTACGAGTATTAAAATAACTAGATAGATTATTAGAATTCCAAGCCAATCGGGGATTTTGTATTTTTTGGTTCTAGCGAGAAATGGTGTGAAAAGTAAATTCAAAAAAACTCATAAAAACAAAATTTTGAGTATTCCTCATATTTCATACAAAAACCAGAGTGATAATCCGAAGGCTACTGTAATTAATAATTTAACTAAAAAACTCAAGTATTCCTCCTTAATTAAAAAAATATTTTTTTCTTGATTTTTCATAAAAAATGAAATTAAAAATTATACTTCCTAAAAAGATTATATTTAAATTATTTTAATATCAATTAAAAAATTAAAAGGATATCTCTGTCATTTCGAGTGATAACGAGAAATCCCTTTAAATCAAATCTTTTGAGACTAAACTTAAAGAAAAATTAAACTTGGAAATTATAATTTTCAAAAATGCTTCTAAAAGGGATTTCTCACTTCGTTCGAAATGACAGAAATGGGGGTTCGAAATGACAAAATGTGTGGGAATGACAGAATGTGATATGGGAGTGATAATATTAAAAGTGACAAATTAAAAGAGCCCCGGCGGGCTCTTTTTGTATATTTACAAACTTAGGTCAAAACCGACAAAAGCTGTTAGACTTTTTCAATTTCATTCATAAGTTTGCTTATTTTTTTTGCGTAAATCTTGGATTTTCCAGAATAACGATAAAGTCCTCCTTTGTGTCCCCATAATTCACCGTTTGCTTCTTCGGTATGAATTTTGAGAACTTTTTTTGCGTACTTTAGGTTAACCTCTGGATTATGTAAAGATCCTGGGATTTTGAGAACTTTTTTCCAAAATGGCATAACTTGCCATGGCCCCGTAGCTCCTTTTTCACTTACTGCTCCAGCTTTACCGCGAGATTCAGTAATCAAAATCGAAGCAAAAAGTTTTCTCTCATTCCAATCATCAAAGTGGTTACAGATTAAATCCCCATAAAATTCAGATTTCTTGACCTCCTTTTTTTTAAGAAAAGTTTTTATTTTTGAGCGTTCATAAATATCATCCTCTTCCTCTTGGTTTTGGTTTTTGTCTTGGTTTTGTAACGAAGGAAAATATGTGTAATAAACTTTTTGAAAATCTGATTCAATATAGAGATTAGCGAGCTTGCTATTTTCCTCAGTTTTGACTAAAATTTCTGTTTTTGTTAGTTTCTCGTCATAAGCATCTTTTGCCTCCTGGTTACTATTGCCCGAACTGGGCACAAATAACACAAAAATCAAACTGCTTAAAAGATTTACGAGAACTACTGCCTTCTTCATTTTGTTTCACCTCTTTTTGTTTTTGTTGTTTGTTTTTGTTTGAAAAAAATTTTAGGGGTTTGGTCATTATATCAGAAAAATCATTTTGTCAAAACAAAAAATAAATCCGGATTTACATTCGGATTTATTTGGGTTTAATTTTTTAAATTATTTAACGTCTAATTTTATTCCAGGTCACATTGCATTACACACATAAACTGAATTTACGAAATTTCATTTTATTCAAGTTGGCTTTACATCCTTAAGAGTTTTGATAAAATGAACTAAATTTTCTTTTAATTTATCACTTCAAAATGATAATTTTCAGATAATTGAATGAACATTTCCTTGTTTATCGTTTTTAAATTCAAATTTTCAAGCTATTAATTCCTTAATTATTGCAAGTAAGTCATCTCAAACAGTTCCTGCTTTTGGATTTGGCATAAGACCTTTTGGTCATAGTACTTTTGCAACTTTTCACATTTTTCTCATCATTGCAGGAGTAGCAATAGCAACATCAAATTCTATTTTACCAGAAGCCACTATATCAAGTAAATCTTCTCAACCAGCAACAGATGCTCCAGCAGCAATTAGTGATTTTTCATTTCCACTATCATCAAAAGCTCAAATTCTAACTGATTTCCCAGAACCATTTGGTAGAGTAACAGTCGATCTAATCATTTGATCACTATATTTTGGATCTATTCCAAGATTAAAATGTATTTCAACAGTAGGGTCAAATTTTACTGTATTAGTTCTCTCTAGAAGCTCAACAGCCTCATCAATACTATAAGCTTTATCCTTTTCAATTAAGGTAATTGCTTGTCTATATTTCTTTCCTCTTTTTTGCATAAAAAATTATTTTAAAAAATATTGGTTCGAGCGATAAATTTAATTATCTCCCAAAAAGGTGTGCTTATTTTATAGATTTTTTGAAAAAAGCAAAAGATTTTCTAAAACTGTTTTAAAAATGCTAGATTTGGGTGTTGGAAGTAGCGGATATCTGGGATTGAGTATTTTATCATTGCGAGTCTATTTAGTCAGAAACCAAAGGCAAATCCTGAGTAAATTTCTGGGTCAATTCCTCCTTGACTTAATACATTTGGGTGGATAAGTCCGGCTCACATAAATTCTATCCAACCGCTTCATTTACATACTCTACAAGTATCAGTACCATTGCAGAATGGACAAGAAAAATCAACCTCTACTCCTGGTTCTACAAAAGGAAAATATCCCGGTCTAAGTCTTAGTGTTACTTCACTTTCAAATAAATCTGAAAGCATAGTTTTTATTGTATATTTAAGATTTGCAAGACTGATATTTTTGTCAATTACCATTCATTCAACTTGATAAAAAGTATTATCATGAGTCGCATCAATATCTTCATTTCTAAAAACGCGTCCTGGAATTAGGGCTTTAATTGGTAATTTCTCGGATTTCATAATAATATTTTGCATTGAAGAAGTTTGAGTTGCAAGCACATTTCCAGTTCATTCAAGCCAAAAAGTATCTTGCATATCACGAGCTGGATGAGTCGCTGGAATATTTAGAGAATCAAAATTAAAAAATTCTGTAGTTACTTCGTTTGACTCAAAAATATCAAAACCCATTCTCTTGAAAGTATCTTCAACTTGTCTTAATACTGCAGTTATTGGATGAAGATGAGTTTTGGTATCAGTAGAAGCCGGAGCAGTTACATCAAAAAATTCATTAGCAAGTTTTGCCTCAACTTCTACTTTTTTAATTTCTTTTAATCTCATCTCAAAAGCCTCTAGGATAGCCACCTTAATATCATTACTAAGCTTTCCAATTGTTTGTTTTTCCTCCACAGACAAATCCTTAATTCACTTAAGAATTTCAGTCAAACTCCCGCTTTTACCAACTATCGCATTACGATAATTGATAACATCGTTTTCATTTTTTAGTGATTTTATTTTCTCCAAAACCTCCAGTTTTAGACTATTTAATTTTTGTTGCATATATTTAAATTATGAATTATGCAGTTATCTATCGTTCCTACCTCCTCTGTCATTCCTGCGGAGGCAGGAATCTACAATATATTACATGAAAATATAAGGAAGATTCCGGACAAATTTTATTCAAAATTTTCCGGAATGACAACTTTATGTTATTTAATATACTTAAATTTTAAGTGGCATTATAATGTGTTTGTATTCGAATTCGCTTTCTTTTTCGGTGATTCCGCGGAGCATAATTGGTGAGAGGCTTGTCTCGAAATCGAGTGATACATAGTCGTCTTTTATAACATTTAGGGCTTCGATTAGATAAGTTGAATTCAGTCAAATTATAGAATTTTCTCCCTCAACTGAGGCTGGAAGACTAATTTTTCAAGCTCAAATTTCTGTATCTCCTGTAGATAATTCTATTCAAAAATCAGAATTAAAAGCCATTCTTGTATTAAAATTATTCTCTTTTGAAATAAGATTAATACGCTTTAGTGCTTGGATTAAATCGTGTCTTTGGATAACTCATTTTGTCGAGTATGATTTTGGAAAAAAAGTTCTATAATCTGGGAAATGTCCATTTAATAATCTTGAAAATAATTTAATATTTCAGAATACAAACAGTATTTGATTTTCGCTAATTAAAAGCTCAACTCCTCAATTTTCTGGTAAAATTCTTGATAATTCTAGTGCAGTTTTTGACGGAATAATTATTGAGATTGGTTTTGTAATATTTGATTTGTTTTTTGTCTTGTATTCACTCAGTCTAAAACTATCTGTTGATGCAAAAATTATTTCTTCTTCTGTGATAGAAAGATAAATTCAAGCGAGAGTTGGTCTAATATTTCCCTCAGCAGTCGAGAAAATTGTCTTATCTATAGCTTTTTTAAGTTCTAGTGCTGTCATTGTAAATGAATAATCTTGCTTAAAAGATGGGATTAAAGGGAATTTTGAAGCTTCTATTCATTTAATTTTTGTATCAGACGCTGGAGTAATTAGCGATAAACTAGAATTTGGGAGAAGTGAAATATTTATTTTTTCCTCAGAAACTAGAGTTATAAAAGATGAGATAAATCTTGAAGAAACCGTAAAACTTCCCTCACTTTTTACATCAACTCAATCTGAAATCATATATTCTATTGCCATTTCCAAATTATTTGCTGTAAGAACAACTTTTTTGTATCCGGCATTTATCATAATATTTTCAAGAATGGGAGTCATAGAGGCTCCGACGCTGGCGTGATTTACCACATCTATTCCCTCTTTTAAGGCTTTTGTATCTATTTCAAAATTCATACGTGAAATAGTTATAAATTAAATATACTATCAATTTATATAATTAAGCCAAAAAATCAACTAAAAATTTAATTTTTTATAAAACAAAGTCTAAAAAATTATTTTTATTTATGACTTCAAAGCTACTATCAGGATAAGCTTCTATAAAACTCTTTGGAACTTTAACTAATTTATCTCACCATTTAAACTCATAAGCATGCAGTTTTCAGTCATAATCTTCTATCCAATCTATTTCTTTTTGATCATGAGTTCTCCAAAAATAATTATTTGAGAACATTTTACCAGAATATTGTTGTTTTTTAAGTCTTTCCATAACAAGAAAATTTTCCCATAACATTCATATATCATTACGAATAGAAATGGTATTAAAATTTTGAATTATTGCATTACGAACTCAATTATCATAAAAATAATATCTACAAGTTTTTGTTATTTCTTTTCTTAAATTACGAGAAAATCATCTAAGTCTATAGATGACAAAAGATTCTTCTAAATAATATAAATATTTATCTACGGTGGCAGTAGATAATTCTAATGATCTTCCTAATTCAGAAAGCGAAACTTCTTTTCCAATTTGAAAAGCAATAAGCGATAATAAATCTATTATTTTTTTTCTATGACGAAGTTCGTCAAGTTCGAGTACATCCTTATAAAGATAATTTTCAACAATATCTCAAAGATATGTCTTTTTTTCATCATTTGTAATATTTTCTCTAAAAATCTCAGGATAAGACCCATATATAAGCCTTTCTTCCAAATCTCACATAAGTTCAAATATATTATATTTTTCTCTGAGCTCCATTTCAGCAATAGGAAAAAGTTTATATGTAAATTTACGTCCAACAAGAGGTTCTCAAAAAGCATTTCTTAAATGAAAAGAAGATGAGCCCGTTGCTATAATTTTTATATCAGGAAAATGATCTACAATGATTTTCAAATTCAATCAAATATTTTCTATTTTTTGAGCCTCATCTATAAATACAAGAGAATATCATTTTATAGTATTTCCTAGGGTTGTAATTGACTGACTTGAAAATGCTTGAGCTATATTTTTATCTTCTCATGACACAGAAAGTATTTTCTCATTTTTAAAATTTGCATCAAGTATATTTTTTATAAGTGAGGTCTTTCATATTTGTCTCGGTCAATATAAAACTAAGACTTTTCCAGGAATAATATGTTCTGTAATTACCTGTTTAATACTTCTTTCTATCCACATATTGTCATATTAAATAATATATTTCTCTCTATTTTATGAATTTATACAAATTTGGCAAGTTTATTTTATAAATTTGTATAAATTTGTGAAATAGGAGCAATCATTTTTTATTTATCCTCTCAATTTTTTGTCCACCAAATCCTGAAATTCTTGTAAAAATCTGTCTTTGTTAAATTTTAGGGCGTGATTTCTAATTTTAATTCTGTCATATTTTCCAGATTCAATATTTGAATGAAATTGTTCAAATTTCTCGATAAAATCGAGTCATTCTCTGTCATGAAAAAATTCTCAAGATAGTCAGGCGATTGAAGTTTCAGTTAGTCAACCTTCATCTAGTCAGAAAACTGGAATTCCTGATGCCATTGCCTCAATTGGTGCAATTCAAAAATCTTCTCTACCGGGCAAAATAAATCATCTTGCATTTTTATAATATTCATTAATTTCAAAAGTATGTCTATATCAGACAAATTCTATATTTTCTTTTGCAATGCTTTTTAGATAAGTTTCCTGAGCTCAATTTCAGATAATAATTAATCTATATCCGAGTACATTAAAAGCATTTACCAAAATATCAACGCGCTTAAATTCGGTTAATGCTGAAGTAATTACATAATAATGACGGTCCTTTAATAATTTTTCTCAAATCTCAAATTCGTCGGTATAGACTGATGGATAAATAACTTCTGATGGTCTTTTGTAATATTTACTAATTCTAAGCTGGATTTGCTTTGATGCAGCGATAGCGGTGTCGTGTCTTTGGCTTGCCATATAGTCCCAAATGCGTAAATTATGAAAAATATATCCGAGAAATACTAAAATTATTTTTTTGAAAAATGTTGAATAGTTCATATCCTTTCTTCCCTCAAAAGTCCAATCCCAGAGGTATCTAGCTGGAGAATGATAATAAACTACAAAAAGAGTTTCTGGCTTAGTAATGGCACCATGTGCAAATCCGCTAGATGAAGAAATTACAAGATCATACTGGCTTAAATCAAGACTTTCGATAGCACGAGCCATAAAAGGCAAACAAAATCTTTGATTTTTTGTAAGTTTGTAAATAAATTGAGTAAGTGATGGAACTTTTTTAATTCTTGAGGCTGGAAAAAGTTTTTTAACTTTATCTTCATTATAAATTAGAGTAAATAAATCAGCTTCTGGATATAGTGACAAAATATCATCAACAACATTTTCGGCTCATCCAAGCTTAATTAACATCTCATGAATAACTGCTACTTTCATAAATTATTGTTTAGTTTTAAATTTCTCCGAAGACAATATTATTCCAAGAATTGCAAATAAAGCGACTGCTATATAAGTCGCTTCAAAAGTGTGCAAGAATAAATTCATAATCATAACTGCGATAAATGAGGCTGTAATTGGAATAGAGAATTTGTATAGTTTGAGGAAAATTGAAAACATTATAAAGACAAAAAGTAAGAAACCAAAAACTCATCCCTCAACTAATTGCTGAATAAACCAGCTTTCTGGGATGAAAAATTTCTCGTCAATATTTGTAGTATCATGAGTCATTCTATAAGCTGGTCAACTTGAAGATAATCCGGCTCAAAGAGGTTTTTTCACAAATTCTTTTACTCAAACTATCATTCTCTCTGAATGTCATTTTGAAGATCAAGCTCTGAGCACTATATCGGTAATATTATTTCAATATCTGAGGTAGAAAAATCATCCGACAAAGACTATTAAAATAGAGAAAACGACAAGTTCACTTTTATATTTTTTGAAAACTTTCTTGAAATTTAGAAGGAATAAAAAAGCTGTAGCCCCAAAAATTCAAAGTAAAGAACTTCTAGAATAAGTTAAAAAAAGTAATCCTAAAAGTACAAAAACTCATATAAAAAGATGCAGTGCATAATCCTTTTTTTGTTTTAGAAAGTGAACTAGAAGTCAAATATATAAAATTATGAAAAATGCCGCTTGATTTGGTCCATCAAAAATTCATTGAAATCTGCGGACACTTGCTCATTCTATTCAGTGATAAATTGGTGTACTTTGACCTAAACTCCATGAGCTTATGTTTGGTGAAAATCAGAGATAAACAAGTATATTTTCTCATAAAACAAATCTAACCAACATTCAAATTAATATTGCCCAACCTCAAGAAATCAGAAATAATTTAATGTAATAAGATAATTTTTCAGAAAGTAAAAAACGAGAATGTCTGAATAGAAGAAACACTATTAAAAATAAAAAATCATATCTAGCTCCATAAATTAGGGCTTTAAATCAAGAGAAATGAACTAGTGAAATTATAGTTAAATACACAATATATCAAAAAATCGAGTAATCTATAAAATCGAAACTAGGTATTTTTTTAATTTTGTAGTGTTCAAAAACAAGTATTCAAAAAAGAATTATCACTATAATTTCCTTGTACAAAGACACGAAACCTAGTCATAATTTGAACTGAAAAAAAACTGACAATATTACATTAAATGGAAGCAGTATCAAAAAAAGTCTTGAAATTCTATCAAACATATTTTATATTTAAGGTATGAATTAAATTCCGCTATCTGTAATAATAGGCAAAAATGATACTATTACTGAAGCTATTAATCAAATTACTACAATTATTGCAACTATTTTTCTTTTCATAAATTAATTAAAATTAACACTAAAACTCTGAGAGTCTATGAAAACTTTTTTTAAATTCAAGTCTATTTTTAAAATTTGAGCTCATGAAGTATAATTACTTGAAATTGTATCTAAATAAAATCATAAATCTTTTAGCTTATTTGAGAGACTTCTAACTTCAATATTGCTTGGTACAATAGAAATATCTAGAGCATCAAATTTATAGGAAATATTATCTCCAACCCCATTTTCATCTTTTATTTTTAAGGTCATATTAGTGAATGAATGTGTTTTTATGTCATAGTTTGAATTAATTAAGGCACTAAAACTATTATTTAAGGAATTAAAAGATTTATCCACATTAAGCAAATTAATTATATAATTTCATCACTCGATTGTTACCTTAATATTGCTAAATTTAATTGGTAAGAAATTAGAAATATATTTAAAATCTTTACCAATTAATTCTCTTTGAATAAATAATTTTATTGCAACTGGAGTATCATCAGTCTGAGTTTGAGCGATTGGATTTCAACTGTCAGCAATATTTGAATTTGAGTCTGGATTAACATATAAGTTGTAGAAAATATTTTTAAAATCATATTTATCCTTATCTGTAGGAGTTTCTGCTGACGAATACAAATCAGCCATTGCCTCTTCTTTTTCATCAAGAGGAACTGGTAATTTTTTGAATTTATCTATGGTATTTCAGTTTGAATCCTTATAAACTAAATCATAAACCGTATTTCAGTTTGGATTAAGCTTAAAATTGAATTGAAATTGTGAAATAATTATTGAAATATTATAATATCAATCCTTGTTTAGAGAAGAGTTATTTAAAACATTTAGGGAGCCTATATCAACCTGATTAAATTGACTCATATAATCCCTTATCGCAGAAACGCTTAATTGATTGTCTGAATTACTATAATCAAGTCATTTCAAATCTTTGTTTTCTTTATTTAAATTAAGTCTTAGAATGTAGGAATTATAGTCTTTAAATATATCTATTTTGAATTTTAAGCTGTCATAACTTTTTGATAAAGAACTATAATATTCAATAATATTAGATGAAGCAGCCGTTCACAGCGCTTTATAATAAAAATCTTTTTTTGAGGTTAAATTCGATACTCAAACCTTGTAAATAAATTCTAAATTATCCAAAATGCCGGCTGGTAATTGCACTGAGTTTTCTCATCAAAACTCGTCTTTTAGCACATATCATTTGTCTTTTTTTATGAAAAAAGATTCAACTACAATTATGTTTAGCTTTGAAATTATTTTTCTGTAATTATAGAAAGTATTTGATAATAAATTAATTTTCTGGTCAGGAGTTCACTTGAAATTAGCATAGTATTTTTCAGATAAATCAAACATATATTTCAAGATATTTAGCGAATTTGACGAGGAGTCAATATTACTAATCAAATATTCTCTTAAGAAAAACGAAAATCATCAGAATTTATCTTTTGGAATAGATTTTGAATTAATTAAATTTCACAAATATAAATCGATGTAAGAATTCAGCGAACTAAAGCTAAGTCAATAAAAACTATAAGCCAAATAAATATCAGATAATGTCACATAATTATCAGCTTGTCATAAATTCAGGATTTCATTTAAAAGTTTTGGGAAATTGTTTTTGTCCTTAATTAAAATATTGTCATTATTTTGGAAAATTGTAGAATAATAAGACAAGTAATAATAATTTTTTAAAATCTTAATTCAATCATTATAAGTGGCTTCGTTTTGTTTCATTTCATCTAGTGAATTTTTTATATTAGCTTTATTTTTACTATAAAAATTATCATCTTTTGAATTAGTCGAACTCACAAAATCCAGAGCATTTTGGGATAAATCATTTTTTAAAATAATGTCTTTTTTTGTATCATTTAGAAATAAAAATGGGTAATTTTCGGCTAAACTAGCTCAATTAATATTTGGTCTTTTTGCCCCTCAAATAATTGAAGTAGATAAATTCTTATACATTTTAAATTTTTTTTCTAAGTCTGAATTAAAAATTTTAAAAAGTTCTTTTGATTCTTTTTCTATATCTCCACTTATTAAAAGCCTTTTATTTTCATTTTTTGCATCAAAATAATAAATTTTATCAATGGTGGAAATTCTGAGCAAATCTGCATTTTTTACTTGCTCATTATATTCTGGATTATACACAAAAAGAAGTGATGGAAATAACTGAAAACTTGTAATTTCCTTGTTTTTTTCATTTAATAAAAAAGTGTCTATAATGGCATTATAAGAATAAACTTTATAGTCACCCTTTATATTATTTACGACAAATAATCATTTTTGAGCTTGTTTAATTTTTAAGAAATCTGAGTTTATTTCGTAGTTGTGAAATATATCATTTAGAGAAAAAATAAAAATTCCCTCTCAAAGGGTAATGGTAGCCTTAGAGCCACTGCCTTCGCTTATTTTAAGAGCATCTTTTTCTTTAGAAAAATAATAAATTCCGTCAATTGGAGATAATTTTTGAAAAAAATGTCAGCCACTTACCTCTGCTGGTTTTACCTCATTAAAGCCATATTTATCTCAGTCTTTTGATATTTTATAAAGAACCTCATCTTCACTTAAGAAATCTTTAACTTGTTTCTCATTTAAAATTTTATCTTCTTTTGTGTATAAAGTCAGGAAAATTAGACTTAAAGAAAACAATCCAACTAGGACAAAATAAATTATTTTTCTCACTTTTTAAAAAGTTAATACTATATTTTCTCCATTATATACTAATATGTTTTATTGTAAATTTGAAAAGTCTTTTAAAAACTCTTTTTTTATTTCTCATCAAGTTTTCGCATTATGAAAAATAACTCCAACTTCCCTATTGTTATCAAAAGAATTAGTGGTGAAATTCACACTTCAAATATAAATATATTCTTCATCAACAAGAATTGTTTTTGCATGAATATAAGGTTTTTTTGGAGAAATAACTTCAATTCCCATATTTTTTAAATCCAGAGAAATCTGGGAATTTCTTTTTATTTTATTTTTATCTCAAATAATTAATTTTATATCTAAGTTTTTTGCCTTCTTTTCTTTTAAAACAGATAAAATCTCTTCATCACTTATTTCCTGAGCATAAATATAAATTGAAGATTTTGCTGATTTTAATAAATTACTTATCATTTCACGAGAACAATTAGGAGAACTAATCAAATTAAGCTCACAAATTATTGATTTTTTATGATTAAAATCATCTTCAAAAATCTTCTCAAGATTTTTCAAATCAGAAATATTGCTTGATTTCACAAAAAATTCCTTATTAACAGTAAATGTAGAATGGCTCATATTCCCAGTGGAAACCAAGAAAAAATCATCAATTATAAAAAATTTTGAATGAGTGAAAACATAATTATTTTCGCTTGCATAAATTGCCAAAATTCAAGCATTTAATAAAGTTTGCATCGCCTGGAAGTTGATCTTCGGAGATCAAAATACATTTTTCTCAAGAATTATTCTCACATCAATTCATCTGCCTTTTGCTCTTACCAAAGTCTCAATTATCCTTTTTTCCGTCAAAATATAAACCTCCAAATAAATTCTTTTTTTAGCATTATCTATAAAATTAACTATTTTATCAATTCAGGTCTTATCAGGAAGTGAAAACAACTCCACATTCCTCTCTCAAATTTTTGAAATATCATATACTTCAACCTGCTTTGAAGCACTAATTTTACTCTCCAAATAAGCATTATTTTGACTATGAAAAGCGATATATTCATTAGAGCATGAAGAAAGGAAAAGAAGAAATGAGATAAATATTAGTCTAAGATTTTGCATAATTTTTTGATTATTTTTATGTAATCCATATAATGGGATTAATTTATTCGTTTTTGAGAGAAAAGCAAATCAGGAATTAAAAATATTTTATGAATACAGAAAGTTGGTATTTAAAATTAATTAAACCTACTCGGTCACCGCCTTCATGGGTATTTTGACCAGTTTGGAGTTTTTTATATATTTTAATCATAATATCTTTTAGTAAGGTATTTTGGATGTTTATTAAAAAGCAAATTCCATTTTTAACTTTACTTCCATTTATTCTAAATATAATTTTTAATATTTCTTTTACGCCATTACAATTTGGTCTAAAAAATAATATACTATCAGCAATTGATATTCTATTTGTTCTCTTTACTTTAATTTGGGCAATTATTGCAATTTATCCATATGCTCGATGGATAGCATATATTCAAATACCGTATTTATTATGGGTTTCTTTTGCTACAGTATTACAATTATCTATTACATATTTAAATAGATAAGTTTCTACTTAAACATCACCTTCACTTCTTTATATTCAATTCAAAAAGTAGCAAAAGCTTCTTTTATAAGTTCAACTATTTCCTCGTAAAATAGTTTAAGCTCAGTATTTACAATTGGTTTGGATGTCTTGATAAATACTATTCAATTATTGTTTTTGATAGATGAAATGTAGGGGAAAAGTTCAGGTTTGTTTTTTAGAGTGAGAAAGTTCTTTAATTTTGAAAAAATTAAAGAACTGATAATTATTTCACTATTTTGTGAGAATTTTTTTAGATTTAAATTAAAATTCATAATTATAAACTTATTTTTATAAACCTCTCAATTCACATTAGGTCGGGGAAAAACGAAAAATTAAAACCTAGTTTTGTAAGGAATTTTTGGGCAACTTCTTTTTGGTCAAATCAAATTTCACACATTATGAAAATTTTATTATCATAAATTTGTCTAAATTTTAGAACTTGTCTAAAAAATCTCTCATAAACCTCAAATCCGGTTTTTTCACCTCAGAAAAGTGCCATTTTTGGTTCAAATTTTGTATCTGAACTCATATTTATCCAATCTTCATTTTTCACATAAGGTAGATTTGCGGTTATTAATAGATTTCTCGACAAGCTCGAAATGACGATGTTGTTGTGATTTTTTTTATCCAAAAATGGTTTTAGTAAATCTCATTCCATAAAATCAATTAAAACTTTATTTTTTTGAGCATTTAGTTTGGCGATTTTAAGGGCTTTTTTGCTTTTATCAATTGCAATTATTTTATCGAGTTTTACATTTTTTCAAATTGAAATTGGGATAATTCCAGATCAAACTCAGATATCAATTAATGTGCTAATTTCATGTTTTTTTATGAGTAAAATTGCTTCTCTTACGAGACTTTCTGTGTCAAATCTGGGAGTTAATACATTTCTATTGTATGCAAATTTTGTATAGAAAAACTCAATTTCCTCGAGATTATGAATTTTCAAAAGTTTTTTTATTAAAAATAATTATTGTGAAAAAAAGTATAAATGCAAGATAAATCAGAGCATAAGCCGTATTTCAAGCCAAATAATTAAATCAAATTTTCTCTGGAGTTGATACAAGATTTTTTATATTTAAGGCCTCGAAATTCGGGAAAACAACATAAAGAAATTTTCAAAGATAAACTAGAATTTCATTTTTCTTAAATGCAGCCATATCAATAATTGATGTTATTGAATGTGAAATTATATAAACTAAAATAGTGATTATTATCGATAAAATAGAGGAAACAAAAGAAGACAAGAAAAGTATTATTGAGAATAAAACAAGTAATTTCAAATAGATAAATACAATTGAATAAACCAAAAGCATATTAAACGCAACTTGAGAATACAAAGCCAATCCAAAGAATATCACCGCCTGAAAAAATATCACAAAAAATAATATTGCCGCAAATCCCATAAATTTCCCTAAAATAAACTCATATCTTGAGATTGGTTTTGATAAAATCAGATAAATTGTCTTTCATTCAATCTCTCTAAAAAGTATTTGACTTCAAATAAAAATAACCGAAATAAATCCGAAAACCTCCAAACTCGCAAGTCCAAAATCCACAATTATTTTCTCAGTCTGACCCAGAGAAAGCGAAGCTAAAGCCAAACTAAAAACTATTAAAATTATTCCAAAAAACAAAATTAGATACAAGATTTTATTTCTCGTAAGTTCCTTGAATGTGTTATAAGCAATATTAAACATAAATTTAGTTAAAAAAATAAATATAAGGCCCATTATATAATTTAAACAAAAAAATCAAATTTTGGAATAAATTATTTAAACACATAACCCACAAAATCCTTGTATCAATTTACAAAATCTTTGATTTCTTGGGATTTTTTTCATTCAAGTTTTACTTTTTTTAGAATTAAAATACTAGAGTCTCCGCAGATTATTCATATTTTATCTTCGATTTTTATTACTTCTCAGGTTTGGAATTTATTATTTTTATAGATTCCCGCCTTCGCAGGAATGACAGAGGGGGCGGGAATGACAGATGAGGAAATAAAATCACATTGTTCAATTATAAATTTTTTATCTTTGAAATTCGTATATAATCCTGGCCATGGGGTTAGTCATTTCCAAGAATTGAATAGTGTTTTGGCTAGTTTTGAGAAGTTTGCAAGTCAATCTTCTTTTGAGATTTTAGAGCAATAAGTCGCATTGTTATCATCTTGTTTGACTGGTTTAATTAATCATTTATCTAACGCAATTAAAGTTTTTACAAGAAATTTCCCAGAAACTTGTCCAAATTTATCAAAGAGCGTTTGGCTTGTTTCAAATTTATCAATTGGAATTTCTAAAATATCAATTATATCGCCCGTATCCATTGCCTCATCCATTTTCATTATAGTAACTCAGGTTTTAGTTTCTCACTCGATGAGAGCGCTTTGAATAGGCGAAGCTCATCTATATTTTGGGAGAATTGAGCCATGAATATTAATGCACATTTTTTTTGGAATATTTAAAATATTTTCAGGAATTATTTTAGAATATGCAACAACCACAAAATAATCAACTTCAAGAGATTTAATTTTTTCTATAAAATCTGTATTTCATCTTATTTTTTCTGGTTGAAATAAGGCAATATTTTTATCGAGAGCAAATTCCTTAACTGGATTAAAAGTAATATTTAATCATCTTCAAACTGGTTTATCAGTGGCTGTTACTATAAATTTTACATCAATGCCTCAAGATTTAAAAATATCTTCTAAAACTCTAGAAGCTAAGATTGGTGTTCAAAAAAATCAAATTTTTATCATATTATTTGGTTAGTTTTATTGGAATTTCCTTAGATCATTTTTCAAGTATTATATAGACTTCATTAATTGCAACTCCGTCTCATTTTATTTCTTTTTTTCATAAAATATTACTGTAAGTTACTCTGTCGTACAAGTTAGTTCCAGAAAGTGAAGAAATAAATGTGGTCGTGTCTCATCTCAAAATATCTGATTCAAAAAAAGCGATATCGTAATTATTTAAATTAGTTCAGTTAAGCGTAAAAAGCATATTAATTTTACTACCTCAATTATAATCTTCTCATAGAGAAATTTGGCTAGAACCAGAAAAATAAGAAGTAACAACACGTCAATTTCAATAATCATTGTTATAATAAATATCTCCTGGCGTACTTGCGGTAAAAGATCAAGATAGACTTGAGAAATCAAAATTATTTAATGAGACAAAATTTGTAGCTTTAAAGAAATTTTTCTTGACAATATAACCTGGACTTCAAGAAGAAAAAGTTATTTCATAACTACTCTCAGCGTTATTTTTGACATTAAAATCCTCAATATCAAGATAATTATCAATTCTTTTTTGGTAAGAGCCATATTCATATTTATCAAAAAAATTTCAAAATGACAGAAATGAAAATGTTCACATAATTGCGATGATTGTGACAACAATAAGGAGTTCAATTAATGTAAATCAATTTTTATTTTCCATTTTTAAGACTTATTTTAGTGTTAAGTATTTTTGTAATAAAAATCACAATAACCACAAGTATAGAAAATATAATTATTTTTCATATTTTATCAAGAAAAATGGCTCAAATTCAGAAAAGAAAAGAAAGAGAATATACAAGATTTCTAATAAATTCATCACTAAATCATAGTTTTCTAAGTCTAAAGTGAAGATGATGAGTCATGTCTCATTTAAGGGGATTTTTTTTATTATAAAGACGTGCAAAAATTACATAAAATGCATCTATCACATAAACTCACAAAACTGTCGCAACCGTAGCTATTTTTCATCCAGAAATTATAGCTAGAGTAGCTATAATAAAAGCTAGAAACATAGTTCCGGAATCTCCTATTAAAAACATTCTTTTTAAATCAAAAATCCAAAATAAAAAAACTGATGGCAAGAAAATAGCTAAATTAAGGAGTACGAATTCTGAATTTTCTTTTGATAAAAAAGAGGTATCTGTAATATATAATTTAACTGTTAAAATAGCCATTATTATCATCGAAATAAATGATAATCAAGAAGTAAGACCTGGCAAGGCATCGCTCCAATTAAGCGAATTAAAAACAACAACATACCAAGCAATTGTAAAAAACAAAGGAATTATATAAATTTTATAAAGTCCAAGTTGTAAAAAATAATTATCTAAATGTATTACTCATCAAAAAATATTGCTTATATATCAAATTTTTATACTTGTAATTCAAATAAATGCTCAAACTCAAATCTGAAGTATAAGCCTTAAAATTGGCGGAATTTTTATTTTTGTAACTGAAATAGTATCCAGATCATCAATAAAACTAATAAATAAAATTATAAATCCAAGAATTAAAATAATAACTAGTTTTTTTAATGATAAATCTAGAAAAAGAGATGAAAGTAATAAAAAATTCGTAAATAATACTATTCACATTCCATAAGGAATAGGAGCTCTTTTTCATTCATGAGGATATCTCTCAGGATGATCTAGAAAATTAAATTTTCTAAATATAAAAATAAAAAACACCGTTAAAATAGTAGAACTAAAAACAGAAGCTCATATTAAAAATAAAAATTTTATAAAAACTCACGTATCAAAAAAATTCATATAAAAAAGGTTATTAAATTATTTCTTTTTTTCGTTTATTTTTTCTTCTATTTCCTCATTCTTATCTTTTAAATATTGCATAAAATGTTCTCTTTTGAAGAAATAAACATAAATTGCTATTATGGCTAAAATTCAAACTAGAACATATGGCAAATATCTCAATATACTACCATAAAAACTCACAAAAACAACTCAAAGTAGTATTATAGTAAATGCCCAAAGTATTGATCAAACGATATTGAAAAGCCAAAAATGGTGTTTTTTCATTCACATAGATCAGGCTATAAATGGAACAAACGCGCGAGTGAAATTATGAAATTTTCAAAAAATTATAAAGTAAGCTCCATTTTTTTCTATTTGTTTTTTTAGAATTTTAAGCTCTGTTCTTCATAATCAAAACCAGTCTCAGTATTTTTTGAGGAAAATTTCTCAATATTTAGCTCAGAGAAAATATCAAATATAATTTCAAATTAAAGCTCAAGCTATAGCAACTATTATAACAAAAACTAAATTATTTTTTCAGAAAAATCATCAAACCATTAACATAATTTGTTGACCTGGAATTACAACTCCCAAAACTGGAAATGACTCAATAATACTGCTAAGAAAAGCAATAAAATAATTATAATTTCAAAGTAGTAAAATTACTTCTCAAATCCAAGTTATAAATCTCTCAACAAGATCTGGCCTAAAAAGTCAGATTATGACCAGAGCTATGGTAATTCCTGCAAATATAAAATTCAATATTTGCAATAAAAATTCGACAATTTTACTGTGTTTTTTCATAATTTTTTAATTTATAAATCTAATATATCAAAAATCTCAAAAAATGAAAATTATTTTAAAAAAATCTCCATCCTGTCATTTCAAAAAAACATCCCCAATCGTCATCCTGAGCGAAGTGAAACGAAGTCGAAGGATCTATTTATTGAAAAATACCTTTTGAAAATAAGGAGAATTTAATTTAATAGATTCTTCGACTACGCTCAGAATGACGAGGAAGAAGAGTTCGAAATGACAGAAAAAGGCGTAGAAATAACAGATTTTATTAACAAAATAAAAAGAGTTTTTCTGAAAATCTTCAGAAAAAATCTTTTAAAAAATCAAAATTATGCCATAACTGAAACATTTTCTCATTTTTTTTCAGCTTTATTTCTCTCAGTTCTTGCAGTATCTTCTGAATTTCAGATAGCTGCAACTGCTTTTTTAGTAATAGTCTGAACTCCAGTAATTCAATCAGCTTGTTTTACTCATTCTTTTGGAGTTTCTGTTTGTTTTGGAGTTTCAGATTGATTACTACCTCAAGTTTGAGTTAAAGCTTGATTCATTGTGCTAACTGCTTGTATTGCCATATTTATTTAAGTTAAAAAATTAAAATATTTTCTTTTGCCCGGAGATTATGGTATATAATTTTTATTTGTCAAACTTATTTTTTATTTTTCTCCGCTATCAAGTTCTAGATAATTTATTTTACCGAGACTTGCTCACATAATGCCTTGCATATCGCCATAGAGGAAGCTTGTATTATTAATAATTCGTTCCAATTCCTTTTCTCTTTTTCCCCAAATTCTAGCCATAGATCTTTTTTCGCTATCCAAATCTTCTTTCATTGATTTAAATGCATCAATTATATTTTCAATTTTTGATTTAAATTCTGAGCTTGAAAGGTAAGAATAAAGTTGTTCCATTTTCTCTTCCTTTCAAACGAGTGATTTTGATACTTGATGAAGCGATAATAATTTATCTCTAACTGCAACAGTAAGAGCTAGAAAATAAGCAAATTCAGATATCCAAACATCTCCTATTAATCCGAAATGTTTAATATTTTCAGGAAGTGTATTTGAAATAAGAATACAAACATCGGCTTTTGCAATAATTCTATCATCTTTTAGCTTTTTAATCCAATCAGCTGACCATGCTTTCGTGTTTTTTGATTCCCATAATATAACTCAAATACTTTGTCATCTTTCATTTCTAACTGTATGAATTAGGTCAGCTCATTTTATTCAAGTTGGTACATCTTCAATAATATCAAGTGGAAAATTTCTTGTTAAAATTTCTTTTAGTTCATTTTCTTGGACTTCTCACTGAATTTGTTGAGATCATTGATTGGCTTTACGAGTGGCTTCATCGAGGGATTTTTTAAGGATTTCCATTTGCTTATCTTTTTCGGCAAGAAGTTTTCCTTGGTCTTCTTGGATTTTTTTAATCATTTCTTCTTCTTTTTTTGATTGTTGTTCTTTCATAGATTGCTCTAGCTTTTTTCTTTCTTCATCGAGTTTTTTAAGATTTTCAATTTCTTGATTTTTAGCTTTGTCTTCTAATTCTCTTGTTTTTTTACGAAGCTCAAGTTCATTTTTAATAGACACTTCTTGTTTTTTCTTAAATTCCTCTAATTGAATTGTAAGATCTTTTGTTTCAAGTTCTTTCTTTTCTTCAGCTGCCCTTAAGGCTTTTGTCCACATTTCTTTTTTAATTTCTTCTTCACGTTTTGCAAAATCCGCTTTTAATTTTTGTTCATTTAATTCAAGTTGTTCTCTATATTTTTTCGCCTGTATCTCGTCAAGATTTATAACTGTCGCACATTTTGGACAAATAATTGTGTTATCACTCATTTTTAGTTAATTAGAAATTATTTTATTTTTTGATTTTTCTCGCTATATCTCTTGGTAGTAAAAGCAGATCTTTTATTAATCACAAAAGAAGTTTAAATATAGCCTGAGCAGAATCCAGGGCTCAAACAGTAACTCCAGCAATATCAAGAATTATATTTTTTCAAAGTTCACTTTCTTCAAGTTTTTTGATGAATTTAAATTTTGAAGTAAAGTAAACTTGGGTGTCTATTTCATATTCTTTTGATTCATTTAATACTTTTCCAAGCTCAATTTTTAGCTCTTCGATTCACTTTAGTGTAATTTCTTTTGATTCATTTATGAGGTCTAGAATAGATCTTAGAATTTCTTCTGGAATTTCTTTTCCTCAAATTTTTATTTCTTTTTGTAAATCTTTTTTCAATCATTCAAGTCACTTTGAAGCCTCAATTTTATTAAAAAGTGACATTATTTCTTTTTTTGTAAGCCCAGAATTAAGCTTCTTTAAAGTATCAACTATCTTATCTTCAAGATCTTTTTTTTCTTTTTCCTTCAAAATTCCAGTTTCTGGAATTTTTTGTTTTTGAATTTCTGGTTTTTTTTCTACCTTATAATCTTTTTTTTCTGACATAAATTAAAGTGTTAAATATATTAATTATTATCTAAAGTACTTCAAGTGAGTGTTTGTTTTTCTATTTTTTCAATGTTTTTTAATTCAATATCGGCCTGATTTCAAAAAGTTCAATTTTTATCGTTTTCTATTGTATCCAAAAAGTATTTTTTTGCCAATAAATAATTTTGTCTTTCTTCAAAAATCATTCATTTATTATAGAGTGCTACAGGATTAGAAGGATTTAAACTAAGTGATTTTTCTAGGTCTTGTAAAGCATTCTCAAGCTCATTTCTAACTCTGTAAATCCATCATCTAAAAGCATACATATTAGAAGAATTTGGAAATTTTATAATTCATTTATTTGCCCAAAGCATAGATTTTGATGATTCCTTGTCTTCTATTGCTGTAAAAATAGCCACACTGTAATCATCTTCATCCACTCATTTTTCGTCAAGCAAATATCTAAAAACCTTGAACATATTTCTCTTGTCTCCAATAATATAGTAATTATACGCAAGTCTTCTTTCTAGCTCAACTTTTGGCGTATATCAATTCAAAATGGCAGCATTAAAGTAAAGATTTGAAGAAATATAATTTTCCAGATAAAAATTAATAACTCAAAGTAAATATGTGGTTTTTACATCTTTTGGGTCAAAATTATAATATTTCTGCAAATAATCATTCGCTTTTTTGTAGTCTCCAAGCTCATAATAAGCATATCCAGTTAATTTTAGAATTGACTTATAATCTGGTCTTTTGCGCAAAATTTCCTCTCAAATTCTCGCTCAAATAAGATAATCTTTATTTTCTATATATGCTCCAGCTAAAAGTGCATATTTATAATTAGAATCGGCATTTCAGGTTTGCTCAAAATTATAAAGTAAATTCTTTAATTTATTTGTCTTCTCATAGGTTCAAGTATATGATTTTATCGCGCCAATACACACCTTAATTCCGCCATAACAATCAGATACAATGCTATAATAAGTTTTGTTATCGCTTGTTAATTCTATATTATTTAACTCACTTTTTTTATCTATTTCACCTGTCATATAAGTCAGAGCTAGTGCCATTTTTCATTTTGAAGTTTCATCTACCTCCATTTTTGGAATTTTTTTGTAGTATTCATAAGATTTAGGGAAATTCTTTAAATCAAAATAGGTTTCCGCGATTTTTTTCTCCAATAAAATATCTTTTTTAAGCTTAGAATAGACACTCAAATAATACTTAAGCGCCACTTCCTTCATATTTTTAATTGAATAAAAATCTCACTTCGTAATAAAAGATCTAAAATTTAATCTATTTTTGAGTTGCGCCACCTTCTCCTCCTTTGTCATGGAAACAGCAACCTCTTCTTGTTTTGTTCCTTCTCAATTATTTCCGGTGTCAGACTTACCACAAGAAATTAGCAAGAAAATAGAAAATGTAATTATTAGTAATTTTTTCATTTACAGTATTTAAAGTATAAATAAATGCATAAATTATTTAAAAAAATGAAACTAAAATTTCATTTTTTTAAATCTTATAAGTTTTATATTTTCATTTCTCAATATCATCAAGATTAGACTTATAGGATTTTAATATTGTATCTTTATGTAAATTCCAGATTATATTTTCTCAAATTTTTTTATCTTTTTTATCAAAAATATCAACTAAAATTATGGTCATATAATCTTTTTCATAATTCAAGATAAGCCTATAGCTTTTACTTTCTGTTCTTACTTTTACTTTAAAAAATGGTTCTTTAAATAATATAAAATTCTTAGAATCAACTTTTATTTTGTTTAAAAGAAAATCCAAATCTATATCCTTACAAACTTTTTTAAAAACTTTTTCAAAATATTCAGTAATAATAATTTTCATATTACCTAATTTTAGATATAAGTTCTAATCCTTTTTTATGTAATTTAGTTCAAATAAACTCATCACTTCATCTTATTGGTTCCACATCTAATTCCTCAATCACAACAATATATAACCTAGCTTTTTCAGATTTTATATCTCACATAAGTTTAATTTTTCAATTTTCATATATAGCCTCCACTGTTTGAGTTACCATAAGTTATATAATTAAGAAATAACTAATTCTAATTATATGAAATCCCTATAAAAATCAAATTATTCTATAAATCAATTTTTTTGTAAAAATAAAAGAAAATTTGATTTTTATTATAATTAAGTAAAATTTATATAATTATCACAACAATAAAATTATGAATCAAAAAAATATAACTCTAAGTGAATCAAGCATCTCACTTAGAGAACAAGAAAATTCTAAAGTAATAACTCTTAAGCGTGAACGTAATTCTTTATTGGTTAAATTACTATTAAAACACCCATTTTTGATGCTTAATTTATTTCAATTAAAATCACTATGTAACAATAAAGACCTATCTAAATGAACTTGAATATATAAAAATTATAAATTCTCTTGAAAAAATGGATTATTTGAATCTTTATGAATTGATTTTAATAATACTAGCTCAATTGATCTTTTTTTATCAAGAGAATTTATAGAATTTATTATAGATAAATGATTAGAAAATAACGCATTATTAGAAGTTCAAGAGGCTTTACATAAAGTAATAAGACATTTTATAGAAGGGATAATTATAGATAAAAATTCTAAGAAAAATCTAAATGAAGCATTAGAACTATCTCTTTCAAGCTGAAAAAAAATAATATTCTTATCCAATCATGTTTCTCATCTTGATTGACCAATCATAGATTATATATTTTCCAAACAAATTCCAATTAGTAAAAAAATAAGATTTTTAGCCTGATCTTATATGTTTTATAATAAATATGTCAGACCTTTTTCTATTTGATTTAATACAACTTTTGTTTTTTGACCAAAAGATCTTGAAAATATATTAAGAAGAATTCGTTCGTTAGAACGTAATTCAAGAATAAAAGAGTTGGAATTAATAAATAAATTTCAAGAAGAAGTAATAAAATCTATAAATTGAAATCCTGATTATATATCTCTGATTTTTCCTTATGCAGGAAGGTCCTCTTTACCACATTGATGCAAAGAAAAAATTATACCCTGAATGAATAAAATGCTTACTATAGATAATAGCATCTATGTTCCTATTGGTTTTTGAAATATATGAAAAATATTTACAGAAAATAATTGAGGATGATGAGATTTATTAAAAAATCTAGATAATTTTTCTCCTCAAAAGATAAAAATTAATGTATGAAAACTATTTTTAGGCTGAGAATATGATTTAAAACAAATACACAATACTATGTTAGATATTTCAAAAAAGGTCAATGATATTAGATAATTTATCTATTTCTCTTTCTATCATTCTCACCTAAATATTTTTTTCTAAGTCTAATATTTAGTGGTGTAACTTCTACGTATTCGTCTTCTTTGATATAATCTAGCGCATCCTCTAGTGTCATTTTGCGTATTGGAGTCAGCTTGATTGCCTCATCAGTTCCGGAAGCACGGATATTAGTTAGTTGTTTATTTTTTGTAGGATTTACTACTAGATCTCATCATTTTAGATGTTCCCCGATAATCATTCATTCGTAAATTTCAGTTGTAGGTTCGATCAAAATTGGTCATCTTTCTTCTAATTTCCATAGAGAATATGCCATTGCTTTACCAGGAAATCCAGAAATCATAGAACCAATATCGCGTTTTTCAATTGGTCATTTATATTCATCATAATGCGAAAATGAGCTGTACATTATTCATTCTCATTTAGTATCAATTGTAAATGAAGATCTAAAACCTAGAAGTCATCTAGTTGGAACTTCAAATTCCATAGAAGCAATTCCATTTTCAATTTTTAAGTCTTTCATAATTCATTTTCTTTTCCCTAGTTTTTCTATTGCTACTCAGCTAAATTCCTCTGGAACAATAACCATTGCATTTTCCATTGGTTCAAGTTTTAATCAATTTTGTTCTTTTAAAATTACTTGAGGACAACCAACTTGAAGCTCATATCATTCTCTTCTCATAGTTTCAATAAGTACTCAAAGATGAAGTTCTCATCTTCCAGATACCACAAAACCATTATCAATTGAATCAAAATCAACTTTTAATCATACATTCATTTCAAGTTCTCTTTCTAATCTTTCGCGAATATTTCTAGAAGTAACGAGTTTTCATTCCTTCCCTGCAAATGGAGAATCATTTACTAGAAATTCCATTCTTAGTGTTGGCTCATCAATTGTAATTGCTGGCATTGCTTCTGGATTTGCTTCAGTAGAAAGTGTCTCTCATACAAATATATCAGCAATTCAGGCTATTGTAATAATATCTCCAGCCTCGGCTTCATCAACTGAAATTTTATTAAGTCCAAGCGTTGTAAATACTTTTGATATTTTTCAAGCTCTTTTAACTCAATCATTTCAAACAATTGTTACATTTTGTCATACTTTTACTTTTCACTCATATACTCTTCCAATTCAAAGTCTTCATAAAAATTTATCATAACCAAGATTTGCAATTTGCATTCTAAATGGCTTAGTTGTGTCATTTGGAGCTTTTGATACAGTATTAATTATTACATCAAAAAGTGGAGAAATATCATTTTTTGGGTCTGATAAGTCTTTTAAGGCAATTCATTCTCTAGCTATAGCATAAATTATTTGAAAATCTAATTGTTCATCTGTAGCTCCGAGTTTTACAAAAAGATCAAAAATCATATCAATAACTTCGTTTGGACGAGCCGTTGGCTTATCTATTTTATTTATTACTACGATTGGTTTTAATCCTAGTTCTAATGATTTTTTTAATACGAATTTTGTTTGAGGCATAGGCCCTTCATAGGCATCAACTACAAGAACTACACTATCTACCATTCTAAGTACACGTTCTACTTCAGATCCGAAATCCGCATGTCCAGGAGTATCCACGATATTGATTTTTTCTCATTTGTAATTTACGGCCGTGTTTTTAGCATAAATTGTAATTCCTCTTTCACGTTCCTGGTCATTACTGTCCATTACACAAGTCCCAACATTTTCATGTTCTCAAAAAGTCCCAGATTGTTTTAAAAGTGCGTCCACCAAAGTTGTTTTACCATGATCTACATGGGCTATTATAGCTACATTTCTATATGACATACAAAAAATTAAGTTAAAAAAATAGTAAAAATAAACCGAAGTTACCTCCGGTCTTTTTAAAAGATGGTTTAATTATATGGAAATTTTTTAAAAGTAAAGGGAAAGTTTATTTTCTGTAAAAACTCCTTATTTTATCATTTTTTCATAATTATTTCTTATAACATTATTATAATTAAAAACAATTTAACTTTTATGCTATTTTTATTTAAAATTTTACAAGTTAAAATATTTAAAAATTAAAAGATGATTTTTTTTGATTTATTTTTAACAATATGATATAATCAATTCATAACTTAAAAAATATGGATTTTAAAAAAATATTTAAGGGTGAAAATAAAAAAGAGGATACAAATAATTTGGCTCTAAATGAGCTATTTTGAGGTGAGGGCGAGAATGAAAATAAAGCTCCGAGTAAAATTTCAGAAAGAGATTTTAATGTGGAGGAAATATTTCAGGATGCACTCTCAAAATGAGCGAGTGACATTCATATTGAGCCAGATGAAACTAATTTAAATATTAGATTTAGAGTTGACGGAACTTTAGTAAATTACAAAACGCTAGATGAAAGCTATAAATCATCTCTAATTGCTAGAATAAAAGTATTAGGATGACTTAAAATAGACGAAAGAAGGCTTCCTCAGGATTGAAAAGCGAGTTTCAATGAGAAAAAAACAAATACTTCAATAGATTTAAGAATTAATGTAATTCCGACTATTTATTGAGAAAAAATCGCAATAAGACTTTTGAAAAAAGAAAATGAATGGGTAGATTTAAGAACTATTTGAATTCTTCCTATGAATATGGTTAGAATTAAAAAACATTTAGCTGATAATTTCGGACTCTGTCTTGTAGTATGACCAACTTGAAGCTGAAAATCAACTACTCTTTATGCGATGCTTTCGACATTTGACACAAATGATAAAAATATCTCAACTCTCGAAGACCCAGTAGAATACAGAATAAAATGAGTAAATCATACCCAAATAAATCCTGCGATTAATTTTAATTTCGCAGATGGACTAAGAAGTCTACTAAGACAAGATCCAGACATAATAATGGTATGAGAGATAAGAGACTCAGAAACTGCAAAATTATCAGTAGAAGCTTCTATTACAGGTCATATTGTATTTTCTACAATTCATGCCAACTCTTCTGTTTCAACAATTCAAAGACTAGTAAATCTCTGAATAGACCCACTTTTAATTGTTTCAAGTCTTAGAATGATAATTTCCCAGAGATTGGCTCGTAAATTATGTCCACATTGTAAAATAAAATATAAACCAGAAGAAATTGTAAAAGATAAAGTTATAAAGAGAATATGAAAATATATAAACCCAGATGAAGAACTATTTTTCTATAAAGTAAATGAGACTGGATGCGAAAAATGTAATCACAAATGATATAAATGAAGAACCTGAATTTATGAAATACTTGAAATGACCGACTGATTAGAGAAATTAATACTATCCGGAGCCTCTAATACTCAGCTTGAAATTCAAGCAATTTGAGATGGAATGGTGAACATAAAAGATGATGCACTACTTAAAGTTGCGCTTGGAGAAATAAGCCTTGAGGAAGTTTTCAATATTTTATGAAATTAATTTGTAATTTTTTTTATAATATGATAAACTGTATTTACGAAATCAAAAATTGCTCTTTTAAAAAAAATAAATATACTTTTGTAAGTAATAATTAAAAATTAAATATGACTAATTCCCAATTATTAAAACTTATAAAAGAACATGATATTTGTGATGAGGATTCTGTCGAAATAACTAGAATTTTTGAGGTAATGACAGATGACAGAAAAGTAGAAATCATTGACGACTGGGAAAATATTGCAAGAAGAATCAAAGCAAGTCGTGAGCAACTCGAGAAAGAAAAGGAAATTCTACTAATCCAAGCAATCTCTGATATTGAAAAAGACCTAGAAGAATACAACAAAAGACAAGTAAGAAAGAAAACAAAAAAAGACATAGATATACTTTTCGCTCCTGTCATTTCCGAGAAGTCGGGAATCTAAAAGCAAATAAAAAATTATTATTTAAACAAAAATAAAAATGACAAATATTGAAACAATTCCTTCTCATTGATGAGTTGAAAATACTTTAAAATCAATGATGCATAGTTCACAAACTCTTGCAAAAGATATATTTTGAGAACAACCTAATTTTTCAAAATTAAGTCCAGAGATAAAAAGTTTATTAGATCAATTCTGAGCGAAAGTAGAAAAAATAACTCATGAGATAGCAGATCCTATTAAAAGAGCTCTTATAGATCAAAAATTACTTAAATTAAGTCTTGATATAAAAGCATCTGAATGACATCATAAAGAGAGAATTTATCGTATTATGTCTTGAATTCATAATCCTCAAAATTATACATAAAAGAGAGACTTGTAGCTTAAAGCTTTGACCGAAAAAACCGCTCTGAGAATTCAGGGCGGGTTTTTTATTTACTACAAAATATAGAAAAATTCTAGTGTTTAGTTTCTTTTAATTTGAAAATAACATGTTTTCTAAGTTTTTTGTCGTATTTTCTTAATTCAAGTTTTTCTCATGCTGCAAAATTTTTCTTTTGCACATTTGTAATATATCCCATTATTTTACTTTCTGTAGAAAGACAAGACATATATGTTCTTTTACCCTTTGCCATAATTTTTGATTTACGAATAAATTTTTTGATTTAAAAAAGTGGAGTAATTATATGAATTTTTTTATTTTTACAAATCTTTTTTGAAAATTCGCATTTTTTCATATACTAGAGAAAATTTGTATTTTAATTATAAAAAGAAAAATGTTTATTGATGAAGTAAAAGTTAAATTTATAGCTTGAAAATGATGAGACGGAATTGTTTCATGGAGAAGAGAAAAATATATCCCAAAATGATGACCATATGGGGGAAATTGAGGTAAATGAGGTGATATTATTTTGCAAGCAGATGCAAATTTAAATACACTGAGTGAATTCAGACACAAGAAAGTTATAAGATCCGCAATTTGAATTAGCTGAGATACTCAAGAAATGACAGGAGCAGGCGGAAGAGATCTTATTATAAATGTGCCAGTTTGAACTCTTGTAAGAGATCCAGAAACTCAGAGAATTATTTATGATTTAAAAGAAAATTGAGACCAATATCTAATGTGCAGATGAGGAAAATGAGGTTTTTGAAATTCTCATTTTGTGTCTTCAACTAGACAGGCGCCAGATTTTGCTGAGCTTTGAGATGTTTGAGAAGAAAAAGAAGTAATTTTAGAGCTAAAACTAGTTGCTGATATTTGAATAATCTGACTTCCAAATGCCGGAAAATCAACTTTAATTAAGACTATTACCAATGTTAAACCAAAAATTGCAGATTATCCATTTACAACTATTATTCCAAATTTGTGAGTAATGGAGTGGAAATGAAAAAATCTAGTATTAGAAGATGTACCAGGTCTTATTAAATGAGCAAGCGACTGAAAATGACTTGGTCATACTTTTTTGAAACATATTGAGAGAACAACGGTTATTTTGCATTTACTTGATTTGCAAGAATTAGATAAAATAGTCCAAAATTATAAAGATATAAGATGAGAATTAAAAAGCTTTTCAAAAGAATTAGCCAAAAAAGAAGAAATAGTGGTTTTTTCTAAGGCTGATTTATTTGATAAGGAAATGATTGATTATATTAAAAAAGAATTCAAAAAAATTACAAAAGTTAAAAAAATATTTGTAATTTCAGCTCCTATGAGCTTATGAATTGAAGAATTAAAAGACTTTTTAATTGACAATTATGCCGTGGATACCCCAAAAGAAAAGGTAGAAATTAAAAAAGATTTAAAAATATATGATTTAAAAGAAGTGAGCGAGAGATTTAAAATAATTGATAAATGAGATTTAGAGTTTGAGGTGCTATGAGAGAGGATTGAGCAAATTGTTAGAATGACAAATATGACAAATTATGAGGCAACAATGAGAGTATATGATGTACTTGATAAAATGTGAATTCTAAGAAAAGTAAATTCAATTATTAGAACAAAATATGCTCTAGAAATGGAAAATTATTTATTTGTAAATGACAAAAAAGAAGTTGAATTGATGCCAAAAATCATTATAGCAGGAAGAGTATTTTTGCTTGATAAAATATTTTTAGGAAATAATAATTAGCTAGTCGCAGTTAAATCTATTTTTTTAGTAATTCATACTATCAATCATCCTCAGACTCTATCTTTGAAATAAATATCATCTACGATATTATTAATTAGTTGAAATAGTCATCTTCATCTTTTTCACAAGAATCCTTCAAATCATTCTATTTCTTTTTGTTGTCTTATTTCCTCCATTTGAACACTTGTTTTCGCTCAGACTCACCTTCCAGTATCAGCTACTTCTATATTTATATAAAGTGAATTATTTTTTACAAGAAATCTAAGTATAAATAAATTTTTATCAAGAGGAGAACTTCAATATTCAATAGAATTATTAATTAGCTCATCTGAAAGCAAAGAAAATCTTCCCTTCCGTGGAGTGTTTACATTAATTTTATCAAAAATATAAATAATTAAAGACCTAATTATTTTTGATTGATTATAGTCAGCCTTAAAAGAAATTGAAATTTCAAAATTTTTGAAATCTGAAATATTTTCATCTACAAAATCTATGAGATCTTGATTATCTATGTTAGAAATATCAATACTTAGCATTTTATAGCTTGTAAAATATTAAACTTATCTTAAGTATATCAAATAATTACAAAAAAGTCAAAAAAAATACTACAATCTTTCAATTGCAGTATTTTTTAATAAAATTTAAATTATCTAATAGATTCTTTAAAAGTTTTACCAGATCTAAATACTGGAGATTTCATAGCTGGGATTTTAATTTTTGCTCCAGTTCTAGGATTTACTCCTTGTCTTGCAGCTCTGTTTGATACTTTAAAAGCACCAAAACCAGTAATATTAACTTCACCACCTTTTTTTAACTCAGCAGTAACAGTAGCAATCATAGAGTTTAAAACTTTTGCTGTAGCATCTTGACTAAGACTTGCCTTAGTAGCTATAGCTTTAATTAAATCTTGTTTCTTCATAAATTATATTAATTATAAAATAAATTTACACTCCCAATTATAACAAAAAAAAACATAATGCAAATTTTTTTTATACTTTTTAGCATTGACAAATGTTTTTATCGTTATTAAAAACTAACAAAGTGGCTTAAATAAGCCAAATAATATATTCTGAAAAAAATAGCTTAAATAAGGGGAAAAATCCAAAAAATGATAAATTTTTATGAAAAAATTAAAAATTATTACTTCTTTTTTATTTATTTCTTTATTATTTTAAATCTTTAACAATTTATCATTTCAAACTTCCCATCTGTCATTTCGAACATCTTCTCTGTCATTTCGAACAAAGTGAGAAATCCCTTTTTATTTCACTTTTGAAATAATAATTTCCAAGTTTAACTTTTCTTCAAGTTTTAGTCTCAAAAGATTTGATTTAAAGGGATTTCTCGTTATCACTCGAAATGACAGAAAGAAATTTAAGTAAAAATTTCAAAAAATTTTGACATAATTAGTTTTTTTTATAATATATGCGCACTAAAAATTTTTAGGACTTGGTTTTTTAGTGTTTACAACTTTTTTTGTAAACCATATATATTCCTCGATAGCTCAGTGGTAGAGCAGTTGGCTGTTAACCAATTGGTCGTAGGTTCGAATCCTACTCGGGGAGCCATAAAAAGCCTAAAAGATGACTTATAATTTGTAACTTACAATTAAAATGGATGCAAAATTAATAAATGAAATTCAACGCGAATTCATTAAAAATGAAATGCCACAAGTTAGAACTTGAATGGAGGTAGAAGTTTCTCAAACTATAAAAGAATGAGGAAAAGAAAGAACTCAAAAATTTAAAGGATTAGTAATTAAAACTAAATGAAAATCTCCTTTAGAAAAGACAATAACTGTAAGAAAAACTACAGATTGATTTGCAATTGAAAAAATTATTCCAATACATGCCTCAACTACTTCAAAAATTGAAGTTTTAAGACAGTTTAAAGTAAGAAGATCTAATATTAACTTTATTAAAAAGTTAAGTGGAAAAGCTGCAAGACTTAAAGAAGTAAAAAAATAAGAAAAATTCAAAAATAAAAATAAAAATCTCTTAGAAAAATTATAAGAGATTTTTTTAAAATTAGCGATTAATAAAAACCTACTAAAGAAAGTGTATAAAAAAGTTATACAGAAGCCAATGTCAAATGTTTTTTTTATTTTGACATTAGAAAAAAAATGATTAAAAATGTGTAAATTTTTATAACTAATTGTTTAAAAATAAATGGAAAAAATATCTGAGTTAGTAATATTGAAGAATATAATCAAGGAAGTCGCTGAAAAAATCAGAAAGCAAGACTTTTTAACTTATTTCAAAAAAGTATCAATAATAGAAATTTCTTCTGATTCTATCAATCTCGGATTTGTTTCTAGTTTTGCAAAAGATAACATAAGCCACAAATTCAGAGCTGAAATAGAAGAGGCTGTATTAAAAGTAATGCCTGAGATCAAAAAAATCAAATACAGCGTAGATAATAATATCGACAATCCATCAAACTACAAAGTAATAGATTGTATCAAGGAATACAAAGAGATTTTTTCAAAAAAGAAAAAAGAAGAAAATGAAGAAATTAATAGTTCTAGCTGAACTGAAATAAAAGTCGTAAATGATAAATATAAATTTGATAATTTTATAGTAGGACCTTCAAATCAACTTCCTTTTGCAGCAGCTGAGGCTGTATCTAGAAAACCAGGTTCAGCATATAATCCACTCTATATTTATTGAAATGTATGACTTGGTAAGACTCATCTACTTCAAGCCACAGGTAATGCTATTAAAACAAGATTTAAAAATAAAAAAGTAATTTATACAACTGCTGATAAATTTACAACTGATTATGTAACGAGTATAAAGAAGAAAACTACTGATAAATTAAGAGAAAAATACAGAACTATTGATGTTCTAATTATTGACGATGTACAATTTTTGACTGGAAAAAAACAAACTCAAGAAGAATTATATAACATTTTTAATGTTATGTACGAGTCAAATAAACAAATAATTTTGAGTGGTGATAGACCAGCAAGAGAATTAAGCGAATTAGAGCCTAGACTTCGTTCTAGATTTGAATGGTGAATAATTGTAGATATTGGAGCACCAGACTATGAAACTCGTCTTGCAATCCTACAAGAAAAAGCTCGCGCTAGACAATTTCTACTTCCACAAGAAGTATGAGAATTTATCGCATACAATACTGGATCAAATGTGCGCGAACTAGAATGAATTCTAAATCAAATAATAGCTGAATATGAACTTCACAATACTCCGCCAACAATAGATAATGTGGCTACTCGTATGAAAAGTCTTTGCATAACTGATTCAATACTCGGAAATAAGAAAATGAAACAGAAAATCAAGACTTATGAAGAGCTTGTAGAGGCAGTGAGTAACCATTTTTGAATTCATAAAAAGGATTTGCTAGGAGAAGACAGAAGAAAAGAAAATATGATTCCTCGCCAAGTTGCGATGTATCTACTTAAAAATAATATGAATTACACTTTTGAAAGAATTTGAAATATTTTCTCAGGTCGTAACCACTCAGCAGTCCTATACTCATGCAAAAAACTCGAATCAATCCTCAAGAAAAACCAAAACCTTTTCTACGAAATCAATGTACTCAGAGATAAATTAGGAATATAAGAGATTATGTGATTCCTCTTTTTTTCTGTCATTCCTGCGAAAGTAGGAATCTTCAATATATTTTTTATAATTAAACAATATGCTCTACATCGTCTCAACGCCTATTGGAAATCTGGAAGATATGACCTATAGGGCGGTAAGAACTCTTAAAGAGGTTGATTATATAGCCTGTGAGGATACGCGCACCTCTGGGGTTCTTTTAAAGCATTATGATATAAAAAATAATTTAATTAGTTTTCATTCGCATTCTGACAATTATAAACTGGAAAAAATCGTAGATTTATTGAAAGAATGAAAAAATATCGCTCTAATAAGTGATGCTGGAACGCCTGGAATTTCAGACCCTGCCTATAATCTAGTAAGACGTGCAATAGAAGAAAATATTACTTTGTCCCCTATTCCCGGAGCTTCAGCTATACTTTCAGCCCTAGTTTGTTCTGGACTTCATACACATGATTTTAGATTTATTGGATTTTTGCCGATAAAAAAATGAAGACAAACTCTTTTAATTTCTCTACAAAATAAAGATTATTCAGTTGTAATTTATGAATCAGTTCATCGTTTTCTAAAAACACTCTCAGACCTTGAAAAATACTTTTGAAAAGATCATAAAATAGCCGTTTGAAGAGAATTAACCAAAAAATTCGAAGAATTTTTTAGATGAACAGTAGAAGAATGCGCAATTCATTTCAAAAAACAAGGTCTAAAATGAGAATTTGTGATAGTTTTCTAAAAAAGACAATTTTTTTGACGAATAAATAATATTGTGTTATTATAAACTCAATATTATTTTTTAATTTAAATAAATATGAAATTCGAATGACCAAAAGTTGATGATGAAGTAAAAAAACATGATAATCCGAATGATAAAAAATCATTAAATAATCCAAATAAATCTCCGGAAAGAAATGAAAATAGTGAAAAAAATGAACAAGATAAATTAGATAAAGTAAGCCTTGAAGTAATTAATAATACCGAAGAAATACTTAAAGATAATGGAAAAATAAGTGATGAGAATAAAGGACAATTAAATCTTGTCTCTTTGATGTTCAAAGATGAATTATGAGAAGTAAATAAAAATTTTGAATTATGAGAAATTAGTAAAAAAGAAAAAGAAAAAGAACTCCAGAGAATATATAAAAATTTAATAATAGAAACTAATGATTTAATATGAAGAAAAGAATGAATTCCGGCAAAAAAAAGTAAAGAATTTGCAGATAAAATTGATCAAGATAATAGAGATTACAAAATTATATTAAATGAATATTCTGATAAACTAAAGATAGAAAATTGAGAAAAATTAGCAAATAAAAGAATCAAAGAGAAAAAAAATAATGAAAATAAATGATTATCAGAGCGAGAAAAAGCACCAAGAGAACGTGAAGCCTCACTTGAAAAATTATTCCCTTGAATGCCAGAAAATACATTTAACGCTTAATATTAAAAACTAAATAATATTTTAAATTGATTTAAAATTAATTTTAAATATTATTTTTTTAATTATTTAAGAAAATAAAAAAATATGATTTTAGATTGAAAAGAAGCGGCTTGAAAAATTTATGAAGATATTAAAAATAAAGTGGGTGCTCTAGCTAAAAAGCCATGACTGGGAGTTATTTTAGTGTGAAATAGTAGTGCAAGCCTGTCGTATATCAGACAAAAGGAGAAATGGGCAAAATATGCCTGATTAAATTTTTATTTAACTAAATTAGAAGAAACTATGGCTCAAAATGAGCTTGAAAAAGAAATTATTAAATTCAATCAAAATCCAGAAATAAGCTGATTTATCGTGCAATTACCGCTTCCTGGTCACATTGATGAGCAAAAAATAATTAACCTTATAAATCCAGCAAAAGATGTTGATTGATTTACAAAGGAAAATATTGGCGCATTATTTTTATGAGATAAAACTGGACTTATTCCCTGTACTCCTAAGTGAATTAAAAGATTATTGGATGAATATAATATTTCTCTCGTTTGAAAAAATGTAGTAATAATTTGAAGAAGTAATATTGTATGAAAGCCATTATCTCTCCTTTTTATTAATGAATGAGCCACAGTCACGGTTTGTAACTCAAAAACTCGAAATATTTCTGATTTTACTCTAAAAGCTGATATCGTAGTATCGGCAGTATGAAAGCCAAATCTAGTAACTAAAGATATGATAAATCCAGGAAGCGTTATTATTGATGTAGGATTTAATAAAATCGACTCTAAAATAATGTGAGACTGTGATTTTGAGTGATTAGAGTGACAAAACTACATTACTCCAGTTCCAGGTGGAGTCTGACCAATGACTGTTGCAATGCTTATAGAAAATACTTATTTAGCATTTTTAAGAAAATAAAATGAAACATTTATTAAAAACTTTTATTGTTATATTTCTTCTTGTGAGTTCATTTTTTGTAGGATTTTACTTTAAATGAAAAATCGCGGAAGCTGAGATAACCAAAGAAAGAGATAAAATACACAAGATTAATATCAAAAAAACTTCTACTAATCTCGATTTTTCTTGATCTGACAAGATAGAGATATCTGTCAATGATAAAGTCCTAACCAAAACAGGAATTATTTTAAAATAAAAAAATATTTATCCCGTCATTCCTGCCTAATCTGTCATTCCTGCACCCCGCAAGGGAGTATAAACTACGGCAGGAATCTACAATGTATAAGGATTTAAATATAAGGAAGATTCCCATCTTCATGGGAATGACAATATTAAATAATAAAAAAAGAGACGCCATAAATGGACGTCTCTACATTTTTATAATTTTTTAGTTAGCGTAAATATATCATTTGATACTTGAATCGTTTTTATTAATTCTTCTCACTGTAACCTCATTAATTCTTCTATAATTCATATCTTTAACTATTACATCATTTCATTCAATTCAAACTACAAGTCATACATGACCATAGTAAGGATTATATCCTGAACCTCTAAAAGAGATTATGGCTCAAGCAACAGCATCAGATCAAGTAGGAACTCAAGCAGCTCTAGCATTAGCTATCCATTGACCTGCATTTCATCTCCATGTTACATTTTTATGGTTAGCCACAAAATATGTACAGTTTCACCAAGCAAATTTATTTCATTTTCCAGTATATGAAATACTGTATCCACTTTGTAATTTAACTTTTGGAGTTTGTTTTTTAGTATCTTTTTTAACTAAAAGTTTTTTAGCTGGTACAGTAGATTTAATAATAATAGGTTTTGGTGGTTCTGGTTTAACTGCTCAAGGCAATATAATTTGTTGTCAGATTTTTAATTCTTTTGATGCATCTAATTGATTTTGTTCTAAAATAGCTAATTTATCAATTTTATATTTTCCTGCTATAGAATCAAGATTATCTCCAGATGCAATATTATAAACTATTCCAGAAACAGGAGGAATTTTGATTGTATCACCTGGTTTTAAAACTCTATTTTGAGAAAAATCATTAGACCAAATTATAGAATTAACTGAAACTCAGAATTTATCAGCAATATATCATAAACTATCTCAGCTTTGAATTGTGTAATATAAAAGTTTGTTAACTCAACTTGTATCTCTTGAATCATCTAAGATTGTATTTGGTTTTACAAATCAAGTAACCTGAGAGGGTGTATCACTTAAGCTAGACTCTGTGTCTCATTCATAAGAAGACAAGATTGTAGATTCATCATAGTTTCAAACTACGAATTCTTTATCTACTCAAATTGCTCCAAATGAAGGATAAATAGGAAGAATAATAACGATTATAAGAGAAAGTATTTTAAATTTTTTTAATATATTGAATATACTTTTTCTTTTTAAGAAATGGGAATTACGAGAGTGTCTTAGTAGACGGGCTTTAATATTAATTTTAAAATTCATTTAAATTTTTTAATAATAAAACATTTTCTTAAAAATACCCGGAAGATTTCTTCCTATATTTTTAAGAAAATGTATTAGGCTATAGTCAAAACTTCGAGCTTGCTTTTTGCAGCTCTAAATCATTGTGTTCTAGCATATCTTTTTTTAGATTTCATTTTAAAAACCTTAACTTTATCATCTTTAAAATTTTCTAACACTTTAAGCTCCACATTCATATCTGTCAATATTGGAGACCCTATTTTAGTGCTTTTACCATTTTCATCAGAAACTAAAAGGGGATTTACTTTTATTAAAGATCAAACTTCTTGATCTTGATTATCTACGTCAATTACATCTCAAACTTTTACTGTGAATTGATTTCAACCTAACTCTAAAACAGCTATCATATTTATATTAAATTAATTTGTAATTACATTATATCATATTTTCTATAAAATCAAATCTTTTTTTATAGAAAACACTTAACTTCCTCTTAAATAAGCCAGATAACTGTATAATTTTTTTATCCAATTTCGGCTTTTTTTAAAAAAACAGACTATCTCATAGTCAAAATGGCTGGGAATGAGGGATTCGAACCCCCGGTGGAGGAGTCAAAGTCCCCTGCCTTACCACTTGGCTAATTCCCAAAATAAGAAAAAGCCAGCCTATTATATGTTTTTTTCACAAAAGTCAAAAAAAACTTATTTTGGCTTATTTGAAGCTAGACTACAACTTATTTTTGAATATTTCCCCTAAATAATTATCTCCCCCACCCAATTCTTTGCAATTTCCCCCAAAATATGATACAATAAACTTGTTTTATAAATTAAATATCTAAATTATATGGTAAATACACCTAAAAATGGAGACAACGAAACTCCAGAAGTAGATACAGGAAGAAGAAAATTTCTCACAAAATTAATAGCGGTTACTTCAGTTGCTGTTTCAGTATGAATATGAATAGACTATGAGATTGATAAACTTAAAAGAATTAAGGCTTTAAAAGTAAAGGAAACACAAGTTGTTTCTGAAGTAAAAAATTTTAATAATTCTTTCAATACTGCTACTGAAAATTTACTTGATGCATATGAAGCTCTTGAATTTGATGTGGCAGAAAAATATTTTACAAATAACTATAAAAATGCTGATATCAACCAGTTAATTAGCTTATCTATGGTAATAACTACTTTAAAAAAAGTTCAAAAATTAGATGATAATATACAAAAAAGAATAAATGATATGATATTAAACTTTACTAATGAAGATTATCAAAATCTTTGAAAAATTGAATGGGGTATAACCTATAGTAATGATATACTTGCTAAAAAATATCCTACTCTTGTACCAGTTATTAAAGAGTGGAAAAAGAAACATAACATAACTTATGTGTAATTCAATGTATATTTAAAAAAACCCGACTGAGTCGGGTTTTTTGGTGGTCTTGAGTAATGTTTGAAAATAATATATTTGACATAAGTTATTTTTTGTATATAAACTATTTCAGTAAATAATAATTTCAATTATGACAGAAATACTCTGCAATACTCTCGGGAAGCAAGAAATAGATAAAAATAATGATGGGAATGGCTCATTATGAAGTACAAAAGAAACAAAACAAAAGATTGAAAAACTATTGGTTATAGATCCAGATTTTGAGGATCTCTATAGGATACTTACGGTCTATGGACTCAAAAAGGTTGCAAGAAATTGTTCAAATTTTTATCATGATGACAAAGAAAATATTGATTATGAAAGAAAAGAAACAACACCAGAACATGTTTTTTCTTGTTTGAAACTTGCCGATTTCTTTCTTTTCTCAGAAGAAGAATTTGCAGATTTGGATAGATTAAGAGTATATGAACTCCTCCATTATCATGATGATATAGAGATAAAAACCAAGGATACTTGTATATCAAAAGAAGCTGAAAGAATAGATAAAAATGAAAGAGAATTAATGGCTATTCCTATACTGGCAGCGAAGTATCCAAGAAAATTACAAGCAAGATTTATAGCATTAGATAAAGAGCACAGAGAGGCAAAAACAAAAGAGGGGAAATTTTCACAAGCAGTTGATAAAATGGATGCTCTGATTCACGAACTCGAATATCCACAAGATTGGGCAGCGAAATGATTTAATGAAATCAATGTGAGGAAATGGTTTCAACCATCTTTTGAATATTCACCAACATTTATGAAATATTTTGAGCTTATAATTCAGTTCTTGAGAAACAACGGACATTTTGATGAGTAAAGAAAAACCCGACTGAGTCGGGTTTTTTGGTGGTTTTGACAAATCCTTAAAAATCTTTTGACTTATAAAAATAATCAGTATACTTAGTCATACTTATTATACTTAATCATACATTTATGGATATCAAAAAATGTGGTGCATTGCATGGAAAATGTGGTGTGAAGATGCATACAACTGTGACAGTCGGGACAAAATGACAGGTGGTAATTCCACAGGAAGTGAGAGAAATGCTCGGAATTAAACCGGGTGATACTCTGATGGTTGTAACCAAACACGGAAAAGCTGTTGGGATGGTTAAAATGGACGATATTGATGAACTTATGGCATATATTAAAGAAGAACAGAAAAATTAAAAAATTTATTCTCCCTCTCCCTCTGGGAGAGGGTTGGGGTGAGGGTTAAAATTTACCATATAACAATATTATTAGTATGAGAAAATCAATTATATCTACAGTTCTTATTTCAGCTCTTCTACTCACTTCGTGTGGAACTCCGGTGGTTGAAGTTAAGAAAGAGATTACGAAAAAACCTGTGAGCACCGAGGTTATTAAAAAAGATGTTTTTAGTGAAAAAATACGTCTTGTGGGGAAAATCGCACCAGTTATGGAAACTCCAGTTTCTGCTCAAGTAAGCGGAATAATCAAGAAAATCAATGCGGATGTCGGAAAAAAAGTAAAAGCAGGTGATATTTTGGCGAGTATTGATTTGAGTTCTTCTGCTTATTGAACTAATTTTAATAACGCAAATATTGCATATAATAATTCTCTAAATGCCCTTAATTACACAGAATTATCTATCAAAAATGATTTAGAAAGTGCTAGGGTTCAGCTCGAAAATGCTAAAGTTACAAAGACAAACACTTATCTCACAACAGCGAAACAACTTGAAATCGCCCAAGGACAACTTACAAATATCAAAACAAATCGCTCAAACACTGAAATTACTACTTGAGAAAGTCTCAAAAATGCAACTCTTCTAGTTAAAAATGCACAAACAAATTTAGATAATTTCGAGAAAAATTCAGAAGAAAATCTAAATTCAATCTATGAAAATCTTAAAGTTGGAATGTCGAGTGCCTTAGTAAATCTCGACGCTTCCGTAACTCAAGCGGATATAATCCTCGGAGTAACTGATAAAAATAAATATATTAATGATAATTATGAAATGTATCTTGGAGCCAAAAATTCAAGTCTAAAAACAAGTGCCGAAAACATTTTCCGTGAAGTGAAAAATAGTTATGATAAACTTTTATCTGAAAATTATAGTCTCAGTAAAAGCTCTATTGAGAATAAAACAAACGATATTTTAAATATTTTAGCGAAAAATATTACTTTGTATGAGCAGCTCGTAAATATTCTCAATAATTCTATCACATCATCGAGCTTTTCTCAAACCCAACTTGATTGACTTAGTTTAAATGTAGTAAAATATCAAGGTCTTCTTCTTCAATCGCAAGGTGCACTCACTACTCTCAAAAATACCCTCGCAACTACTAAGACATCCGTTGAAACTAATAAAATTTCACTACAAAATGCGCTTGATATTGCAAATACTGGACTCGCAAATATCAAAGCCTGAAATACTTCTCAACTTGATACAATTTCTGGAAATGAAACCATAACGAGTACTCAACTCGAAAATACAATAGCAACAGTAAAACAAGCCAGAGATTCTGTAGATAATGCCGTAAAAATTGCACAAGCAAATTATGATTCTATAAATGCAAAACTTAATTCTCAAAGAATTCAAGCAAAATCACAAGCTGATCAAGCAAAATGAGGAAAAGATTTAGCTGGAATTAGTCTAAACAATACCTCTATTATCGCACCATTTGACGGAGTAGTTACTGCCAAAAACATTGAAATAGGATCACTTGTTAATCCTGGAACTCCTGCTTTTACCATTTGAACAGATGATAATTTAAAAGTAAAACTTGAAGTATCAACAAATGATTTTGCGAGTTTCAAAATCGGAAATAATGTAGAGATACACACAAAAGAAAAAACATTTAGCTGAATAATTTCAAATGTTTCCCCAAGTCCAGACACTCAAACAAAACTTTATAAAACAGAAGTGAGTTTCGTATTTAATCCAAGCTCAATTCTTACTATTTGAGATTTTGTAGATGTATTTTTAAATAAAAAAATGTGAAATGAATTAATTATATCAGTTCCACTATCAAGTGTTATAACTCTTGATGCCGGAAGATACTGAGTATTTACAATAAACAAAGACGACAGCGTAAAGCTAAATTATGTCGTGCTTGGAAAGAAAAATAATACTCATGTGGAGATTATCTCAGGTCTCGAAGAGTGAATTGAACTTGTCATTGAAGGAGCTCTCGGATTGAATGAGGGAGATGCGGTAGAGAAGGTTGGGGAATAGGGTTTTTATAATTTCAAATTTTAAACTATGAAACACAAAGCTACAGAATGAAAATATTTGCGCGAATTGCAATTTGACAAGGATCTGAATAAATCGGGTTTTGGTTTTTGGACAGATAAATTGAGGGTTGTATCGCTTATGACAATTATGATTGTCGTGGGTGGAGTTATTTCTCTTATGAGTCTACCACTAGAATCTCAACCAGAGGTTGTTCTGGGAATTTGAGCAGTTACTACAACTATGCCGGGGGCGAGCCCTGAGACTATGGAAGATCTCGTGACGAAAAAGCTTGAAAAAGAAATCAGTAAAATTAAGTGAATTGATAAAATGACATCTACAAGCCGTAATTCCCTTTCTTCGATTGTGGTACAATTTAAGGCTTGAGAAAATGTGGATAATGTAATTAGATCTCTTAAAGATAGTGTTGATACGGCGAAAAAGGAATTACCTACAGATGCTACAGATCCAATTGTAAAAGAAATTTCTATTTCAGATAGTCCATTTTGGACTTTTACTGTAGCAGGAAATTATGATTGATTTAAATTAAGAAAATATGCAACAACTATAAAAGATGAACTTGAGTGAATGGATGGTGTGTCAGAAGCTAGAATTAGCGGATGAAGTGAGGAAGAATTTGAGGTGGCATATGATCCAAAAAAACTGGAACAACTATGAATTACACCAAATGACGCTGATAATGCTTTAAAATCAAATAATGTCTCTTTTCCAATTTGAAATATTGATATTGATAATTATAAACATATTTTATCGGTTGATACTAGATATTATGGTATTGGAGAAATAGAAGAAATAATAGTTTCAAAATCTGGAGAAACTGGAATTATAAAAATAAAAGATATTGCGAAAGTTAGCCTTGTAGCCAAAAAAAGAACAAGTCTAGCTAGAACTTCAGTTGGATGAAAAAAATCAGAAGAAGCAATAACAGTATCAGTTATTAAAAAATCAGGTTGATCTATAGTGGATCTTTATGAAAATGGACTTAAGAAAATGGAAGAGCTTAAATGAAAAGATATTCCCGATGATATCACAATTCAGACAACTTATAGTATGGCAGATAGAATTAAGCTTGATATAAATTGATTGACTCATGATTTTATGATAACAATATTTCTTGTTTTGGCTGTACTTTTTACATTTTTATGACTCAGACTTTCTCTCATTCCAACTATCACTATACCAATTGTATTCTTATTTTCTTTCATTTTTATGAAGACTTTTGGGCTAACTCTTAATTTCTTGTCACTTTTTGCACTTGTGCTATCGCTCTGACTTCTTGTAGATGATGCCGTTCTAATTGTAGAGGCATTTCATAAATATCAATTAACTGGTAAATTTACAAATCGTGAGGCAATTTTATTAGTTTTAAGAGATTATAAATGGGTAGATACTTCAACTACTCTTGTAATTGTGTGTTTCTTTGCCTCTATGATGTTTATGACAGGAATTATTGGGAAATTTCTTTTTTCTCTTCCTTTTGTAATAACTATCGTACTTCTTGGATCTCTTCTTTCTTCGCTCACTATAGTACCAGCTGCTATTTTACTTATCTCAGGAAAAGATTGCAAAAAGCTTCCAAATTGAGAAAAAGATTGTCCAGAAAAAATGTGATTTTTTGCAAAAATTTTTGACAAAATACTTAATATAAAACCACTATTATCGCTCAATCCTCTTATAAGTATTTATGAGAAATGACTTAAATATGTACTTTTTACTAAAAAAAGAATGATTATATTTCTTGTTTGAATATTTTTATTATTCTTTATCGCACTTTCTCTTCCAGTTACTGGACTTCTTAAAAGCGAATTTTTCCCAGCTACAGATGAAGATTTAATAGGAATTGATATAGAGTGAGAAGCTGGTCAAAGACTTGAAGTAACTTCCGAACAAGCTGAAATCGTAGAAAAAATAATGGAATGAGAAAAAGAAATAGATAGTTATTCGACAGTTATTGGATGACAAACAGCTTTTGGGAATAGCGCTCTTTGAGGATCAGTCTCATCTGATCATTTAGCTTGAATTACTGTAAATCTTGTTAAAAAAGAATATTGAAGACAGGAAAAAAGTTGGGATATCGCCGCTCGTCTTAGAGCAAAATCGGAAAAAATAAAAATTCCCTGAGTGAAAATTACTGTCAAAGAAGCAAAATCTGGACCTCCAACCTGAGCAGATCTTGAAATCCAAATCTCAGGAGAAGATTTTACAACTCTTGATAAAATACTCGCAGATTTAAAGCCAATAGTAAGTTCTCTGCCTGGAGCTCTAAATATTTCAACTTCGCGTCAAGCAGTTCCTTTTGAATATCTTATAGAATTTGATAATAACAAACTCGCCCTCAATAATCTCACAGTTCCCCAAGTTGCAGCATTTTTAAGAGAAGCGGTTGATGGAGTCGAGACAACTAAAATTTTCAGATGAGCTGATGAAATAGTAGTTCGTACTAGAATGATGCAAGACAGCGTAAAAACAATGAATGAAATAAAAAATCTTAAAATCAAAAATAGCAAATGACAGCTTGTATTCCTCGGAGATGTTATAAATGAACGCCTTAATAAAACTGTTTCTTCTATCTCGAGAATTGATCAAAAAAGAATTGTTTCAATAATGGCATGAGCTGATAAATCCACAAATTCTACTCAACTTCTTGCGGATTTTAATAAAGAGATTGCAAAAAAATGATATGAACTTCCAAAATGATATGAATTTATAGTTGGTTGAAGTAATGAAGAAAATGCGAAATCTATTCAGTCTCTTATGATTGCAATGCTATTTGGACTTGTATGAGTTTTGATGATTATGGTATTACAATTTAATTCCTACAAAGAAGCACTTATCTCTGTAATCCCCATCCCTCTCGCACTTATTTGAGTATTTATTGGTATGACTCTCACAGGTCAGTCTCTATCTTTTCCAACTCTTATCTGATTTGTAGCGCTATTTTGAATGGTATCTAATCACTCGATCTATCTTATTGATAAAATCAAACTCAACAGAAGTGCCGGAGTAGAATTTGAAGACTCTATACATGACGCCTGCGTTACTCGTTTTGAGCCAGTGCTTCTCACTTCCCTTACGACTATTATGGGATTCGTCCCACTCGCGTTCACAACATCAATCTGGGCTTCCCTAGCGCAAGCACTTGTCTTTGGACTGATGACAGCAGGGATACTTAAAATGTTTGTAGTTCCGGTGTGTTATAAATTGATAATTAAGAGATAGTTGTTATATATTTAAATATATTTATTATGTGATTTACTTTTAATTTTAGACAAATAGAAAAAGGGGATGCACCAAACATACAAATTTGTTTTGAGGGTAAAAATAATTGAGATAATATAGCTCATTTTAATTGAAATACTATTAAATTATCAGAAAATTTTACAAGAAATCTAATGTCTATATTAAACTCTGAACAAACCTGTACACTTGATTTATCAAATAAAAGTATTACTAGATGAAAATTTGATGACTGCCACTCATTTGCTTTTGCTCTTACAACTTGAAGTTCTCTTTTATTTCATGGTAGTCCAGAAGAAAATGAATTTGAGAAATTTTGATTGAAATATATTTGAACTTATAATGAATTATCTGAAAAAAATAAATTAAAACAATGAGATTTACTAACGAATTGAAAATATTTGTCTTATCATGAACTTTCTTTTATAAATCAACATAATCATTCATTTGTATATTTATGAAATATATGAGGTCAAGATTCTTTCATAAATTGTCATGGTTTTGAATGATATATAGATAGAGATTGAGCATGGATTAAAGAATTTACGGAAGAAATATGAAAAATTTTTTTTGATGTAAAGAATTGAGTTATTAGTATTAAAGAATGATTTAGAAAATGATGACGATTAGCTATAAATACAATGGATGAGATACTAGTTTCTTACAGTAATACTTGAAAAGTCTATGTTTATAGAAAAGAAGATTAATGTTTAATTTTTTACTTTTATTTTTATAATTTTTTAAACTATCCCTTTATCATTCTTTACCTTTTGGGCTACTGTAACCATCGCCGCATAAACAGTTTTATCAGCCGCTCAATTATATTTAGATAAAGCATAGAAATTTTTTCTTAATTCTGTATTGGAATTAATTTTTAAATCTTTTTGTAAATTACTTAATGCTAATTTTGCACCAGCTTCATCTTTTATAAATATTCACTTTCCTTCTAATAAAAATTTAAATCTTTTAACGGCATTATCACTTGAAATAATTGAATTTAATTTTTTTATTTCTATATCTATTTTTTCATCTGTGGCATCATTTCTGAGTGAAGACAGATAAATATCTCAAATAAGCAAATTCAATTCAGGATTTTTTCTGTTTTTTGAAAAAAAACTTATTGCATTATTTAAAGTAGATTTAATCTTATCTCTACTTGAATTTGGATTATTTAAAACTATTTTTAAATTTTTCAAATTATTTTTAATTTTATTAATTTCTTCCATTTCTTTAGGAGTGTTTTTATTTAAGTTATGGTTACTTCATATTTGTGAAATTATATTATCTGGGATATTTTTAAAAAAATGAATATACAATTTTCATCTTCATTTTCAACCAATTTTCATGTCATCAAACGGGTCACTAGTGAGTTGCATATAAGACACTCAATTCCCATATTTTGGATTTTGATTAAATTCAGATTCTCTTTCTACTACACTCACAGATAGATTATTATCCATTTTCAACCACTCACAAATTTGAGAATTAAATTTTCCGTATTTTGTTTGGAATTCTTCTCTATTTTCATTTAATTTCTTAAATTTTTCATCTGTAGTATCTTGTAGGACATAATCTAGCTTTGAGGTTTGAGATGGATTTATGTTGTTATATTGTTTTTGTTTATAAATTTCTTTTTCTTTTGCTAACACTTCATAATCAGGATTATTTATCTCTTTTTTTAATCCAGCTGTTTCTTTTCTGGTCTCTGCCCTACCTAAAAGTTCTCATAATCTCTTTTTTCGTAAAATTTCTTCATGTTGTTCTTTAACTCCTGGCATTTTAAAAAAATCAGGAGATATTATCTTAATCTCAGGTTTTTGTGTTTTTATAGGTAATATATCTAATTCTTCTGGCATATTTTATTTTAAATTTTAATAATTGTATCATATATTTCTTTTTTTTGCAAAAATAAACTTAATATGATATAATTGAATTGTTATTTTTAATAAATTTAAAAAATGAGTATCAATAAAAGTGATTTAGTGAAAAAATTTCATTCTCTACTTGAAAATATGATAAAAACTCAAATTCCAGATATTCATATTACATCTAGTAGTGTTCCTCTAATTAGAAAACATGATTGAGATATTGAATATATTGAGGAATTTTGAGAATTAAGCAAAGAAGATGTGGGAGAAATTATTAAAGAAATGGCAGGAGAGGAGGGTTTTGAGTATTTTTTACAAAATTTAGAAAAGGATTTTTCATATACTTTCGGAGAGGCAAAATTCAGAGTAAATATTTATAATGACGCGAGATGATATTCTATTGCAATTAGATATATTCCCATTGAAATCCCATCTCTTGAAACCTTAAATGTATCAAAAGAAGTGAAAAATTTACTTCACAAATGAAAATGATTAATTTTAATGACTGGACCTACCTGAAGTTGAAAATCTACAACTTTGGCCTCGATGATAGATTATATAAATAAAAATTTTAAAAAACATATTATTACAATTGAAGATCCGATAGAATTTAATTTAAAAAATAATAAATGTCTTATTAATCAAAGAGAGATTTGAACGCACTCAGAATCTTTTGGTAGAGCCATAAAATCAGCCCTTCGTGAAGATCCTGATGTTATAATGGTTTGAGAAATGAGAGATCCAGAAACAATACAAGCTGCGCTTACTTTGGCTGAAACTGGACATCTTGTACTTTCTACACTTCATACAAATGATACAGTACAAAGTATAGACCGTATAATTGATTCTTTTCCAGCAGGATCTCAAAATCAAATTAGAACTCAACTTGCTATGAGTTTAGTTGGGATAATTAGCCAAATTTTGTTACCAAAAAAAGATGCGACAACAAGAGTTGTAGCTAGAGAAATATTAATCAATAATGATGCTGTGAGAAGCCTTATAATTTCAGGAAATATCCATCAGATTTATTCTATAATTGAGCTTTCTGGAAATGAGGGAATGGTTTTAATGGATAAATATCTAGAAATGTTATTTATGAAATGATTTATTACAAAAGAAATATTTAATTCAAGGCTTAGAGATAAGGATTTAGTTAAATAATTTATTTTAATTTAAAAAATATGTTTAGAGAAGAAGGTTGATATACCGATAAACCGGTAAAAAATAAAGAAACAGCGAAACTTTGAGAAGTTAATATCAAGGCTGATTTATCGACATTTAAAAATGATGTTAATATTCAAAAAGTTAATCCAATAATAGCTTATCTTGATAAATTTGATGAGTATTTTAAGAAGAAAAAAATGCGTCTTGAAGTCTGACAAATATTATTTTCACCAGGAGTTGATGATAAATTTTATATTATAGCTTCATGAGTTTTATCGGTAATAAGTCATACTTCAACTTGAGAAAAAAAAGAAATTTGAAAAGCTAAAAAATGAAGTTTTATTTGAGAGGGAATAATTTTTTGAAGAAATCAAAAAGATGTAGAAGTAATTTGTGCCCAGGAAGCTGAAGTTATAGCTTTAAATATAGATGATTTAGTTAAATTTGAGACCGATTTACCAAAAGAGGCAATTGAAATGTATAAATATATAATTGAAATCTCAAATAAAAGACTTCTAGAATCAGATAAAGAACTAGCTAATATTTATGAGGCCACTAATAAAATTATCGAATTATCTAAGACTTGAGAAAAAGGGTTTTTAAATATAATGGACTATTCTAAAAAACTATTTTGAGCAAAATACATTATATATGTGGAAAATCATCAGGTTTTAAGCTGATTATTATTCTATAAATATGACACAAGATTTAAAAATGTTGGTGTAATAAACAAGAAAGTTGAATGAGAATTAACTCCAAATTCAAGTTGAATTATAAACTCAGATAATATTTTTTGAGCCAAAAAAGAAGATAATATTCTGGCAATTCCTCTCAAAATGTGACCTGCATTAAAATGATTTTTTCTTGTCGGAAAAGAAAAATGAATAATAACTGATAATGAGGTTAGGATTTGAAATAATCTGTCTCCACTAATAGCCTGAGTCATAGACAATAATCAAAAAGAGTCTGAGAAAAAATACGATAAATAGATAAAAATTTTGATAAAAAGAAAAAAATGAGTATAAAAGGAAATATAGTAAAAATACTGTCATTTCGAATCATTTTTCTCGTCATCCTGAGCGAAGTGAAACGAAGTCGAAGGATCTATTTACTTATAAAATACTTTTTTTAAATATGGTAAAATTGAATTAATAGACCCATTCGACTACACTACGTTTCGCTCAGGGTGACGAGGGAAAGTCGAAATGATAAAATATAACTAAAACAAAAATGGAAAAAGTAATTCTCGAAATCAGTGTTGATAGAAATAACGACAAATGAGTCTATATTGCGGAGCAAGTCTTGAGTATTTTTCATAATACTCTAGAAATTGTAAAGACACTTTTTAATAAAGAAAAAGTAATAAAATCACCTGTTTTTAGTTTTGAGGTCGTGAATATTAAGTGAAATATCCATTTTATTTTTATAATCGAAAAAGATTATAGAGATTTATTTGAAAACCAAATATATGCTCATTATCCAAATATTGAAATTAGAGAAATTAAAGACTATTTACAAGAAAATAAAAAAAGATTTATCTGAAATTTTTGACTACTTAAGCCTTATTTTCTGCCAATAAAAACATATACAGAATTCAAAGAAGATATAGATCCATTTTCTTCAATTACGAGTGCCTTGCATAAATCATCATCCAAAAATACATCTTTTATTCAAGTTAATTTCTCTCCAATGTGAGATTTGGAGCGGAAAAACAAAAATAAAATTGATATTTTTTTATCAAAATATCCTAAATTTTTTAAGAAATTTTTGTTATCAAAACATTATAAATATTTGAAAATTGTATTTTCTCCGATTTATTATCTTCTTAAGGCTCTTGTTTTTATTTTTAATCCAAATAGAGGTGCGGCTGACGTAGCAAAAGATGGAAATCCAATTTTAGAAAAGAAATTATCTGGATTTTGATTTGCGACTTCAATTAACGCCTGAATTGAGACAAATAGTGAAATAGAGGCCAAAGTTGGAATAAAAGAAATTGCTGTGGCTCTGAATTTTTTCTCAATTCCAAACCAGAATTGAATCATTCTAAAATCTATTAAAGAAGATATTGATAATGTTTTAGTTCAAAGAAAAAACACTAAAAATATTATACTAAACAGTGCTGAGTTGGCTTGAATTGTGCATTTACCAACTATGTATGTACAAACTCCTGGAATAAATTGGATTACAACAAAAACTCTCGAGCCACCAAGTAATGTTCCAATTCTTGATAAAGATGATAAAAATATTTCTCCAATTTGAAGAACTAATTTCAGATGAGAAAAGCTTGATTTTGGGATTACAGTGAGTGATAGAAAAAGACATATTTACATAATTTGAAAAACCTGAATGGGAAAATCTACCATTTTGGAAAATATGATTTATGATGATATCTTGAAGTGAAGATGAGTTGCACTAATTGATCCACACGGAGATTTAGCTGATACGCTGGTTTCTAATATTCCGAAATCTCGTACAAATGATGTGGTATATTTTGATCCATCAGATTACAAACATCCAATTGCTTTTAATATGTTTGAGAATGTGTCTAAGGAATTAAGACCTCTTGTTGCATCTGGACTTATTGGGATATTTAAGAGAATGTGGGCTGATAGTTGGGGACCAAGACTTGAATATATTTTAAGAAATGCAATTTTAACGCTACTTGAAATTCCAGACTCGACAATTATGTCAATCCCCCTAATGCTCACAAATAAGTCATTTAGATTAAAAATAGTTTCAAAAATAGAAGATCCGATAATTAAAAGATTTTGGGAGCAAGAATTTGAAGCTCTGGATCAAAAGCAAATGACTGAAGCAGTTAGTCCAATTCTAAACAAAGTATGACAATTTTTATCAAATCCAATTCTTAGAAATGTACTTGGTCAGCCAAAAAATCCATTTTCTCTTCGCTGGATTATGGATAATAAAAAAATACTGATTGTAAATCTTTCTAAATGAAAAATCTGAGAAGATTCTATGTGACTTCTTGGTTCTATGATGGTAACTAAATTCCAAATTGATGCGATGTGAAGAGCTGATATTCCAGAAGAAAAAAGAAAGGATTTTTATCTTTATGTAGATGAATTCCAGAATTTTGCGACTGATAGTTTTGCGACAATTCTAGCAGAAGCTAGAAAATATAAGCTAAATCTTATAATGGCAAATCAATACATCGCACAAATGAGCGAGCAAGTAAGATGAGCAATATTTTGAAATGTGTGAAGTATTTTGAGTTTTCAAGTATGACCCGAGGATGCCTCCAAGCTTGTAGAAGCTATTTGAGATAATAAAACAATAACAACCACAGATTTACTTAATCTTAGAAAATATGACATTTATACAAAACTTCTAATTGATGGTATGCCATCTCGCGTATTTAGTGCCACTACTTTCCCACCAATCAAGACAAAATCAGACTTAGATGAACAAAGAAAAGAAGTGGTAGTAAAAGTGAGTCGTGAGAAATATACAAAACCAGTCGAATTTGTAGAAAAGAAAATTATAGAATTTAATAAAAAAGTTATAGAAGAAGAGAAAAAATTCAAAATTCAAGCCGAGGAATACAAACAAAAGAAGAAAGATGAACAGAAAATGAAGAATGAAGAAGAGAGAAGAAAATAATCTTGCTTGACATTATTTTTTTATATAGTAATATATTCTTGTTTCAGTTATTTATAATATTTTTATTTTTTAATTTTTATTTTATGAAAACAACAACAAGTCTAAAAACTTTACCAAACAAGAGGCCGGTCTTTTTTGGCAAGACCAGTCTCAAAAACTGATTCACACTCACTGAACTACTCATAGTAATCTCAATCCTCGCAATTCTTGCTACCATCGGCTTTCTCTCATTCCAATGATATTCTAAATCGGCTCGTGATAGCACAAGAATTACAGATATTAAATCAATCCAACAATGACTAGCTATTACAAAAGTAAAGTCTTGAGTTTATCCAATTCCAGAATGAGATACACTAGAAATTTTAGTATGAACTGGTATTTTAATACAATGATATATTTGAGAAAATATTTCTAGTATCATCAAAATAAATAAATTACCCTTAGATCCAAAAGATGCAAAAAGTTACATCTATGCTGTAGATAAGGACAGAAAGAAGGCTCAATTATTATGATATCTGGAAAATTGAGAAACTATAAATTTATCATCTTTTGTTGATATAAATAATCAAGTTTATGCTGAAAGTTCTAGTGATGCATATCAAAATAGACAAGTATATACTATTTGAGATAAGCTATGAATATTAACAGATGAAAATAAAATACCTTTACAAGAGGTAATATCTGGAACTTGAATTAATCTAAATTCAGAAGATACTTCAAATATTGTAGCTTATTTTTGATGAGATACTTATGGTAACTGAAAAAGTACCGGAACATGAAATACACTTATTACTCAAATACAATCAGCTATTACAAATACTATTCCTTGTAATCCAGCTACTTATAGTGGATATACAATTCCTATGCTTTCACATAATCAAACAAGTACATTTACTAAGCCAATTACGATAGCTAACTGAGTTTCAATTTGATCTCTACAAATTCAATGTATTAATTGAAATCTTGATACAGTTCATGCAGTTGAAACTACAGCTATTAATTGTAATTCAAATTATGTTTTGGATAACTCTACTTGTATGGAAGATAAATGTATTTGAAATGCTCCAGATTTTAGCATAGCAAATTGAACTCAAAAATACAATACAAATTGGATATACAATGCTACTTCTGGGATTTGTACTTTTGATTGTCAAACAAATTATACATATAATTCTTGATCTACTACTTGTACAGACCAAACTCCACCAATTATAACTTATGTAGTTAGTTCAAATCCATCTTGTGAGACTATTAGATACACAATACTAGCTACGGATGCTCTATGACTTGCATCTAGTCCTTATTCCTTTGACGGATGATCTACTTGGCAAGCATGAAATACTAAAGATGTTACTTGAACTAGCAATACTCTATGAACTAATTTAGTAAAAGTGCGCGATGCAGTTGGGAATGTAGCTACTTATGGAAGTGAAGTGAATGGGACAAGTAATTCTTGCCAACAAAATCCAACTTCTTTAACCCTAACTCATACGGCTAATAATAAAAATTTCTCTATCTCTTGGATGGCCTGAATTGGTAATGGATGAGCGAACGGTTGTAAAATTCAATATTCTAAAGATAATTCCACTTGGACAGATCTTACATGACTTACATATAATTGTGATTCAAATCTTACAACTACATCTCTATCTCTCCCTGGAGATGGTTGGTGAGTTTGGTCAACAGTTTATATTCGTATTGCAAATACAACAACTAATAGTATCTGACAATTTTCTACAACTCCAACTTGTGCTGCTAAATCTTCATCTACAAGTGTAACTCCTCTAGTAGATGAAGATTGTAATTGAAATTGGGATAATACAACAAGTGTATATGTATCACAAACCTGTAGTAATTATGTTTCAAGAACTTGTAATGGAACTTATGTTTCAAGAACTTGTACTGGGGCATATGTTTCAGTAACTTGTACTGGTTCAACTCAATCTTGTTGGGGTGGGGGAAATTGGTGATGAGGTGTTTGGGGATGTGCCTGAACATATTATCCAGCAGGATATTATGCGGCCGCTTGTATAACTTGTGCCACCACTTATGAATGTTGATATAAAACATATTATGATTGTTCGTATCGGACACAGGTAGATTGTTCATATTGGAATAATTATGAATGTGGCTCTAATCAGACTTATTATAATTAATTAGTTTTTGAAATGAAAAAATTTTATTTAGTATTTTTGTTGTTGGCTTTATTGCTTTCTTCTTGTAATAGCTTTTTAGATACGAAAAAAGAAGTTATAACCAATACTGGAAATAAAATAAATCCTAATTCAAAACTAGGTAAAGAGAAAATCAGACAAGATAACTTATTGAAAAAGAACATTGCTAATGAGAAAATTAAAAAGATAAACGAGGAGAAACAAAAGAAAATACAAGAAGAATATTCAAAAAAGTCTACAGAAGAGAATTTAATTCTTGCTAAAGCTACAAATGAGAAAAATACAGATTTATGCAAGACTATTACAATTCCTGATATTAAAGAAAGTTGTGAAAATAATTTAATTATAATAAAAGCTGTAGATTCTAATAATTGAGAACTTTGCAATAGTTTTAAGGATAATAATTTAAAAGATATTTGTTTTGCTAATATTGTAAGCAAAGAGGCTGAAAAAGCTAAAGATATAAAAATTTGTCAGAAAATACAAAAAAGTGAGCTTCGTAAGAATTGTGAAGAAAATATCACTTCTCCTGGAAAAATAAAATCAATGTGTGATGGCATAACTGATGCGAAAATTAAGGCCACTTGTAATGCAACTGGAAAATAATATTCTCTACCACACCACAAATCCTCAAATCCACAATACTTTCCCTCTTGCATTCCATCAAATATACATAAAATAAGATAATTCAAGCTTGAATTATCTTATTTTTAATTATTCATAATATGAAATCTTCAGCTAAAACTACCCCCCCTACTCAATGCTTTCGCCTCCCCCTCAAATGAGGGGGATTAAGGGGGAGTTTTTGATTCACCCTCGT
>CAZKUA010000002.1:118175-156142 GCA_964555845.1 uncultured Candidatus Peribacteria bacterium | reverse complement strand
GGTCTTTTTTAAAAAAGACCGGTCTCTTTTTTATCTCTTTATTTTGTAATAAGCCAAAATTCCTACCATTGCGGCGTTGTCTTGGGAGTAGATGTTTTTTATTGGATGAATAAAATTATAGTTCAATTTTGAAGCCTCTTTAGATATTTCTCACTTTAAATTATCATTTGCACTTACTCATCAAGCTAAAACTAGAGATTTAATATTATATTTATCTGCAGCTAGAAATATTTTTGTTTTAAGGATTTTTACGACTGTATTTTCAAATTCATACGCAATTTCTAATTTATCTTGCTCACTCAGAATTCAATTTTTTTTAATTCTTTTATCTATTTCTCTTTTTACAGCGCTTTTTAGTCCAGAAAAACTAAAATCAAGACTGTGTTTTTCAAGTAGTACTGTGGGGAAAATTCACTTAAATTCTTGCTTATATTCGCTTGCTAGTTTTGAAATTATAGGTCAGCCAGGATAGCCGAGAGACATCATTTTAGATACTTTATCAAAAGCTTCTCCGGCTGAATCATCGAGAGTTTCTCAAATTAACTCCAGTTCAAAAAGACTTTTCCATAAATAAAGCTCATTGTGACCACCCGATACTGTCAGACAAATACTTGGAAAAATTAGGTCTTTTTCGCTTCTCTCAAGAAGATTACTAAAAATATGAGCTTCTATATGATTTACAAGTAAAAGTGGTTTGTTAAGAAGTTTTGATAGGGTTTTTGCTACACTGAGTCACACAAGGAGAGATGGGATAAGGCCTGGAGTTTCAGTACAAGCTATATAATCAATATCTTCAATCTTTATTCCTGATGAGTTTATTACATTTTCTAAAACCGAAAAAATATTATTTGCATGAAGTCTAGCTGCCACTTCTGGTACAACTCATTTAGTTTCATTGTGCTCTTTTATTTGAGATTTAGTGTCTAGTGCCACTAGCTTGTCATTTTCAAAAATAGCTATAGAAGTGTCATCACAACTTGTCTCAAAGGCTAATATATACATAAATTCGAGGTTTTTAGGGGGAAATTATAAATTCATTATTGATTTAAGTTCAAATATTTTGTTTTCTTTTCAAGCTTTTTTCAGATAAAATTCTCACATATCAACATCTCAATTTCAAATTAAAGCCACTCATAAATCTTCCATTATAAGTTTATCTTCTGGTGAAAGATTTAAGGCTCTTTTTAGAAGCATTATTCCCTTGTTTGTCTGACCGAGCATATTATAACCCCATCCGAGATTTCTAAGAATTTCGGCGTTATTTGGAAAAAGTTCATTCGCTTTCAAAAGGTGTTCAACTCATAGGCTGAAATCTCATTTTGAAAGATTAATATATCCCATTAAATAAGTACCCGTAGCTGATTCTGGATGAAGTTTTTGTGCATATTTCATTGCATTTTCTGCTTTTTTAAAATTTCCTTCATAAAGATAAATATCAGCAAGTTCCTCATAAAGTCTATAATCATCAGCGTATCTAAGTAAGCTTTTTTCAATTTTTTCACGAGCTGCTGTATAGTTTCAGTTGTATTTTAGAGTTTCTATTTCATTAATATATTTAGTAGTTTGCTCTTTCATTTTTCATTTTTAATTTTAAAAGTTTTTCTATCTCAATAAAACTAAAGTATTGTAATCTAAAATATTTTAATTTCAAGAAAAAAATTATTTTTTAAAATTATTCCGAATCACTGCTCGAATATTTGCTTTAAAATAAAATTTATGATAAAGTAAAAATATATTTCAAATTTAAAATAATTTTTATGGGTGATTGACTACAAATAAATACAGGAACAGAACGACTTGAAGAGGTCTATTTTAATGATAAAATGCACTTTTTGAGTGCTATCAGAAAAAAAATAGATGAAGCGCATATACATTTAGATACAAAAAATTTATTAGAAAATCATTTAATAAAGGTTGAAAATAAAAGAAAGTTGGATTGACTTATAGAATGGACTCAAAAAGAACAATGACAATTTACAGATAAATTAAATAAAGTAAAAGAAGAAAAAACCTCAATTTTTAATAAATTAAATAAAGTAGACGATCTTATATCAGAAGAAATAAATAGAGAGGAAATAGAGACATTTCTAAGATCTGTAAAAGAAATTGAAATTGAAAAAGTTGATGAAAAAGAAAGAATAAGAAAATTTAATGAATTATCCTCTCAGGTAAAAGAGCTTGGAATTATAGTTTATGAAACAAATACAGTTGGAGAAGCTATTCATAAAACTGAAAAAACTGGATATAATTGTGTGTTTTTACTTGATAAAGATAATAAATTAATTTGAATTTTTACCAAAAATCAGCTTCAAGAATTAGATTCAAATAAGAAAATATCAGAAATAGTTAAAGATGGAACTTTAGAATTTTGAAAAAAAGATATTACAAATAATGACGCGAAAAATAAAATGATGAAGCTATGAATTAATGCTTTGCCAATACTGGATGAACAAGGGATTTTATATTGAGTACTATCTATAAAAGATCTTGAGAAAAATATCGCAGAAAATAAATGTGTACTATCTCTAACTGAACTAAATCTAGACTTCCTAAAACAAGAAATTTAGTTTTTCTTAAAACAAACATTTTTATTAAAAACCTCTTTAAATCACTCGCTATCCCCAAAATCTGCAAAATCTTTAAAATATTTATGTTCACTTTCGTTGTTTAAGGCATGTTTTATAGGACACCAATATTGTTCTGTCCTACCTCAAATTTCCCTAGCATATGCGAATAATCCATTAATATAGGCACAATAAAGGCAATTAATTTTTTGTAATAAATTTAGATATTTCAAAAATCTTCTATCATAAATAAAATAATCCTTTCTCTCAACTCTCGGTATTCCATAAAGCGGCAAAGCTGTAAATTGATAAATAGTTAAAAATAAATCCAAAATTATTCAAGGCACAATCATCACATAAATAAAAGGAGCTGTTAATATATTTTTTACATCAGCAGTGAAAATATATTTAAACAAATTAACTTTCTTCGATTTATGAAAAATCTTAACCTTATCAGCAAAAACAACCTTTTTATTTTTTACAAAAAAGTCATATTGACGAGCCAATCTTTCATATTCTCCATATAAGTCCCTTTTTAAACTATCAATTTTTTCTAATATCTGTGATATTTTTGATTTCATATTATTTTTTGGTTAATAAGTTTTTTAAGTATATAAATTTTCCCAAAAATGCAAAAAAATTAAATCCACCCCTGAATGGAAAATGAATTTAATTTTTTTTGAAATTGAAATTTTAATTAATTATCATAAATAACTGTTGTCACATAATTACTATCTACATTATTATTAGTAGTAGATACTCTACATCAAACTTGAGCATAACTTGTAAATAATCATTGATAAGTATTTCAAGAAATAGCATTTCATTCAACTGTAAACATTGTTCATCCTAATCACAAAGCATTACAAGATCACATAACCACATAATTAATATCAGGAAGTGGAGTTGAAAAATTTATTTTATATGCTCAGGCACTTCCTAAATTTGTAGCCCTAGTAACACTAGAAACACCATAACTAGCATGTATAGCTAAAGTTTCTCAATTAAATGCAACCCAAGCCTTTGGAGTGTTAAGAGATTTAATATCTCAATTCACTTGTAATTTAGATGTAGGAGTTACTCATATTCATACATTTCCAGAATTAAAAGTAAAATTATTAATTCTAGAATTCAAATCATTTAAATTATCTATCATTTGATTCCAAGAATTTGCAGAAAGTCAACTTCCTGTTCAAACTGGAGTCATAACACTCCATCATGTAGCATAGACTATAAAAAATATTCAAATACTCAGTATTATTCAAACTCAAACAAGAAGTCAATTCCCAATTTTTGAAATTAGATGTTTTAATAATAGTTTCATAAATTTTTAATAATGTTATAAAATTACCCCACCTAACCTCCCCTAAAATATGGGAGGAATAGATTTTGTGTGAATATTTTAACATAATTAATTTTTAAATCAAATTTTAATTTGATTTAAGCTCATTTTTCTCTAATATAAAAACATATTAAATTATGAAAAATGTTGACTTTAAAATGATATAAGCTAAATATACTTCAAAGTGAAAAAAATCTTAAAATAGAGGAAATTTTGCTTGGGAATAGAGGGATAAAATCTAGTGAATTGGATAGTTTTTTTGAGCCTAAAATGGAGGATTTATTTGACCCATTTTTGTTTGTGGGAATGGATAAGGCGGTGGAAAAAATATTAGAAATGAGAGATAAAAAAGAAAGGGTTGTGGTGTTTTGAGATTATGATGTGGATGGAGTGAGCTCGACTGCAATGCTTGTAAAATTTCTTGCTGAAATATGAGTGGAGGTTTCTTATAGATTGCCTCATAGGGTGAATGACGGATATTGATTGAAAAATCATTTCATAGATGATATTGCAGAAAAAAATGTAAAACTTCTAATTACTGTGGATTGTGGAACTCGCGATATTGAGGTTATAAATTATGCTAAAACTAAAAAAATCGAGGTAATTATTACTGATCATCATGCTGTGCCTGAAATAATTCCTGAAAATGTAGTAGCCCTAATAAATCCAAAATTAAAAAACTCGGTGTATCCTAACTCAAACCTATCTGGTTCTGGAGTCGCTTTTAAACTTCTTCACGCACTTGCATTGACTTTATTTCAAAAAAATGAAGTAGAAAAAATTCTAAAAAAATATATAGACTTAGCAATGCTTGGGACCGTAGCTGATTGTATGCCTTTGGTTTGAGAAAATAGAATTATAGCCTTCGCTTGACTAAAACAACTTAAAAATACTTCGTCTCATTGACTGAAAAAACTAATTGAATGAACAAATTGAGATTCACTTGATGCTGATATTGTGTGATTTAAAATATGACCAAAACTAAATGCAGCTGGTCGTATGGACTCTTCATATAAGGCTCTCAAAGTACTTCTTGCTGGAGAAAAAAACCTCGATGAAATTATGGATGAAATAGAAGCGCTTAATACTAAAAGAAAAATCTCAACTGAAAAATTCTACAAAAAAGCCTGAGAAGTAATAAGATGAAATGAGGGTGTAATTTTCTTTAATTCAACTGAGATTGAACACTGAATTATATGACTAATAGCAGGAAGATTATGCGAAGCATACAACAAAGTCGCCATAGTCCTAAAAGATGAATGAGATAAATTAGTGGCAAGTTGTCGTAGTCCAGAAAATATTAGTATAATTGAGGTTTTAGAGGAAATGAAAGATTTATTTTTGTATTTTGGAGGACATAATTGAGCGGCAGGTTTTACAATAATGAAAAAAAATTACAGCGAATTTAAGAAAACTATTGAAAAGAAAGTGGCTCACCTGTCTTGTAATCTCAATACAGACAAGATTTTAAATGTGGACTGCATTTTAAATATTGAAGAGATAAATTACAAACTTTTAGAAAATATTGAAAAAATGAGACCATTTGGAATTTGAAATCCAAAGCCATTATTTTTGATAAAAGACTTTAAATATACAGTTTTAAATTTCTTATGAAAAGATGAAAAACATTTGAAATTCATCACAAATGATAAAGGAATTAATACGAAGGCATTTGGATTATGAAGCTTTTTTCATGAGATTAAAGAGAGTAAAAAAATATCTCTAATTGTCGAAATTGAAAGGAATTTATGGAATGGAAAAACTTCAATAGATCTCAATATTAAAGATATTTTATTATAACTAAATTTCCTTTTGTTCTGGGAAAGTGATTGATGCAATAACTGAAAGAAAAAGCAAAACTACAATTATTCACAAAGAAACTGGAGTAGAAATAACAATATTAATTCAGCCTAAAATCATCTTTAATCACACAAACATTAATATCGCAGAAAGTCCAAATTTAAGATAATGGAAAGCCGACATAAAGCTATTTAGGGCAAAATAAAGAGATCTAAGTCATAGAATTGCAAAAATATTTGAAGTGTAGATAATAAACATATCATTTGAAATAGCAAGGATAGCCGGAACTGAATCCATAGCGAAGATAAGGTCAGAAAGTTCTATCATAATAAGTGTTACAAAAAGTGGTGTAACGAAGAATTTTTTATCAATAGTCGTAAAAAAATTACCATCATCATTTGCTTTTGATATCGGTAAGAATTTCTTTAAAATAACCATAACTGTTTTCTTTTCTAAATCAATTTCTTCCTTACTTTCAAAAAGTATCTTAATACCACTCACAATAAGAAAACCCCCGAAAATATATACAATAAAATGAAAATTCTCCATTAGTTTAATTCAAGTAAAAATCATAACTGCCCTCATAATTAGAGCTCCAATTATTCCCCAAAAAAGAATTTTGTGCTGATACATTTTCTTGACATGAAAATAAGAAAAAATCATTATAAAAACGAATAAATTGTCTACACTAAGCGACTTCTCAATTATATAACCTGTAAAAAACTCCATAGCGCGAGTTGCACCAAATTGAAAATAAATAATTACATTAAAAACCATAGCAAGGCTAATCCAGACCACACTCCATAGAACAGCTTCTTTAATTTTTACTTCATGATTTTTTTTATTAAAAACTCAAATATCGAGTGCGAGCATAATTACTATAAAAACTATAAATCAAATCCAGTCATATATTGGTGTTTGCATAATCTTAACATAAATAAACTAAAATTCCTTACTGATTTTAGTTTTTTTTAGATAAAGTCAAATAATTAAAAGATATAAAATTTCATTTTTTATTGATTTTAAAAAAATTTAGCTATAATAGGCTGGCTTCTAAATAAAAACTTTTAAATTCTCCTTTAAAAGATATTACATTTAATATAATTCTTAATTTAAAACTAATTATGGCACCAAAGAAGAAACCTTCAAAAGTTGTTAAATTACAACTTAAAGCCGGTCAAGCTACTCCAGCACCTCCAGTTGGTACCGCTCTAGGACCCACAGGAATACAGATAGCTGAATTTTGTAAACAATTTAATGACGCTACAAAAGAAAAAATGTGAACTGTTTTACCTACAGTTATTAACATTTATGAAGATAGAACTTTTGATTTCTACACAAAACAACCACCTATGACTTACCTTATTAAGTCAGAACTAAAGCTTGAAAGTGGATCAAAAATTCCTCATAAAGAAAAAGTAGGTCACCTAACAATAGACCAACTTAAAAAAATAGCTGACCTTAAAATGGTAGACCTAAACGCAAATGATATGGATCACGCTATGAACATAGTAGCAGGTAGTGCTCGCTCTATGGGTATTACAACTGATTTAAAGAAATAAAAACCCTCACCCCAACCCTCTCCCAAAAGGAGAGGGCGAAAGTGGGATTTTTTTGCTCCCATCGTCTAGTGGTTAGGACATGGCCTTCTCAAGGCCGAAACCGGAGTTCAATTCTCCGTGGGAGTACCAAAATGAGATATCTATCAAACTTCCAAATCTATCGTATTTGAGAGCTTTGATTTAAAAAAAGAAAACAATTGCATATTTTTTGAAATAGTGATTAAAAGGACTTAAAAAAGTTAGTACTAAATTTTTGAATTTTTAGTACTAACTTTTTTTGTCGTAAAATCTAGTTTTTTTGTCGTTGAGTTTTAGTACTGAAGATTAAAAACTATCATTTTTGCTATTCCCTTTTGGTACTGAAAATTAAAAAACCGTGTAAATGTCATTGAGTTTTAGTACTGAAATCTATTTTTTCATTTTTTGTCATTGAGTTTTAGTACTGAAACTTCAAAAAAAGACTTTTTGTCATTCCATTTTAGTATTGAGAAACGAAAAAAATAATGGGAAAACCTCATTTTTGTAAAAAAACCTATGAAAACCCCCATTTTAGATATAAATAGAGATATTTTAAAAAAAGAAATAAAAGATTTCGTAAAAAAATAGAAACGGCTATAAATGTTTTTGAGGGAGGAGAATTACATTTTATTTTTATAATTTTTTACAATTATGTCAATGCGCAGAATACATATAAATTATGATTTTTACATCAAAACCTTTGGAAAGGCTGATATTTATAGTACAGATGTTACTGATGAAATCATTAAGCATTTTAAAAGAGATATTTTATTCCGTTACGGCAAACAAATCAAACAGGAAGTTCTGGATAGGATTATGGATAGAAATATAAGCCATCATCCCTATTATAAGGAAAACTTTGACGAATATTATGAAAAAAATGTTGATATCGAGGCTTGGAGTATTGCGGTTATGCATTTACAGAAAATAATTGACCGTATTTGGAAAAGTAAATTAGAAAAATGAGACCTATATATAAGCTCTCCCGAGGGGAGAGAAGCTATGAAGAAAAGAAAGGAGGAGGAAAAAACAAGGAGTAAATTTAGCTGAATTTATAAAATCAATAAAAATGGTCTTGATGTCACTATTAACACTAATACACACCATACATCATACCAATATAAAAATGGGACACCTTATGAAATCAATGGAACTGTAAATTTTGATTTAAAAGATTCGGCAAATAGTAGCTTAATAAATAAGGTTATTCTCGAATGTGCCGAAGCAGGACTTCATAATAAATGGATAGCGAAAATACTCTGGATTGATTTAAGAAAAATCAAGCACATAGCCTCAAAAATCGGTGCAAATATAACAACAACACCAAGGTCTATGATAAACAAGATTCCTGTAATTCGTGTACTAGATACTGATGATATGTTTATAGTAGAAAAGCAAAGCCCTTATTATAATACTCCCAATGCTTAAAGAAAACAATAAAAAAGTTAGTACTAAATTTAGTACTAACTTTTTTGAATTATTAATTTATCCTACTTTCTCACTATTTAAATCTAAATATCCTTTAATAATAGGGAAACACGGTATAATTAGATACATAAAGGAAATCAAATGAACATATAATCAAGAAGCAGAAGAAAAAGAAAAATCTTTATTTAATAATCAATATTCTTCAAATTTTCACATAATATTAATTATATTGGGAATACTATCTGAATTTGAAATTATACTAAACAATATTATTATATAATAAAAAATTCCAAATAAACTTATAAGTGAAAGCATTTTTCATCTATTTATGTATCATATTAATATAGAAAATGCTGATAATATTGAATAAAGCATAAAATCTTTTATGGATTGTCATATATCATATTCACCTCATAAATAATTACTTAATCATAAATTTAAATTATTTAATTTATCTGATATCTCTATAAAACTTATTGATTCATTACCAATTGTAAAAACTGGTAATACAAAACTAAACATGACTCATAAACAAGCCATAATGCTCGCAATCAATATCATCTGTTCTTGATTTTTTTTTATCCTAACTTTATTCTCCTCTGTTCTTTCCTTTATTTTAAAATCTTTTAATATATAAACAACTCATACTTGTACTAATCTTATAATAATTAAAAATGTAATTAGCGCTTCTTTAGGTATAATTAAACTACTTATAAAAGCGAGCATTACAAATGCTATTATCAAATAGATTGTATTTGCAAGAATTTGTTTTTTGTAACCTCTTAAAAGAATAATAAAAAGTATTTCTTCTTTTATTTTTATAAATATATCTCAATCATTATTATTTGTTGATTGGTCATTATTCTCAATAATATTTTTCATATTGCATGAAATTAAATTATAAAATATAGGTATTAATTTTGAAATAAAAATTCCAAGTTTGGTTCATCAGATTTATTTAATTTATCTAATTTTTCTTTTAAAAATAAATTAACTTCTATGTAAGCCTCTTTCTTTTTTCAAGTAGAATTTAGAATAATTTTATCAACGCTTTTAGTAAGACTATTTAATATGGTTTTCTCATCCTTATCTGTATTATATAGTATAAGATTATTGATTTTCCTATCTAAAACTGCAATGATTTTATCATTTAAATATTTATATTTTACTATTTCAGTTTTAACAATTTCAATATCATCAACAATAATTATTTTCAAATCGGTATCTATATTACCTGAAGATTTTGGAGAAGAAAATAGAAATGAACCTTTTGGATTAAAGTAGATTCCTTTCATCGTAATATGACGAATTGGGTTAATCTCTTTATTTGAATCTATGCTTTGTTTTAAAGAGTAATCATATGATTCATTGGCATCTAAATATCTTAAAAACATTTGAATCTCCACTCCTTTCGTAGCACCGGAGGTTTTCATCCATTTGAGAAATATAGGATTACTGGAAAGATTTTTTTGGAGATTCTTTCCTGGTAAAAGTAAAAAGTCTCCGGAAACAGTTTTTGTCACTGCTTCTATATCCTCATATTTGGAGTCAATCTTGTATTTTTCAAATCCTACTGGCGTATTTTTTGCATTAGAAAGTATCCCAATAGAATGAGAAGCACCACATCATATTTGGGATATGGATTTAAGAAATTCTGCATACTGACCTTGGTTCTCCCAAGCCCTTCCCACTGCACTAAAACTTGCTCCACCACCACATTCACCATCGAGTGCTGATGATAGAAAATATCAAGAAACCTCAACTTTCTCTCAATCCTTAAAATTATAATCTGCAAAAGTGTTTTGTACACTTACAAACGAAAACAAAGCTATGCTAAGTAAAATATATTTTTTCATAAAAAAAAGGTAATAAAATTAAAAATAAATTTATTACCAAAATAATTGATTTTATATTGTGGTGTTCTGGCGAACAATAAAGGGGCAATTTACCGCTCTATGTTCGCCAGAACAATTTACACTTATTTCTAAACTAGAAAGAAGGATTTGAGCAAATAAATTGCCCCTCAGTGCTCTAGTTTAAAAATAAAAAAATATAAATTATTCTGGCAAGAAACAATTTATGAATTTTTTCTGAAAAGTCAAATTTATTTTGTAGAAAATAATCCACATTTTTATAAAACTTGTATTTTTTAAAATTCTGAATATAATCCACTTACTTATTTAAATTAATCTTTTTATGAAAAAAACAGATAAAGAACTACTTGAAGAATTATGAAAAAAGATAAATAAAGCAAGGAAAGAGGTTAAATTGAGCCAATCAGAACTATCTAAAAAAACTTGAATCGATAGAAGTTATATTAGCATGGTTGAGAGATGAGAGACTAATATAACTTTTTTGAAATTGAAGAAGATAAGTGAGGAGCTTTGAATGAATTTTGTTATTTAATTTAAAATTAAGATGGCATTAAAAAAGGAAAGTACTAAGAAAAATAACGAGAGAGATTTTGTTTTTATAAAAGATAAAGAACTTGATGATAGAACCATATTTAAGCTGATTGAAATGGTCTTAAATTCAAAGATAAAAGGAAATATGATTTCTGTTCTTATTTGAATACTTTTATTTTTATCTTTAATATTCCTTTTAATACATATTTTTTTAAATCGCTAAATATTTGTTATGAAGAGAGTCGCAATATATTTGAGAGTTTCCACGCAGGAACAAGCCACAGAATGATTTTGACTGGATTCACAAGAAAGAATCCTAAAATCATTTGTTGAGGCGAATAAAGACAACGGGTGGGAACTTTGAAAGAGTTTGATATATATAGATGAGTGAGTAAGCTGAGCCTCAAATGTGGAGCAAAGACCAGCTTTAACGAAACTAAAAAAGGATATTATAGATTGAAAAATAGATATAGTCTTAGTATGGAAGATTGACAGGCTTTTTAGAAAAACAAGGTATTTACTTGAATTTATAGAATTTCTTAAAAAGTATGATGTAAACTTTATCTCTAAAAATGAAAATATAGATTTAAAAACTCATACTTGAAACCTTGTTTTAACGATGATTTGAGCCATTGCTGAAATGGAAAGAGAGACAATCAGGGAACGTACTATGGAATGAAGAATATCGAAAGCCTTGCAATGATATTTTGTATTTTGAACAACTCCTTTTTGATATGAGACTTATGAAGATTGAAAAGGATTAAGATTAAGGGTAAATGAAGAGGAAGCCCCTTTAGTAAGAAAAATTTTTGATTTGTTCATAAATCAAAAAATGACAGCTTCGGCAATTAGAGAATATTTAACTTCTTTAAATATTGGGACAAGAGCAGATAAAGAATGAAAAAACAAGGTTTCAAAAAATTATATTCACTATTCTTTTGTCCATAAAGTACTTACAAATGAAGTTTATATTTGAAAATACTACTTTTTGAAAACAAAAGCTGTAAGTGAAAATTGAAAAACAAGATGAGTTAAAAGAGATAAAAAAGATTGGCTATATTTCGATTGTGAAAAAATAATTGATGAGGAAGCTTTTGAAAAAGCACAAAAAAAGCTTAAAAAATGAAAGGTATTGAATTGAAGATGAGAAATACACCTATTTACAGGGCTTCTAAAGTGTTGAATCTGTGGAAGAAGCTATGTATATTACAAAAGCTGAAAAGATACTTGAAATTATAGATGTAATTGAAGACATACAGCAAAAGTTTGAAATGATATTTTATGCACAAATAGGGCGGTTTCTGAAATAAAGTTACTTGATTGAATATGGAAAGAATTAAGCAAAATTTTTGAGAATCCTAAAGAATTTTTAAAAAAATATACCGAAACACAAAAAGACCAAACACAAGCCATAAATGAATATAGAAAAGAGCTTTTAGAAATAAGTGAAGAATTAGCTAAAAAAGAAAAGACAGTAAAGGCTTGAATTAGAAGACAACTTGAAGATGAAGATAATTTTGATTCATATAATGATATTATAAAAGATTTAATAAACGAAAAGAAAATTCTCGAAGAGAGAAAAGGAAAGATTGAAGAAAGACTTAATTGATTAAAGACTATTAATGAAGTAAAAGAGCTTATTGATGAACTTTCTAAACGATATAACGAAAAATATTGAAAACTTGATAACAAGGAGAAAGAGGAATTTATAAAGGAATGTATAACGAGGATTGAGATTTGAGAAAGGGATTTTAGGATTTTTGGGGTTGTTTGAGAATAATTATATATTTTATTTTTTAAATTTTAAGATTATGAGTGAAGTATTCGTTTTAGATTGAAAAAAATTCAAGGAGGAATTTATGGATTTAGCTACTAAAAGTAGTAATAAGTGCTGATTTTGTTCTCATTATATGTATGAATATTATGAGAATGTAGAAACTGAAGAAAATAATTGAACTATTTATTGTTTTTGTAAAAATAAGTATTGCCACAATTATTCTATTGTTTCTTATTAAATTTATTTTTAACCTTACCAACCTATGTGATTTGAAAAATTATTTATATTTGCAAATACTGAAACTATTTCATTGTGAATATTTTCACTTGTTTTAATTTATCTTGCTTATGCCTTTTTTGATTCAGCTCAAAATTTAAAAAACATTTTATTACAAAAGTTATTACCACCTTTTATTATCTGGGTTACTTTAATGTTATTAATGATGATTTGGGGAAATATCTTTGGATTAAAAAACATTAATATCTATGAGAAGTTAGATAATAAAATTAGCAACTTAAAATAATTCTCATAATGAAAAAAATTAAAACAGATAAAAAATATCTTTTAAAGAGGGCAAATGCAAAATGGGAGCACGAATTGGATAGAAAAAAGAAGAGAAAAATTAAGAAACACTTAAAATTGATAGAGAAGATTGATAAAATCAAGAAACTAAGAATCCCCAAGAAGAAAATTAAAGCCCCTACTATATTCTCTTTTATAGAAAATACAGATGAAATTATAGACTATTTCAACTGATATTTAAAATACACAAAAAAGAAAATGCCTATTGAGTTTGATTTGAAAGATATCGAACAATTGACTTTTGACTCAATATCAATATTATTAGCAAATATTAAAGATAAAAAATATAGCAAAAGTTTAATATCTTGAAATGCTCCTGAAAAAATAGAATTAAAAAACTTATTTATAAAATCAGATTTTTATTCATTTGTAAATAGTCAAGTGAAACCACCTAGGGATTTTATTCAATGAAGGGCGATAAATCATATCAGCAATAAGCAAGTCTCTCCAGAAATAGCCTGAGAAATTAATGAAGAATTTATAAATATGAATTCCACAGATAAAAGAAAACTCTATGAAATAATAATTGAGTGTATGCAAAATACAATGAATCACGCCTGAGAATGATTTAACTGGTGGATATTTTATTATAATAATAAAGAAAGGTGAACTAAAGAAATTTGCTTTTTAGATTTATGAGTTTGAATATTATGAAGTTTGAATACAAAATTTGAAGATTTTGCCGATTATATTAAAGATTATAATAAAGATAAATTAAAGCAATTATTTGAATGAGAATGGAAAAAACAGGATACTATAACAAAAGAGAGAAAGAGATGAAATTGACTCAAAGATATTTATAAATTTGCAAAAGTTGAAGCAATAAAAAATTTTGTTGTTATTACCAACCAAATTAAAGCAGATTTAAAAAATGATAATTATGTAAAACTCAAAAATAATTTTGAGTGAACTTTTTATTACTGGGAAATTTAATTTATTAATTTAAGAAATTATGGAGAATTTAAAATTAAATATTGCTACTGAGTATACAAAAACTCTTTGAGCAAGATATATAAGCGATTGAGAATACTCTTGAGAGGATTTTTATAAGAAAATATTAGAGAATAGTTATAAAGAGTCTCTAAAGGAATGAAAAAAGTTAGAAATAAATTTTGATTGAACACTGTGAGCACCATCTTCGTTTCTATCTGAATCTTTCTGAAGATTATATAAAAATCACTGAAAAGAAAAAATTTGGGAAAACTTAATAATAGTGAGTAGTGATGATTTATCACTTAAGGGGGTCATTAAAAAATTAGCTGAAAAATATGAATAAAAAAAATTGTTATTTGCAAAATTTGACTCTATCAATAGTGATTTGATTATTACTATTCGATTTATTTGCATTTATTTTATTAGGGTCTGATATAAAAATTAAACAAGAATTATCTTTGTCTGATTTTATAAATGTTTTTATTGCTTTAATTATATCAGCAATTATACCATTATCTATCTGAAAAATATTGGAAAAGAATAAATCTTCTAAAGAATTATTATTATTTGAGATAAATAACTTTTTAAATTCTTTAGAAAATCTAGCTGATTATATTAACTCTTGTGAGTACACTAAAGATGATAAAATCAATAGCATACTCGAGGTGTATATACCAAACTTAGGGAATCAATATGAAATAATTTCAGAAAATATTAGCAATCATTTTAAAAATGTTAGCTTAGATAATTTTTCAAATCAATATATTGATTTTCGTTGAATTATAACTGATGATTTACGCAAAAATGATTTTGAATTTAATTCTTTTTATAAAAACCAATGTTTAAAAAATAAGCTCAGATTACAAAAAGAAATAGAAAAGTTAAAATTTAATGTTGTATAAAATATGAATATAAAAGATATACCCAAGAAAAAATGGTTTATTATTTTGAGTGTAATTTGAATCATTATTGGAATAATATGATACTTTTTCCCTTTTAACTGAAATAACAAGGACTGAATCGTGAATAATTGAACTATCAATTCACAAAATTGAAATGGCAATGTTCTAATAGATAATAGAATTATCAATTACTCAGAGGATAAAAACAACATTAATGATGTTAGAGCAACTAGATATTCTCCTAAAAGTTGAATCTTAAAATATACAAACGATAGTAATAAAAATATTAAAGATTTAAAATGATATGTGTATTTCAGAAAAGAAAACTGATGAGTAGTAGAAATGCAAAATATCGACTTGGGGAATATTAATTCAAAAGATGAAAAGGAATTGAGTTTATTTTGCAATCCAAAACTTCCTATAATTGTCGGAACTCCAGGGAATATATATAAAGAGCTAGAAGCTGTATGTTTTGAATATCAAAATGAAGAAAAATACTATTCAACTGTAAATTATCACGATAAATTATCGTATGATTTTAATGACTATAAAACATATAGCGGAAAATGCGTAGAGGATGATTATTATAAAAATTTTAAAAACAGCATAACAGAGAGTTGAATCGCAACAAATATAGATATAGATAATTTACCACCCTGATTTAAAGAACAAATGTTAGATGTGGTGAGTAAGTGTGAAAATTAATAGTATTAAGTTTTTAAAAGAGGTTAGAGTGAGATAAATTATTAATTATCATTTAATAATAAATTAATATGAACATTAAAAAAATACTAAAATTATTAAAAGATAAAAAGAAATTAATTTATTGGCTTAAAATAATTTTACCAATAACTCTTTTAATATGAATTCTCTGACAAATTGTAATTTTATCAAAATATAATGCAATTGCATTATTCAGTTGGAGTCAAATTTTTTCAGATACAGTTATATTATTTCTTCCTCTGTTATCAGGATTTGCTTGATATTTCTCTTTAAAAATTCTAGATATGATTGATTGAGTAAATAATAAAATAAAAATATACAGTTTACTATTTATTTTATTTATTATAATTATTTATTCTTTTATTATGGGAATATTGAGTTATTATAATTATATACCTTTTAATTTTTATTTAAATAGTTTAAATATATTATTCGTATCTTGAGCAATTTTTTCATTTAACTCTACATTAAAAATAGATAAAGATAATAAAACAAGTGATAAATTTTTATTTATATTCCCATCATTAATTCTAATATTAATTACATTATCTTTTACCATAATTTTATGATTATTTGGTATTTTATATTCTTATGTATATAGAAATATAAAAATAGAAATTAGCAATAAACAATATGAAATTCAATATATGAATGATAAATATATTATTTATTGAAGTTGAAAAATTACTCCTAATGATTGAAAAAATAAATTTATTATAAATAATTCTTTCAAATAAATAATTTTTATATTTTACAAATTAAGCTTTTTAAATACTATATTACTGTATTTAAATTAACCAGTAATAAAATATGACTAATCTAGCAAACAAAAAAAGTTTGATAGATATCTCGGATTCACCAAAATGAAAAAGAAAAAGAAGTTTGTCGTATGACAAACTTCTTTTTTATGATTTTATTTATCAGAGAAAACCAATTTTAACATTTCCTGTATCATCTCAGAAATCATTTGCTCATTTTGTTCAAGGTCTAATAGATAGATATAATACTAATATAATTAGAATATAATTAGAAATTGGCATTAAAATAATGAAATTAGATATAAATGATAATTCCTCAATAAACATTGATAATAATAATAAAATATTCATAATTATGTAGATAACCAATGTTATGACAAACAGCCTTTTTATTATAATTCAAGAAATATTAAAATCATGACATCTTTTAATTATTAATTTTGGTACAAAAAATAATATTACTCAATAATATATAAAAATATAAATATATGATACTACCATCATAGCTACTATAGAATTTATAGATGTAAAAAACATAGTAATAGATGGTATTATAAATGCATTAATAGCAGGAATTATAACTGCACTAATTAGTCATAATAAAATTCATGGCACAAAAATTCTTGAAAAGAACTGTCTTCTTGATATTCTTTTTTCTGTTTCCATAGACAGAAATTTATCATTTAAAGAGTAATTGATTTCCTCAATATTATTCATAATGATTTTTTAAAAATTAAAATATTCTCCAAAATAATATAATATTTTTAATAAAATGCAAAATCTTTTGAAAATAAAGAGCCCGAAGGGCTCTTTATTTTTCTTTTATTGCGATTCCATTACATTATTCACATTCTTGCTCATTATTTCAACTACTTCTCTCGATTTTAAACTTTCTATAATCTCCTTTGCTTTATTCTGCATCGACCATATTTCGTCGAGAAGATCCTGAGGAGTCTCGCGACTTTTAGTTTCAGTGCCATCTAATTCATTTTTGAACCTATGTGTACGAATATCTTTATCATCAAAACTGAAAATAAGCCCCTTTCCATTCTTCCAAATTAAACTCTGTATTTCCTCTTTCTTATCAATTTTACTATAAAATTCCAAAAAGAGTGTTGGAAAAACAAGGTCAGGTGGCATTGGTTCATATCTTCAAAGATAATATTCAACATAACATTTTTCTCATCACAATATTGATATCGCCTGCTCTATCTTATTATTAAAATCCCTTATAATAAGAGTCTTCAATTCTGGCCATAACTCCAGTTCTCAAATCAAGGTTCATTCAAGCCCTATTCAATATGACTTATGTGGAGTTCAGGCAGCTCAGGCTAATTCAAAAATCCCAGTAAGACTTTCCTCAACTTTTTTAAGAAATTCTTTACTTTTAGTTTTATTAATATCTAAGCCGAATTCTCTTGAGTCAACAAGCTTTCATGGTTTTAAAGATGACATAGAATGTAATATTTAAAATTTAAATTAAATGTATAATACTATAAAAATGAATAATTTGCAAAAAAAATATAAAAAACTATTTTTATAAACTTGTTATTTTAGTTTTCTAAAATTTCTCTCTTTAAAGAAAAAATTAATTTAAACAATTATTCTACCCTCCAAACACCTCCATCTTCTCATCTGTCGCTTTGACTGACAAAATCGTCCAGATTTTGGTATTGATTGAGTCCGTGAAATTATTTACTATACACGAATTCCAGACTTCAAAATCTTTGGTTCTTTTGAGAAGTTTATCTAGAAAAGATTTATCTTTCTTTTCACATGTTAGAATATATTTTCTGGCAATATTCATAAATAATTTTAAATTTATTTTTTATAAAATATATATACCGATTTCTAAATATAAGTCAACTTTTATTTTAGAGACTTATTTTTCAAATTAAATTTGAAAAATATCGGTTAATAGATATTATTATTGAGCAGATTAGAAATTATTTAATAATTTGAGCATTTTATGAAATTAAAAATGATATTTGCCGTAGTTTTATCAAGTTTTTTATTGTTCTCTTGTGCTTCAAAAACTGTAAAAGTACCAACGGTTTCAAAAAATATTGAAAGCCCAACTTTTGGGGATATCAATGCAAAAGCTCAAGTTATGATTTTTTCGGATTTTGAATGTCCTGCTTGTATTAATTTTGAGAAAATAATTTGAGAGAAGCTCCTAAATGAGTATGCTCTTACGAATAAAATTGGATTGACTTACAAAAATTTTCCGCTTACTTTTCATCCAAACGCTTTTGGCGATGCTTTGGCTGCGATGTGTGCGCACGCTGGGTGAAAATATAGTGAGTTTGCAAAAGCTATGTATGCGCTAGAAGATACTAAAAAATGAGAAAAAGTAACTCCTCAAGAAAGAGAAAAATTAGCTACAGATATTTCTCTAAATATGGCTGATTTTAATAAATGTGTGATAGAATGACATTATATAAACAAAATAAATGAAGATTTGGCTCTGTGAAATAAGATGCAATTAGTTGGAACTCCATCTGTTTATGTGAATTGAAAAATTTTAAATTTTACAAGCGAACAAGATTTTTTTACTATTTTAGATCAATTAATTAAATAAAAACAAAAAGCATGAATAAAAATAAAACTGTTTTAATAGTTGAAGATGATGAATTTTTGCAAGAATCTTGGAGAAGAAGTACACCTAAAAATATAAAACTTTTACAAGCATACACCTGTAGCGAAGCTCAAGAAATTTTTGATAAAAATAAAGATATAATTGATATTATTGCTTTTGATTGAAATATAAAATCAGAGGCAACAACAACTATTGAGTTAATAAAAAGAATTAAACAAAAATTTGGATGAGTTATAATAGCTATGTCAAATGATGATTATTTAAGAGATGAGCAAATGGAAGTTGGATGTAATTTGAATCTTGATGATAAATCTGAACTTTTTAATGTAATTTATAATTTAAAATATTAAACATATGCGCAGTGAAACAAGTACTCTTGGGGTAAAAAAATTAATTACAATTTGTATTTTGTCATTTATTGCTTTTGTTAACGCGAGTTATTTGACTTATAATAATTACAAAATAGAACAAAATATCTGAAAAATTGGATCTTTTTGTGATATAAATAACACTCTTTCTTGCTCAAATGTACTATCTAGTCCATATTCAAAAATATTTTGACTTCCATTTACAGCTTATGCAATGATTGTTTATCCAATAATTTTTGTAATTGCATTTTTGTGAATTACGCTAGTTTTAAAAAAACCAGAAAGATTTTTAGTAGCATTGGGATGAGGTTGAATTTTATTCAACTCTTATTTTATCTATCAAGAATTTGCAAATATATGATCTTATTGTCCGCTTTGTATGCTTTGTAGTGCAATAATAGTTACGATTTTTGTCTTAGCTCTTATTTGAATGAGAGAAAATAAATAATATAATTTTAATTTAAAAAATATGACAGTAGAAATGAAAGATATTGTAGAACTAGCAAAAACACGCGGTTTTGTATATCCAGGATCAGAAATTTACGGATGACTCGCAAATAGTTGGGATTATGGTCCTTACGGGTCTATTCTAAAAGAAAATATTAAAAATGCTTGGATGAAAGAATTTGTCCAAAAAAGATCTGATGTGGTATATATTGATGCCGCAATATTAATGAACCCTCAAACTTGGGTTGCGTCAGGGCACGTTGGATGATTTTCAGACCCATTAATTGAATGTAAAGAATGTCATACTAGACATAGAGCAGACAAATTAATCGAGGCGAAAATTGAGAAAGATGCAAACTCAGTATTGCCAGAAAATTGGGCATGAGACAAAACTCCATCAGAAGATTTAAATAATTATACAAAAGCCTGAAATCTTGAGTGTCCAAATTGTTGAGAGAAAAAATTTGCGGATGTTGTGAGATTTAATCTAATGCTAAAAACTCAATTATGAGTAAATGAAGATAATTCAAGCTTGTCTTATTTAAGACCAGAGACAGCTCAATGAATTTTTGTGGATTTCCCAAATATTCTAAGAACTTCTAGAAGAAAACTACCTTTTTGAGTAGCTCAATGCGGAAAAGCTTTTAGAAATGAAATAACTCCAGGGAATTTTATATTTAGAACGAGAGAATTTGAACAAATTGAAATAGAATATTTTTGTGAACCAGGAACTGATGAAGCCAACTTTTCTATGTGGCTAGCGGAAGAAACTAGATTTTTCACTGAAGTTTTAGGACTAAGTCAAGATAAAGTTAGATTTGTGGAAATTCCTCCTGAGTGACTTCCTCATTATTCAAAAAGAGCTGGAGATTTTGAATTTTTATTCCCATTTGGTTGGTGAGAAATTTCAACTCTAGCAAATAGAACTGATTATGACCTAAAGGCTCATATGAGCTTATCCAAGCAAGATATGAGTTATTTTGATCCTTTTGCAAACAGAAAATTTATTCCATATGTAATCGAACCATCTATTTGATTATCTAGATTAGTACTAGCTACAATGGCTAATGCTTATGACAGGGTAGCGACAGAGGAATGAGAAAGAATTGTACTAAGATTAAAACCATCGCTTGCACCAATAAAAATTGCAATTTTGCCAATTGTAAAAAAATTAAATGTGGAAGCAAACGAGATTTATAGTCTTTTGAGTAAAAATTATATGTGTGAATATGACGATACTGGAGCCATTGGTAAGAGATATTTTAGATTTGATGAGATTGGTACACCATTTTGCGTGACAATCGACAGTGAGAATTATAATAATTGATTAGTTACAGTGAGAGATAGAGATACAATGACACAGGATTTAGTGAAAATAACAGAACTTGAACAATATTTTAGAGGAAAAATTGTTTAAATATATAGTAGATTCCCGTCTTTTTTGTCATTCTCGGGCTTGACCCGGGAATCTATAATTTTGAATTCTCCTTATTTTTATAGATTCCCGCCTTCGCGGGAATGACAGGGGAGGGGCGTGAGAATGACAGAGTATAATTATTTTTTTACAATAAATTCTCTTAATTTTGGATTGTTAATATCGTGACTATCATCAAAATAATCAAGATGTATCATAACTGTTGAGTGAGGAATTTCCTCAATTATTGAAGCCTCGAGTTCGTCACTTATTGTATGGGCATCACGAAGAGAAATATTATCATTCTTAAAAACTATATGAAATTCTATAAAATTTCTTTTTCAAGATTTTCTGGTTTTTAAGAAATGGAAGCCAGAAAGCTCTCTATGTTTTTTAATTATTTTTTTAATAAAATCCAAATGTTCATCGCTAATTTTTTTATCCATTAGCATATTATAGCCGTCTTTTAAGATTTCAATACTTCAATAAATAATGTAAAAAGCGATAGCTATTGAAATAATTGGATCTATTAATGGAAAATTAAATATTTTAATTAAAATCAGAGCAATAATTATCCCGAAATTCGTAAGTAAATCTGTTTTATAATGAAGTAAATCAGATTTTATTATAAGGCTTTGAGTTTTTTTGGCAGTATTTGAAAGATAATTTACCAGTAAATAAGTGATAATAACTGAAATTATCATAACAATAATTGACTCTGAGGTTTTTTGTAAAAGTTCACTTCGAAGAATTTTAAAAAATGAGAAATAAATTACAATTATTCAAGAAATAAAAATAATTAACCCCTCAATTAATGCCCCAAACCCCTCAATTTTTCAATGTCAATAATTATATTTTTCATCAATTGGTTTTTCAGATTTCCTAATAGCAAAGAAATTCATCAAACTCACAAAAAAATCCAAAGTTGAATCAATGGCACTCGTCAAAATAGCCATACTTCCAGTTAGTACCCCAAAAACTCATTTGATAATTATAAGCAATACTGCCGTCAAACTAGCCACAACTACCGCTTTTTTCTCTGGTGAAAACATAAACATTAATAATTAATTGTATTAGTCATTTTAAATTTCTACTTTTGTTATTTCGAACTTCCACTTCTGTCATTTCGAGTCTCCTCACTGTCATTTCGAGTCTCCTCACTGTCATTTCGAGTCTCCTCACTGTCATTTCGAGCGATAGCGAGAAATCCCTTTTAGAAGCACTTTTGAAATTGTAATTTCCAAGTTTAACTTTTCTTTAAGTTTTAGTCTCAAAAGATTTGATTTAAAGGGATTTCTCACTTCACTTTGTTCCGTTCGAAATGACAGATAGTGGAGTTTTGGCTTTATTTGAAATGACAGAGATACTAATTTTCTCATAAAATAAGATTTAAAACACTTGTTTTACAAGTATATTTAACTACTCCAAGCACACAATATGTCACATTTGAAACAGATGGATTTTTTACTATAGTTTCTTTTTTTAATAAACAATAGACTAATAATAATAAATTTCTTTTAGTTTGAAATTTTATATTTTTTCTTTTTTCAAAATTATTTATAATTTTCTTGAACGCCTCAAAAGTTAAATCTTCTCTATAAATTACATTATCTATTAAATCTCTGATAAATAAAGTAAGAACATATCTGGGATTTTCAGTGAAACTCGTTTTTTGTTTGTTTACATTTACTGGCTTTAGTTTTGAATCATCAAAAAAAGAACTTCATCAACCAAGAACTTTTTTCACAGCAAAAAGATGGTCAAATCTTACATCATAAATATCTTTTAGCTTGAAATTAGTCTTTTTGTTAATATCTTTGATGAGTAATTCAAGATGATCTTTTAAAAAATCTCTACTTTTTTTGATAAATTCTTCGACTGATGCTTTTGTATAATCATCAACAAATATAGTCTCTTTTTCCACCCCAAGGGCACTTGTTTTACTGCTGCGCATAAAATTTTATTCTACTTCTAAATTAATTTGATTAGTTTCTTCTGGATTTATCTCTTCGTCTTCCTCTCCGGCTACCATTACTGTAGCTGAAGTTAGGACATCAGATTTTCATTTTATTTTTGTGAGAATTACTCATTGAGTTACACGAGATGTAATTCTTAGAGTTTTAAGAGCTAATCTAATAGTTTGACCTGATTTTGAAATTAGCATTACTTCTCAATTATCTTTCTTTTCTTGGGTAAGTAAATTCACTCAAATTATATCTCCAGTTTTTGCTGTCATTGCTCATACTTTTACTCAGCTTCCTCATCTTCCTTGTTCTCTATATTCCTCAATATCAGTCATTTTACCTAGTCAATTAGCTGTTACTGTAAATACATATTTATCTCACTCAGATACCACATCAGCCTCGATTACTTTATCTTCTTTTGCTATTCTCATTCATCTTACTCCGGCTGCTGCTCTTCACATTACGCGAACATCTTTTTCATTAAATTGAATTGCTTTTCATTTTCTAGAAACTATTAATAGATTATCTTCTCCAGATGTTACTTTTACCCAACCAAGTTCATCATTTTCTCTTGGCTTCATAACTATAAGACCAGAGGCTCTAATACTTTTTACATCTTCAATATCAAGTCTTTTTACAACTGCATTTTTGGTAATTAAAATCAAGAATTTTCATTTAATTTCTGCCATATCAAGAATTGAAGTTATATCTTCATCTTTTTGTAAATTAAATAAATTAATTATTGGTTGTCATTTTGCAGTGCGTTGAGTTTCTGGGATTTCGTATGCAGGAAGCGAAAATACTCTTCAAGTGTTTGTGAAGAAAAGCAAGTCATTATGATTTTTTGTTGAAATAATAATTTTTACTTCATCCTCGTCTTTAACGGCAACTTGTACTCATCTTCCTCATCTTCTTTGAGTGCGGAAAGCACTTGATTTTATTCTTTTTATGTATGAATTTTTAGATAGAGTTATTACAATATCTTCATTTGGAATTGTGTCGCGAGGATTGAATTCACCAATTGCTCACTCATTTACTTGAGTTTTCCTTGCATCTCCGAATTTATCTTTAATTTCTTCAAATTCCTCAACTATAATTTTATTAATTCTTTCAGGACTTGCGAGGATATCTTTTAAATCAGCTATAAGTAGTAATTTTTCAGTTAATTCATCTTCTATTTTTTGTCTTTCAAGACCTGATAATCTTTGTAATTGCATTTCAAGAATTGCTTGAGATTGTTTGTCAGATAAGCTGAATTTAACCATCAAATTATCATGAGCTTCTTCTCTACTTTTTGAAGCCTTAATTGTTGCAATTACTGCATCAATATTGTCTAGTGCTATTTTTAATCATTCTAAAATATGAGCCCTTGCTTCGGCTACTTTTAGCTCAAAAGCTGTTCTTCTAGCTACGACTTCTTTTCTATGCTCAATAAATTCTTCTAAAATCTCTAATAAATTAAATAATTTTGGTTGCATTCATCATTCGTGAAGCGCAATCATATTAAATGAAAAGCTTGTTTGAAGAGAAGTTAGTTTATATAATTGATTTAGAATTTTTTTAGGAAATGCATCTTTTTTTAGTTCTATTACTACTCTAACTAATTCTTTATTTGATTCATCACGAATATCGTGAATTCCTACTATTATCTTATCTCTCACCAAATCCGCAATTTTTGTAACAAAAGTGGATTTATTTAATTGATATGGAACTTCTGTAATAATTATCGCTACTCTTCAATTTTTCGCTTCATCTATTGATGCTTTTCATCTCATTATTACGCTTCATCTACCAGTTGCATAAGCCTGTAGAATATCTTTTTTATTGTAAATAATTCATCCAGTTGGAAAATCAGGTCATTTTATAAATTCCATCAAATCTTCAATAGTAATTTCTTCTTTATTTGGATGATTTATAATGTAAATCAGAGCATTTAAAAGCTCGGTCAAATTATGAGGGGGAATATTAGTTGCCATTCATACAGCAATTCCCATTACTCAGTTTAGAAGTAAATTAGGAATTCTAGCAGGAAGCACAGCTGGTTCTTTAGTAGATGAATCATAATTATCTCTCCAATTTACAGTATCTTTATCGATATCAGCCAACATAAACTCAGTGATTTTTGCCATTTTTACCTCAGTATAACGCATCGCAGCAGCTCAATCTCCATCCATCGATCAGAAATTTCATTGCCCATCAACTAGCATATATCTCATACTGAAATATTGTGCCATTCTTACCATCGCCTCATATACACTACTATCTCCATGTGGATGATATTTTCACAAAACATCTCAAACTACACGAGCAGATTTTCTATGCTTACCTCAGGCCCTTAATCATCCCTCATGCATAGCATAAAGAATTCTTCTGTGAACTGGCTTTAATCAATCACGAATATCTGGCAGAGCTCTTTGAACAATTACGCTCATCGCGTAATCAAGATAACAAGTCTCCATTTCTTCCACGATAGATCTCGCCTTATCTCAAGTGTAAATTATTGCGTTTGGATTACCGCTTACTACTGGCTCTTCTGGGAATAATTCCCCGTTTTCTAAATCAATATTTTCAGACATAAAAAAATAAGTATAAAATTGCTAAAATAATAGCTTGAATATACTCATTTTTATATTTTTTACAAGTTAATTTTGAAAGATTTTTTACTCTTCAATATTTAAATCTCTCAAAAGCTATTTTAGCTTTTTCTTTTTTCAATTTTTCAAAAAATTTTCTCAACTTATTATACTTTTTCATGTTTTAGCTTCAAGCTCTTTTCTAGCATTTTTTGCTATTTGTCATCATTTTTTTGCTGGGATTTTATTTTGTTGTAATCCTTTTATTTTCATATTTTCTGCTATTTGTCTGGTAGATAATTCGGCTAAGCTCGTAAAAATAAGTTCTGCTTCTGTCATATGATCTCTTAAATTTTGAGTTTTAAGTTTTTTTAAATTTTTATGTTCTTTAACTGATAATCCAGTCCACTCACTATGAATTATATTTGTAAGAATTGCAAATTCATCTCACTTTTTTACTTCATTTTCAGACCAATAATCGGTAAGTTTATTTCTTGTTTCTTGTCACGACATTCTTCCTGTAATCCATTTTTCACTTCTTCCTGCTTTCAACCAATTTTCTCTTGCTCTGTCTATAGATTTTTCTGGATCTGTTATTTCTTGCATTCTCTCATAACCAACTCGAGCCAACCATAATTTAATTGGTTCTGCTTTTTTACTAGGAACTGATTGAATAAGTCTTAAAAGAGTCTCTACATCAGCTACATCAGCTACATCAGTATTGTAATATTTTCAGTCAGAAGCCATTAATTTCAGTTTGTCACAATTTGTGACCATCTGACTTCACTCTTTTTTTAAGCGATTTTTTAATGTAGTCCAGTAACTTTGAGACTTTTTATAATCATCTTGTTCTGTCAGAACTCCTATTATATCTATTACCGAAAAATACCATTTTTCTATTTTCTCATTATAAATTCTTCTAATTTTTTTTCAATCAAAAATTGATAAATTATTATCTTGCATAAATTTAAAATTAACTTATATACCAAGTATATAAATAATATTTTTAAAGTCAAATTATTTATGAGGGAATTTTTGAAATTTGATAAATTATTTATTATTTTCTTCAAAATACAATTTAGCAAAATATTCTCATTTTTCAGTAAATAAATGATAATCAGAAGATTTTGCAGATTTTTCTATTACTTTATTTGCTAATAAATAGGAAATAGAATTTTTATTTATAACAAAATTATTATAATTATCTAAAAAATATCAATTATGATGATGTATTTTTTCAATAATATTTCAAAAGTCTTTATAAACCTGTGATTTTTTAAATTCCTCATATTCCTTATTCCAATCATTAATTTTAGTATTTTCTAAAGTTTTAATTTCTTTTGTAGCTTTTGTTTTTTTCACTTCCTCTTTTATAACTTTTATTTCTTCTTTCTTTTCTTCAACTTCTAACTTTTTTAATTCAATATCTTTATTTTTAATAAATTTTTTGTAATCATATTTTAATTCATCCTCTTCTTTTATTGTCTTATCATATTTACCTAAAAAATAAATATTAATATATGGAAACAAATAAATAAAAAATAAGGTAGATAAGATAGGAAAAACTAAGAAAAATAACCATCACCAATAATCAGGATAAAAATTACAATTCATTAGATAATCAAACTTTGTAATTTTATGAGCTTCAAAATAAACTTTTTCATCAAGAAAAGCTATAAAATAAACAAATTTATAATTCCATAAAATCCAAGAAATAGTAAAATATCTAAAAAATGGACTAGATATTTTTTCTTTAAATGCTGTAAAAATTTCTGTGATTATTTTTTCCATAATTATTTTTTTAAAAGTTGATTTAATTATATCTCAATCCTCATATAAATCAACATATTATTTCCACAACAAAAAAATATTAGCCTTCGGCTAATATTTTTGTAAAATTATAGTAATTTCTACCCCATCACAATCTCCACAAAGTTCGTTCTGTCTTCTTTTTGGAGTTCGATGTACTCTTGGGATACCCATTCTTGTTTTTTTAGTCAGCTTCCGTTAAGAAGTATTATTTGAAGTTGAGTTTTGTGCTCTGGGTCGGTGTAAATAAAGCTAAACTTATCTCATTTTTTTATGCTAGAATAGTGAATATTATCTAAAACTTCTATTTTTCCTGATTCGAAAGTCACAATAGTTGAGCTATAATTTGTATCTCCATATTTTTTCACAGATTCTACAGTTTCTTCTTCGGAATATTTTACTTGTTTTTCAACATCTAGAATTCCTAATTTGGTGGCAGCTAATTCAAATGATTTGCACATTTGACCATATCTTAGCTCATATCTTCTTTCAATCGCAAAAGATTGAATAATTAACTCTTGTAGTTCTTTTAATTCTAGCAACTCTTTTGTAATCATATCAATTCAGACTATATTATATCTAGATCACACTTTGATTTTTTTAATTCAAATTTTTTTTAATCCAGCAGCCCATCTATCCCTGCAACTTGCCAATATTTCCCAGTGACTTATAGCCTTAAAATCATCATTGCTTAAATTTTGCTTAAATTTTTCCATTAAATCTCTAACTTTTTCAATTGATCAATTTGTTCAATTTTTCTCATTTCAGTTAAGATGCAAATCCAGTAAATTAAATACTAAATTTTTAACTTTTTCCATTTCAATTTCGCTTTTATTTTCCGCAGAAATTATTGTTTGATATGCTTCGTCCAAAAGTGTACTATTTGCTCTAGAATCAACTGAAAATAAGACCATAATTTTTAAGTTAAAAATTAAAAATGACCGTCTATTTATAGATAATTTTATTTGAATGTCAATATTTTTTTGAAGAATTAATTTTTTTATCCTACTAGAGCCAAATTTGGAGGTATAACTCTTTTTAAAAATGTTGGTAAATCTATTATTTTATCAAGATCATCAAGATTGTGAGCTAAATTATATCAAAGTTTTAATTGTCATTTAGCATAGGCATTGTAATACATTTGGGAAGCTCTATTTTTATAATCATTTGGAGTATTAACTTCTCTTTTTCTATTTCAAACTCAATAAATATACTTAACTAGATTATTATCTCAAGCTCACTTCCAATCTCATTCTTCCAAGAAATCTTGTGTGAATTTTCAAATATCAATATCTCAACATATAAATTTTCTAAGTATTATTGAAACATAATCTCCGCACATAAATAATTCAGATGAAATTTGTCTTTTTTTAATTAAAAAATCCAAAATACTATTTTTAAAAATTTTTTCTAATTCTTCCTGAGTAATTCTGAGGATTCAATCTCTTCTATCTAAAATATTTGTTACGTCTTCTTTAAATTTTTTCGCTAAAACTAGGTATTCTTCTATAGATTTAGTTAAAATTCTTTTATCTAATCTGTCGCCTTCTTTCTCTTTTTTATATCAATCTAATCTAATTATCTTGCTCATAAATTTAATATTAAATTTTACTCATAATTTGAATATATGTAAAATATTTAAAATGTAAATAGAAAATAATTAATTAAATTTAATTGAAAGTTTGGCTTTTTTGAATATAGTGGCGTATATTAAAATTAATTTTAGAAAAATGTTAAAGTTTACTTGTACTGGTTGTAGATACATTTACAATCCTTATATTTGAGATATGGAGCAAGAAATTGAGCCGGGGACTGATTTTTTTGAAATTAGAGAAGACTGGGTTTGTCCAGTTTGTGGGGAAAGTAAAGATTCTTTTGTTGAATTGGTTCCAGTTATAAATGAGCCACCAACCATTGAATTAATGACTCCAGGAGAGGAAAAACACACTCCATTTTATAGAAGAGTTTGAGATAAAATTATAGTTAGAATTTGAGATGAGGACAATTTGCATCCATCTGAAGATGGACATTTTATAGAATATTTATGACTTTTTGATGAAAATATTGATGAAGTCGAAATGGTTGCTCTACCAGATGTAAGCCAAGAATTTGAGTTTGATGTATCTTGACTAGAATTTTTTGAAGTTAGACTAAGTTGCAACTTGCACTGAGTCTGGAAATGAGTTGAAGTGGTGGATTAAAATTTAATTGTCATTCCTTTGAAGAAAGGAATCTTCCTAATATTTTGTAGATTCCCGCCTTCGCGGGAATGACAGAAAAAGAAGTGAGAATGACAAAAAGATTATTAATAATAATTTAAATTAACAAAAAACAATGCAAAATTTAACTAAGAAAAAAGTGGGATATGTGGCTTTAATTGGAAGGCCAAATTCGGGGAAGTCGACTTTTATAAATACACTTCTTGATGAGAAAGTTTCTATAATTTCGGCTAGGCCTCAGACAACTCAAAAGGTAATTAAGTGAATTTATAATGATACCGATTCTCAAATAATTTTTTTTGACACTCCGGGGATAAATGAAAATAAAGAGGGATTTTATGAAATTTTAAGAGAAAATGTATTAAACTCACTTAAAAATGCCGAAGTTATTGTGAGATTTATAGACTCATCTAGACAATATTGAAGAGAAGAACAAGAAATTGAGGAAATTATACAAAATGTTAGTGCGCCAATAATTGAAGTTTATTCAAAAGTGGACCTTACAAAATCTCCAAAGACTGATAAATTAAATATTTCTTCAATTGATAAAACTTGATATGCCGAGCTTATTTCACAAATTAAAAATTTTCTAAAAGAAGACTTTCCGTATTATGACGAGGATTATTATACAGACCAAGATATTTACACGAGAATTACAGAAATTATTAGAGAGAAAATTTTTACTGATTTTAAAGAGGAAGTGCCATATTCAGTCTATCTTGAAGTCGGGGAAATTGAGGAAACTCCGCGTCTTCTGAAAGTTCAAGTATATCTTTACACTGAGACGGATTCACAGAAAAAAATTATAATCTGAAAATGAGCTGAAAATCTTACAAAAATTGGGACTGAATCTAGGCTTGAATTACAAAAAATCCTAGATAAAAAAATATTTTTATCACTTCGCGTGAAGGTAATGCCAAAATGGAAAAGAAATAAAAAACTACTAAATAAATTATATAATTAAATTTATATGATAACAAGTGATCAATCTTACGATAATTTTTCACATACTTTTTCAAAATCAAGAAAAGCTATGAAATGGCCAGAAATGGACTATTTCATGGATTTTATAAAATCAAAAATTTGAGATAATAGAAATTTATTAGTTCTAGATATTTGATGTGGAAATTGAAGGCTTTTAAATTATCTAAAACCAAACAATCTAGACAAATTTTATCTATGAATTGATGAGTCAACTTGAATGATAAATGAAGCAAAATTAGAATATCCAAGCCATAATTTCAAAGTTTTAGATATGACAAATTTAGACAAGTTGGACAAAAAATATGATTTTATATTTTTCATTGCGTCTTTTCATCATTTAAAAAATCAAGAGGAAAGACAAGGGGTCCTCCAAAAAACGCTTAAATTAATAAATAAGGGAGGATTTATTTTTATGACTAATTGGAATTTATTATCTGAAATCAATTCTAAAAGATATCAAGAAATTACCAAGTGAAGCCAAGACTTTAATATAAAAATCTGAGAGTTTTCTAGGTTTTATCACGGATTTAGGGTAGAGGAGCTAGAAAATTTATTTAAAAAAACGGGATTTGAGGTAATTGAAAACAGAATTTTTGAATGAGATAAAAACATTATTTCAATAGTAGGCGTTAATTAAATTTGACTTATCTAATTTTTAGTTATTATTAATTTAATTATTTTTTAATTATATTAATATGTCAGAAAATTTAGAAACTAACATTGTTGTTATTGGTACTGATTGAAATCATTATCTAGCTGAAAATTTTTCAAATGAGGAATTAAGTTGAATTTGATGAAAACATATATCTTTTTTTCATAGATTATCTCCAATTCCTAGATGAGTTGAAGTTACTGAAGTTGTATTAAAATGAATAATTAAAACAAAAGTAGCTGATATTTTAAATTAAATTTGATTTATTTTTAAAAAAAGTATATTGATATAATTTATATTTAAACACATCAATATGTGAACTTGTTTAAAAATTGAAAAATTTCCAGATCAGGAGACTATAACTCCGGGTCAAATATACACACTACGCACTTGAGTTAGTACAAAAATGTGTGAGTTATTAATGAGTGGTGAGGAAAAATATGACAATTTAGCTCTAAGGGGTATGTGGCCAGAAGCTATTATTCTATGTGATGAAATTATTTCAAAAATAAGTGATCCTCAATCAGTTGATTTTGATAGATATTTACTAGAAATTTGGGAAAACAAAAAGACTGATGCTTATGATACAATTCTCGAAAATCTGTTATCAAACTAATTTAAATTTTAAAAATATATTGATATAATTCAATTATTTATATAATTAAAATATAAACAGACAATTTAGACTAATTTAAGTCATAAGTTATGTTTATATTTTTTTATATAACTAATAATATATAAATATATGACAGATAGTAGAGCCTTTTTAGAACCAATAATAGATCTTACTATAAAACCGAGAAAACCAGTATTTGATAGAAAAGTATTTTTTGGTGATTTTTGAGCTATAGATGAAAATTGAACAAAAAAAGAACATGATTTTACTAAAGATAATATTTCTATTAATGAAATTATACTTAAGCTTATAGAAAAATCATATTTCTTTAAATGATTAGATAATAGAATTATAATAAGCGCTATAAAAAAATGAAGAATAAAAATAGTAGAACTTAAAAAATGAATTGAGATTATTAATGAAGATGATCATAATTGTGATGTATTTTATGTACTTTTAAGATGAAAACTTGGAATTTTTAGAGGAAAAAATAAACATAAACATAAAATTTGTGATATTGATAAAATTAGTGTAATTGGAGAGATAGGTTTTATAAATCCAGAACTTAAAAGAACGGCCACAGTTATTACAGAAGAAAAGTCATTTTTGATGAGATTTGATAGAGTTTTTATTGATAATTTATCAGAAAAAGACCAATTAAAAATATATAAAAACTTTGCAAAAGAAATTTCTTCAAAAGTTATTATCGCAAATGAAATCATTTTTAATTATTTCAAATGATGAAATTGAGGGGATATTGTTATAACCAAAGACATAGAAGAAAAAATTAAAGATCTTGTATTTCATACTGTAGAATAAGAAATAATTTGCATTATTTTCTTGATTATGATATAATTAATTAGATTATTTTTTATTTTCCTCTAGATGCACGAACAAAAAATTATAAATGAGGTTTTAAAATATGTAATTGATTTACTCTCAAAGGTTAATCATTATCCATATCACAACATTAATCATACGCTTGATGTTTATTCTAGAGTGTGACATCTCGCAGATAAAGAATTTGTATATCTCGAAGAAAAAACAGATTTGCTTTTAGCTGCCCTTTTTCACGATACTTGATTTGTAGAGAGTTATTTTCAAAATGAAATAATAGGTGCTAAAATAGCTAGAAAATATCTAGAGGGTGTCGGCTTTAGAGAAGACAGAATAAAGAGAATAGAAAATATGATACTTGCAACAATAGTCTTCTCGCCAGCAAAAAATAAACTTGAAAAAATTATACAAGACGCAGATTTTGATAATTTGTGACGTAGAGATTTTTTAGTAAAAAGCCTACTTGTAAAAAAAGAATTAAATCTCATTACATCTCAAGAAATTTCTATAAAAGATTGGTTTGAAACAACTTATATTTTAATGAAAAAACATTCATTTAAAACTCTTACTGCAAAAAGCGAAAGAGACCAGATTAAAAAGGAAAATTTAGTAAAATTAAAAGAAAAAATCAAAGCTATTTAAGAGAGTTTATTATCTTCCATTTCTTCTAAAATTTTTCTAGTAATAGAGACATCGCTCCATGCAATTGGTCCGGCGTTTGTAATTTGAGCGGTTTCTGCTCATTTTCAAGCAATTAGAATTATATCATTTGGCTCCGCTACAGTAAGTCCTGTCCTAATAGCGTCCTCTCTATCTGAAATTATCCAGAAATTTTCTCCTTCTTTTCTTTTTATTCCACGAGCAACATCATTTATAATTGATAGCGAATTTTCTGAGTAAGTATCATCATCAGTTAGTATTATAAAATCAGACAATTCATCGACAATCTTTCACATTTTTGGTCTTTTTGTCTTGTCTCTATCTCAGGTAGCTCAAAAAATCGTAATAATTTTTCAAATTCACTCCATTTGTTTTATTGTAGACAATACACTTTTTAGAGATTCCTCTGTATGAGCGTAATCCACAAAAATTTTAAATCAAAAATTATTAGAAACTTCCTCGAGTCTTCCCGGAATTCAGCTTATACTTTCTATAGTTTTTGCGATAGCATCGAGTGGAATTTTTTGAGAAATAAGAACGCAAGTCGCTGCTAAGATATTATAAATATTGAATTCTCATTTTAGATGAGTTGAAATTTTAATAGTATTAGATGGAAGTTTTATCTCAAAATTAGTCGTATCTTGTCAATAAGAAATATTTAAAGCCTTAATTTGTGCGCTATCGCTTAGTCAATAAGTATAAATATTATCCGCAATTGCCCCTAAAAACATTCATGAATATGAACTATCAAGATTAATAATTGAAATTTTTTTAATTCCTGGTTTTCTTTTGTATTTTACCAGATTATCAAATAATCTATATTTTACCTTAGCATATTCATCCATGGTCTTGTGTAAATCCAGATGATCTTGGCTTAAATTAGTGAAAACCGCTACATCAAAATCAATTCAATAATTTCTATTATAATAAAGTGAATGGCTTGAAGTCTCAATTACAGCATATTCACATCCTGCCTCTTTGGCCTTTTTTAGTAACTTTTGCAATATAAATGGCGATGGAGAAGTCATTTTGAGATTATTATCAAATACTTCATCTCATATCATATAATTAATTGTCGAGAACATAAATACCTTTTTTCAGGCATTTTTAAGTCCTTCTGCAATAATATTTGTAGTTGTAGTTTTTCATTTTGTTCAAGTTACTCAAATTACTATCATATCTCTTGATGGATTAGAGTAAATCAGACTTGCCAGAACTCATCTTATATAATGATAAAAAATTCTCACAGGATTATTTAGAGATATTTTATTTGCTCTCATATTTTTAAATTAAAAAACTATTAATTTGATTTTATGAATTATTTCGTTAAAATCAAACATATAAATAAATTAAAATTTATGAGATTAGCAATAGAAATTTGAAGAAATAATGAAATACTCAGAACTGTAAGCCAAGAAATAAGACAAGATGAAATCAGAAAATACTCAAAAATATGAGAAGAAATGGTAAAATTCGTTAAAAATTCTTCTAATTGATGAGTGTGATTGGCGGCTCCACAGATTTGAATATTAAAAAGACTTATTTGCGTAAGTCTCTTAAAAAGTTATAATGACGATAATTTTAAAACAATTTTTATGATTAATCCAAAAATCATAGAAAAATGAGAAAAAATGGTTATTGACGAAGAGTGATGTCTGAGTGTTCCTGGTGAAATTTGAAAAGTAGAGAGGCCAGACGAAATTAAATTATTTTTTCTAGACTTGAAATGAAAAGAAAATATTTTATTTTTAAAATGAATTTCATCTCGCATAGTTCAGCATGAAATAGACCATTTGGATTGAATACTTTTTGTTGATAAAGTAGTGAAAAAATGAGATTTACATAAAGACCATATTTTATAATTTTAAAAAAATGAGCAATACACAATTAAAACAATTACAAGAAGAAAATGAAGAATTAAAGAAAAAACTCAATCTTTGTATGCATTGGATGACCAAAGAAGTAGAGGAAGAAATCCATAAAATAGCCAGAAGAAGGGTATCAGGCCTTACTCAAGATGATAAAGATGAATTTTTAAAAGAAAATCAAGAGCAGATAATTTCAAAAAGAATTCAAAACTATTTCTGAGATATTTTGCTTCTAAATGCACCAAAAGAAACCCTATTATATCTTACAAATTCTGAAATAAATTACTACAATATTAAGAAAAATCCAAACCTAGATGGATTTGCAGTAGTGAGCTCTTATCACAAAATCCTTGATTCTTTTATTGAGCATTTTATTACTAGTAATTTCAGAAAATTTTGTGTAAAAAAATGAAAAACAATTCTAAGAAGCAATGATCCAATAGAAAAAGCCCTAAATTCAGTCGTAAATAAAAAATATAATTTGTCTGTTTGAAGACTTTTTCATCTTATTAGATCTATAAAAAATGACGAGAAAATGTTTGAATACGGAGAGACATTTGCAGCATATCTTGATAAATATACCGAAGTTAAAGATGTCCTTTTATCTGAATATTTTTACAAACTTTTCTCTGATGTTATAACAAGTGATGTGCTTGGATGAAAAAGGCATTCCGGAAAAATTAGTATCAAGGAAACAGAAAAAACTAGAAAACTTATGGTCTGAGATTATACTGATAAAAATTCGATACTATACATCCTACTCGAGTCCCAATCTGTGGTTTATTAAGAAAAACCCTGTCATCTCGAACTCAACCTTTCGTCATCCTGAGTGAAGCAAAAGCCTCTTTAGCTCGTCACCCTGAGCGAAACGAAGTGTAGTCGAACGGGTCTATTTACTCATAAAATACTTTTTAAAAAATAGTAGAATTAATTAATAGATTCTTCGACTACGCTCAGAATGACGAGGAGGGGAATTTAGAATGACGATAGAAAAGCTACATAAGTAATTTTAATTCCTCGATTTCTCAGGGGGTAAAGTAACAAATAAGATTGATAAATTCCTGCTTTTGAGATTCATTTACTCTTTGAGAATTTCTAATTTTTGTTATAATATCGCTTTCGTATATGGTTTCTAATAACATATATATTTTTTTACAATAAATATTAAATAATTAACTTATAAGTATATTAAAACATAAATTTCAAAATATGTCAATTATTTTAGGTATTGACCCTGGGACAACGACAACAGGGTTCGCAATAATCAAAAAAGAGTGAAGAAATGTAGAAATTCTAGAGTTTTGAATAATTGAAACTATAGTTAAATCTGATATAAGTTCAAAAATTCTTGATATTTGAAATGACCTAGAAAATTTAATCAAAAAATATAAGCCAGATATCTGCGGAATTGAGAAATTATTTTTCTTAAAAAACCTAAAAACTTGAATAGATGTGGCACAAGCCAGATGAACAATGCTCTATATTCTAGCTACTCATGGAATTCCGGTACTCGAATACACTCCACTCCAAGTAAAATCCGGAATTTGCGGAAGCTGAAGTGCCCTCAAAAAACAAGTCCAAAATGCACTAAAAATTATCTACAAACTAGACTCAATCCCAACCCCAGATGACGCAGCCGATGCGCTTGCTATTGCCTATATTACGAGTTTGTCGAGGAGGTTGATTTAGAAAAACTTTCTCCAAATTCTATTAATCTAAAAAGATTTTATAAGTTTTGTCAAAAAAAGATTTGACAAAAATATTTTTTTAAATATAAATCACAAACAAACAAAAATAAATATTTTACAAATAAGTTCTTTAACATCTTGTATTTTATATAAATTGAAATAGAAATTATTTTTTTCAATTATAGATTTTTTATAATTGAAATTTGTAAACAACCAGAAACAATGAATTCTCTAAGAATTCAACCAACCCATTCCATTTGGAGGAATACCATGAAAACACCGTTTAATAAGTTACTCGCGTCGTTTGTACTGTCCCTGTTTGTCATTTCCGGCGTAAGTGTCAGCATTGCTGATGCACGTGCTGGCAGTATTGGAGGTAGTGGTGGTGGAGGAGGAAAAGCAACTGTGACCTCTTTCCGTTCTCCTTCTCCAGCTCCGGTTCGGGTATCTACTCCTACCCCAGTCACCAAACCCG
>CAZKUA010000002.1:0-118075 GCA_964555845.1 uncultured Candidatus Peribacteria bacterium | reverse complement strand
CAACTCCAACCCCGGTAGTCAACCAGACTTACACCAAACCCGCAACTCCAACCCCGGTAGTCAACCAGACTTACACCAAACCCGCAACTCCAACCCCTGCTCCGGTTTACACCAAACCCGCAACTTCCACTGCTCCGGCGGCTATGAGCAAGACTGATCAGGCCCTGGCAAACAAAGCTACAATGTCTGGCACACAGTTTACCAGCCGTGAAGCTGCACAGACAGCGTTCAAGCAAAAGTATGCCACACAGTATACGAACAAGTTTGACCGCGAACCTGCCACTCGTCCTGAACACATTCCAACTACCTTTAAAGATGGTAACAGAAATGTTCCTGTTACCTACAATCAAGGAAACGGTGGCTATGGTTATTATGGCCCGAGTGGAGCATGGATTATGTATGATGCCATGCGCGATGTTGCGATGATGAACATGTTGATGAGTCGCAATAATTATGCCGTTGCACAGCCAGTGGTTGTTCAGCAGAGTCATGGTGTCGGCTACTTCCTTCTCATGACCGTAATCGCACTTGTGCTGGTTATTGGAGGGATTGTCGTGCTCAAAAAACTCAAAGAAATTCCGTGAAAATCTGAAAAACCCTAGCTCAGGAGAAAAAATATGGAAGTAACAAATGTCCCGGGTCTGAAAAGACTCAAAAAAGGTGATTTTGTAACTCTGACTGATGAGCGCACGCTCATTCTTCAGATGAAGGCCGGTCTCGGTCTCAAACCTGTTGATCGCAAGATTAACCAGATTGAGACCATCGAGGCCAACGGAGGCTTGGCTCAGATTATCATCTGCGATATCACTGGCGAATCTGAGAGTTTTCGTAAGATTATTTTCGCCAAGATCGTCGATGATGCCTTTGATGTGCGTGTTTATGATGAGGATCCGAAGTTTCTCAAGGGAAACCGTGATGACCTTATGAAAAATGCATCTCTCTGGGTATCTGACACCGAGCATGTGTTTTTTGATCAGCCTCCTGAATTTAAAGGAGCCAATGATTTGCGATATACCGGCGCATTCGCTACCGGCGATCTTACCTACATCAGGAAACAACCTGGCGAGTATGATGGCGAATTCCGTCAGCATCCGGCTGCAAGTGGTATCAATTATCCCTTGCTTGCAACGGTCTGTGAATATGCTCTTGAAGCAGGTAAGCAGACCAATCCGGAAGTACCCAACCAGGCACTTTTTCTGGAAGTAGGTCCTGTGGAGTCTGACTTGGGAGGTCTTGTGACCCTCTGGTATGGACATGAAATCAAAAACAATGAGTTCCAAGTTCTCGCCTGCTAGGCAAAAACCCAATTCCAAGGAGAATTACCATGAATAAAAACATTCAAACCCCTAAAGATCTCGTACGTTTCCTGGAAGAACAGCGTGGCAACACTGCACAAACTCTTTCTGAGGGAATCGTCGGCATCGTTATGGGCTCTCGACCGGTCATCATGACCATGGAAGAATCCAAACTCACCATTTCCTGCGAGGTGTCTCACTTCGACGGATCTGCTGATCCCGAGGAACTCCTGAAGCAGTCCTTGCTTCTTCTGAAACAGAATGTTGCCATCCTGCCCTATGCGTATGCCATGGTGCCCGGTGAAAACGATGAATCCGCACACTTCGTGCTCATCGATTCTCTTATGGTCGGCGACCTTTCTGAGGAAGAACTCGGTTCCAGCCTGGACTACTTGCGCGCCGCTCTTGTGGCTCACGACAAGCTTTTCGGCTAAAAAGTCCTCGGCTGTAGTGATGATTAATGATTTTTAAGATAAAAAACATACAGAGGATACGACTATGGCATTTGGAATAGAAACCTTGAAACAACTTCTCAAAAAGGGAAATCGTCTTGATGAAGAAACCGCCGAGAAGCTCCGCGATCCTGTCGCGGACGGCAAGGATGTAATCAAAGCTGCGGAAGAAGAAGTCCGTCGTCATACCGCATCCGTGACCGCACTGGTTGCCAGCAATAACGAAATCATCGCTCAGAAGGCTCTCGCGGAAGCGGAAATCGCCAAATATGAGCGTCTTGCTCAGCAGGCCGGTGCAGCCAAGAACGTGGATGATGTTCGACAGGCACTTGCCGAAAAGGTAAAGGCTCAATCGACCGTCGCAACTTTGACTGGCACTATCAACGCCAATGAAGTTCAGCTGGCCAAACTGAGATCCAATCTGAGTGCTGCTCGCGATCGTATCGCAACAGCCAAGACCGATCAGGTCCAGCTCGCCGCCGTTATTACCGGCTCCAAGATTCGTCAGGGTCTGGCGGAAGCCTCGAATGCCCTTACCGATAACAACTCGGCTCTGGGCAAGCTCGGACAGCTCAAGCAAGATGCAATCCATGCTCAAGCTCAGGCAGAAGCAGCCGAAGAAATGGCCAACATTTCGGCTCCCGGGGTTGCCCTGGAACAGAAATATGCCCAGGCTCCCGTCTCTGACGATGACGTCGCCAAGTACATGAAGTAATTTCTTTTCAGCTACAAAAATACAAGATGTAAGACAAAATTTTTTACCAAAAGGAGGTAAATTCTATCCTATCTTGGAGGAGATAGGAAGACAATAAAAAAGGTCCCATACGCTAACAAGCGCGTGGGACTTTTTGCCTTTTTAATCATGAAACATAATTTTTTCTACCAATCATTTTATACTAAATACTTCCATATTTATAACCTCCTCGGCTCTTTTTATATTGGCTGGAATTGTATCTGTTACTATTAGTTTGTCTAGAGACTTGGCGAGATCTATGTGAGAATTATTTGGGAAAACTCAATGAGTCGCGTAAGAGCTGACACTTTTTGCTCCGAGTTCTCTTAGTTTTTCGGCTGTTTTTTTGATAGTTCAACCAGTCTGTATTAGGTCATCAATTATTATGACATCTTTTCATTTTGGGTCTCATTCTTTTATAGTTATTTCTCTTTTATTTCAATTTCTAACTTTTGAGCAAACTATAATATCTTGGTCTTTAAAATCTTTTCAAAATCTTTTAAGAGCTCACTCATCCGGAAAAACTATACTTTTTCATTTTATTTCGTCTCTAAGTAAACTCATTGCAGTGTGGATTTCTACATTTACACTATGAGAGTCAAATAAAAATCTCTCAACTAGAGCGTGAATATCAAATATATGAATTGAAGTTTTTGTTTCTCTCGCAAAAGGGAATTGACTCATAATATCCGCGTAATATCTAGCTGTTGCCACTTGTCATTTTGTATCTATTCTCTCCATAGTTCCGACAGGGAAATAAGGCAAAATTACTCTTACTTTATTCGCGTAATAATCAAGTATTCATCTAATTGCTGCGAAATTTAGAAATAAATCTTCGCTTTTTGAGAAATCTCAAATGTAGGTAATTTCCTTGTGTTCTACTAATTCTTTTACTCAATTTATAAAAATATTTGGCCATCCATCTTCGAACTTTTCGAAGCTTACATTTGCTCTATTTATCTTGTTGTCTAGAGCTATTTTATCTCACAAATAATCAAAGTTTGGATGAGTAATTACAGTTTTCATAGTTTTTTAGGTTAAAAATTATTATAAATTTCCTTTCTGTCATTCCCGCTTCTTCTGTCATTCCCGCTTCTTCTGTCATTCCCGCGAAGGCGGGAATCTATTAATTATATGACACTAAACTATCTATTTTATATCAAACTATTTTTTTTCTTGAGTCGAGTTCTACAAGTCATTTTTCATCTAGAGAGATTACAAATAAAAGATTGCTTATTTCTCATCATTCTCCCTCTACTAAGTCTATTGCGGCTTTTACAGTTCCACCAGTTGCGAGTAAATCATCTATTACTGATACTTTTTGTCATTTCTGTATTACTCCAGACTGTATTTCGAGTATATCTTTTCAATATTCTAATCAGTAAGATATTTCGCGAGTAGCTCCAGGTAATTTTCATTTTTTTCTTAGCATTACAAATGGTTTTCCAAGGTTTTTTGCAACAAGACTTCCGAATATAAATCCCCTAGCATCAAGTCAAACAATTACATCGGATTCACTGCATTTTTGAGCCATCTCTAGTACTGCATATCTTAGGGCTTCTTTAGATTGTAACATTGGAGAAATATCTTTAAAATTAATTCCTGGTTTTGGAAAGTCTGGAAAATTTCAGATATAATCTTTTAAATCAATTTGTGATTTGTATAGTTCTTTACGAGAATCAAATTTCTGCACATTTCTCTCAATTACTTGATTTAACGACATGCTAGGGTCTGAGAAATTCAAAACTTCTCATACTAAATCTTTTGTGATTTTGCTCACTTCTTCTAAATTTACTTTTTCTCTTGAATATCTACTTCTAAGCGATTGGATTTTTGTATTCCATTTTCCTAGTAATACCGATAATTTAAGAGGTGACTTTTCTGATGTAGTCTTTTCTAAGTTAATTTCAATTCATAGCTCATGATTTACTGAAAATATATTAACTAGTACATCTCCGGCTTCTTTGTACATTTCCTCATCATTTCCTTCTATACTAGCTTCAATTAATTCTCAAACTTCCTGAGTAACTTTATTCATTACATCGTCAAGTGTAATATGAGCAAATCTTTCTATAGATTTATATTCTCATAAATGATTTTTTAATACTGCTGCTTCCATATTTTGTTAAGTTAAATTATAAATAATTAATTAAGGTATTTTAAATTTTATAGTAGTAGTTCAAGTGTATGATTCGCTGTAAGCTGGAAAATCACTTGTAACATTTACATCTTTGTATCATAGTCATCTCAATAAAGCTTCTATATTTTCATCTGGATCCCTGCAAACATTTTCATCTAAAGTGATTTCTACTTTTTTTTCAAATCCAGCTATAGTTTCACGAATTTTTTTATCAAGAATATTTTTTGTTTTTACACTTACTTTGTGTTGTAAAGCTTTTAGTCTCTCTTCTGGAGACATAGTTTCTAGCATTTTAGATGCCTCTATTGCGTTTAACATATTTTTAATGGGTTAATAAGTAAAACAACACCCCCACTATAAAGGAAAAATAAAATATTTTGTAAAATTGAAACTATTTGTAACAAAAAAGTTTGATTAAATTATATAAATGACTATAGTAAAAGAAAAACAGTTTAAATTTATTTAGTAACAAAATGTAACATATGAGAAAATTTATACCACTTTTAGAGTGAATTTGACTTCCGAAGAATTCCGCGCTTATTTATTTGACTTTATTAGAACATTGAAAATCTACTATCTCAGATTTAACAAATTTTACTTCGCTTCATAGAGTTCAGCTTTATAGATTATTGCCTTATTTACTGGAATCTGGATTTGTTTTTGTTTCTGTAAAATGAAAGAAAAAGTATTATTCTCCGGCTTCTCCTAGTAAAATTAATGAAGCATATAAGGAAATGGAGGAGAGAAATAAATGAAATATAAATCAATTACTTGAAAAATATTCTAACCTAGACAAAAAACCAAATGTAATATACAACCAATGAGCAAAATGAATAAGAAATATTTTCAATGATATTGTTGATAGCCAGAATAAATGAGATATTTTTTATCGTATTACTTCTGAAACTGATGTCGAGAAAATTAACCAGCAGTATTTACCGAAGGATTACAGAGAGAAAAGAGACAAAAAGGAACTGGAGCGTTATGTAATTATGTCATCTCATGCCGCGATTATTAAGAAGCCAAGACTAGAAAGAGAATTGAGAATTATTCCAAAAAATATTGATGATTTTCAAGATAATATTTTCATGACCATTTATGCGAATAAAGTTGCTTTTGTTGATTTTAACACAGAAACTTCTATTCTTATAGAAAACAAGGATATAGCCGATTTCCAGAAAAAACTTTTTAAATTGCTTTTTAAGAGCTTGAAATAACCAGACTATATCCATTTTTCTATATTGCTTTCATAAATCTCTCCTTAACCTCTTTCTGCAACGCTTGAGTTTTTTCACTTTTTTTAGTGGGTAATAGGGCTAATTTCTCACTTTCTATCACTCTAGCTCTGGCCTTGTCGAGAGCTTCTATATCATTTCACTCAAAAAATAATTTTCAATTATTATAAACTGTTTTAAGGAGTCTTTCTCATAAAATTTCTTCATCTTCTTGGACTATATATCTAGCGTCTGCTCTTATTTCTACATTTAGTTCTCATGGAATTGCTTCTTTTCAGGCGTCATTTGATAATTTTCATGTATCAAATTCTTCTGTTTTTGTGAGCTTAAAGGCAGCAGATACACTATCTCTTAGTTTATTTTTTATTACAAGAAGTCCTCCAAGTCAGTAAACTATAAAATCTTTTGGATCAAATCAAATCTCTCTTACCTTGTCTTCAATTTCTCTTATTTTGTCCACATTGCTTATATCAGCCACTACTATTTTATCTTTTAGGGGATCTAATAATCATTCTTCTTTTTGCCTTTTTAGAGCGTAAAGTGCTTGGTCTACTAGATCTCAGCTATCTAATCTCATCCAAATAGTTTTTCATTTTGCCCTGTATTCTTTCTTTAAGTCAATAATTTTGTCTATTCATTTATAACTATCTACTAAATCTACCAAGAGCGCCACTTTATCAGTTTTCTCTATTGCATTTCTAAATGCCTCATCTTCTGTGCTGTAGCAAGCCAAATATCTATGAGCCGTAGTTCAAGAAGAATTTACTTGAGGAATTGCAGCTCAGGCGATATCATTTGAAGTTCAAGTCAATCATCCTCATACATACAATGCTTCAACCGCATCGATGTGAGCTCTTTCGTTAATTGCAGCTCTTTTTCAGAATTCTACAACTCTTCAAGTTCAGATAATATTTTCGATAAATCTCATATCAGTAGCTACTACGCTCTGGAAAAATACTCTTAATAGTTCTGGTTCAAAAACGGCAGCAAGCTCTCATGGTCAAGAGATACTCATAACTGGTTCTCATACTCTCAATACAGTTCAGTCGTCCACTGCTTTTACTTTTACAGGAAAGTATCATCCATTATCTATAACTAATTCTTGCCACATTTTTTTATCAAAATATCAATTAGCTCATTTTTTTGCTTGTTGTTCATAGTAATCTGCTGCAAAATCTAGCTCGGCCTGAGTGAATTTTTTTCACAAAAGTTTTTTAACTATATTTCTCACTCAATAAATTACATTAGATACTTTGTTTGGAGATTTACGGAAAGTGAGTGTATAAGTCTCTTTTTGGCGAGATTTTTTCTCTCACTTTAAATAAGTCATTGTCCTATTATATGCATCAGTTGAGAGAATTTTATTTTTCTGAGCTATCTCTTTTCTAAGCTCCATATCATCGAGAGCCTCAAAATCCTTGAAAGTAATTTCCGGAAAAGACATCTGTCTTTCTTTATAGGCTTCTGCATTAAAGTTAGTTTGCATAGTATTTTATAGTTAATAATATTTTAAATAAATTTTGCTCAATTTTTCTTCATTTCATCCATTGCATTTTGTTCATCTTCTGGATTTATATTTACTGCCTTAATTCAATCTCTTACCACCAGTACTTCAAAATTAAGTTTCGCAGCATCAATTACAGTTGCTTTTACGCAGTAGTCTGTTGCAAGTCATACAATTTTTAGAACTTCTACTTTATAATTTGTTAATATTTCTAGTAAGTTTTTTCTTGGAACATCATTTTTAAACTCTTGTCCTCAGAATGCAGAATAAGAATCAGCATCTACCCTAAATCATTTCTTTACTTCCACTTCAATTTCTTCAACATTCAATCAATCCATATATTCCACTCAAGGTGTATTTATTACACAGTGATTTGGCCAATTAGAAAAAGATGTATGATTTTCTGGATGCCAATCACGACTAGCAATTACAATACCAGCGTTTGCCTTAGTTTCTGCGATAAGTTTATTTATTACAGGTACTATAGCCTCTGCCTCTTTTACATAGAGGCTTCATTCTTTTGCTCAGAAATCTTTCTGACAATCTACGAGTAGTAGGGCTTCTTTTTTCGCCACAAGGGCACTTGTTTTACTGCGCATAATAATATAAATTAAAAAATAAATGTGTAATATTAACACTCTACTTATTTGTATTAAAAATATTTCTCTAGGAAATACTACAAGTGTTAATATTACACTCAATTATATAGATATTTTCAATAAGTCAAATTTATTTTTGAGAAAAATTTATAGTTATTCCATATTTCCCTTAAAATAACAAAAAAATCCATTTATTATCTAGTAATAAATGGATTTAAGTGATTAATTTGATTTTAACGTAATTCTTTTAATATCATCTGCATCTCCTTAATTCTTTTTTCAACTTGTTCTCTCTCTAGAGAGCGTATTTCCTCCTCTATTTTCTTAATAGCTACTATAATAAGACCCTTTTCTTCACTACTTAATAAGTGTCAATATGTTACAATATTTTCTTTATTATCCATTAATTCATTTTTGAGTTTATTTAACCCATCTTGAATAATAGGTTGTTTTTCTAATAACGACCCCAATTTTCTATCATATACACCTTTAAGTATTTTTTTAGCTGAATCATTTAAATATTTAGCTATTTCAGGATCAATAGGTCTTTCATAAACTTTTTCAATTTCTTTACTAGTAAGTGAATTCATATCATAAATATTACAATGTCAGACATTATCAAATTTTACAGATGATCATTTTGGTACAAAAAGATCAAATGAAAAAGCTCAATAATATATCTCATTGATTTTTATTTTTCCACCATTTCGTAAGGTATAAAATTTACTAAATACACCATCATTGCGTATATGAGTCGGCATAAATCCTCTTTGAATTGCCTCAGAAAGCCAGTTAGCATATTCTAGAGGATTAGTTTCTCTAACATGAGGAAGAACTTCTTTATTAAAAGATTCTTCAAAATCCTGATACTCTCTCTTCGCATCGCTTAAATTTAGAGTTATTTCTCTTTGATTTTTTTTCCATTTTAATGCTAATTCTTTTGCTTCAGGATCTAATAATTCTAATATATCTTTAAATATTGGCACAATACGAGCCTCTTTTGTAATATCATTCATATCAAAAACATTACAATGACCAATATCTCTAAATTGTACAGATGATCACTCTGGTATCATAATATTAAAAGCATTAGATCAGTAATATATACTATTAATATCTATTTTTCTATTTTTTCATAATGTATAAAACTTTTGTCTTGAAAAATCATAATCATAAAATTGTGTTGGCATAAGTCAGGCTTTAATTCTTTTAGATAGCCATTTTGCATATTCTTCTGGCGAAGTTTTTCTTACATGAGGAAGAACCTCTTGTTTCAAAAGAAAACTATTAATATCTTTCTCAGCCAATACGAAAGCTTTATTTACATTTTTAAATATACTAGTAAAATCGGCTGTTTCAAGAAGACTCATTGCCTTATCTATTGTATTTTCTCTCATATCTGAAAGTGAAACAAGTTTAGATATAAATTCTTTTGAAGATATATCTTCTTTTGGTAAATTAGCCTGTGTCATAATAATTTTTTTAAAAAATAAATTAATATTATAGTAATTGTAACATAAAACCTAAATAAATACAAATATTTGAATAAATATAAAATATAATTAAAATAAACAAAAAATTAATTCTAGTTAAATAATTTAAACCCCCACTTGATTGCTCAAGTGGGGGTTTTCTTTTCCTCCTTTTTAGAAAAAGTTTATCTATTTTTGTTTATTTTTGTGGAATTTTTATTTTTTTATATTTCTCCTTTTGTAAGATTGTTAAATGGTAGCGAAGCCACCCATAGATGCGAAGTTACCGGCAGATTGGCTGGCTCTCACTGCACTACGAGAGAACATCTGGAACATTTTGCGAATGGCAGATTCGTTTTCCTCCTTGGTGTTGAATTTTTTGGGGTCGTGAATCCATTCGTCACGAACACCCATTCCTTGGAATACCTTGGTAAAATCAGTCCGGCCACCGTCATCAATACCCATGGCAGAGATGATACAACTCAGCTCCGACATAAGGACATCATCGATGACCTTCTTGACCTTGGCAGGGTCCCGGAATTTCTCGGAACCTTCATCATTACCATCCGTAATAACACCCAGAATTGCTCGGCAGGGAACACCGTTATCCATGTAACGGAGCATCTCAGCCATCAGGGTTCCGAGGATGATTACGGTCTGGTCATAAAGAGGGGTCCCGCCCATCGGGTTGTAGTTGTGGTTGTCCATCTTCACTGCCTGATCGACAGTGATAAACGGATACAGCACGTGACCGTTCATATATCTGGTATGAACTAGAGTTTTACCGCTTTGTCTGGCGCCGGCGATGGAATCAATCACGAGATTATGACCATCCCTAACTGCCTGGGCATTGTTGGCAAACCGGATAGAACCAGAATCATCGATAAGCATAGCAACGAGAGTAACCTCAGAAGCATCGACATCATCGATATTTGTGCCGAGACCGGCTTGAATTTGGGTACCGACATCCACCAAAGACAGCATATTTGCCGTACCTTGGGAGATCATACCCTCCTCTGCCGCACCTTGAAAAAGTTTGTTAAGATTTGCGGTTTGAGACATAGCTTTCTCCTTATAATAGAGTTTTTTTAAAGATCCATTCCGGGCCAATCCTCGATGGAAGTCGTACTCTTCACGAGATTCATTCCAGCGTCTTGGAATTTCTGCATTGCCTTCTCGGCTTCATCGGTAAAATCGACGATACCAGGAATCACGACAGAAGAGGTACAATCATCAAGGATATACACTTTCTTAGCGAGCTCAGGGTCGATGGCGAGAATTTCCGCGAGAAAATCCTCGATACTTTCCTTAACACAGTGGCTTGCAGCCTGACCAGCCATAATGACATAGTCAGACTTAACGAGCTTCTGGATAAGGGCAGTATTTTTCTGTGCACCGGGAATAGCTTGGCCATCCCAACAGTTCGTGACCTCGGGCTTGAAAATAGAGTAATGCTCGGTGAGCGGGTTACCACCTTTGATCTCGGGAATATTGGCGGCACCGCGAGCGAAGCTATGAAAAAGACGAGCTTCTTCAATTACGCCAGCAAGCTTGTGGCCATTGGACCCGAGCATACAGTGGTAAGGCCAGAGGTAGAGATTGTACTTACCCTTGGCTTCGAGTTGCTCACAGTAGTAGGTGAATTGCTTGGTGAGCCATACCGGATCTACACCAATTTGACGAGCCATCGCAGGATTGGCACGATATTTGCCTTGCTTGTATTCATCCGCGAAGATCATCGTATTGGGTTCAGGGTGAGACCCGTCTTCGAGTGAATGAGCGACAGGAAAGAAAATCTGGAAAGGCAAGTGAGAATCCATCGTAGGCGTTACCTGAGAGAGAACCCCCAGATTCGTATAGATGAATTCGGCAAGCCTTTTTTGATCATCTTGGGCGCTCATTCCACTCCTACCACCGACATACAGCGAGCCGTCAGGAAAGCTAAAATCAAACTGGTCATCGATGATGAGCAGATGGATTTTGTTGCGATCACCACCGACCGGCTTGAGGGAATAGGTTTTTTTCCACTGCTCGGCAGTTTTCTGGAGCTCGGAAATGTTTTTTACAGCAAAGCCGGAATTGTAGGCATTGGCATCATTGTAGTTAGGGGGCAGTTGGATTTTTTTCATGGCATACTCCTTTTTGGTTGTAGAGCCTCAGGATTTAGTTGAGTTTGAGGCTCAGGATTTCATTTCTCTTGACTACATAGATCTCATTTTTGCCGATATAAAGAGCACTTTCAGAGTTCACAAAGGGCGCTGTATCTGGAAATTCCTTGGTAATGATAATTTTAGTATTGCTAAGTTCAAGCCGGATAATCCCGTCATCTGTTGGAGCGAAAAGAAAATTACCGACGGCTGCCTTGCCTCTAATACTTCCAGCAAGCCAACTTACAGTGTTTTTATTACACTCTTCGCTAGACAGAATTTTACCACTCTTCTCGATAAGATAGCACTTATTAACAAGTTTACCACTCACCGATAAAGTAATAAAAAACCAGCAACAATTGTGACCAAAGTAAGTCCAGACATCAACAATTTGCCCTTTGATTGGCAGGTTAATACTATCAAGAAGACCTTTTTTGTGAGCATCGAAAATAAATCCAGTGGAAATATTTCCAGCTCTATAAAAACCGAATCCAAAATCAGATCCGACCCAAAAAAATGTCTCGCCTTCAAGCACATTTCCAATAATCTCTGGACCAAATGTGTCGTCCTTTTTGAGATTTCCAGAGGTGTCCACCCAATATTTCGAGTGCTCATTTGCATCGAAAATAGGCAGATTGCTACAGGTATCTACATCCACTACCTCCTTAATTTGTCCTTTTTCATCAAAAGTGACAACTTTGTCATTTTTTGCAAAAAAGGTTTCAGAATTTTTAATTCTAAATCTAAATCCACTCTCGAGTTTTCCTTCGGTGACTATAACTCCGTTTTCTCGCTTAAATTGCCCATTTTCAAAATAAAGCCACTTAAGCGCTCCGCACTCAGATTTCGCAAAAAGGATTACTCCCTTGGTTGTGAAAAATCTGGTTGCGACTACATTTCCTCTCACGACTACTTTCTGCTTGATGATATTGGGATTTGCTTGGAAACATTCTGGACAGACCCCTCTCGCATGCTCTGCTCCACATACACTACACTTTGTCCACCGGATATTTTCTAAGAAATTTTCCGGAAGCTCTAAGCGTTTGTTTTTGTGAAGCAAATTATCATAAAATGCAAGAATTTCATCGGGCAGAACCCTGTAATGAGTGGCGAATTTCGGATAGATAACCTCGGGATTAAAGACAGTAATATTATGAAGCGGTCTTAGTTCGTGGCACATTCTCCTTGTTTTGTCTTTTGGCTTGTAGACACCGCCAAATGGATTTATATAAAGAAAGCTCTGAAAAAGCATTACACAAAAGGCATACCAATCAGATTCTTTATTGTGTGGCCTAGAGAGAATCATCCGATTGTCTACATTGGCACACAATAGAGGATCTACGAATCGGTCAGTAAAGACAGAGGAATAAAACCCTCCAAACTGAAAACTATCGGCATCGATGAGAAAGACTTTATTTGTACTATTTACAAGCACATTTAAGTCATTAAAATCACCGATAATGACATTTTCCCGATGTATTTTCCTGACGATTTTCAAGAGATTTTGGAAAATCCCGACGACAATATTATTGTCTATGCCGGATTGTTTCACAAAATTCTTGTCACTATAAGACAGAAGTGGATTGGTATCTAAAACAAAAGGCATAGTGTAGCCAACTATAAGACCTGACCCATCAGTTACGAGATCTCGAGGCTTCACTACTTCAACGGGAAGATTTTGAGGAAAGGCAGGAAGCTTTTTTTGATGTTCAACAAGCCTTGCTTCCGCGCCTTTTTGCTCTGCAGGAGATCCGAGATAAAAATCATCATCTCTCCTACGAAAAATCTTCGCCACCATGTTATTTCCTAAATCATAGATGTAGGCTTCACCTCCTTGAGCTTTGATTTTTTTATTGCTTAAATCAACCCTTTTGCCGTTTATAAAGACATTTTTAATCAAAGTATTACCTCCTTCTTATTACCACCATAGTGGTATCATCTTGAAGGAGTCCCTGCTCCCTTTGTACTCTTTTTTCTTCCCAGTCTATTTTCGTAGAATCTGCGTTCATAAGATTGAGTTTTCTACCCAACAGACTAGAATTTGAAAAGAATTTATCATTTTCCCAAAACTGGGAGATAGGACCCACAAGCTCATTTTTGCCGGGGATATTGGATTTTTCATTATCACAAATATCCTCAACACCATCAGAGCCTATAAGTATAGATTTGAGCTCACTAGTTGGCATCACTTTTACCACCTTAAATCGATAAAGCTCTTTCGCGACTCTTACCCTGTCAGGTTCAACTGCTCCATAGGCGATATACGGTGGCTCGTTATCAGGAAATGGTCCGATAATATACGGTTCACCATTTATGATAATCACACCATCACCGATAGAGAATGCAAAACTGACTTCACGTGTAACAATTACACTCACAATTGTCGCTAAAAAAAAGTCTTTAATCCCGACTAAATAGTTTTTGTTAAGAGAAGAACTTATTCTCACAATCTCCTTGATACACTCTTTTCTAAGTTCCTCAAGAAAATCCCTGATAACCTCATCCAAGTCGAGCGCATAAGCCAGATTAAATGTTAGATTCTCGATTTTTTCTGCCATCTTGGCATCGAGCATTCTACATATAATATTGGCTCCAACTTCGCTTGCTTGAGCGTCACTACAACCATCACATACAGTCGCGATAATGTAGTTGTCATCTTCGATGACTTCATAGGCATCCTGATTATTCTTATTAATTCGCCTATGATCTCTTCCTATAATACTGCCTTTGGCACACTCAAATTCTTTCATAGCGTTCTCCTTATTTCTAAGTTTTTATTTTTATATTCGTAGGTTATGTTAATGAACATTTGTAAATACTTCATTTATTGGATGTCATATTTACACGCTAATTATATTCTTTTTTTAGAAATGTCAAATTAATTTTTTTGGAGAGAGATTATTAGATAGATTCTTCTAGTTTAAAACGATAGCTATCCCTAGATACTTTATAGCTTATTCAATCAAGATTAACTGTATCAATTTCTTCTGTAACAGAATCAAAATTTTCGAATTTATTTGGATTATTTTCTGCTATAGGCGGAATAAGATTATTAAATTTAGAATTAATAATTCAAATTAATACCTGAATTGTTTCAGATCTTAATAATTCATTTGATTTTAATTCATTTCGATAATTATTTCTTGTCAAACATATCATTTTTGCCATACGATAAAATTAGTTATTAATTTAAAATAGTTTTATCTCATAAAGCTTCGTTAACTGCTTTTGAGAAAAGGCCTGTTAATTTGGTTCATCCAGAAGCTAATTTTTTCCTGTAACTTTGTTTTCTTTCGAGTTTTAATGGTTGTACAGAAGCGAGAAGATGATCTATTCTGTCTCTTAATCTTCATATCGTGTCTCACTTTGCTATAAGTTTTAATATTTCATCTATAGGAAAATTAGATGATACAATCCAAATTTTTTTTGTATCATATAAATGAAATAAGAAATCTGGCAATCCTTTAAGATCATAGGCTCATTTATCCCAATCTTTTGAGGCTTCTTGTAATGAATTTGCTCAATAAAATAAGTCATCAGAAAAAATAATATCAGCTCTCTCATATTCAAATTGATGTTGCGGAAATAAATTTTTCTTTGTTTTACTACTTATTGTTTTAATTCAATTAGAGTTAAGAATTTTTTCTGCCATATCAATTAAATGGCTTTTTCAAGCTCACGGACTACCTTCAAGTCAGACTATCAAAGGCTCTCAAAGATGACCATTATGTTCTATAACTAATTCTGTTAATTTTTTTAAAATTGTTTTAGCTCTAACCAAGCTCTCATTTACTTCACCATCTTCAATGGTATCAAAATCATCAAAAAGTGAAGTGTTTAAAGAATTTCCAGTAGGTTTATTTATCATGTACAATGAAATTAAAAAATAATCTATATTTTAAATATAAATGTTTTATTATTTTTGTCAAATGAAAGTCCTTACAATACTTCAGACAGGATTATTTTTTTCCAGAACTCTTTCTATATAATCATTGATACAGAAGCTATAATCCTGACGAAGAATTCATCGAATATAGGCCATATCAGTAAATTTTCATGGACACGTTTTGGTTGTACCAAAAACCTCATTGTGTCACAATATATCATTTACGGTCAGTTGATATTTTTTTATCTTGTCTTTTAATAGCTTAAATAAAGATTCTAATTGTTCTTCACTTGGTATGACCTTATTGAAATTTCCTATTAAGCAAATTCACAGTGAATCTTTATTATGTCAAATAGTATGGGCTCATTCAAAATATTCCGATCTACCATGGTAAACTTTCCCATTTTTTGAAAAAGGACGAGTATTTCCAATGATATAATGATATCAGATATCTTCCCACCTTCGCAAATATTTATGTCTTAACGTAACAAAAGATGGAGAATCATTATTTCTCTCTGTATGATGAATAATAATTTTATTAATACACCCCATTTCATTCATATATTGAAAATTAGCAATGTATGATAATATTTTTATTTTTAATAAAAATAAATCATTTATATTCATTTAATTGGATTTGTCAATCGTATGTAGTAGAAAAAGCTGGTTTTTATTCAAATTTAATAATTTTTACCGAACTCTCCGCAATTACTGGGTGATGGTAGTATCCCGAATACGTCTCAGACATTTCACTATCAAAAACAATTTTATATTAAATTTAAAAAAATTACTTCTCCACCACCATCACCATATTAGTCACGGGATAATCCAAACTCTCGAGTATATTTCCATTTTTCTTAAAAAACTCCACTTTTCACTCAAATCTATTTTCTACTATCCAGGGATTAGCGAAATCATGAGATTCTTTAAGGATTTTGAAATTGTGTTTTTTGAGAGTTTTTTGCCAGTCGTTGAAACTCCAGAAGCAAAAAGTCTCGTGCATTTCAGAATACCAATTGTCAGTGTAATCCTTTTTACTTAGGAATTCACAGGCATCTTGCATCTTGAGTTTTATATATTTTGTGCCTTCTATATCTTCTATTTCATAATTTATAAGTTCATTCTCCTCATGGCGAAAATCCTTGGCAAACCTTAGAAATCTAGTGTAAGTCGATAGAGAATCAAGATATTCTCTGAATTTATCTTGCTCATTTTTATCAAAAATTTTGTCGTAATTTTCATTTATTCAATCTGATGTATTTAGCTTCATATAGACTATTTCATCTTTATTTTCTGGCCCTACAACATCTACATTTATCCATCTTCATCCAAATTTTAGTTGGTCATAAATTAGAGATATAAAATTAGTCAAAGTTTTCTCTTTCTGATAAGACATAATCTCATGAGTAAGGGAAAAAGTCGTGAAAGTATCAATATTGTTTGAGGGGAAAATATTGCTTGTAGCGACATTTCTTTGATAAAAAAACACATTTTCATTGGCAAAATGTCATTGGGCTTTGCGATGAAGACACTCATTATATAATTTGCGGGCAACTTCTATTCCATAAAAATCAGATTCTCTAAATCTTTCATCGAGTGTAAGCTCTCTAATAAGCGAACCTGTACAACATCCAATATCTACTATACGACCGGGCTTAACTATATTTTTAATTATTTCATATTTTCTCTTGGCTCAGTTATCAAAAGCACGAACATAAGTATTGTAATCCCTTGTCTCTGTAATATCTCCATCATTTCATAAAAGTGGATCATTATGGAGATTTATTATCAAATCTCAAAAATCATATTTTTCATACATTTTACGACTAGCTCTAGAGACTTTTTGTAAGTATTTAGTATCTTTTTGCCGATTAGCTCATTTTTTATTACAATCAATAATATTTTCTACCATATCCCACGGAAGCTCTGCTTTAAAAGTCCTTTTTTCTTTATTTTCTAGCTCAAATGGAAGGACTTGAAATCAAAGCTTCTCATACATATCTATAACTTCCAGAGTTGAACAACCCAAAATTGTATTTTCTGGAGTAAGAACATGTTTACCATTGCTATCTACTTCTATTTTTGAAATTACATAATGAGCAAATCTCGGACTAACTCAGATATCATCAATATGATACACAAAACTTTTTGCATCTATATCTCTTCCAAAATCCTCTATCATAGCCTCGCGACGATAACCAGGAATTGGATTGCGACGAGTATTTGAATGATTAGCAGAAGTTATAACCCAGATTATAGTATCAATAGGCTCCTTTATTTTAATATTTTTGCCGTGTATATCTTTAAAGGTCGAGATGTCTCACTCAGTAATTAAATTTAATTCCTGTAATTGGAAATTAGTCAGAAGATGATGTCTTCCAGGAAATAGTAAATAAGCCATAAATTTATTTATTAAAAATAACAATAAACACAGCATACCAAACAAATTATAAAAATCAAACTTTTAGTAGATTTTAGTGAAAAAATAAAAAACTTGACAAACAATACAAAATATTTATATTTAAAATCACGAGCATTATTTGTTTAACTATTTTAAATAATAATTCTTCATAAAAAAGGGGAAGCGAGATGAAAATGGATTTTTTGGGATTTCTTAAAATGATGGCGATGTTCGCTGGATCAATTTTGGTCGGAATTTGGTTAGGGTTCTGGTCATCTGTCCTGCTGATTGTCGTGGTAGTGGCAGGCACAAAAGTCTACCTTACCAACATCAAAAAGAGTTCGTCTGAAGGGTATGGCGGAATTTTCTATGTGATTATGGGGATTACAATCTCTGTAGGTCTCCTTCTTGGAGGAGTGGTAGGAAGTTTCGTAAAAGGCATTCTGAGGTTTTTCTTCGGTTGGCTCTTCTAAATTTTCATCTTGAATAAAAAAATCGTAGGAGCTCCTCCTACGATTTTTTCGTTTTAAATAGATAAATTTTTACTTAAATCTTTTATCAAATCTTCTTTTTCATTTTCTATATATTTATATAAAAAATCTTTTTTACGTTCATTTGGATCTTTCTCAATCATATCTTTTAAATCAGACCAAGAAGTGTCTTTATTGACTGGATAAATATGAAAATGAAAATGAGATACAATTCATCAAGTTTTTAGAATTACTCATCTGTCTTTGTTACATAATTTCAATAATTCTTTTTCAATTTTATAAACCATTTTAGAAAAATATAAATATTCTTCTTCATTCATATCAGACAAATTTTCAAAATGTTTTTTTGGAATTACTAATGCATGTCATTTTACTACATAATCAATATCAAGTATCGCAATAATATTATCATCTTCATAGAAAATATTATCGTTTATAATTTCTTTATTAATTATTTTACAAAAAATACAGTTCATTTTTTAAAATTTATTTATAAAATTCCAACTATTTTTAATTCTTTGTCTGAGAATTCGTATAATTTCGCCATATTGGATCTTACTTTTTCGAGCTCTCCGGTTTCTTTTAGGATTTTTAGAGAAATAATTTTTTTGCGGAAATTTCTTTTGTCTATATCGTGTCCTAGTATTATCTCATATGCTTTTTGAAGCTGAGTAAGTGTGAATTTTTGAGGTAGAATATTTTTTGCTATTGTTGTATATTCCAATTTCCAATTAAGCCTTTTTTTAGCATATTCTATAATGCTTTTATGATCAAAACCTATTTCTACTTCACCTAGTTTATCATATTCAACTAGTTGAATCTTGGTAAAATCAGCATCTTTTAGGAATTGGTCCTTATCTACTAGGGCATAATATGCAATAGAAACTATGTGTCATCTTGGGTCTCTGTCTGATTCTCAAAATGAATAAAGTTGTTCTTTATATACTCCATCAATTCAGGTTTTACGAAGTAGGATATCATCAAAATTTTCTTCAAGAGAAAATCCACTTTTTATAACTCAACCAGGCAAAATCAATTTTCCTTTTTCTGGCTCTTTTGGGCGAGTAGTCAGGACTACACAGAGCTTGTCATTAAAAATAGTAAATATCACTATATCCAAAGCCAAAACTGGAATAGAAAGTCAGAAAATATTTTCTGAAAATTTCTTCTTTATCTCATCATGATTAATTGCCATAAGACTGCAGTTAGAGTGTAATAGTTACAAATTATATTAAAATTAATTAAAAATGCAATTAGAAATTGCATTTTTATTAAAAAATTATTTTAAAAATGTCTTTACAAAGTTATTAATTTTTGTTTTGATTTCTTCTATATCTCTTACTCATTTTTCATATTTTTCTGGATAAAATTTTCCAGAATAAGCTCAAATCATATTTCCTATTATTGCTCAATAAGTGTCAGAATCTCAACCAATATTTATAGCATCTAAGAATCATTTAAAACTAGGATTTCTAAGAAAAATAGAATAAACAATGGGAAGTGTAACTCATATATAACAAGATTTTGTAATTTTATCATCTCACCGACCAAATTTATCTAAAATCTCTTCATCACTAATTTTAAATTCTCAGCTTTCATCTATTGAATCATAAATTTGTCTTAATTTAGAAGATATATTTTCTCAGCTGGATTCTAAATTATTTATTTGATTTTCATATTTTAGTGCATATTCTAGTAATTCTCAAATTAACTTTTTCTTGTCTAAGGTTCATTTTGATAAAAGCAGATTTACAAGCATTTTATTGTGAACTATGGCAGAAACTACAGAGATTTTATTGGCGTGCGTAATACAAGAATAGGTAGTTATTTCTTTATTCATTTGTTTTTCAGAAATATTTGAAATTGCATAATACATAGCCAAAGGAGATTGTTTCATCATCACTCAATTACCAGTTCACAATGGATTTCAAGTATCCAGATATGAAGTTCAATTTTTTAAGGCTTCAACTGTATTTCTTGTAGTTCTTCAAAATCAATATGGAAACATATCATAATACTTAATATGTTGAGCTCAAATAGACTCAAAATTCACTTTTTTTGATTCTGACAATGATTCTAGAGTTGCAAGAGTTAAGAGAGTATCATCAGAAATATATCAACTTCCTGCTTCCTTGAATCATCATTTTGCAAAGAAAATATTTTCTCTTGTTTCTTTAAAATCTTTTATATGTCCAAATTTTTCTTTTATTTCCTTATTTGTCATCATTTCTACTGCAAGTCAGAGAGAATCTCAAATAGCTCATCCCACTATCATTGCCTCAAACTTATCCTTTAGATTTAATTTATTCATAATATTTAAAGTTAAAAAATAAATAATTTATTAAAATCCTATCATTTCTTTTTTAATTTGTCCAAATAAAATAACAATCAATAAACTTTAGATCAAATCATAAATCATTGTTGGCTTAGTTTGTTTAGCTCTTCAAAAATATTATCTAAATCAAATTCTAATACTTCGATTTGTTCGGCTTGTTCGTGAGCTAATTCCTCGGTAACTTTTTTGCAGTCAAAGGCAATGTAACATTTACAAGTCTCATTTGTAAGACCTGATGAAGTCGGAGATTCAAAGCAAAATTTCACATTATCACTTTCATATCATACTTCTTCTTTTAGTTCTCTGTCTAGAATAGCGAGAGGATTTTCATTTGGTTTATCTCCGAGTCCTGCTGGAACTTCGATAACATCACGAGCGAGAGGTATGCGAAATTGTTTAATTAAAATAACTTTATTATCACTTGTTACAGGTAATACTGCGATAATATCATTTACTTTATTTCTGACAATCATCTCATAATTTCCAACTTTTCAATTAATTCAGGTAAATTCTTGGTGCAAATAACTAAGGAATCTTCCTTCGTGTACTAGGGTCTGAACTCCTAGTTCTATTTTACTATTTTTCATAATTTTTTTTGGTTAAATATATAATTTGTTTTGGTCTATAAAATTTGCGAGCACACCATTTAGTCAGTCAAACACTCTTTTTTTAATGTTTTCTCTAATAAGTGTGCTTGATAGGTCTGCGACTTCAGAGTTTTTGAAGGGTTCAAGTAGAATAAAATTGTCTATTTTAGAAGTGTCTATTTCAAATCAGGGTCTTTTTACGATAATTTTTGGGAGTCTGAGTGCTACTTCTCCGGCTGGATCCCGTTCCCACATATTGTCAATTACATCAGATCAAAATATTTGGTAAGGAGAAAATCATAGTTTTTGTCTAAATAATTTATCAGTGTTTAGCGTTGTATTTTTTATTTTTCAATCTAGAAAATCTTTGCTAAGCTCTGCTTTTTGAGAATTTATATTCTCCACAAATATTTCCATAATTCTCTCTCTATATTCTTGGCTGGCCTTGTATACTTTGTCGGATCTTGGTCAGCTAGGCACTATATATAATGCATCTAAATTTAATTGTTTTATAGCTTCTCGAGCTATTGTCTCGTGAGCTAATTGTGGTGGGTCAAATGCTCATCCATAAAGTGCTATTCTTGGTTTCATATTTATTAAGGTTAAGAGATATTATTTTATCATTTCAAATCATTGTTCACTAAATATTTTTCCATTCCAAATTTGCTCGTAACTGCCGGCTATTAGGAGTTTTACTGCAGTTTTTGATTTTCTAATTCTAATTTCTAGGTCATGATTATTTTTTTCAACTAGTGGGGTAGAATCTGCATATACAGATAGCTCATATCATCTCTCGTTATTATTTGTGATTACCACTTCTTTATTATTTTCAAAAATTATTGATTTCATATTTCTTGGCTCAAAACTGAGAAGTGGCGTAGCTATAAAATTAGGAGAAGTATGTGGTAAAACTGGTCATCCGGCTGAGATATTATAACCTGTAGATCATGCAGGAGTTACAACCAATACTCAATCTCATTTAAGTCTAATTTTTGAATTGTCTCCGACTTGCATATTTATGTCTATCAAATGTCAACCTGAAGTTTTGACTTGTGCTTCATTAAAAGCCACGTGACGAAATTGTTTTTCAGAGTCATTAACTTCGACATAAAGGAGCGGATATTCCATTTTTTTAAAAACCTCTTCTTCTTTTAAAATAAAGTCTTTTTCATTGAGCAAAAATCATTTAGATCAAAAATTAATTCCAAGATATGGCAGATCATCTTTGTAAGTTTGCTCTACGGCCCTTAGCATTGTACCATCTCAACCCAGTACCATATAGAATTTTTCTTTTATTAAGTTTGCAATTTTTTTAGCCTCCCTAGATTTTATAAATTCCATGATTTCTGGTTTTTGAGCCAGACTGAATTCATCAGCCAATATTACCGCATTATCTAGTTCAAATTTTTTCATAAATATATAGTTAAAATTATTAAATAGATTCTTCGACTACGCTCAGAATGACGGAGAGGTTAATATTTCTTCTTTTAATTTCGTGTACTCCGTGAGTGTATAATCATCGAGAACTGCTTCGCGTAGGTCGTATCAGAAGGCTCTTTTGCTGACTGAAATTATTGGAGGAGCTTGAATTCTTTTGAAGAAAAATAAATTAAGATTTCTGTAAACTTTTTCTAAATCTTCTATAAAAGCGAGAGTGTTTTTGAAATATTTTTCTACTGGATTATCAAGATTTAATTTTTCTTGTAAGACTCAATCTCTAAAATATTCTAAAATTTCAACTGGGTCTTTTCTGAGTTCTACGAATTGGTAGAGAAGTTTGTCGAGATATTCGTAATTAAACGGATCTCATAATCATTTGTCTACATCTTGATTTTCGCTTAATTCTGCTGACGGGATAATATTAATTATTTCTTCTAGAATTAAATTTGGGTGTTTTGTATTTATAAAGCGAGCCAATTCCCAAACTTGTGTTTTGTATAAATCTCAAATTGGGCAAATACTTCAATTTACGTCTCAATAGAGCGTTGCGTAACCTTGTGCTATTTCTGATTTATTTCAGTTATTTGTAAAAACTGCGTTATAAATTGCACTTACTCAAGCCAAAACCCTAGATCATCTGTCACGAGCTTGCATATTTTCTAGCACCAATCATTCTATTTTTTTACCAAATATTTTCTCAAATTCTCAAGCTGTATTATCTACACTCTCTTGGATTGGAAAAGTAAAATATTTCACTCATAATCTTTCTGCCTGTAGCTTCGCTAAATCTTTTGTAGTCTCTGAATTAAAGCGAGATGGCATATTAACTGTAATTACATTTTCCTTTCATAGAGCTAAAGTCATTAGAGCCGCAACTACCGCACTATCTACTCATCCAGATAATCATAATACTACTTTTTCTTTTCTAATGAGCTTAAAATACTCTTTTATCGCATAAACTAGAGCTTCAAATATTTTTTCTATTTCTTCTTTTTCGTTTTCAATTCCAGATTTTAGAGTTATTCAAGTTTCTTTAAAACTTTTAGTCTGAGCTATCTTTTCTCAATTTTTGTAAATGCATGATGCTCCATCAAATGTAAAAATATTTTTTCAATTATTTTGAATTCAGACATTATTAGCATAAATTAGCTCAATTCACTTGCTTTTCTCTGCTAGAATTTTATCTCTTTTTCATTGTTTTCAATTTCAAAAAGGTGAAGATGAGAGATTAAAAATTAATTCGGCTCACTTAGATTTCAGGATTTCAGTTGGTTTTGCGAAATAATCTTCATCCCACATATCCTCACAAATTATCACTCCGACCTTTCTTCTTACATTGTCTATTATTAGTTCATAAGGCTCTAGATAATCTCTATAATCTTCTCATCTTTCTTGGGCTAGTTTTAGAGTAGAGTAAAAATATCTTTCATCATCAAATTCTCTGTATTTTGGCATAAGAGTCTTAATTACAGCTTCTCAACTTCATCAATTTGTAATAAGAGCTCAATTACTAGCCACAAATGCAGCATTGTATTTTCTTAATCTTCCATCTTCTCATTTTCTATTTTGACTAAAGTCTGGCAAAACATTTCCCCAAATAGCTGTAATTTTTCATTTAGTAGCTTCTATAATTCCCTCGTTTTTTCTGTAAGAATCTATTACAAATCTATCATTTTCCCACTTATCTCCGAGCATATATCCAGGCACCGCCATTTCAGGGAACACAATCAAATCTCTTCATTCTCATTTTGCAATTTCAATTTGTTTTATAATATTTTCCTGATTTATATCCGGTCTTCCTGGGAAAATTTGCATTTGTGCTATTTTGTACATATCTTCTTGAATTAAATTATACTGTATATCTTACACTCAATTAATTTCTTAAAAAAATAAACTTCACTATTAATCTTAAAATTTAATCTATGTGTAATATTTACACCCTAATAGTATTAAAAAAAGAAATAATGTCAAAAGTTTTTTCAAAAAAGCGAGTTTATGGCTTTTTTAAGCAAACTAAAATCCCCAGTTTTCACCGGGGATTTCCTAAAATTTTTATCTTGTAAGGTGAAAATCTAACTTCAGATCTCACTTACTTTAATGTTAACATCACTTGGCTTAAGACTGAGTTGTTTCAAAACATCAATCTTTATTGCCTCTGGGGCATCTGCCTTTGACGTAGTTTCTACCTCAACTTGCCAGAGCCCAGACCCGAGGATTTTTTTACGAGCCTCGTAATTCAGAGGTTGGAGCTCGACGAAGATTTCCTTATCGAGCTTTTGTTCTCCTCTCCAACTTGATTTTGGGTCATCAGGAATGGTCACCTTGACAGCTATTTTCCTTGGAGCAAGCTTCATAACTGCAAAGTATTCCTCATCCATACTACTGAAAAACAGTGGAATAAACACGGATTTCTTTGCTAGTTTCCAATCCTTTTTGGAATACATTTCCATATCAACATCGCCAATCTTCGTCGTGGTTAGTTGATTTGAAAATGCATACCATGTAAAAAAGATTGTAACAATAAGGAAGGGTTTTTTCCCTCTCCAGATACCTTCTATGAAAACAGTAACCAAAACAATACACATAAAAGATGGGATTATTACCTTATAGTTATAAGGCTGTTTCAACCCATACCAGGCTACCACAGCACATATTGTTATAAGTATGATTGAAAGTATTGTTGTGAACCGATGTCCTGACTTCCAGCAGGAGTTAAAGAACGAAGAAAAAAAGTTTTTGTTGTTTTCTACTGCAGTATTTGTAGTTGTATTCATTATCGTTCCTCCAGTAGAAGTTTTTTATATTTGTATTTCTTTTTATTTTCTGAAATTATTTCCAGTAATTGAAATATAATGGATAATGTGATTTTGTCAAGAAAAAGTTTTTCATACAAACTAAAATCCCTCGCGACTACGAGGGATTTCCCAAAATTTTGCTCTTGCGAGAAAGAAACTTTTCTCAAATCCTTAATCGCCCGAAACTATCTTAAAAAGAATATTACCCATAAAGACGGAACAGCCATAAACAGAAGAAACGGAATGTAGTAGCTCTCATAATTTCTGTATAGTCCATCATTTATGTACATGAGGACCCCCCATACTCCGATACCGAAAAGCAAGGCTATGTTCTCTATATCGAAAAAAACGATGTTTGCAGACAGGAGCAGGAAAAATACCGATAGTGCGACGAGTGCGGATATAGCACCGCCGATGATGCCGGCATCTACTTTGTTAAAAGTTGTACCGATAATTGTTGAGCCGAAAATGGCCCCAAGTGATAGCGTTATCAGGATTGCCAATCCTGTATTGTGACCAAACGGCTGGCGTAACCCGTTCTGAACTATCCAGAACAACAATGTTGTCAGGATGACAACCATAGTTCTTGTTATCAATTTCTCATTTTGTTTGAAGAAATTGATAGAAGATGCGCCTTGTTTCTTTTGTACCGCGAATTCTGCATCTTTCATGATAATTTCCCCTCCAGTAGAATTTTGTTTTTGTCTTGATTTTTGTTTTCTGAATTATTTCATTAAATGTAAAATAAGAATAAATTTAGTTTTGTCAAGAAAAAGTTTTATGTAAATATTGGCTTATATATTACAATATTAAATATAAACTTGTCAAGAGAAAATAATTAAAATTAAAATTGTTTTTTTTACTTCTTTGCTATAATGCCTGTAAAATAATAATTTACTTTTAGGAAAAATGTCATTTAAAATAAGTAATGTCTTGGAATATGATAACTTTATAGCACTCGATATTGGCGCTTCTAAGGTGAAAGTGGCTATATGTAAAATAGAGTGATGAGAGGTAAAAATACTTGCTAAAACCAGTCTTAGACAAAATAAAAAAGATTTCATTTTTGGGGAAATTGCAGATCTGAATTCTTCGACAAAATCAATAGAGAAGGCGATAACTAAGGCTTGTCAAAATATAGACAAAATTCCAAAAGATATAGTCGTAGGGTTTAGTTCATCTCAGGAATTATATGACAATATTTCTACAAATTATGTTAGACAATCCAAAGAAAAGCCTATCTCAATGGAAGAAATAGATGAAATAATTAAGACAGTGGAATATAAGTCACTAGACAAAATCAAGACAAAAATAGAATCTCGTCTTGGAATAATTGATTCTGAAATGAAACTTATTACAACTTCAATAATCTCTATTTATATAGACTGACAAAGGATTTCTAATCCTATTTGATTTACTGGAAAAAATGTTAAACTCAATTTAATTAATGTGTTTGCTCCAACTGGAAAATTTAATATAATAAAGAAAATTATTAATTGACTTTGAAAAAATCTAATTTCAATAATTCCTATCTGAATAACTATCCCGAAACTTATTGAAGACACTCCTTTTGCTTTTGATTATAATCTTTTTGTGGATTTTGGATATTCGAAAACTACCATAGTTTTAGAAAATAATTCAGAAATTCTAGGTTTTAATATTATAAATTTTGGAATTGAGGTTTTGGAAGAAGAATTTAAGAGAAAGGAGAGTTTAAATTATTTTGATATTGAAAATATTATAAAGGAAACCGACGCAAATTATTCTAAATATGAAGAAATTTTCTCATCATTTTTCAATTTGATTTTTGATGCGATAGCTGTGGCTAGCCAAGATATTGAAAAAGCTCTTTTTATAAAAAATATTTTCATATCTGGTTGAGCAGTGAGCGAAGTTCTTAAAGAAAAAATTTGAGAGTATTTTACGCAGAAGAATTTTTGAAAAAATATTTTAGTGCAAGACAAATATATTGAAGATAAAAATATGTCAGAACTTAATAATAATAGTGATATAATTTTGGCCTCTATAGTGAAAGTTTGAAAGGAAATGCTCAGTGCAAAAAAAGACCCGATAGCCCGTATTTTAAGATATATATTATATAAATATGAATAATAAAGAGAAAAAAATAGTAATAAAAAATACCGATACAATTCTTGATATAGTCTCAAAAATAGAGAAAGAAGCCAAGGATAGTAACTTAATTTATCTAGAAGTTGAGGATAATTTTGTGTTGAAAAATTATTTCAATTTAAAATTATTAACTTACAGATTTAGCTCAAAAAAACTGCATATAATTACTTCAGATAGGGAATTAAAAGCACTTTGAGAGAAATTATGAATTAAATTTTTCTATAAAAGCGATGATATAGAATTTGAGGAAAATTTCGCGAAAACCCATATTTTGAGGTATAATTTCACATTTTTAGAGTATCTTTTGTATGAAGTGAAAAAAATCTCCCAAAAATCATTTTTCTTTTTTAAAAAAAGAGTAAAAACATACAAAAATAAGAAAATGATAGAAGACTCTAACTTTTTTCTTCTAATTTTTGGCTTAGTTATATCATTATCTCTGCTTTCATTTATTTTCTATTTCGCAGTATCAAAGACTTACATTTATATAAATCCAGAGCTTGGAGTTAAGACAGTTTCGAGAAATATTATTTATTCTATGCAAAATGATTCCAGTCTTTTGGATGGTAAAAATGTAATCCAAACCAGAAATATTACAGCGGAAGACAGTTTAGATTATACTTTTAATGTGTCTACAATAGACAAAAAAAGTACAAAAAATGCTTATGGTAGTGTTGAGATTTATAATGAATTACGCCAAGAACAAATTTTTAAACCAAATACAAGATTTGTAACTGATTCTGGGTTGGTTTTTAGAAGTTCTGAGTGGGCAAAAGTGCCTCCAGCAACAAGCGCTTCTTGAGCAGTAGAAGCCTGAAAAATTGTGATAAATATTACCGCAGATCCTTATGATTTAGCTTGAAATTTAGCTTGAAAAAGGTGAAATATAGCTTCTGATGTAGTTTTAACTATTCCAGGTTTGAAGTTTAACAGGGACAAAATTTACGCTAAAACTACAGTCGCTTTCACCGGATGAGTGGATCCAAAAATACATATTTTGACAACAGAAGAATTAGAAAAATTCAAAAATATTTTAGGCGAAAAACTTAAGACAAAATCTCTTGAAACTCTCAAGCAAAAGGTAAAAACCGCCAATATCCAAAATAATGAGGATTATCAAATATTGCCTATAAATAATATTATAAAATATGAGCTCTCTGAAATTAAGCCCACAACAGAAGTTAAAGTATGAGATAAAATAGAAGAAATTACCCTAAAATGAAGTGTTGTTGCTAAATCTTTTATCTATGACAAGAGGTGACTTGTAAGTTATCTTAAAAATATTTTGAATGAAAATATACTTCTTTGAACTGAAAAACTTATAAATATAAATGAAGATTCTGTGAAAATAACAAATATTTTATCTCAAAGTGAAACTTCTTGATTCCAGATGAAAGCCACAACAGAACTTGACTCTACTATTTCGTATAATTTCGAGGATTCTACCAATAATCTTACAAAAAAATTAAAAAACTTAATAGCCTGATCTACCCAAAAAGAAGCAACTTCAATCCTTCTAAATGACCCAAACATAGCAAATGTAAAAATAGAATTCTCACCTTTTTGGCTAACCCGTGTTTCTTCTAATCCAGATAGCATTGATTTTATAATTGAGAAATAAAAAAATTCCCCACTTCTGTCATTTCGAACTTTCCTTTGTCATTTCGAACGAAGTGAGAAATCCCTTTCTATATAATTTTATTTGCAATAATAAATTTAAGTTTAACTTTTCTTCAATTTTTAGTCTCAAGAGATTTGATTTAAAGAGATTTCTCGTTATCACTCGAAATGACAGATAGAGTTTTATTGTATATCTGGAGTTATAACTACAGTATCGTCTGGGGCTTGATTAATATTTATAGCTCAAGTGCTTATAATTTCTCAGCTAGAAGTAGTTTCTGGTGAGTCTGTATTTAGACTTCAAGATAATGCTATTTCTGGAGTTTCTGTATTTGTTGTTCAAGTGTTATCTAGAGCTCAGGTGTTTGCTGTGGCTTTTTTGGCTTTAGGATTTGATTTTCTAGTAGTAACTATGAAATAGTCAACTCATTCTACATAATTAGATCAAGAGTTTGTTAAAACAGGTGGAGTATCAGTATTTCCATTTTCGAAAATATTAATTTTACCAAGATTTCAAATATTAAAAAATCCAAAAATTCAAATTCAAAGCAAAACAACTGATAAGGCAGAGATAACAACTTTTTTGTTAAATGATTTAATTCATCCTAATAATCTTTTTGCTGATAAGTCAGTTTTTACTTTGTTTACATAGTCTTGAGTATCTGGCAATGGTTCATTTTCTGCAATTTCTTGAACTTCAGCAGTTTCAGTTGCATTATTTAAATTAATAATTTCCTCAGTTTCTGCTTTCGTTTCGGTTAAATCTAGCACAGGAATAGCCTCTTCTTTTTCAGGATTAATTACGTTGTTATTTTCTTCTATAGCAGTACTGATATCGGTAACTGCAATTTCTTCTTGAGAATTAATTATTTGAGTATTTGGGATTTCTGTCTCAACTGGATTAGTAGTAGCAGAAACATTTGCTTTTTCTTCTTCATCATCAAAAAGATTAAATTCTTTCCCAAGGTCAAAATTTGGAAAAAACTCTTTTCATGTCAAATTCACTATTTCCTCTTCTTTTTCCTCCTTTTTTTCTTCTTGTATAAAAAGAGATTCAGAACCACTATTTGCTTCTGCAACTTCTTCTGCAATTTCCTCTTCAATTAGAGCCTCTTCTTGCTTTTCAGTTAAAACAAAATTAGCTTCTTCTATTTTTGGAATTAGAATTTCTCCTACATTAGGAGATTCAGAAATAATTTCAATTTGAGTTTCTTCAATTTCTAATTTTATTTCTGGAATTTTTTCTGCTTCTACTATAGGATTAGTTTCTGGAACATCAGGTAATCACATAAGTTTTGATAAACTAATTTTTGGTTTTTGAGGTGTCAAGTCCGTATTTTCTACTGGAGTAATATTTTCTACAGTAGGAGTAGAAACAGGAGTTTCTTCAGATAAAATTGCAGTGTTATTAATTTTTTGCAATGCTCCAAGATCTAATTTAACCATATTTATTTTTGTTTAAAATATAAAAGATGGATATACTATATCCTATATTTTCAATATTGTCAAAAATATGAAATAAATTTTTTAAATTTGCAAATTGAATAAAATCGGTAAACTAAAATTAGACAAAAAATTTGACAAAATATAAAAGTATATATACTTTGGATATAAACTATTTTTTATTTAAAAAATATGGTATCAAAAATAAATTCAGTATCTATAAATTGACTTGAATGAACGAAAATAGAGGTGGAAGTGGACGTATCATATTGAGTCACAAGCTTTACTATAGTATGACTAGCAGATACTTCAATCCAAGAAAGTAAAGAAAGAGTGAGAACTGCAGTCAAAAATTCAGGGTATAGTTTTCCAACTACAAGAATTACAGTTAATCTCGCACCAGCTGACATTAGGAAAAAATGACCAAGTTTTGACCTTGCTATTGCTATTTGAATACTTTCTAAAGATTTTGAATTTAGTCAAGATTTTTTGAATAAATCAATATTTTTGGGAGAACTAGCTCTGGATGGGAAGTTAAGATGAATTAGTTCAATTTTGCCTTCAGTAATTTTTGCTAAAGAAAATAATTATAAATATATATTTGTGCCAGAGGAAAACAGAGAAGAGGCGAGTTTAATTCCAGGAATTAATATTGTCGCTGTCGCTAATTTGACTGAAATTGTGGATATTTTAAATGAGACAAAAGAGGCTCCAATTGCTCCAAAAATTAATATAAAAGATTTTTTATCCGAGAATAAATTTGAAGTTGATTTTGCTCAGATTATCTGACAAGAACAAGCAAAACGCACCCTTTTAATTGCCGGAGCCTGAGGACATAATCTACTTATGGAATGACCTCCCGGATCTGGAAAAACAATGCTTGCTAAGGCTTTTGCATCAATATTGCCAGAAATGAGTATCGATGAAGTAATTGAAGTCTCAAAAATATACTCTATTGCCTGACTTCTCACAAAAGAAAAGCCTCTAATTTTTCGCAGACCTTTCAGAAAAGTTCATCACACAGCTAGTATTATAAGTATTGTGGGTGGATGAAGAGATTCTCGTCCAGGTGAAATTAGTCTATCTCATAAATGAGTGCTATTTTTGGATGAATTTCTAGAGTTTGATAATAAATTAATTGAAACTCTCCGTCAACCAATTGAAGATGGTGAAATTACAATAAACAGAATTAATGCTTCTTACAAATATCCAGCCAAATTTACGCTTATTTGAGCGCTAAATCCTTGTCCTTGCGGATTTTTATGAGATAAAGAAAAGCCTTGTATTTGTAGTCAATCCCAAGTAGAGAAATACAGAAGTAAACTCTCAGGACCAATACTCGATAGAATGGATATTTTCATAAATGTTCCAAGAGTGAAAATTGAAGATTTTGACACCTCAAAATCGAAAAAAACAAGTAGCAAAGATATGAAAGAGACAATTGAAAAAGCCCGCAGAATCCAGCTTGCTAGATTTGCCGGAACTGGAAAAACCTACAACAGTGAAATGAGCAACAAAGAAATAGAAAAATTCTGTAAAATATGAGTTGAGGAAGATAAATTTATCAAAAATTCAGTTCAAAAATTGGATTTATCAACAAGAGCATATTTCAGAATCCTAAAACTCGCTCAAACTATAGCCGATCTCGAGTGAAGCGATGCAGTCAAGATCCCTCATTTAGCGGAGGCTTTGAGTTATAGGAAGAAGTAAAAAAATTTGCTAAAGCAAATTTTTCTCATAAAATAGACTGAATTAATTATTTAACTTATAAAATTTATGCAAAATTCATATATGCCAAAAGCTTCTATAAGCAATTTCTGTGAATGATTAAATCTTTGTAGTGTAAGAAAAACTTCTGAGGGAATTGTAAAATTATGAGTTAAGGATTTATGAGGAAATATAAGCGAAGAATTATTAGAAAAAATAATAAATGCAGAAACTTACAATTCTAAAAAAATTGTTAGAGTTTATTCTTCGGGGCACATTTTCTTGAGTGAAGATAATAAAAAAGTCTTTCTTGTAACTACTTTAAAAGACTGAAAAATTCAACATCAATTTACTGGATGAAGTCCTATGGAAGATGAAAATAAAGAAGTTATTTTTATGCAAGATTGAGTTTATAAATTTGATATAGATAAAGTAAGAAATAATGCAAGAATTAGAACGCAAAACAGAACCGGAGCAAAAATTATTGAAGAATATAATGAAGTTCCACTTGTAGATTGGGCTCTAATGGAAAATGAAGAAAATTGAGAAATATATTATAAATTAGTTTGTCTAATACATTTTATAGTAAAGAAATACGAATGAAATTTGTGACATATTCAAGCAGAATATACAATTGATGGAAATTGGTACGAAATCGACAAATTACAAACAATCCAAAATATGGCACCAAATGCCTACATTGTAAGCAAAAAGGCAGTGGAGTTATTGGAGAAAAGAAATAAAACTGCTATTATTTCTGATTTTTCAAAAACCCTAACTTCTTGAACTAATCCTACAACCTGGTCAGTTTTTGCTAAATCAGGACTTCTTGGGGAAGATTATACGAGAGAAAGAAATGAATTTTATAGACAATATCACGATTTTGAATTACATAAAAATGTAGAAAAAACAACTGAGTGGTGGTCTAAGCATTTGGAGTTATTTATTAAATATTGATTAACCCAAGATTTAGTAAATCAAATTACAAAAGATGAAAATTATTTCTCTGTGAGAAAGTGATTAAAAAATTTTTTTGATTATATAAAATCTAATAATATTGATTTATATATTGTATCCTCTGGGGTTTGTAATTTTATAGAATCGTTTTTAGAGCAAAATCAAATAACTCTAGATTGAATTAAAATTAGTTGAAATAGATTATTTTTTGATGAAAATTGAAAAGCTACAAAATATGACAAAGATCCAATAATAACTTCTTTAAATAAAAATAATCATCATTTTAATTTAGAATATTATGATAAAATTATTCTTCTTTGAGATGACGATTCAGATTTACAGATGTATAAATGAAATTGCTTTAAAATATGATTTTGTGATGAAAGTATACCAGGATATGACCTATATTTAGGGAAAGAATGAGAATTGAGTGATGTAATTCAGAAAATATAACTTTTAAAATATATGATTGGTAAAATTTTGTTTTCAAAGGATATAGTTATTGATGCTATGTATTTTCAAATTAATCAAGATTGGGAAGTTCCAATTCCTGGATTTTTTATTCTGGCTCCAAAAAGAAAAATTAAGTCTATCTCTGAATTTACAGACGAGGAATCTATAGAATTTATGAATCTTTTACGTAAAATTCGTAAATGAATGAGGGAGGTTCTTGATATTAAAGATGTGTATTTATTTCAAAATGAAGATACAGACGGAGATTTTCATTTATGGATTTTTCCAAGATATATTCGGATGGAGAAATTTGGAAATAAAATAGAATCTGTAAGACCAATTATGAATTATGCAAAAGAAAATATGGTCACTGATGAAATAGTAAAAGAGGTTAAAGAATATGTTAAGATAATGAAGGAATATATGAAAGATTTTTAATTTAAAAAATTATGAAAATAAAATTTAATCCTGAAACTGTAACTCTGATTTTAGAAATTGATAATAAAGCAATTGATTTAAATATTAAAAGAATTGAAGCAGAGAAACTAGATCTTTTAGAGAAAAAAGAATTTCATTTTACTATAATAGGCAGTAAAACTGGAGAAGAAATTTTAAAATCTCTTGAAAATTTAAGTAAAATAAAAAGAAATGAAATATTAGATAAAATAAGAAAAACATCGGAATTAATTAATTGGATAGTAAATCCAGAAAATAATTTCTATTATTTAGAAAATAGTTATAATAACCCAAATACAATTTTCGAGAAACGTAAATCAATAATACAGGTAGTAACAATTGATAAAATAAATGAGTTTTATGAAAAATTGAATTCATTGTTAAAAAAACAATTTGAAGTCCCATTTCCTCATATTACTTTATTTACTAATAGTACTAGGGAGGAGACAAAATTAAGATGAATTGGAATATATTCAAAAAGGCATTTTGAAGAATTAAATCCAAAAGATATTTAAGAATAATTTAGATTAATAGCTTAATTAAAAACTATGCAACAAACATTTACAATTGGTACTTTTGGAATTATTACAAATGAGCAAAATCATGTTCTTTTATGTTTAAGAACTGATTGTAATTATTGGAACCTGCCTGGTGGTGGTCTCGAAAAATGAGAATCACCTTCGCAATGAGTTATTCGTGAAATAAAAGAAGAAACTGGACTCGACGCAGAAGTTATGAAGTTACATGGTATTTATAGCAAGCTACATAAAAATGAGATTGTTTTTTCTTTTGAATGTAGAATTATTGGTGGTGAAATAACCTTAAACAAAGAAGCAAGAGATATAAGATATTTTCCTAGTCATGAAATTCCTGAAAATACTTTTTGAAATCATATAGAAAGAATAAAAGATTTTTTTGAAAATCAAAACGAAGTAATACTTAAAACTCAAATTAAAAGATCTGTTATAAAATAGAAAAATGTTTAACTAATTTAAAAAACTATGAAATATAATAAACTTATAAGAGATAAAATTCCTGAAATAATGGAGGGAAAATGAGTAAAATTTACTTCTCATATTGCGGATAATGAGGAATATTGGCTTAAATTAAAAGAAAAACTTCAAGAAGAAGTGACTGAAGTTTTGGAGGATGATAGTGTTTTGATTGAAGAACTAGCAGATACCCTTGAAGTCATTTATGCGATTTGTGATTTTAAATGAATTAGCAGAGAAGATTTAGAGAAATTAAGAAAAGAAAAACAAGAAAAAAGATGAGGCTTTAAAGACAGAATTATTTTAGATGAGACTGATTAACATAGAAATTATGAAAAAAGCAATAAGATTCTCTTTGATTATATTTCTTTCTTATGTGGCCTTTTGTATTTTCGTGTTTTTAAACCAGAAAAATTTATTATTTTTTCCTTTTAAATGAGTTTTTGTTATTCCTAAGGTGGCTAATTTAGAGGAAGTGTATATCAAGACAGAAGACAGAGTAAAATTAAATGCGTGGTATTTTGATAATAAAAGCAATAAGACTATCATATTTTTTCATGGGAATTGAGGGAATATCTTTTTTAATAGAGAAAGAATAAAAATTTTCAATGAACTTAAAATAAATGCGATAATGCCGGATTATCGCTGATATGGGAGAAGTTGAGGCGAAATTTTAAGTGAACAAGATTTAGAAAAAGATGCCAATGCGGTTTATCAGTATGTTTTAAATAAATGAACTAAAAGTGAAAATATTATAATTTGGGGGCAATCTTTTGGAGGAGCTGTGGCAATAGATTTGGCTAAGAATAAGAATATAAAAGCCCTAGTTGTGGAATCTGCATTTTATTCAGTAGATGAAATGGCGAGTATACAATTTCCATATTTACCAGTTAAATTTCTTTTGAAATTTCATTTTAGAAATGATGAAAAAATATCAAAAATCCACGTTCCTGTTTTAATAATTCATAGCATTAGAGACGAAATAATTAATTTCTCAAATAGTGAAAAACTTTTTTCTCTTGCTAATAATCCCAAATTTTTCCTCAAAACAAACGGAACACATAACGGTGGATTTTCAAACTCTTTTGATTTATATGTTTCTACTTTTAGAGATTTTTTGAAATTAAAATAAAATTGTTTTTGACATTTATAATTATTTAACTATAAATTACTTACAAAAACAAAAATTTTGCTTTTTAACATAATCTACGAAATCAGGGGAGAGCATATATGAAGAATTTCAAATTTGCAGTATTTTTGGTTTTATTTTCGCTTTTAACTTTTGGGTGTAATCAGACAAATGGTGAAGAAAAAATCTCAAAAGTAAATACCGTGGAAAATAAATCTGGTTTTACTTACGCTCAATTTAATGCCTTTAATTTTGGCGAGAGCAAAGTAAAGTCAACTATTAAAATGCCAAATAAATCGTTTGAAATTCCTACGATTGAGGCTATGGCCAGACTTCTCAAGGATTTTGATATTATCAGTATCCAAGAAGTCAGCACCGGACCATGGGGAGGTAAAGCTGTCGCCAAGCTTCTCGATAGTCTAAATAGACTTGGAGCGCCTTGGGATTATCTACTGAGCGATCCAACTCAGGGTCCTGGCACTGAGAGATTTGTAACGATTTTCCGAAAAGACAAGTTTGATGGTATTCACAACAAGTCGGCTCTGTTAAGTGAGCTTGATTCTGGTGTGAATAGAGAACCTTTTCATAGTGTTCTCAAAGAGAAGAAAACCGGGAAATATGTTCATATTTACAGTTTTCATCTTCAGCCAAAAAGCAAAGATCCAAAAAGTGAGCTACAGGCTATTGCAAATGGATTGGATGCTTTTGAAAAACAAAATGTCATAGTGTCTGGAGACTTTAATCTTGGTCACAAAGACACGGATGTGGTTTTTGAAAAAGTATTTGGTTTAATTCATCATTTTGAGGAAAAAACTAGTCTCAAAACAAAGGTCGTAAAAGGCAATTATAAGCTAAAAGAGTATGATAATATCTACACCTCGACTGATATAAAAGTTATGAATCGAGGGGTTCTTGATTTCGTAGGTATTATTGGAAATCTCGATGAAGCCAGAAAGATTAGTGATCATCTAATCCCGTGGATTCGCTTTGAACTAAAATAAAAAGGAGGAATAAAAAAAGCTGTCGCAAGACAGCTTTTTTGAATATTGTGAAAATAATAATTATTCTTGTATTTTCCATGATTCTAGTTATAATTAACCTAATTATTATATTTTAATCGTCACAAAAAATGTCACTAGAAGAAAATTGAAGATACATATCTGTTGCTGATGTTACCGTACAAATGGTTGGTGGAATATATTGTATTTCAAAAGATTTTTCTTCAAAAATTATGGAAATTTTAGGAATTACAGTAGATGAATATTTCAAAAATACTGAAAAAATTGAAGAACAAAATCATATATTGGACTGATTAACGAATACTCCTAATATGCCTATTGGGTATTGGCATCAAGAAACTGGGAAATGTTTATGTTGAGAAATAGTAGGTGTATGAGGAGATCATGACGATTTTATTAAAAATTTTGATATTAAAATAAAGGAATTTAATATTGCTTCAAATAGTGAGAATTTTATAGAGGCTGGATTGTCGAATTTATCACGCTATCCTTTTGATTTCAATTGAATACCTTATGCCTCTATTGAGGCATTTTGGCAGTCTTTAAAATTTGAAGAGTGAAGTTCAAAATGGCTTGAGTGCCTGGATTTATTTTGAGTAGAATCAAAAAAATTTTGAAAAAAAGCTCAATTAAAAGAATATTTTACTTATAATTGAAATACTTATAAAGTCTGAAGCAAAGAACATCAACTACTGATGAAGATGGCTTTAAGAGAGCAATTAAAACAAAATAAAGAAAAATTAAAATTACTATTGCTTACTGGAAATTCAAAACTAATTCACCAACCAAAAAAGAAAGATTGAACTCTTTCTGCTGATAGTATTAATATTCCTGGAGAAATTTTTTCTCAATTTTTGATGGAATTAAGAGAAGAATTTAAGTCTTGAAAAGAGTAGTTTTTATTTATTCCTGTTATTTCCAATGACCCCCCCCACCTGTCATTTCGAATGGAGTGAAACGAAATGAGAAATCCCTTTTAGAAGCATTTTTGAAATTGTAATTTCCAAGTTTAACTTTTCTTTAAATTTTAGCCTCAAAAGATTTGATTTAAAGGGATTCCTCGTTGTCACTCGGAATGACAGGGTGGAATTGAAACAATAATTAAAGAAAAATCATAGAAATAATAAATCAAAATTTATGAATAAAATCTCAAATACACCAAGAGAACATAAGAAAAACAATAAAATTATTAGAATTTCGGTTGCTAATTTGGCTTCTGATATAAATTGAAGGATTGTGGGAATTGTAAATAAAAAAAGATTAAATTTATGAATGAAAAAAATTTCTTTTATTTGATGATCTGCAATTTTGTTTAATAAAAAAATAATAGAAGAACTAGGTGGTTTTGATTTTGATGAAAATAATACCAAATTTAAAATTAGTGCAGATATGTTAGAACATATAATTCAAATATTTTCTAAAGCAAATTCTTTTTTATATGAAAGGGCTATTTTAAGAGAATTAATAGAAGAATTAAGTAACGAATTAATATGAAATATGACAGAACCAATTTTATCAGAAAATGAGTGTTATGAATTTAATTCTAAATTTATTGGTACAGTTTATAGCGAATGATATTGAAGTTCTATAAAAAGAAAAATTCTTACAAAATATATTTGGCATATTTTTTCTCTTAATTGTCCAGCTCATATTATCCAAAAATTAGAACAACATGAGATAATTTATTTTTTGGATGAGCAAGATTTTGAAAGGAAAAAAACTCATGATTGATTTAGTTTGTGATCAAATATAATGACTATAAAAGAATTTTTAGACAAAAATAAGCAATAAAAAACACCCTCGATGCCGTTTTAACTCCATTTGTATTTCTCTTTCTACGAAATCATTATTTTCTCAATAACTTAGAAAAAATAATGTGAGTGTGACATAGTCAATGTATTAAACCAACTATTTTAATCACACCGGAAAGTATACAAATTTGTGAGAAAAAATAGGAGCAAGATGCACAAAACATCAGAAGGCGTTTGAGTATTATATCTCTTTTTTGAAAATATCAAATCAAATTTGTGGACAATTTTTTAATTTATATTATTCCTCTTTATCTAAAATTTTCTTAATTTTATCTGGAGTTTTATTGGATTTTTTTAATCAATCTGCCGTCGTAGCTGTTATCATTCAATCAAAACCTTTAAAATCTTCATTATGACCAAAACCAAAAGGTAACTTTTTTTCTTTAGACATAAATTTAGGTTAAGTAATAAAATTACTTTTATTATAAAATAATTATTTATTTGTCAAAAGATTTTTAATTTGCCTCTTTGTATTCAAATCTTCATTCAAATATTTTTCATCTTGTAATTTGCTCATTTTTGAGTGGCTTGAAGTTGGCTTTATTTAGCGGAATATAATTTTCTGACCATCCGGAAAAGCTATTTTGAGATACCTTTTCAACTAGAATTTTTAGAATTTTTCAGTCATTTTTTTTGTAGAAATTATTTTCTACAATTTTTGCCTCCTTCATTATTTCTCTCATTCTCTCTCTTTTTATTTTATCACTTATTTGATTATCTAGCTTTGAAGCTGGGATAATATGATGATTTTGGTGGCTTGAAAATGGAAAGGCATGAAGTTTTGTAATATTATATTTCTGGATAAGTTTTAGAGATTTTTGAAAATCATCATCAGTTTCACCAGGAAATCCTACAATAATATCAGCTCCGAGACTCACCAAAACTCAATCTTTTCTCTCTAAAATATTTAATTTTTGGAGAGTTTCATTTAAAGTTAATTCACTATAATTTCTTCACATAAGTTTTAGAATTTTATCGCTTCCTGATTGGATTGATAGATGAAAATGAGGATAAATTCTAGGGTTTTTAAAAACTTCCAAAAGTTTGTCATTTATATATTCAATTCCAAGAGATGAAATTCTAATTCTTGGAACTTTTGTTTTTTCAAGAATTTGAGAGAGTAGCTCAGATAATTTAGTTTCTTCGAATTTCTTGGTATTACTAGCTCACCATGCTCCGATATTTATTCCAGTTAGTACTACTTCTTGAGCGCTGGAGCTATTAATTTCTTCAATAATTTCTTCAATTTCGCGAGAAATATGAGATCATCTTGCTTGAATTGTCAGACAAAATGTACAATTATTATCGCATCAATTCTGGATAACTAGATATTTTCTGGTAAATATTTTAAATAGATCCTTCGATTTCGCTACGCTACACTCAGGATGACGAAAAAGGAGATTCTCACCCACTCTGTCATTCTCGGGCTTGACCCGGGAATCTATTAAATTAATTTCCTTTTCCGGTTCTTCCTCAAGAAGCTCTATTTTATCACTAAATTCCTGTAGCTCCGGGTAGATCTTATAAAAATCAGAATTTAGTTTTCATTTTTTTATTGGACCACATCAGCTTAAATACACTTTATCACTTTTATTCTCAAAACCTTTAATTGTATCTTTTACAAATTTTATCCACTTTGATTTTGCTTTATCTGTCACAACACAAGATGCCACAAAAATTCAGGATTTGTTTTTTAATTCCTCAGAGTTTAACCATTTTTCAGTAAAATACTTATTTGTTTTACATCAAAAAATTTTGTATTGCATTTTTTTAAAAAAATATATAATATAAAGTTATTATCACTAATTGTCAATATTATGCGTAAATTAATAAGTTTAGTATTTGCCTTAGCTCTAGTAATCCCTAATATAACCTCAGCGGCGCCTTTTGATATTTTTAATAAATATTATCCAGATTTTTTAATTTCAAATATCTGGCAAGATAATAGTTCAAAAGACATTTATGTCAAGGTTTGTAATGCCTGATGAAGCGTAGATTCTGGAACTATGCAACTTTGACTCAAGAAGTCTAATTGAGAGAAATTTACCAAAACTTTCCAAAATGTAAATATTTATAATGGGGGCTGTGTAGATTATAGAGCCTTTTCGCCATCTGAAATTTCAATTGCTAGTAGTGGAAATTATTCTTTGACTGTATGAATAGTTATAAAGTCCAATAGATCAGAGAAAAATTTAGCAAATAATATAAGTACTCGTTATGTTTATATAAATACCTCAACAACTTTTTATAACAATCAATATTATAATAATTCATCTTATTCTAGTCCAACTTCTAATTACAATAATCAATACAACAATAATTGTAATAGTTCTAATTATTATTGAAATCCTGATTTAGTAGTAAAAGAAGTTTGGCAAGATACTTACAACAACAGAATTTATGCAAAAATCTGTAATATTTGAGCAAATATGTCAAATTCTTTAAATCTAAGATTTGATTTTATATTAAATGGAAAAACAGTTGAAAAATACTCATATGTTAATTTAAATAGAGATAGTTGCACCTCATTATATGTGAATACAACTGATTTCATACAATGATATTATAATGATAATAGTGTTTCAGTTAAGCTTGATGTAAATAATAATTTATCAGAAAGCAATGAAAATAATAATTATTTCTCTCAAAATATAAATATTTCCTGCCTTAGACCTGATATTTTAATTGATAATATTATTCAAAATACAAACAATAATACTTTAACCGTAAAGGTTTGTAATAGATGAAATTCTACACTAAATGACCAAAATTGGTCAACTAAAATTTATAATAATTCAAATTGAAACAGTGTTATAAGAAATCATTCTATAAATTTATGACAAAATAGCTGTATAGATTTTAATATAAGTTATTATGAGATTTGAATTCCTTACAATAGTTATTGATATTACGAAATAAAAGCAGAAACAGATATTTACAACAATATTTACGAATCAAACGAAGACAATAATTCATTCGTGAGAGGATTTAATTACTAATTAATTTTGATAAAAAGATTTTTTGAGTAAATTAATCTAAAATAATTTTTAGACTGTAAAATGAATTATTACATAGAAACTTTCGGTTGTCAGATGAATTATGCTGACTCGGAAAAAATAAATATGATTTTATTGCAGAGTTGACTTAAAAAAGTGAACTCTTTTTCTGAAGCTCAAATTGTAATATTAAATACCTGTAGCGTAAGAAAAAAATGAGAGGATAAGGTCTACTCAATTGCTCAAAATATTAAAAAATATAATAAGAAAAACAATACTAATATTATAGTCGGACTAACTGGATGTATGGTGAGAAAGACAGGAATTAATCAGAAATTCTATAAACAAGAAAGAAAAAGAAATGCAAGTAAAAATATAGAATTTTTGGAAAATAAAAGTTCACTTTTTAATAGCGATGATAAGATTTTTGGTAAAACTGATAAAATAGATTTTGTTTTTAGGATTGAGGAAGTTGGATATTTAACTAAGATTTTATCAATTTTATTAAATTCTGACATTTGAAATGATGAGAAATATAATGATTATCTTAAAATAAAACAATGGAGCGTTAATAAGGCCTTTGCAAATGTAGTAGTTCAGACTTGATGCGATAATTTCTGTAGTTATTGTATCGTACCCTACACCAGATGAAGAGAAAAATCTAGAAATAAAGATGAAATAATCTCTGAAATCAAAGAGGTGGTCTTGAAGTGAGCCCGTGAAATTACACTTTTATGACAAAATGTAAATAGCTACGGAAAAGAACTCAAAGCCAAATCATGGGATGAAAATGAATTGAAGTGGGCCCTCACCCCAGCCCTCTCCCAGAGGGAGAGGGAGAATGTTCCATTCCGCGAACTTCTAGATGAAATAGATAAAATTGAGTGAATTGATAGAATTCGTTTTACTTCGTCAAATCCTCATGATATGACGCCTGATATTCTTGATGCACATTTTGAATTAAATAAGACTTGTAATTATCTGCATTTCGCGCTACAAAGCGGAGATGATGAAGTACTTAAAAATATGAACAGAAAACATACATACGCTGATTTTAAAAAACAAGTAGAATATTTAAGAAACAAAGATCTATATTTTGGAATTTCAACTGATATAATTGTAGGATTTCCAGGTGAGACTGAGGCTCAATTCCAAAATACAGTCAAAGCCATGAAAGAGTTAGAATTTGATTTTGCCTATATTGCAAGATATAGTGAGAGGTCTGGAACTACAGCATCTAAGCTTTTAAAAGATAATGTTGCAAGCATAGAAAAGGCTAGAAGATGGCATATTTTAAATAATATTTTAAAAGAGACTTTTACCTCAAGAGCGAATTTAATGGTTTGAAAAACGGAAGAGGTTCTTATTTCTTGAATTTCAAAAAATTCAAATTTTTATTGAAGAACTCGCAATTTTAAAGAAATCACACTCCCTGTGAAAAATTGAGTAAATATCTGAGACACTGTACTTGTGAAAATAAACAAAGTCAACGGGCGGATAATTGAGGGAGAAATCCTCTTCTAATCGTCACCCTGAGCGGAACGAAGTGAAGTCGAATGGGTCTAATTAAAAGATCCCTCGACTACGCTCAGGATGACGAAGTTATAGCTTTTGCTTTTGAAATGACAGAATAATAATCACACAAATTATTTACAGGGCATTGTAGGCATTTTGGCTTTTTGGCAGTGCAGATATATCTTCAAAACAAAACTAGAGCGTGGTGCATTTTTCTTTTTTGTGACAGAGTTAATTTCTTTTCTAGTACTCTGTCAGTTTGTTCGGGAGTTTTTGTTTTTACAATTCCTATTCTATTTGTGACCCTGTGAATGTGGGTATCAACTCAAATATATGGCGCATCATAGAGAATTCAGAGTATTACTTTAGCGGTTTTTATTCAAATCCCGGGTAGAGTTTTGAGTATTTCTAAATTATTTGGAATTTCTGAGTTGTATTTTCTATAAAGAATTTCAGACAGATTTTTAATATATTTTGATTTATTTTTGTAGTAATTGAGACTTTTAAGATAATTTTCAATTTCATCAAGAGATAATTTTTCTAAATCAACTGGATTTTCTACTTTTTCAAAAAAATCTTTATTTATCTTATTGACTTGTTTATCTGTTGCTTGAGCTGACATAATTACAGCGACAACTAATTGAAAAGGAGTTTTATAAAAAAGCTCAGTTTTAAAATTTGGATATAGTTTATATATTTTATCAAAAATTTCAGATATTTCTTTTTTTGATTTCATTTTTCTAAAATTAATTTCCAAAATATAATATCTTCTTTTACAAAAAAACAAATTTAATTGCTTTTAAAAAAAATTGGATATTATATAATTTTAGTTGTTAATTTAACTTTTATGACAAAAGTAATTGGATTTGTAGGAGAAATTGGCTGTGGTAAATGAACAGCTATTGATTATTTGGCTGCAAAATATAATGCGACTAGTTTCAGATATTCTGCCATCTTAAGAACAATTTTAAATTCCTTATTCATACCAATAAATAGAGAGAATTTATCAAAATTATCTACTAATTTAAGACATAATTTCGGACAAGATTTATTTGCGAAAGTTATAGCAGAAAATATTAAAAAAACTAATACTGATATTGTTGTAGTCGATGGAATAAGAAGGATTGAGGATATCGAACACATTAAAGATTTGGAAGGTTTTAAACTTATTTATGTAGAATCAGATATTAATATTAGGTTTGATAGGACAAAAAATAGATGAGAAAATCTTGATGAAAAAAATCTGACTTTAGAACAATTTATTGCAAATTCTAAATTAGAGACAGAAACTAGAATAAAGGAATTAAAAAATATTTCACATTTTGTGATAAACAATGATTGAAAAATTGAAAATCTTTACAAAGAAATTGATAAAATAATGAATGAGTTGTAGACTTTCTGTCATTCTGAACTTCTCTTTCTGTCATTTCTAACGAAGTGAGAAATCCCTTTCTATATAATTTATTTGCAATAATTAATTTAAGTTTAACTTTTCTTCAAGCTTTAGTCTCAAAAGATTTGATTTAAAGGGATTTCTCGTTAGCACTCGAAATGACAGGAAAGGCACTCAAAATGACAGAAACGGAATTCAAAATTATTTCTCTATTTTTTCTCCTGAATCCATCCAATCGGCAATTCCTCACTCGAGGTCTGCAATATCTGTAAATCACTGAGCCTTCATGAAATTTAGAAGGCTAAAACTTCTGTTTCCGTAAGCACAATAGATAAGATATTTTTTTGATTTATCCAATTTTAAAATTTCGTTTACGAAATTTGGTCCATAAAAATCCAGAACCTGACAATCTTTTTTGATTTTTCAATATCTAATCTCACCGGGAGTTCTGATGTCAATGAGAACTGAATTTTTATCTTCCATTTGAGATTTAAATTCTTTAACTCAGTATCTTTTCATAATTTTAAAAGTTAAAAAATAGTTATTATTCTAAATAGAATCTATCCAAAATAATAACTATTTTTTGAAATTATACAAGATGTTCTTTAATTATTTCAGGAGTTAACTCAATTATTTCAATTCATTCTGCATCTTTTTTTGGCGCTGAGAAGCCAATTATTAATTTTAAATAAAAGAAATTTGGATCTTCAATATGAGAAATATCAAAATATCTAGAGCCATGTTCAATTAGTTCATATTCTTTTCAATAAAACTTAATTTTTATATGATTTCATTCTTGTTTTAATTTTTCTATCATTGCTATTTTCAACTCTCTTGCTTTTTCTAGTGCCTTTTTAGGTGATACTTTTCTAGCCAGCTCTTTTGCTACCCAAAAATTATATCACACATAAAGCTCATGTATAGATTTTTGTTTTTTATCTCAATTAATTCCAATAAAAGATTTTGCCTCATACACAATTGCTTTTTGTAAATTTGGACAGGTTGCATTTAGTGAATTATTTTTTGTAATTTCTTCTATTTTTCTTAAATATGGATCTGATATAAATGGGGAAGTATTAGGATTGGTTTTTATAAAATCAGTATATTCTTCCGTCATTTCAACTAAACCATCAATTATTTTTTCTGGGCTCAAAGAAGATAAATAAAACATTATTCCTAAAGATTTTAATGTTATTTTTTTTGGTTTTATAGAAGAAATATAATTAACCCTTTCTTTAACTGTTTTAATAGTCTTAATTACATTTGTTGGCGAGACATTATCTAATGTTTCTCTTGAAAATAATTTTTGAATTCAATTTTTAAATCACATATATTTTAGGTTAAATATTAATTTTTAGTTCCTAATTCTTTCTTAATCTCACTAAGAGATTTATTATTAACTTTTTCTTTTTCAGATTCTGAAAGTCTTCAAACAGTTTGTATTAATTTATAAATTCTATCTATTACTCATCTTTTATTTAGTGCATAATGAAGTAGGTCTCTTGACCGCATTCCCTTTTTTGTATTTAAAATAATTTCTACAACTTCTCTTATCTCCGAATTTATTCTCTCTATATTTTTAGATGATTTTTTTGGTTTAGCATGTGCATTCTCATGGGCCTCAGTCTGGCTTCTGCTTACTTTTTCTCAACAAAAATTACATCTAAGATATTTACCACTCAATTGAGTGAAACTAGCCTGTTTTCATCCGTCCTTTTTCGTACTTCTAGCTGTATTTGAATTTCTCATATGTTTATTTATAATAAATAAGATATATATGATATTAAATATTTTTCCAAAATGTCAAATTTATTTTTTGGAAATTTTATTTAATTTGATTCCATCAAAGTAATTTACATATCAATTTGATTTTAATTCTGGCAATAAATTTCCGGCTTTTATTTCAAATCAAGTTCATAATTGGTTAACTCATTCTAATAAATTATTTATTTTCTCAATCACAAGAAATAAATTATTTAAAAGTCTATATGATTTTTTTGGTTGCTCTTCTAGTATAATTCAAATCATTTCTTTTACCTTTTCTTTTATTTCTTCTGGTGTTTTTTGAATAACCTTTTCTGCAGATTCACCTCTATTTATAGCAAAAAATAATTCTTTTAATCCTTCCCAATTATCTAGAAGATTATCTAGATATCTAAAATATTTCTCAGAAATTAATCATTTTTCCAAAAATTTCTTTAAATAATATTCTTTTGTATAAGCTCAAAAATCTAGAAGAAATTCTTTAAATTTTTTACTTGAAATAAATTTTTCTAATCTTTTTATATCATATTCTTTAGAAAAATTATCATAAAATAATTCTTTTCAATAACTAGACCGAAGTAAATCTGTACATGAAGGTCTATAATATACCTCTGCAAATCAAGAGTCCAATTCTTCTTTAAAACCCCCCAGGCCATCAAAATAAAACTCCATAAGTCCATTAAAATCATCAATCAATTCCTTTCCTTGAATAAGATTTTCTTCTATAAAAAATGTTTCCTTGTAATTAAATTGATTCATAAAATAATTTTAAAATAACACTATTACATAACAGAAACTAACTCACCCCAATTTGCTTTTGGGCTTTCTTCTATTTCTCCTTTTTTTGGAAATGGAAGAACTCAATCTTTCTCGAATTTATCAAAGACTTTATTTGTTATTTTTATAAGTTCATTTCTATAAAATTCATTTCTAATTTTTTCAAAAATTAAAAGTAAATTTCTTTTGGTTGAAATGTTGTCTATTCTATATCAAAATATATTTTCTGGAAATACAGACATTGATTCTTGTATAAAGAATTCATTAAATCAGTTATCTTCTAAAGTTTCTTCGAAGATCTTTCTTACACTGATATTATCATAATACATTCAAAATTTCTCTGGGATATAACAGCTTTTAATATGAATTCAAGCATAATTATCTTTCCCACTTCTATTAATCACACAAGTAATATAAACTACTTTTCAGCCTGCATCATTTACTAATTTTATCATTTTAGCTAAAGTAGATCCTTTTGTAATTACATCTTCTGATAGAATAACATTTTTTCATTTAAGGTCTATGTCATGTCTTTTTAATTTTAATTCTTTTCAATCCTTTTCTGCATAAATACTTTCATAAATATTAAGAGCCTTACCCAAAAATGAAGATATTCTCACAGATCACATTTGAGCTCACATAATTACATTAGGTTTAAGATTATCTGCAGCTTGTTTCATATTTTCACCTAAATGTTCCGCGAATTTTACCTCGCTTTCATTTATTTTTCTGGCTAGTTCATCTGCAGCTCTCTCTAAAACTCTAAAATCTCTTTCAGTTACTCAAAAATTTACATATCCGCTACTTATTAATTTTCCCGTAAGCCTCGCGTATTTTCCTCTTCACTCAGGTTTTCTATAAATTGCACCTAAGTGTTTTATTAATTCTGCCCGACTTCAAGTGTATAATATTTTCTCAAATTCTGACATTTTATCTGTTTTTGTAAGCATATTTTCTATACTATATTCCGAAGCAACTAATTTATCTATAAATTCTTTTACTGGAATAAATCAAAATTCAGCTAAAATTTCATTTAGTTTATGAGTAGTTCTACTTATTAATTGTTGATTTTTTGTAGTTATATCTTTAGGTCATCATTTTAATTTTTTTGGAGTATTAGTCCCACTTCAATCTACCTTATTTGGATTTGACATAATTTATAAATTAATAATATGTAATTTACTTCATACGCATTTTTTATAAAAAGTCAAAAGATTTTTTGGAAAAGAAAATCAAAATAATTATTTCCCTTGACTTTAAACATAAAATCATTATAAATTCCAAGTCATTCCTAATGACATCTGCTAATTAACATAACCAAACAAAAATATAAACCAAAACAAATATGAGGTGACACCATGTCTAATATTTTTGAACAAATTGATAATTTCCAGTTGGACAATATTTTCGAACCCACCCAACAAAAATTCCAGCGATTGACTGGAAAGAATTGCTTCTTTTTGGCAAGAATATTTTTAGGAGCACAAGGAATTTTATGGACTTTTATGGCTATTTTGTTTTTTGAACATGGGGGAATTAAGTTTAATCCTCATTCATTTTTTCTTGAGACTGTATCAAGTCTTATTTTTAGCTTCATAGTCTTACGAAATATCGTTACTATCTCAACAGTAATGAATATTCTAGAAATCTTTGAGATGGATTTTAATAAAATAATAAAAAAGGGTACATGTAATCCTTTAAGATTATCTTTATTTAAAGTAAGAATTGAACAATTATTTGGCTTCTTTTTAAGAACTACAATTTGTTTAATTCTTTTCGGACAACAATTTATTTTTTCAAAATTTGGAGGATGCTACATTTTTATTCTTTTTTTTCGAATTATTGAAGTATATTTTAGTTCCTGTACTCCGCTTCCGCCAGGGACATCGAAGGTGAGGCAGTGGCTCAAAAATATGAAGGAGTCGCTCTCGAATGTTTTTGCGCCGGAACCGGCTCTTTCTCCTGTGAAGAGTTATACAAATACAAATAAATACTGATTTTTTGGGTGAAGTTTTTATCCTGAGAGACAGTAAGAATTTTGAAAATCCCCCAATTACCGAAAGGTGAGAGGGGGATTTTTTCATTTTAACTTGAAAAACTAAATAAACTTATTAAACTCGAATTATTAATTTATTTAATAGATTCCCGGGACAAGCCCGAGAATGACAGAAAGGGTTATTTTTTAATTATAAAAAATGTTAATTAGAAATTTTTGTATTATTGCGCATATTGACCATGGTAAATCAACTTTGGCCGATAGGATGTTGGAGATCACGGGGACAATCTCAAAGCGTGATATGAAATCTCAGACTCTTGATACTATGGAGCTCGAGCAAGAAAGATGAATTACCATTAAGCTAACGCCAGTTAGAATGAATTGGAAATGAGTGGAACTTAATCTTATCGATACTCCGGGACACGTGGATTTTCAATATGAGGTTTCAAGAAGTCTTGCAAGTGTTGAGGGAGCTATTTTAGTCGTGGATGCGACTCAGTGAATTGAGGCTCAGACTCTTTCAAATGTGTATCTCGCTCTTGATAATGACCTTGAGATTATCCCAGTTTTAAATAAAATTGATTTGCCATCTGCGGATGTCGAGAGAGTGAGTAATGAAGTAATTTCACTTCTTGGTTGTAAAAGAGAAGATATTATTTCAGTATCCGCTAAAACCGGAGAAAATGTAGAAACCCTACTTGATGAGATAGTCGAGAAAATTCCACTTCCAAGAAAACTTGATAAAGAGAGTAATATTATCCCAAACCAGGATTTAAAAAATGAAAGTAGGAATGTTGTAAAGGCATTAATTTTTGATTCGCAGTATGACACCTATAAATGAGTTGTAATATATTTGAAATTATTTTCTGGAACTATTAAAAAATGAGATAAGCTAGAATTAGTGAATTCTGGAGCGAAAATAGATGCGATTGATGTATGATTTTTTGCACCAAAATATAACTCGAGTGGAATTCTTAATGAGTGAGAAATAGGATATGTTGTAACTTGACTTAAGTCAATTACTGAAGCCAGAGTTGGAGATACAATTTTTGCTGGAGACAAGGAATATAAATTTTGAATTACTTGATTTAAAAAAATAAATCCATTTGTATTTGCTGGAATTTATCCAGTTGATAATGATGAATATCTCAAATTAAAAGATAGTATTGATAAGTTATGTCTTAATGATTCATCGCTAACTGTAGAAAATGAAGTCTCACCAGCGCTTGGTTATGGGTTTAGATGTGGATTTTTATGACTTCTTCATCTTGATATAGTTAAGGAAAGACTTTGGAGAGAATTTGAAATTGATGTAATTATGACGAGCCCACAAGTGACTTACAGAGTGCTTTTGTCTGGAAATAAAGTCGAGCAATACAATAGATTTAAAACAGAAATTCTTGATTTTGAAGGTCATACTTGCACTTATGTATATTTTTCTAATCCAGAGGATTTACCAAAACCAGGGACATATATCCACATAGATGAGCCAATTGCAAAGGTTGAAATTATCGCAAATTCTGTCTATATTTGAGCTATGATGCAACTTGCTCAAGACCGTAGATGAATTTTTGTAAATCAGTATTTTCTAGATCCAACACGCGCTGTAATAGTTTATGAAATTCCAATGGCAGAGCTTGTTTGAGATTTTTATGATGATTTAAAAAGTCTATCAAGCGGTTATGCTAGCCTTAATTACGAATTTATTAAATTCAAAAAAGATGAAATAGTTAAAATAGATTTCTTGGTTGCCGGAGAAAAAGTAGAAGCGCTTTCTATGCTAGTTCACAAAGATAAAGCCAGGTCTACTGGAGCAAAAATTTGTTCAAAATTAAAAGAAAATATTCCAAAAGCACAATTTTCTATTGCAATCCAAGCCACTATTTGAGCTCAAGTGATAGCTCGTGAAGATATCGGAGCACTTCGCAAGGATGTGACAGCCAAGCTCTATGGATGAGATATAACTCGTAAAAGAAAAGTTCTAGATAAGCAAAAAGAATGAAAGAAAAAAATGAAACAATTTTGACGTGTGAGCATTCCAAGTGAGACTTTTGTAAATATTTTGAAGAAATAGTTTGACTTTTTATAAATTTTGATTACAAGTTATATTGTATTCTAAAATTATATATATGCCAAACAAATTATTAGATCCAACATTAGATGAAGATGAAATTATAGATGATATTGAAGAATGAGGAGATTCTCAATCATTAATAGAAAAAATAGAAGATAGTGTAAATGAATTAATTGACCCAGATTTTAATGAAAAAAAATGAGGGGATAATATTAATTATGATTTAATATCTACTTATCTTCGTGAAATATGAGAATACAAACTTTTAAATAAAGAAGACGAATTAGAATTATGAATTAAAATAAAAAATTGAGATAGCCTTGCTTCAAAACAACTTTTTCAAGCTAATTTAAGATTTGTTGTTTATATTGTTAAAAGATGAATATTTCAAAATAGATGATTATCTTTATTGGATTTAATTCAAGCTGGAAATATATGACTTTTAAAAGCTTCACAAAAATTTGATATTGATTTATGAAAAAATTTTACAAATTATGCAAAACATAAAATATTTGCAGAAATAAATGAAGCAATAAGCAAATGATGAAAAGATATTTATATTCCACCCGGATTTGAAAAACTATTATATGACTTTAGAACAATTAATAGAAAAAATATTTTAGAAAAATGAATTGAATCAACTGACGAACAATTAGCTTATATGCTAAACATTAATCCAGAAAAATTAAAAGAATTAAAAGAATTTAATTTAAATACAATTAGTCTTGAGACTCCAATTTGAGATAATGAAGAAACTTTAGAAATTTTTGTAGAAGACCAAACAAAAAACGTTGAAGAAAATATTTTTAATAAGGAATTAAAAAACGAAATAAATGAATTATTAGATACCCTAAATCCTAGAGAAATCAAAATTTTAAGCCTGAGATTTTGATTTAATTGAGAATATCCACATACTCTAGAAGAAACCGCAAAGATATTTAATATTTGAACAGGAAGAGTGGGACAATTAGAAAAAGAGGCTTTATTAAAACTAAAAAAATCACCAAAATCTGCCAAAAAAATTAAAAAATTATTTGAATTACTTATTTAACTAACCAAACCAAATATGCAAGATAAATTACCAAATACTTGAGACATAATAGCAATTATTAATACTAGTTTATGAATTATAAAACTTAGATTTTTTCCAGAACTAACTCCTAAAACTTTTGAGAATTTTATAACATTATCTAAAAATTGATATTACAATGGCACTGTTTTTCATAGAGTTATAAATAATTTTATGATCCAGTGATGAGATCCAACCGTTACATGAATGTGATGAGAAAGTATTTATTGACACGAATTTAAGGATGAATTCTCAAAACTAAAACACATAAAATGAGCCATTTCCATGGCAAATGCCGGACCAAACACAAACTGAAGTCAGTTTTTTATAGTTCACGCGAAATCTACTCCGCATCTAGACAAACATCATACAGTTTTCGGACAAGTCTTTGAATGACTAGAAGTAGTTGATGCCATCGCAAACAGCAGGGTAGACAGAGATGATAGACCTCTTTTTGATGTAACAATTAATTGAGTGGAGGTTGTGGAGTTTTAGTAAACTTTAAAATTATTAGTATTGAACTTCTCACCTGTCATTTTGAACGAAACTACACTAACTGTCATTTCGAGTGCAACGAGAAATCCCTTTTTAACTCATCTTATGAATCATAACTATTTTGTCTATATTTTAGCTAGTCAATCTTGAACTTTATATATTTGAGTTACTAATAATTTAGAAAGAAGAATATCTGAACATAAATTAGAATTAATTGAATGATTTACTAAAAAATACAATTGTAATAAATTAGTTTACTACGAAAATTTCAATAATATAAATTCAGCAATAATAAGAGAAAAACAAATAAAGAAGTTTTCAAGAATTAAGAAAATAGATTTAATTGAAAGTATAAATAAAACTTGGGAAGATTTGAGTCTTAAGTGATTCTAAAAGGGATTTCTCACTTTGTTCGAAATGACAGTTAGTGGGTTTTGCCTCGAAATGACAAAATCTTTAATTTAAAAAATAAATTATACTTTTAGATTTTTCACAATATTTTTAAAAGTACTCATTCATTTGAGATTATCTAATGATTCTTTCTCTTCTTTTGATACATCCTCATATTTCATATTAGAGATTTTTAAAGACAATAAATAATCAAGCAAATCGTCCATACTTATAAAGTTTGTTTTTTGTAATTTTATACTATTTTCTATGGTTAACGTAGTCATAATCTTGAAAATTAAATTTTATTTTAAATATCCTTTTAAAGATAAATTTAAATAATTATATAAAAAATCTAAAAAAATCAAAATTAAAATCAAATGAAAATTTGTTTTTTTTGGAAAAATGATTAAATTAAGAAGAAGAAATTGTCTATTTGTCATTTCGAACGAAACGAAGTGTAGTGAGAAATCCCTTTAGAAAGCACTTATGAAATTAAAATTAGTTAATTGCAAATAAGATTATATAAAAAGGGATTTCTCGTTGCACTCGAAATGACAAAAGGAAGATTAGAAATGACATATAAATTAAAATTAAAAAACATTTTAAAATTAAACAAAAAATATTATGCGCAATAAAACAAACACCCTTGGGGTAAAAACTAAACTAATTACATTATTGACTTTAACTCTGTTACTTGCTTCTTGTGGTACTCAAAAAAATGAGTTAAGGCCAGAGAAAATTATTTCAAATTCAGGAATGAATATTGAGATAGCAGAAGATATTGACTCGGGAGTGAGCGTTGATATTACAGACTCGGGAGCTAGTCTTTCGGTTTCTGCTTCTGGAGTGAAAATAAATTCAAACTCTGGTGAGATATCTGTAAATGATTGAGATAAAAACAATGTAAAAATATCTAATGGTAAAACAACTATTTCCTCAGATAATGGGACAAAAGTTGAGGTGAATTCTGGAGTAAATATTAATTCAGCTGAAATTAGTAAAGAAACTCAAGAAACACTTAAAGACATAGATAAGCTCTTAAATAGCATAAATTAATGGTAAAATTTTTCGATATAAAATTAAGAAGCTATATTTTTGATAAGTATTTTAAAGGTGTTTGATTTGGAGAATATCTTGAATATACTCATAATTTTTGAGTGTCTCCAGAGAGACTAATTCAAAATGATGAGAAAGCTATTTTTTCTTTTAATGATTCTTGAAAAGCTTCATTGCCACAAACTACAGAATTTTGACTTGACTTTGTATTTGGTTTTGAGTCAGAATTACTTGAAGTTTTGGCGAATATGGAGTTTGAATGAGTAAAAATAGATACTCATAAATTAGCTAAAATATGAGAAGAAATTGAGATAAAATCGAAAAAAATAGAAGCTGAAATTTATGAGGTTGTTTGAGAAAAATTTAATATAAATTCCGCTAAACAGGTTCAAGAAATTCTTTTTGAGAAATTAAAAATTCCAACAAGTAAAAAAATAAAAACAGGGTTCTCAGTAGATAACGAAGCTCTTAGTTTTATTGCAAAAGATTATGCAATAGCATCATTAATTCTTGATTACAGAGGACTTCAAAAACTTCAATCGACTTATGTTCAATGACTTTTGAAAGTAATAAACAAACAAACCGGAAAAATTCACACTACTTACAATCAGATAAAAACCTCAACAGGACGATTATCAAGCGAAAACCCAAATTTGCAAAATATTCCAAGTGGAGATTTTTTTAGCGATGAAATTAAGTCTTGTTTTATTCCAAGCAACCCTGATTATGAAATACTTGTTGCCGATTATTCTCAAGTTGAGCTAAGAATTTTGGCTAATTTATCGGAAGATCCAGAACTTACAAATGCATTTTTAAATGGTGAGGATATTCATAACAAGACTGCAAAATTTCTTTTTTGAGAAAATACAAATATTACATCTGAGCTTAGAAGAAGAGCAAAAACTGTAAATTTCGGAGTTATTTATGGAATATCAGGTTTTGGCTTATCTAAGACAATGAATGTGTCTATGGCGGAGGCTACAGAATATATTAATAAGTTTTTCGAGAAATATAGCAGAGTTAAAACTTATTATGAAAGTATACTAGAAAAGGCAAGACAAACAGGTTATGTAGAAACTTTTTTTGGAAGAAGAAGATATATAAATTGACTAAATGATGCCAATAGAATTATAAAATGACAAGCTGAGAGAGAAGCCTTAAATATGCCAATTCAATGAACGTCAGCGGATATTATCAAACTAGCTATGATAAAAATTGATAATTTCATAAAAGAAAAAAACCTAAAATCAAAGCTAATTATGCAAGTTCATGATGAGCTTGTATTTGAAATTCATAAAACCGAACTTCAGCTTGTTCAAAAAGAAATCAGAGAAATAATGGAAAACATTCATAATTTCCCGATAAAATTGCTAGTTGATATTTCTATTTGAAACAATTGGAAAAAGGCAAAAGAATAAAACCAAAAATATCATTGACTTTTTCATCTTTTTTAGTATAAGATAATAATAAAATTATACTTAAAAATCTAAAAATGTTAGAAGTACTAGCTCAGATAGATAATCAACACAAATCAACTACTTCTTTAGATGAGAATATAAAAGAAGATAGTGTTTTAGAACTTTTAAAAGAAATAACCAAAAAAGATGTTATAAAATTAGTTGATATAAAACCTACTCGAGCATTAAAAAACGCTATTTTATCAGAAATTTCAGAAATTAAAAAATTAGAAGATCTTATATTTGTATGTCTAAGAGAAATTAGAAAAACAAAACCACTTAAATTAGAAGAAGAAAAAGAACTTTGAAGAAAAATAAAAAAATGAGATAAAGAAGCAAGACAGAAATTTATTGAAGCTAATTTATATTTAGTCATTAAAATAGCTAAAAATAAAAGATATGAATGAAAGTGACTTGAATTATTAGATTTGGTACAAGAATGAACATTAGGCCTCTTAGAGGCCGTTAACAGTAATAATCCAGAAAGAAAAAATAAATTTTCTACTTATGCAATAAAGGGGATTAAAAGATTTATTAGTAGGGCAATATATGAAAAATGAAGAACTATTTCATTAACTTATTATATTTTAAAAAAAGTAAATAGAATTAAACGTATTTCTATAAATCTTTCAAAGAAATTATGAAGAGAACCAACCATTAATGAATTAGCAGGGGAATTAAAAATGAGTATCCAAGAAATAGAAAAATTTATAATTTTTGGAAGAGACATTTTAAGTCTAGATTTTCCTATTAATGAAGCAGAAGATACAGTTTTACTAGACTTTATGGAAGATACAAATAATATTTGTTTAGAAGAAAGCATAAATACAGCAATAATAAGTGAAAAAGTTGATAGAATTTTAAAGAATTTAAAACCAAGAGATGAACAAATTATGAGAATGAGGTTTTGATTTGATTGATTAGATGAAATGACTTTAGTAGAAGTCTGAGATAAATTTGGTGTAAAAAAACAATGAATTTATGAAGCAGAAAAAAGAATTTTCAAAAAATTGAGAAAAAATCCAGAATTCTTAAAAATAGCTGAGGATCTAATAGAAAAATAAGAAGATATTCAAAAAATAAGGAGGGTACCCATAAAGGGCACCCCTACAATAAAATCCGTAGGGGCAATCCCTTGTGGTTGCTCTAATTTTAAAATATGGATACTCTGTTTTTAAATTTGATTACCTAAATAATTTCCCCTCACCATTTTTTTGCATTAAAAAGAAAAATATGCTAAAATTAAAGAAATAATAATCTTTTAATTTTAGCATATTTTGGCTCTAGAACAAAAAACCACATTAGATAATGACATAAATTTGAGCGAAGAATCTACAAGCGAAGCTCTTGCTTCTGAGGAAGTTAAGGCTTGATTGAGGAATTCTTTGTGAAAAATTGTAAAGCCTTATGATATCAAAGAATGAGACAATATTTCAGTTGTTGCAAATAATTGCGGATTAACTAATTTTGAGGATTTAATTATTATTAATAGGATTTTAGGGGTTGAATTTGAGAAAAAATGAAAAAACATAATTGTAAAAAAGTGAAAAAGTATATTTATTCCAAAAGAAGATAAATTAGCGGAATTTAGTAATGAAGTAGAAAAGTTAAGAAAAATAAACGATATTTTGAAAATAAACAAAGAATTAAATAAAGTGGCAGCCAGGATAAGTGGAACAGTAACAGAAAAACAATTAAAAAATTTAAAAAAAATAATTTTTGAGAATGAAAATATTTTTCCAAAAACTACAAAATCTCCAGGAATTTCAAAAATGTGACAATCTTTTATTGATTCTCAAAAATACGTATTTGATGAAGATAATCCAAGAATTGTAGATGTATGAACTCAAAGAACAGTTTCTTGTGCCAATTTAATTAGAAGACTACTTTTTTATTCTATATCAAGTGAAGATCTTACACCAGAAGAAAATGAATTTTTCCGTAAAAAAAATATAGATGCTTGGATGCTTCCAGAAGAGTTAATTTCTGTTTGATTTGCTCAAAAAATGAATTTAATGGATAATTTTGATCCAGCTAAAGTTGGTGGAGAAAATCCAATTGGAAATAAAGAGGGATTTGATAAAGATATGATTTCACTCACAAAACATTTAGAAAAAAGCTGAGTTCCAGGTAGTCTTGTGCCATTTTATTTTAAATATAGCAAGTTTAAATGAGTTGTAGCCGATTACAATAAGTGGAAGAAAAACAAACATTATAATACTCATCAATCACTTTTTCTCTGAAATTGAGAGAAAATCTTTAAGGCATTTGAGGTAAAAAATATAAATGATTGAAAAAAAGAACCTTTTTGAATAGATACTGAAGCTTCAAATAAGGAATTAAATATTTTAAAACGCAAAAAAGAAATACAAGAAAAAAATCTTTCTGCGACAAAATTAAATCTCTCAAATTCACTAAATGATATAATTTCAGGAAAAACTGAGATTATTTGGACTTTTGATAAGATTATAGACACAAAAGTGGTAGTCGATAATAACTGAGTAATTGATGAAGATTATAAACGCTTTATAGTTAAAGTAGCAAATTTTGAAAACAAAGATGAGGCTTATAATTATTATTTAACTCATAAGTGAGAAAAATTTTCAAAAAAATATCCTCTAAATAAAGCCTCAATTGACCGGATTGTGGATTTATCTAATAGCAAGAAAAAAGTATTTTCTGTTACAAAAAATTTCTTAGTTTTGATAAAAGCTTGAGAATTAATTGATAGAAATCTTTACAAAGATAGACTCGCAAAATTCCCAAATATCATTAAAGATTTAGATAGTTATAATGCTTCACTGAAGCCAAAAATAGAGACAGAATCCCAAATAACAACCATTGAATGACAAATAAAAGATAGTTTAAATTGAAAGAAAAGCCAACCGATAAGTGATTATTTGGTTAATTTTGTGCAACAAAGAGCTGACTATTGATCTTCAGCTTTATCTGATTCACAGAAATGAAATATTTGAGAAAATCTTTCTAAATTTGCTAGTATTATAAATATTAAAATAAACGGAAAAACTGTAAATTTAGAAACTGAATTTAAAAAAGAAAAGTCAAAACAACTCGTAATTAAGCCATCTGATAGCATAGAAATATCTTGACCTATGATGATTGATGGACTTCATATGGTAAATTCAGACTCTGAAGACAGAGCGAAAAATATGAATGCGAGAACTAGATTTTTGTGGGAATTTATAGTGAGCGGAGTTTTCTATCCTACAGAATTAATTGAGCCAACAGAGAAATCTAGTTTTTATAAAAAAGATTTTGCAAATATTTACTCCGATGTAAAAATGAAATGAAATTATGACCTAAGAGTTGGCGATACAATCGAAAGTGTCTTAAAATCAAAAATACCAATTTTTGAAAAAGAGGCTTTTGATAAATTGGATAAACTAGATTCAAATTATGATCAAGAAAGGAAAAATTTATTGCAATTCTATTATGCTGCGCAAATAAAAGCCCTTCAATTGAGCTGAACGATGCAAAGTGAAAATGACCTAAATAGAGATGCAGCCAACATAAATAGACCAATATTTTATTTTGATTCTGAAAATATAGACGCATTATTTAATGCTCACATAAAACAAGTTAAAGAAAGTACGGCTTTTGTCGAGGCAGAAGCAGTTTATGCGGATTATGTGGATATAATTTCGCTTCCTTGAGATAGCGCAAAAAGAGTTTTTTATAGAATTAAAAAGAAAATTCTTGGTCTTAGTAAATTTAAGACATATCCTAATTTATCAAAAATCTCAAATCTAAATGATTATTTACAAATGCAATTTATCGCGAAATTTGTAGAGAGATCTATAAAATCAAAAAATATTAAAGAAGATGATATTTTCCAATGAAAAATGCCACAAAATAGTAAATTTGTGATAACGCTAGAAGAAATTGATAAAATTTTATCTGAAATTACTGAAAAATCTTTCCATGAAGAAATTAATATAAATCCTGTAGATAAAGGTGTTATAGACATAGTCGTAGACAATCGACAAAATGAAAACCTAGAGAAAATTATCATAAAAAAAGAAAGTTATCCAACTGAAAACTGAGAAGGAAGAAGATTATTTTTAAAGAAAAAATTAGATCACTGGCTTATAAGATGAGCTTTAGAAAGTTTAGTTAAAGATTTTAGTCTTGGCTTAAATCCGAACTATAAAGCTGTAAGTTCATTTTGAGATTTTCAATTAAGATTTGATTATCTAAGATATTGATATTCTAAGGAATGGCCAACAAGGCAGCATTTACAAGACGCTATAGCGCTTTTTAAAAAAGAAGAAGTGAAAAAATTTATTAACTTCTCAGAGCCTTTTGCAAAATCAAAATTAACCACTGCTCAACTAAAAGAAAATAAAGAAGATAGAATAAATAGAGTAGATAATATTATGAGGAAAGGTAAAATAGAAGAAGATTTAGCTAAAATTTCTAAAATAGAAAAGATTTTACAAAAGGAAAATCCAGATAAAAAAGATTTTTCTTTAATGGTTGAATTATTACAAGATTTAATGAGATTAGATGATTGAGGTCATTCAAATATTGTATGAAAAATAATTTGAACTTCACTTTTAAATGATAAAATAAATACTCATTTTGAGAAACTTAATTGAATATTGCTTTTTGCCTGAGAAAAAAACATAGATATCTACAAAGATGAAGAAAAAATGAAAAATTATGAAAATACAATATTGCTTATGAATAATTTATGAGAAGAACAAATGCTTTATTGATTAACCGAGAATTTTATAATTAGAAGTCTGACTTCATCTGGAATAATTCCTCTAAAAGACCTAGATTCTCTTCAAATGAAGCAAGAATATACCAAAAATCCTTATAAAAATGTTAAAATTTTCAAAAATAATTTAAAACAAGATATTAAATGATGATTTAGTTATAACAAGACTATTTTTATTGAACACCTAGAACAAATTATTAAAAAAGCAAAAACTAGCCAAAACTTATCAGCTCCTCAAAAAGTTATTCTTTCAAAAACAGAAGAATTTATAGAGGCCTTAAGAAAAAATGATGACCCAATTAGTGACAAAGAACTTTCTCTAAATATTTTTAAGCTATTACAAGATAAAGAGTTGAAAGAAACTCTAAAAAATTCAAATATTTCAACTTCAATATTACCAGAAAGCTCAGAATACACCTGAATAAACTTCAGAAATAAAATTTTCAGATATGTAAATACGATGGAATAATTTCTTTCTTTTTTCAAAAAATCAATATAGTAGAGAAACTTAATTACTTTCTTAAATAAATTATGTTTTCTATTCATGACGAAATTCAATTAAAGGCCTTACTCGAACAAAACTGAGAAAAGCCTTTTAGATACGCTCAAATCGAGAATGCAATTTACAAGAATTTTATCGTGAATTACACGGATATTTCTACAATTTCAAATAAGTCAAAAGAACTTTTGAGAGAAAATTGTTTTTTTACTTCGCTAAATGTAGAATCTCAAACCACATCTGACAATGGTCAAACTACAAAAATACTTTTTAAAACCACTGACGGACTTTTTATAGAATCAGTTATTATGAGACATTTATCAGGAAGAAATACCCTCTGTGTGTCGAGTCAGGCCTGATGCCCGATGGGATGTAGTTTTTGCGCCACTGGAAAGCTCGGACTCCAGAGAAATCTTGAATTTTATGAGATAGTTGACCAGATAATGGAAGCAGTATTAATATTGCACGCAGAGTGAAAAAACCTTAGAAATATAGTCTATATGGGAATGGGCGAGCCATTTTTGAATTATCCAAATGTGAAATTATCCCTAGAAGTAGCTTGTAAACAACAAAAATTTGATTTTTCTTCAAGGCGCGTAACAATATCAACTTGTGGAATAATTTCTGGAATAAAACAATTCTGACACGATTTTCCTCAAACAAGCCTTGCCATAAGCCTTCACGCCCCAAATGATGAGCTAAGATCTAAAATTATGCCAGTTAATATTACCTATCCTCTTAATTTTTTAATGAAAGCGCTAGATGATTATACATCTCTTACCAACAAAAGAATTTTTTATGAATATATTATGATTTGAGGTATTAATGACTCTCTAGAGAATGCAAAGCAACTCGCAAAATTACTAGAATGAAAACTCGCTCATGTTAATTTTATTCCATATAATCCCGGAGAGTGAGTGAATTCAAGTTGATACTCTGCTACTTCCAAAAAAAGAATTCAAGAATTCCAACAAATTCTTGAAAAATCATGAATTCCATCAACAATTCGCCATACAATGTGAGATGATATAGACGCGGCCTGCGGGCAACTCGCACTCAAAAAATCATAAACTGCCCAAAATTTGCACAATTTCAAATTATATGTTACAATGGCTTTATATTTAATTTTTTAACCTAAATAAATATGGTAAATAATAAAATTTGAGACATAGATATAGATAAAGGGAAATGAAATTCAGAAATAAATCCTGAAAATATGATGCCTTGAGAAATGAGACCCAATACAACACTTTGAGAATTTAGTGTTACACTATTTAATAGAGATGAAAACCTAGCAAAAGCTAGAGTAAATGAAGTGAGAGATAGTCTGCGTGCGGATAATTTATCAAAACAAATAAAGGAATGAGTAAGAGATATAAATCCTGAAAATATGATGCCTTGAGAATTAATGGATGTAGAACATGCTTATGAATTAATGTCAAGTGTAGCATCTTCAATAGATAATTTTATTATTTTATCAGAAAAATCATCAGAAGAAATCAAGAAATTATTTGAAGAAAAAGAAAACTGATCATTAGAACAAAAAATTCTTATATTGTCAATAATAAATAATCCAAAAACTACACCAGAAGATTTAGATTATTATTTTTTCAAAGCAGATGAGTGAACTGATATCGAATTCTTATTAGCAAAAGCTATAATATCTCACCCAAATCAAACACAAGTTTTATTTAATAAGGCTTATGGTATATCAATACAAAAATGAGGTAATGTTTTCGATCTTTTTGAAGAAGCTGATAAAGAAAGGGCAAATAGAAGAATATTAAATGGTATTTTAATACCATTAGATACAAATTCTGAAAATATAAGTATAGATTTAGAAGATATAGCTAATGTTGTCTGATTATATGCATCAGAAGATTATGTGCCAACCGCTGATGATAAATGTTGGGTCTCTGGAAAATCATTTCTTCTTACTTTAAGCAAATGAAGTTGACGCAAAGCAGTAGTTGTTTATTTAAAAGATAAATCATGAAATATAATAACTAGAAATTTTATCGTACTTCTTAAAACTGATGATAAAAAAGAGACAAAAGAAAGTACAGAAAAAATGAATGAAACAATGCAAGGTTCTATATTAAAAATCCTTTATGGAAGTGGTGTATGATCAATTCGTTGAGACAATGGTAAAAATTATTACTTTAATTTTACTGATATTAATGATAAAGGTAGAGATGAAGATAGAGCTGGAATTTTTAATGAACTTTTAGTAGATACAAAAGTAGAATTTAAACTTAAGGCTAATAAAAATATAAAAGGAGATTTGGATGGAAATTATTTTGAGCCGGTATTATGAGGTTATATTGAAAGAGGTTTTGTAGCAACTGATATTGTAGTAAAGGAAGAAAAAGAAAAAATGGAAAATATAATGCAAGGTACAGTATCAAAGATAGAATATGAAAAAGGAATGGGTGTTATTAAGTGAAGCAATGGTAAAAATTATTTTCTACATTTTTCAGGTATGGAAGGAAAAGCTGAAGCTTTTAGTGAACTTTTAGTAGATTGTAAAGTAGAATTTATACTTACCCCTACTAGAGGAAAAGCGATGGATTCTGATAAAATGAGACATTGGTCTGATCTTAATAAAGCGTTTTGAATGAATCTTGAAAGTGATTTAATGGCTAATAATATTGTAATAAAAGATTAATTTCCGCAAAAAAAATTTCTAAAAATCTCCCCGAATTCGGGGAGATTTTTAGAAATTTTTGACTTTTCTTTATTTTAAAATATACTTACTTCCATAAATTCAAAAAAGCATTTGAGTCTCGCTATCACGAGACAAGCTGGAGGAAGAAACCAAGTAGAACCTCTCGGAGACAAAACTCCGTAAACAAATATAAATCAAGTAGAGACGCGATTTATCGCGTCTATCCGCTTTAGGTGGTACCTTCCCAAATTCGGGACCCAAAGCACATTAGTTTTTAGTGTGTTTTTTATTTTTTTATAGAAATATTTATGTACCCACAAGTAAATTCTCGCCAGAGCTTTCCGGAATTGGAAGCAAAAATATTGGATTTTTGGAAGAAAAACAAGACTTTTCAGAAGTCTTTGGACATTCGCAAATGAGCGGATGAATTTGTTTTTTATGATGGACCTCCGTTTGCTACGGGACTTCCGCATTATGGTCATCTTCTTGGTGGTACACTCAAAGATATTATTCCGAGATATCAGACTATGAAGTGAAAATATGTGGAGCGTAGGTTTGGGTGGGATTGTCACGGACTTCCTATTGAAAATATTGTCGAGAAAAAACTGAAAATCTCAGGAAAACGCGATATAGAAGACAAAATTTGAGTGTATGAATTTAATGAACAATGTAGATCTAATGTGATGGTGTACACGACAGAATGGAGAAGAATTGTCGAGAAAATGTGACGCTGGATAGATATGGACAATGATTACAAAACTATGGACCCAGATTTTATGGAGAGTGTTTGGTGGGTATTTAAGTCTCTTTTTGATAAATGACATATTTATGAATCTCAACGAGTTGTGCCATATTGTACAAGATGTTCAACACCTCTTTCGAATTTTGAAGTAAATCAATGATATGAGGATAGACAAGATAAATCTGCCACTGTTAAATTCAAAATCAAATGAAATCAAAATAAATATATTCTAGCTTGGACTACAACTCCTTGGACGCTTCCTGCTAATCTCGGACTTGCTATCTGAGCTGAAATTGAATATAGCGAAGTACTAGATAAAAAAACAGGGGAGACTTATATTCTCGCAACAGATAGACTCGCTAATTATTATAAGGATGAGGGTGATTATAAAATAGTTAGAAATTATCAATGATGTTGTCTTGCTGGAATAGAATATGAGCCACTTTTTAATGATTTTGAGTTACTTCGTGATGCTGGAGATTTACCAAAATGAATGGAGCTTTGAGAAAATGCCTATAAGGTCGTAATTGGTCATCATGTGACAACCGAGAGTGGAACTTGAGTAGTTCACATAGCGCCAGCTTATTGAGAGGACGACTCAATTATCTGAAAAAAGGAAAATTTATGAGTTGTTTCTCATATTGATGATACTGGAAAAGTAGAAAATTTATTTGAAAATAGTTGAGATTATGTATTTGATTTTAATGAAAAAGTAATACAAATGCTAAAAACAAGATGAGATATAGTTAATATTTCTACTATAAATCATTCATATCCGCACTGTTATAGATGTAAAACTCCGCTTATTTATCGTGGAATTAGTGCTTGGTATGTGAAGGTTGAGGAAGTAGCAAATAAATTAGTTAAAAATAATGCCGAGGTAAATTGGGTTCCTGAAAACATTAAAGATTGAAGATTTGGAAAATGGATAGCCCAAGCTCGCGATTGGAATATATCCCGTAATAGATACTGGTGATCTGCGATGCCAATCTGGAGAAGTGAAGATAAAGAAGAGATCTATTGTGTCTGAAGTATAAGGGAATTATATGAATTAAATAAGGATTTTGCGCAAATTGAGAAAAAATGAGATAAATATTTTTATATTGAGGAAGGAATTGAAGTTGATTTACACAAACACTTTGTGGATAAAATTAAATTAAAACATCCAAAAACAGGAACAGTTTTAACTCGTATCCCAGAAGTTCTTGATTGCTGGTTTGAGTCTGGATCTATGCCTTATGCGAGTAAACATTATCCATTTAAATGAAAAGAAGAGTTCAAATATCCAGGGGATTTTATCGCGGAATGAATTGATCAAACTAGAGGATGGTTTTATACTCTTATGGTTTTAGGTACACTTCTTTTTGATAGAACTCCATTTTTAAATGTAATTGTAAATTGAATAGTTTTGGCTGAGGATTGACGCAAAATGAGTAAATCTTTAAATAATTATCCAGATCCAGAAAAATTAATAGATAAACACTGAGCTGATGCTATAAGATTTTATATGATGAATTCGGGCGCAGTTAAGGCTGAAGATATGAAATTTTCGGAAGCCTGAGTAGAGGAAATTATTAAAAAAGTTATTTTGCCATTTTGGAATACGTATTCATTTTTTACGACTTACGCGAATATTGATAAATTTGAATGAAAAGAAAAAGAAGTTTATAAATATTTATGAGAACCGAGTTTTAATAATCTTGATAAATGGGTACTTTCAGAACTTCAAGAGCTTATAAAAAGCACAAATAATTGATTTGAAAAATATGATATAAACTCAGTTACTCGTCCAATTTTTGATTTTATGGATAATCTTACAAATTGGTATATCCGCCGTTCTCGTCGCAGATTTTGGAAATCAGAAAATGATACAGATAAAATCTGAGCATATCATACACTCTATGAAGTATTAGTGGAATTATCTAAAGTTATTGCCCCAATAATGCCATTTGTAAGTGAGGAAGTTTTTAAAAATCTTACAAATAAAGAATCGGTTCATCTAGAGCTTTATCCAGAATGTAAAAGTGATTTGATTTCAGAAAAACTAAATTCACAGATGGAAAAAACTCAAAAAATCATAAATCTATGACTGGCTCTCCGTGCTAATAAAAAAATAAGAGTAAGACAACCACTTATTTCTCTCACAATTTGAGAGAAATTAGAGCCTTATTATCAAGAAATTATTAAAGAAGAATTAAATATTAAAGAAATAATAATACTATCTGATATTACTCAAATTGCGAAAAAAATCTGTCGTCCAAATGCAAAACTAATTGGACCGAGATTCTGAAAAGATGTTCAAAATATAATTATTCAAGCCAAAACTTGAAATTTCCAAGATTTATGAGAATGAAGATTGAAAATTTGAGATTTTATTTTAGAAGAGTGAGAATACGAAATTGCTTATGAGCCATTATCTTGAGTGGAAGTGGATATTGAAGCTGGATTTGGAATGGTAATAGCGGTTGATACAAAAATTACAGAAGAGTTAAAACTTGAGTGAATTGCTCGTGATTTAGTAAGAACCATACAAGATACTCGTAAAGAAGCTGAATACAGAGTATCTGATAGAATTAAATTATCTATTTCATGAGATAAAATAGAACAAATCCTAGATTTATTTAGAGAGTATATAGAAAATGAAACTTTATCAAAAATTTGAGACTTTTGAGAGTCTGACATCAAGAAAAATATTGAAATAGAGGAGAATAAGTTTGAAATTAGATTGAAAAAGTAATTAACCTTCACTCACTATATCAGCAAGGCTCATTATTGGTTGCATAATTCAAACAGCGATAAATCAAACAACAACGGCCATTATAACTATAATAATTGGCTCTAGTAATTTTTGGATGTTGTTTATAACCTGGTCAACTTCATCATCATAAAAATCTGCAACTTTTAGTATTATTGTATCGAGTTTTGCTGTTTCTTCTCAGACTTTTATCATTTGTACAAGCATTTCTGGAAAAAGTGGATCATCATCAAGACTTTCTCATATTTTGATTCATCTCTTTACATCTTCTCTTAAAAGAAGTATTCTTTGTTTATATACTTCATTTCCGACAATATCTGACACAATTCTAAGTGATTCTACAATTGAAATACCACTTGATAATAAATTTGATAAAACACGAGCGAATTTTGATAAAATAATTTTTTTATTTATTCCTCAAAAGATAGGTAATCTCAGCATAAATTTATCAAATTTATATTTTCAGTATGGAGTTTTTTTCCAGAACATTATAAATACTATAAAAGCAACAATTCATAAAATTAAAAATATTCAATAATTTACAAAAAAATCAGAAACTGAAATCAAAAATAGAGTTATAGGTGGAAGTTTTGATTTATCTCAGAAAATTTCAATAATTTTTGGTACAACGAGTGTCATTAAAATATAAATAACTGAGAACATTACTACAACTATTGCAGCAGGATAAATTAGTGCTCATTTGAATTTTTTTGAAATTCTTTCTACCTTTTCTACTTGATCTGCTAGCTGAATTAACGCAGAATTTAATTTTCAAGTTTTCTCACCTGATTCTATAATAGAACATTCTGAATCTGAAAAATTATTGTTATAATCTCTTAAACTATTGCTTAAATTTTTTCATCATTTTATTCAATCAATTATGTTTGTATAAAGCTTTTTTAATACTAGATTTTTCTCTTGTTTTTCTAGAATTGTAATAGATTTTAGAACTGAAATTCCGGCATTTACCATAGTTGCCAAAAGTCTAAAAAATACAACCTTTGATTTTAGATTAATCTTTTGTTGTTCAAGTAACCACTCGTTTATCTTATCAAGACCAAAACTAGTTTGTTCTTTTTTGGTTTCTTCTTGCTTAGAGTCTAGTATTAATAATTCATCAGACATAATATTTTTTTAAAAGGTATTTAAGCGTTTTCTTTAACGGCACTGTATACTTCATCAAGTGATGTAAGTCAATTTAGGGCTTTCATAATTCAATCTTGTTCGAGTGATATCATTCACTCATCAATTGCGACTTCATTTATAGCGACACTGCTTTCTCATTTTATTATAAATTCTTTTATTTTTGGTGTTATTTCCATAATTTCATAAATTCAAACTCTTCAAGCATATCAACTATTTCCACATTTATCACATCAAGCTGGCTCATAAAATATTGGATTTTTTAATTTTTCCATTCCAACCCTACTCATTAATTCATCTTTTTTTATTCTTAACATTGCTTTTTTAATAGTTTCTTGCATTTTTGGGTCTAGTTTATCGGCTCCAATTTCTTTTTTACAACTACATAATTTCCTTACTAATCTTTGGGCGATAATCGCATTAATAGAAGCTGGAAGTAAAAATGCTTGAATTCCCATATTAAGAATTCTAGTAATAGTTTCAGCGGCACTATTTGTATGGATTGTAGAAAGCACTAGATGTCAGGTAAGCGATGCTTCTATTGCAATATTTATTGTTTCTCTATCTCTTATTTCTCAAACCATAATAATATCTGGATCTTGGCGAAGCGCTGTTCTAAGCCCAGACGCAAAATCATATCCAATATCAGGAAAAACCTGACTTTGATTAACTCAATCAATTGTATTTTCTACTGGATCTTCTAACGTCATTATATTTACATCCGGAGTATTTAGTTTAGATAGACAAGCATAAAGAGTTGTAGATTTTCAGGATCCAGTAGGTCCAGAAGTTAGAATAATTCAGTTTGGTTGAGCTATTTTAGCCTCCAAAACCACTCTATTATGTCATTCTATTCATAGGGCCTCTAACTCTGGAACCTTTTTACTTTTATCAACTATTCTCATTACTATCTTTTCTCAATTAACAGTTGGTAGCGTAGATACTCTTAAATCCATTGGCTTATTATCTATTGTAGTTGAAATTCTTCAGTCTTGAGGCATACGAGATTCATCTATTTTAAGATTTGATAAAATCTTATATCTAGCCACAATTTGAGAATGAAGAAATACTTGATATTCTAGAATTTCTTTTAAAACTCAATCAATTCTGTATCTAAGTCTCACAACATTTGAAAGTGGCTCAATATGAATATCAGAACTTCAGAATTCCAAAGCGGCTGAAATCATTAAATCACAGATTTTTTGAGCATTATCTCATTTATATATCTCATCTTTTAGAGATTCTAATTTTGTCATACTTTATTTAATTTATTTATAGTAGTCATATTTTTATCATATATTCCTTTTATCCTTTTTAGAGAAGAATAAATTTGGAATAAAGTTGAGAACTCTTTATCAATGTTTTCAATTTTCATATTTTTTTGTAGTTCAGTAGTTTTTTCTTTAATTGAGTTTATTTGACTAAGTAGAGATTTAATATTATAAACAGCCTCATTTCAATCACTTTGCTTACAAACCACATCATTTCACTTTTCACAAGTTTTAGCTGCATTTTTAATAACTGTAGCTAAATCATTTGTCTCTTTTATTAGGGCATCTTTAACTAAAATATAATCTTGTAATCAAACTCATTTTACATAAAATTGTAGTGTCATAGTTGCTTTAACTAATTTATTCTCACTTGAGAAATCAGATATTTGAAGATTTTCTATAGTAATAAGTAAATTATTTAGGCTAGAAAATTCATCATCTTTACTTCAAATAACTCCAACTAATTTTCAATTTTCAATTCTTACTTTTCAAGAGTTTTGAAAATCTCTTACCATAGTTCTGATATTTGAAATATTTCCTTCAAAGTCTAGACTTAGCTTAAAAGTTCAGATATTTAATCATAAATCTTTATTTATATCATAATCAATATTATCTATTCAAATAGCCGTGTAACTAGTTATCAAATATTTTTTTAATACTTTATCTTCCATAAAAGAAATAAAACTGTCCATATTTATTTTATTGAGAATTTTAGGAGAATCTTTTGATACTTTAATTTTATCTCAAAAATCATTTAGAGTTGGAATAATATTTCAAATTATTTGATTACTTTCTTTAATTTCTTTTGTTATAGTATCGCTTTTTAATAATTCTTCATTTATCCAAGAAACATAATCTTTTGAATAGTCACTTGGTTTTTTAATAAGCTCAGTCACTTTTTCTTTATCTTTGAATAAAGCCTCAACTCATTTGATTTTTTCTTGATTAAATTTTGCCTGAACCTCATCTATACTTAATCAAGTAGATTTTACTCTCTCAATATTAGAAAATAAATCATTTCAAGTTTTATAATTGTCTCCAATAGCACCATAACTAGGCACAATATATAAGAAAACTATCAAAAGACATATAAATAGTCATAGTGAATTTAGGACAATTCATCTAATAACTTTTTGTTTTTCTCTTTTATCCATATTATTTTTTTATTGGTAAATATTTTAGTTTTAGATTTAGTGTAGTTTTGGTTGTAAATACTCATTTAATCCCCATATCAGAGCTCGAAAATTTATTAATTTCAAGTTTTTTAGGGGAGTCAGTAATAATAAAATTACTTTGGTTTATTTTATTCAAAAAATCTAGTGCTGTCCTTCTTGATGTATAAGAAGAACCAAGTAAAGATCATCAATATATATCACAAGTTGTCTCAAAATCTCATTTTTCATTCACAGTAATATTGTTGCATTCTATATCTTCTCATTTGTAAGGTGAGAATAATTTTAACTCATCGAAATTATCCAAAATCTCATTTATTGAAATTCTTGAATCCCCAGTTTTTTCTTTAATAAATTCTACTTCATTAGAACTTGCTATATTTAGAGCATCTAGTTTTTTTGGTAAAATATCTATAAGTTTATCCCCAATGTCTTTTTCTAAATCATTTTTTCAATTTTCTAAATCCTTTAAAATTATTGGCAGGGTTTTGCATTCTGTGTTATCAAATCATTCAATTGGATAAGATATATAATTACAAAAAATAGGTAAAGCTGAAATTAAAGAATTATCTTCTGTGCTTTTTAGGAAAATATCAATAAATAGGATTATTAATACGATAACTCCTACCAAAAAAACATTTCCAAGAATTTTGTAAGAAAGCACGAAATAATTTTTTTCTAATTTTTGTGCTTGGATTTCACTATTTATTTGTCAAAAGTCTAAATCTCAGAGTTCGTTGAAAATGCTATCTTGCTTTTCTTCTGCGATATTTGTTGTTTCTTCCATATATTTTTATATAAAAATTAATATATTCAAATACGAGTATATCATATATTTTATATATTTGCAAAAAAATGCAATATTTAAGTTTTTTAACTTCTAATATTGCATTTTTCTACATGTTTTTCTGCTATTTTTTTGAGTGTCCTGAGCTCTTCTAAGCTGAAACTTTCTCACTCAAAGAAATCATTTAATATGTTTTTGTTTTGATAATTTTGTAGATAATATTTTTTCGCTCACTCAACTAAGCGTGCCATATCTTCAATATCCTGTTCGCTGTGAACTCATTTTACCACCGTAGTCCTGAATTCATAATCGATTTTTCCTTCAAGTAATATCGCAATAGTTTCTAAAATATCGTTTTTATTAAATTCTGCATTTACAATTCTATCATATTTTTTTATTGGATTTTTGATATCCATAGCCACATAATCAATTAATTTCTCATCTATCATTTTTCTAATGAGTTTTGGATCGCGTCCATTTGTATCAATTTTAACCAGAAATCACATATCTTTGATTTTTTTCACAAATTCATACAAATCTTTTTGGAGTGTTGGCTCTCATCCAGAGATTACCACTCCATCCAGAAATTCTTTTCTTTGTTCTAAAAAATTTAAAAAAGCCTTTTCAGTTATCAAATCATTTAGGAATTTTTTTGCCTTTTCTGGCAATACAAACTCAAAATTATGACAATAGTGACATCTAAAATTACATCAAAGAGTAAAAATAATAGTGGCAACTTTGTCTGGATAATCCAGCAAAGTTGTCTTTTGAATTCAAGATATTTGCATATTATAGAGTAAAAAATATTTCATTAGTTCTATCTAAAATCATTCTTTTGTATTGAATCACTGTTAAGGGATTTCTTATTTCTTCTGAAACTTTTTTAGAAAGTTCTCTTAATTCTAATAAACTTTTAGAATCCAATTTTTTATTAAATTCCTCTATTTCAGAGCTTTGTAGTGACATAATTTAGAATTTAATGAATTAAGCGCAAACTCCACAAGTATTAAATTCAGCTACAAATCTTGAATTGCAAGTTTTTCATTCTGTAAAATAAGTTCTTGAGTAATATTCTGATTTTTTACCTGTGTTAAACTGACTAACTGGTCTGTGGTAACCCATTACACGAGTATATACCTCGCACTTTTGTCTTTTTGGCATAATGCTAAAAGTTAAAAAAATAAAAATATTAAAATGTTTTCTAGGAAAATATTAAAGATTTCCCAGTCTCAATTCTTCAAGTTTTTTTGGATTATCAGTGTACATTTCTCTTAAGCCTATATCAAACCTATCTCATTTATAACCTAATTCCGCATCACATTTTGGGCAGTAATCGTATTCTCATGCAATATATCCATGTTTTGGACAGATTGAAAATGTAGGAGAAATAGTAATATATGGCAATTGGTAATTTTCTATAACTTTCTTTACAAGATTTTTACATGCTTTCGCATCAGACAATCTTTCTCACATATAAAGGTGAAGTACAGTTCATCCTGTATATTTACATTGTAAGTCATTTTGGTATTCGAGCGCTTCAAATGCATCATCTGTAAATCATACTGGAAGTTGGCTTGAATTAGTGTAATATGGAGCTTCCTCAGTTCCGGCCTGAATTATATCTGGCATTTGTTTTTTATCTTCTTTTGCAAATCTGTAAGTTGTACCTTCAGCAGGAGTTGCTTCAAGATTGTATAAATTTCCAGTTTCTTCTTGGTAAGCCTTTAAATTATCTCTCATAAATTCTAGAATTTCAGTTGCAATTTTTAATCACTCTGGAGTCGATACATCCTCTTTTCAGTTTGTAAAATTTAGGATGGCTTCATTAACTCAATTAATTCAAATAGTTGAGAAATGATTTCTAAAAGATTTTAAATATCTGTAAGTGTAAGGATAAAAACCTCTATCAAGCCATTTTGTTATTTCTTCTCTTTTAAGCTCTAGTGATACTTTTGCAAGATCCATAAGGTGTTTTACTCTATTTTTAAGTCATTCCATATCTCACTTATAATTGTATCAAATACGAGCCATATTTATAGTAACAACTCAAATTGATCCAGTCATTTCAGCACTTCCAAAAAGTCCATTTCATCTTTTTAATAATTCTTTTAAGTCTAGTTGTAATCTACAACACATCGAACGAACTGCTCCAGGAGTATAGGCTTCGCTATTGTGAACTTTTATAGTTTTTCCGTTCTCATCTTTTACTTTTTTGTATTGAGATCCTACGAAATTCTGGAAATATGGAAGTCAATATTTTGCTGTCATTTCAAAAAGCAGGTCTGTATTTGGGTGATTCCAGTCAAAATCCTCAGTTATATTGTATGTTGGAATTGGGAATGTAAATACTCTTCCGCGATAATCTCAGGCTGTATAAACCTCGATTAATACTTTATTTATAAGGTCCATTTGTTTTTGAAGTTCTCCATATTTTTTCTTGTATTCTCATTTATCATATCATCCAATATGAAGTCATTTATCACGTAGATCATCTGGACAAATCCAATCTAGAGTTATGTTTGTAAATGGAGTTTGAGTTCACCAGCGAGATGGTACATTTAACCCAAACACGAAATTTTGTAAGTTTTGAAGTACATATCTATATGTTTTTTCATCAATATATTCTTGTTTTTGCTTTGGAGTATCAAAGGCAATTCCATATTTATCGATATCATATTCTAACTCTTCTTCGAATTTATGTACAAATGGAGCTAAATATGTATCAAAAGATGAGAATGCTTGAGCTCCCGCCCACTCGTTTTGTAGTGTACCAAAGAAATTAATCATTTGATTTACGGCTGATTGTAGATTTTTTGGTGGAGAAGATTCAATTCTATTTGGTGCCCCATTAAATCATTCTTCAAGAAGTTGACGAAGTGACCATCCAGCACAGTATCCACAAAACATATCTAGATCATGAATATGATAATCTCAATTACGGTGAGCATTTCAAATGTCCGCTGGATATACGTGAGATAACCAGTAATTAGCCGTAATTTTCCCGGCAATATTTAGTATTAATCAACCTAGAGAATAACCAGAATTTGCATTTGCATTTACTCTCCAATCAGTTTGTTCTAGATATTCGTCCATTGTTTTACCTACTTCTACCACAACATCTCTATCATGTCTTACTTCTGCTCTTTTTTGTCTGTAAATGATATAGTTTTTTGCAACTGTATCATGTCAATTTTTAATTAAAACTTCTTCAACTTTATCTTGTATTGTCTCAATATCTGGGATTAATTTCCCACTTACTTTTTCTATTCTTTCAATTATTTGGTCAACAAGTGATACAACTTCCGAGAAATTAGATCCTCCCGATGCTTCTATTGCTTTTTTTAATGCGTCTTCAATTCTAGATCTATCGAATGTAACAATTGCTCAATTCCTTTTTTTAACTTTATAAATAGCCATTTTCTTTAAAATTTTTTTAAAAAATAAAATTTGTCAATATCTATATGTAGATATTCTTTTTTGTGTTCGACCACTACATATTGTATTTTTTTAATAAAAATGCAAATCTTTTTTTAAAAATCTTTTTTTATGAATTCTGGACTTGTTTTTGAGATTTTGAGATTATATTAGAAATAAAAAATTTGATTTGGGAATAGGGAGTGAATTAATATTATTATTTGTTAGTGAGATTTTGTATTATGTATAATAAGATTATTTAAACCAAAACCTCCAGTTTTTATCTTGGGCTTTGGAAATTCCTATTCTGGGTCATTCTAAGATGGGAGTTTTTATTTTGTAATTTATGTCTTCTATAAATATTTTATTTTCAGCGCATAATTTCTTTCAATAAAGGCTTTTGTCTATTCCTAGAGCTTGGCAGAGCTTGGCTGGTCAGTTTGTGAGATTTGAGAGATTTTTGGTTTTTCTGTTTTGTAGCATTTTTTCTATTCCGTCAATTGGTATAATAGAGCGGATAAGTATAGCTCCTGGGGTTCAAGTTTTTTCTGTTGTGAAATTTAGACAATTATACATTCCATAGACAAAATACACATAGATATGTCAAAAAGTCTCAAACATTACTTTGTTTCTAGGAGTTTTGCCAGTATAGGCGTGACTTGCTTCATCTTCGGGTCATTTGTATACTTCAACTTCATTTATAATTCCACTAAATTTATATCAAGAACTATCTATAAAATTAAACTTTTTTCACAAAAGTTCTTTTCATACAATTAGAGAATCTCTATTAAAAAAATCGGAGTTTAGTATCATATTTTAGATAAATTAAAAATTTTCTAATTTATTATATTTAAAAAATTAAAAGATAACAATAAAATTTACAAATTCCATTTTTTTCATATAATCCCACCATTAATTTAATAATTTAAAAAAATAATGGCTTCTTTGGAGACGGTAATTAGATTTGACGATGTGTCATTTGATTTTATATTTACAAAACCTATTTTAGATGATGTGAGTTTTTCTGTGAGAAAATGATCAAAAATCACGATAATGGGACAAAATGGTGCGGGGAAAAGTACTATTTTTAAGCTTATAAATTGAGTTTTAAAACCAAAAAGAGGAAATATTCACATAGATAAAGAATTGACTATTGCTACTGCTTTTCAGGTGATGCCAGCTGAGGATAAGGATCTTACAATTTCTGCGTTTTTTAATAAATATTTTAGAGATAAGACTATTTTTAATATTGATAAAAAAATCGCGGAAGTTCTTGATGCAGTGAATTTAAAAGCTCCACTTGATAGAATTGTAAAATCATTTAGTGGTGGTCAACAAGCTCGTCTGCTTTTGGCGGCTGCACTTATTCAAAATCCTGATATTCTACTTCTTGATGAACCGACAAATAATTTGGATAAGGATGGGATTTATCACCTCGAGGATTTTATAAAAAATTACAAAAAAACAGTAATTGTAATCTCGCATGATGCAGAATTTTTGAATTCATTTACGGATTGAGTATTGTACTTGGATGTTTTCACGAAAAAAGTTGAGCAATATGTGGGAAATTATTATAATGTAGTTGACCAGATTAAAGCCAGAATTGAGAGAGAAAATATGAAAAATGCACAAATGGCAAAACAAGCTCAAGCTAAAATTGCTCAAGCTGAAGTATTTGCACACAAATGATGAAAACTGCGTCTTGTAGCTAAGAAAATGAGAGAAACAGCTGAGGAATTAAAAGATGAAATGGTAGATGTGCGTAGGGAAGATAAAACTATTAGAGCCTTCACAATTCCTCTGCAAGAAGATGTGAAGTGAGAAATTATAAATATTAGCTCAGTTTCCGTGATAGTTGATCACGAACCAACTATAAAAAAATGTGAAGTAAGTCTTAAAAAAGGTCAACATTTATTACTTTCTGGGCCAAATTGAATTGGTAAGTCTACACTACTTGAGAGTATCGCCGAGGGTAGGTCTGTTTGAGGGAAAATAGCCCCTGGAATTGTAGTTGGATATTATCGTCAAGATTTCTCTAACTTAAATTTTGAAAATACAGTGTATGATGAATTAAAAAAATGGGCTGAACCAAATATTCCAGAACAAGAGCTTCGCTCGACTGCGGCTGGGTTTTTAATTACCTGAGATTTGATGAAATCAAGAATTTGAGATATTTCAGAATGACAAAAATGACTTGTTGCATTTTGTGGACTGGTTTTATTAAAACCTGCGCTATTAATATTAGATGAGCCGACAAATCATATAAATTTCCGTCATTTGCCAGTTATCGCAGAAGCACTTGATGAGTATAAATGAGCGATGATTCTTGTTTCCCATGTTGATGAATTTGTATGGCAAATTAGAATTGATGAGTATCTGGAGCTAGATAATCTTAAAGATTAGAAAATTTACTTGACTTTTTATAAAATTCAGTATAAATATAAAACTATTTAATTTTTTAATTTTCATTTTTATGGGAAATACTGCTAGATCTTACGATTATACTGTTTTAGAAGATGTGAATTTTACTTCTAATGAACCTTGTTCTTTGGGTAATATAATCGCAAAAAATAATTGTGTTGTTTATCGCAGTAATCCTGTGACTATCAAAATTGATAATTTTAATAATGAATTAAGTATGACCCAATGAGATCCAGCTAATGATGTATATGACGATATTTATTCAAACATTGAAAGTTTACTTTCTATAGATAAAAAAGAACAACTAGTTATTAATAGAATGGCAAAAAAATGATATGTGCTTGTCGGGCAATTAAACGAAGACGGAACTTATGACAAATTTGCACAAGCCTATGTTAATTATATTTGAGAGAAAAATTGAACAATTAGCGGAGCAATAGAATGATTAAGCTCTCGCCCTAGAAATCAAAAAGCAGTTACTACAGATTCTAAAATAGGTTGAAAATTAAGATATGCCAGAAGTCGTGAAGAATTAAAAAATTGATGAATTTTAAAAAATGACTGAACGGCATTTGTTTTTGCTTATTTACCAGAAATTGCTAAACAAAAATTAGATTCAAAAAGAGTAAACATTTTACAAACTATTATAAGTGATTCTGCTAAGTCATTACTAGGTGATGAAAATGATGTTGGTATGGATATAATAAATGCAGTAAAAGCAAATACAAAAAAGTAAAACCTCTTTAGCTCGTCACCCTGAGCGAAACGCAGTGTAGTCGAACGGGTCTATTTACTTATAAAATACATTTTTAAAAAATGGAAGAATTAATTAATAGATTCTTCGACTACGCTCAGAATGACGAGATGGGGATTTCAGAAAATTACAAAATATTGAATTTTACTTAAAATAATTAAATTATAATGGAAATTAAAGAAGTAAGATTTGTAAAAACAGTTGTTAAATTTGAAAGTAAAATTTCTCCACTGGACAATGAGAAAGAAAAAGCTAAAATCTTTTTTTTGGGTAGGTCAAATGTGGGAAAATCATCAATAATTAACTCACTTCTTTGAGAAAAGGAATTGGCCTATTCTGGTGCTAAGGCAGGTAAAACTAGAACTATAAATATTTTTAGAGTAAATAAAACTCATGAATGTGTGGATTTTCCAGGTTATTGATTTGCTGTCGGAGGCAAGGAAAATCAGATAAAATTAAGAGATATGATTCTCGATTATCTAGAACATAATATTTATTCAAATCTTAAAGTTGTAATTATTATGGACGCATTTGTCGGGCCTACTGCGCTGGATGAAGAAGTTTATGATTACATAAATGAAAGATGAGTAAAAATCCTAATTGTCCTAAATAAAGTAGATAAAACTAACCAAAAAGAACTAGAAGCGACAAAGACAAAAATTAAAACTAATTTTCCAAACGCAAAATTTATTCTCTATAGTTGCAAGACCGACAAATACAGAAAAGATGCGTTATCAGAGATTTTTAATTAATGAAATATGTCAATTTTCACAACTCTTTTTTCACTAAAACACAAATTTGAAAAGTCTTTTAAAACCCTTAATAATATCTATATTTCTCGCGAAAATATTTTAAATAATTTTGATATTTTCCAAAATTTACATCCCAGTTGGGATGTATTTCCAGTTCTAAAATCAAATGCTTATGGGCATGGAATAAGGGAAGTCGCAACTATTTTAAAAGAAAGAAAAATAAAATATATCGCAGTTGATAGTTATTTTGAAGCTTTGAAAATTTGGGAAGTAAGCAATATAAAAATTCTTCTAATTGGCTACAGTTTAACAGAAAATCTCTCAAAAATGAATTTCAAAAAAACTTCTCTAGTGGTCTATGATTTAGGGACTTTAGAGGAGTTAGTCAGAATTTGAAAACCAGTAAATATTCACATAAAGCTCGATACTGGAATGCACAGACAATGAATTTATATTGATGATTTGCCAATTTTTTTGGAATATATTAAAAATTATAAAAATATAAATCTCGAGTGAATAGCTACTCATTTTGCTGATGCGGATTCTCTCAATAATTCATATTCTATAATTCAAGAAAATTTATTTAAACAATGAGTTGAAATTATAAAAAATGCCGGATTTAACCTAAAATATATTCACTCAGATAATTCCGCAGCATCTGTAAAATGATTTTGAAAAAATACTTGTAATAGCTTGAGACTCGGAATTTCTCTCTATTGAATAAATCCACTCGAACCAGATGATAAATATTTTAATAAACTCGCAAATCTTAAATTAGCGCTTTCTTTTTACTCAACTCTAATTCTCAAAAAAGAAATTAAAAAAGGAGAAAAAGTGAGTTATAATTGTACATTTGAAGCACAAAAAGATATGACTATTTGAATAATTCCAGTCGGATATTATGAATGATTATCACGAAAATTATCTTCTAATGGGCAATTTTATTTCAAAAATTCCTCGCTTCCAATTCTTGGAAGAGTTTGTATGAATTTAACTATTGCGGATATTACCTGAGTAGATGTAAAAGCCGGAGATAGAATCGAGATAATTTCAGATAATTTATCCAAAGACAATAATATCTATAAAATGGCTGAGCGTTCGGAAACAATTCCTTACGAATGCTTCACAAGATTATCTGAAACTATTAGAAGAGAAATAATATAAATTGTCATTTCGAGCTTCACCACCTGTCATTTCGAACAAAGTGAGAAATCCCTTTCAGAAGCACTTTTGGAAAATGTAATTTCCAAATTTAACTTTTCTTTAAATTTTAGTCTATTTAAGATTTGATTTAAAGGGATTTCTCGTTATCACTCGAAATGACAGCAAAGAAGTAATCTAACCCAAAACGTCACAAAGCTCTAATAAACTATTTTCATTCAGAACTTTTATATCCCAATTCAGGATTTGAAATATTATTTCTTTTATATTTTTATTAGGGAAAATTAGCGCGGGATTTTCTAAGTTTCTTATTATTATATCTCATTTTAAGGCATTTCATTTTATCCCTCTATTAAAGCAATTTCATAAATAAAAAGTCTCATTTTCTAATTGAAAATCAAGACATTTTACAAATTCCTCTCCATCTTTTTCTTGTCAGAAAGAATCTAGTAAATGTAATATTTTCTCATGAGTCACCATAACTCAAAAAACTGAGTGTATTTTTTGATGCCATTTCAGGCTCACAACAATCTCATTGTTATCGCATTTTCTTCAATTTCTTGAAACAGGAATTATATGGTGAATATTTTTCTTAGTATGCATAATTTTTCTAGTTAAAATCTAATTTTAATATACTTTTAAATCTCCATTTGTCAAAAACATCCAAAATTTTGCATAAAATTAAAATATATGATAAACTAAAATCAACTTAAATTTTAATAAATAAACAATGTGAGCCAAATCTTTAGAAAATAATTCCTCAAAATGAGGAACTCCGAGAAGACAAGAAACTCTTTCGATTTTTGATCCTGTAAAAACTGCGGAATATATAAGACAAATTGAGGAACAGTGAAGAATAGCCTGAGAAGAACTTGATCAGTTAAAGAAAAGACAAGAAAATCCAAAGCAACTAAGACAAATTCCTTTGAGTCTGGATGCTTTGGAGAAATCATGACTAGAATCTAATAATTTTAGAGTGGACTCGTCTAAATGGGAAATGTGATTGGATTTACTAAGCGAAGTGGAATTTTTAATAAATCCCGAGAAAGATATTATAGAATTAAAAGTTGACTGAAAAAAAGAGCAATTATTTACACAAGAGGCCGCCATTCGTGAAACCCAAAAATATGGCAAAAAACTCCCAACAAAACTAGATTGGCAAAAAATATCAGCTTCTTACTGACAAGATTGAGAAAGATTAAGTAAAGAACTTTGATTAAAACCTGTAGGTTATTGGGATTGACCAAAGAAAAAGTTTTATCTCGATAATATGGCTCATTTCTGGGCCATAGATTCTAATGATAAACTGGGTTATAGTATTCATTTTGATAGAAGCAATATTCTAATTAATCAAATAAATAATACCAAAAATTTTCTACCTGTTCGTTCTCTTAAGGATTAATTCCTGTATCAATTTTTTATACATATTTATTTTGTGGGATATTGTATATTCCGCTAAAACCCGGGAAAATGTTGAAAATTAAAAAAAATTTTGACATAATGGGTTTTTTTTATACAATGCTTGAGCTTTTTTAAAAATGAAAAGTTATGTTAGCTTATGTTTCACTAATTTGGTGGCTCACTATTCTAACCTCTAATTTAAAAAACACGGACTGAAAATAAAATATATTAATTATAAATTTAACTAACAAATTTATAATTCTTAATTCGTAATTACTAATTACATTAAAAATGGCTTGAATAATTTGAAAAAAATTAGAAATGACTAGGATTATCAAAAGTGATAAATTAATCCCAGTTACTCTTATAAAAATTCCAGAATTGAAAGTTGCTCAAATCAAAACAATCGAAATTGATTGATATGAAGCTTTAGTTTTAGAAATGACAGATACTTCTGACAAAAAAGAAGTTCCTATGTCAGATAGACTTAAAGACTTGAAAAAATGAGATATAGTATCTCTTGATATTCTTGACTGAGTAGAATTACTTACAGTTGAGGGAATATCTAAATGAAAATGATTTGCATGAGCGATGAAAAGATGGAATTTCCATTGAGGTCCAGGTAGAGTTGGATCAAAATTTCATAGAGCGCTATGATCTATTGGTACAAGAAAACCAAGAAGAACAAAACCAGGTAAAAAAATGCATTGACATATGGGTACAGACAAAGTAACACTTAAAAAAATCAGCTTAGAACTAGTCAATAAAGAACTTAATGTTATAGCTGTTAAATGACCAGTTCCAGGAGCGAGAAATTCACTTTTAGTTTTAACTTTTTAATTTAAAATAGATTAATGGAAGCAATTTTATATAATTCAACATGAGTTGAAACATGAAAAATTAAATTAAGCGATAGTCTTTTTGGTACGGAAGTTAAGACTTCTTTAATTCATAGACTTTTACTTTTACAGAGAGCTAATGCAAGAGTTGCAATTGCTCACACTAAAAATAGATGAGAAAGAAGAGGTTCAACTCGCAAAATTTACAAACAAAAAGGAACAGGTAATGCAAGAGCCGGAAGTGCTCGTTCTCCACTTAGAAAGAAAGGTTGAGTTGCATTTGGTCCTAGAAATGATAGAAACTTTACAATTAGTATGAATAAAAAAGAAAGAAGATTAGCCCTATTTTCACTTCTTTCATCTAAGGCAATAAATAACCAAATTAAAGTTATAGACTTGAATAAATCAGAAGAATTGAAAACAAAAAACATTGTAGATATTGCAAAAAATATGAATATTGGTACTGGATTATTTGCAATGTTACCAAATGATAGAGAATTATTTTTAGCTACTAGAAATGTTGCTACAATTAAACCACTTTGAGTTGGATACTTAAATCCACAAGATTTACTTAAATATAATGATTTAATTTTTACGAAAGATAGTCTAGATCATTTAAGCCAAATTTATTCATAATACCTTTATAGCAAATGCAAATTTATAATACAATTAAAAGACCAGTAGTAACTGAAAAAAGCCAAAAGCTTGAACTAAGTTGAGTTTATACTGTTATAGTTGATCCATCTGCTACAAAAGTAGATATTAAAAATACTTTTAAAAGACTTTATGGTGTTACTGTTGAGGCAGTTAATATTATTAAGACAAGAGAAAAATTTAGAAACACTAAAACCTGAGCTTCTTTAAAAAGAAAAATGGAAACTAAAGCACTAGTGAGTCTAAAAGGAAAAGAAAGAATTTCAGATTTTGCTAAAATTAAAGACTAATATTTAAATTAAACAATATTATGGCACTAAAGAAATATAATCCAACAACACCAGGTAGAAGACAAATGACAGGTTATACATTTGAAGAATTAACGACTTCAAAACCTTTCAAAGCCTTGACTCATTCTCTTTGAAGAAATCATGCTTGAAGAAATAATACAGGACGTATTACTACAAGACATCAATGAGGTGGACATAAAAAATCTTACAGAATAATTGATTTTCATTATGTTGATAAATTAGATATACCAGCAAAAATCGAGACAATCGAGTATGATCCATATAGAACTTCTTATATTGCACTAGTTTGTTATAGAGATTGAGAAAGAAGATATGTAACTGCTCATAAAGATATGAAAGTATGAGATGAAATGATTACTTCTAAAAATGCAAAATTAATATCTTGAAATAGACTTGAAATCTGAAATATTCCAGTTGGATTAAGCATATATAATGTTGAAATTATTGTTTGAAAAGGAGCAAGTTCAGTTAGATCTGCCGGATCTAGCGCGACAATTCTTTCTCAAGAATGAGAATATACACAAGTTAAAATGCCATCAGGAGAAATTAGATTAGTTCACAAACTTTGTTATGCTACGCTCGGAGTTGTATCAAATACAGACCATAATCAAGTAGTAATAGGTAAAGCAGGACGCTCAAGATGGAAATGAATTAGACCAACAGTTCTAGGTAAATCTATGAATCCAGTAGACCATCCACACGGAGGTTGAGAATGACATTCACCAATTGGTATGCCATATCCAAAAACTCCATGGGGTAAACCAGCACTTGGTGTTAAGACTAGAAAAAGAAAAGATACAAACAAATGGGTACTTAGAAAGAGAGACTGAAGACTAATGAAAAAATAATACCCCTACTGTCATTCCCGCGAAGGCGGGAATCTACAAAATAATATTTTAATATAAAAAACTATGACTAGAAGTTTAAAAAAATGACCTTATATATATGACAGACTTTTGAATAAGGTTATGAAATTAAATGAATCATGAAAGAAAATGGTAATTAAAACATGGTCAAGAGATTGTACTGTGATACCAGAATTTGTAGGACATACTTTCTGAGTTCATAATGGTAAATCTCATATTCCAGTTTTTGTTACTGAAAATATGGTATGACATAAATTATGAGAATTCTCAGTTACTAGAAGATTTATAGGACATTCTGGAAATAGATAATAATAAATTCGTACAGACGCGATTAATCGCGTCTCAACAATATAACTAAAATTACAATATGAAAGCATACTGAAAAAACATAAGAATATCTCCAAAAAAATTGAGCGTAATTGCTACAATTATTAGAAATATGGAAGCTCCAAAAGCATTAGATATTTTGAAATTTATGCCAAAAAAAGGAGCAGGAGTACTTTACAAAGTTCTTCATAGTGCAATTGCAAATGCAGTAAAAAATGACTGACAAGAAAAAGATAAACTACTTGTAAATTCACTTATCGTGTCTAAATGAATAGTTTATAAAAGATGAAATCCGATTTCTAGATGAAGAAGTCACGCGATACTAAAAAGAACATCTAATGTTCTAATTGAGCTAAAAGCTAAATAATTATTTTAATAGTTTAATTTAAAAAAATATGGGACACAAAGTTAGTCCAATGGCATTCAGAATATGATATATCAAAACTTGGAAAACAAGTTGATATTTCGATAAAAAAATTTATGCAGACAAAGTTTCAACTGATGTTTTACTTAGAAACTTCGTTATTAAGTTTTTAACTTGAATTCCAATTTGAAATGTTTTTATAAATTATTCTAATGAGCATACTAATTTAGTTATATATACAACTAAAACAGCTTTAGTTCTAGGTAAGAATTGAGAAAATATTGAAAAATTAGAAAAAGATTTAATGCAAGAGTTTGGTCAAAAATTCCAAATCGATGTTAAAGAAATTAAAAAACCAGAACTTAGCGCAGCAACAGTTGCAGATATGATTGCAAGACAAATTGAAAAGAAACTTCCATATAGAAGAGTTGTTAAAAATGCTATATCAAAAACTATTGAAAAAGGTTGACTTGGTATAAAAGTTATAGCTTCTGGAAGATTAAATGGAGTTGAAATTGCTAGAACTGAAACTTACAAAGAATGAAATATACCAACTCAAACAATTAGAGCAGATATAGATTATACGACAGAAAGAGCAAATACTATATATTGAGTTATTTGAATTAAAGTTTGGATTTATAAATGAGATATTTACCAAAAATAAAAAATAAATTTGACTTTTTTATAATAAAATTATACTTAATAAGCTTAAAAAACGATGTTACAACCTAAGAAAACAAAATACAGAAAAGCTCACAGATGAATTCTTAAATGAATTGCTGTAAAATGATCAGATATTTCTTTCTGAGATTATGCGATAAAGACTGTCGAGAAATGATTTATTACTTCTCGTCAAATTGAATCAGCTAGAAGAGCTATCGTAAGATTCCTTAAAAGATGATGAAAACTTCGGATAAGAATTTTTCCAGATAAACCATATACAAAGAAACCTCTTGAGGTTCCTATGGGTTGAGGAAAAGGTAGTGTAGAAATGTATATTGCTCCTGTAAAACCTGGTAGAATACTCTTTGAAATGTCATGAGTAGGACCAGAAGTTGCGAGAGAGGCTTTTAGATTAGCTTCTTACAAATTACCAGTAAAAACTAAAATAATAGTTGATTAATTAAATTAAAATGAAAAAAACTGCAACAGATATAAAAGATATTTCCGCATTAAACCAACTAGATAAAGAAGGTTTAAATAAGGAATTATTAAAAGCAAAAAAAGAAATGTTTATTTTAAAAATGAAACATTTTGCTAATGAATTGAAACAAACTCATTTAATTAAAGCATATAGAAAATATATTGCTAGATTAAATACTTTTATTCACAAACTATAATTTTAATTTTGAAATATTTATGAGAACAAAAACTTGATTAGTTACAAGCATAAAAATGGATAAAACAGTTGTTATAACAATTGATAGTTATAAAACTAATCCTAAATATAAGAAAAAATATAAAGTTTCTAAGAACTTTTATGCTCATGATGAAAATAATTCTTGTGAATTATGAACAGTTATTAAAATACAAGAAACAAGACCACTTAGTAAACTAAAGAAATGGATAGTTGTTAATTAATTTTTACCAAAATAATTTTAAATTTATTTATTATGATACAAACAGAAAGTAGATTAGTAGTTGCAGATAATAGCTGAGCAAAAATAGCTATGTGTATTAAGGTTTTAGGTTGATCTAAAAAAAGATATGCTGAAGTTGGAGATATAATCGTTGTATCTATTAAGAAAGCTTTACCACAATGAAATATTAAGAAAAAAGCTGTAGTAAAAGCTGTAGTAATTAGAACTTCATATCCTATGAGAAGAGATGACGGAAGTTATGTTAAATCAGATGATAATGCTTGTGTAATAATAAATGATAATAAAGAGCCAAAATCAACTCGTGTATTTGGACCAGTATTCAGAGAATTGAAAAATAAATGATTCCAAAAAATAATAAGTTTAGCGCCAGAAGTGCTTTAATTAATTAAATTCTAAATTTTAAATTATGAAAATAAGATCTTGAGATAAGGTAAGAGTAATTTCTTGAAAAGATAAAGGAAAAGAATGAAAAATTCTTTCTGTTGATACAAAAAACTCTAGAGTTTTAGTTGAAAATATTAATATTGTTACAAAACATATTAAAAAACAAGGAACTACTCCAGGTCAAATTATAAAAGTAGAAAAAAGTCTAGATGTTTCTAATGTTATGATTTTGTGTCCTACAACCTGAAAACCAACTAGAATCTGATTTAAAATAGAGTGAAACAAGAAAACTAGAATTTCTAAAAAATCAGGAAAAAATATTTAAATTTGTTTTTAATTAAAAAAATATGAGCTTTAAGAAAAATTATAAAGAAAAAATCTTACCAAATCTAAAAAAAGATCTTGGTATTAAGAATAATATGGAAATTCCAAAACTTGAAAAAATAGTTTTGAATATGTGAATTTGAACATACCTAAAAACTGGATGAAAAGATTATTCTACTTTAAAAAATGATTTAGCTCTAATTGCAGGTCAAGCACCAGTTGTTAAAAATGCAAAAAAAGCAATCTCAAATTTTAAACTAAGAGAATGAATGCCAGTATGACTTATGGTAACACTTAGATGAGATAAAATGTTTTACTTTTTAGAGAAATTTGTAAGTATTACAAGTTCAAGAATAAGAGATTTTAGAGGTTTTTCTCAAAAATCTTTTGATAAAGAGGGTAATTATAATTTTTGAATTAAGGAACACACTATTTTTCCTGAAGTTCCACAATTGGATGTAGTTAAACCTTATTGAATGCAAATTACAATAAAAATAAAATGAAATAATAAGGACCACAATAAAGCCTTATTACAAGCCTTAGAATTCCCATTTACAAAATAATAATAACTATTTAACAATATGGCAAGAAAAGCACTAGAAGTAAAATGCGCAAGAATAAGAGAAAAAGCAAATAAATCTCACGAAGCTTGAAAAAAAGTTGAGTTTTCAACTAAGCTCTATAATAGATGTTCTGTTTGTTGAAGAGTAAGAGGATATATGGGGAAATTTGATATGTGCAGAATATGTATAAGAGAAAAAGCAAATTCCGGAGAACTTATGTGAGTAAGAAAATCAAGCTGGTAAAATTAGCAAACTTTAAAATTTTATTTTTTATATTTATCAAACTATGATAAACGATCCAATAGCAGATTTACTAACAAGAATAAGAAACGCTTATATAGCTAGATTAGAAGTTATAAAGCTACCATATTCAAAAATCAAAGAACAAATCCTAAAGATTTTAGTTAAAAATAAATACATAATTTCTGTTGAAATTGAGGATTTATGAAATAACAAAAAAGATTTGGTTGTTAATTTAAATAATGTTAGAATTACAAAATATATTCCAACTCTAAAAAGGATAAGCAAACCTGGACAAAGAATATATATTAAATCAACTGATATTAAAAAATCTAGAAATTGATTAGGTATCTACATTCTTTCTACTCCAAAATGACTTATTACAGGTTACGAGGCTAGATCTTTGAATGTTTGAGGTGAATTGCTTTGCGAAATATTTTAATTTATTAAATATAATTCTTTTTATGTCTAGAATTTGAAAATTACCTATAAATATCCCAGCTCAAGTTAATATTTGAGTTACAGGAAATGATGTTAAAATAACTTGACCAAAATGAGAGTTGTCTTTTGAAGTTAAAGATTTTGTATCTTTAACTCAAGAAAATTCACAATTAACTGTAAGCGTTCAGGATGAAAATATTAAATTCCAAAAATGAGTTTGGGGATTAACTAGGACTCTTTTGTCAAATATGATAACAGGAGTAACTACTTGATTTGAAAAATCACTTGAAATAAATTGAGTTTGATATAAATTTGATGTAGTTGGAACTAATAAACTTATTTTATCTGTAGGTTTCTCTCATAAAGTTGAATTAATTGCTCCAAAAGGAATTAGTTTATCAGCAGATGAAAAAGCTAAAAATATGATTTATATTAAATGAATCGATAAGCAACAAGTATGATTCTTTGCAGCAAAAATAAGAGCTGTTAAAAAACCAGAACCATACAAAGGAAAATGAATTAAATATACAGGTGAATACATAAGAAGAAAAGCCGGAAAAACTTGAGGTAAAAAATAATCACATAATCCGAGCTCCATTCCGTCATCCTGAGCTTGTCGAAGGATCTATTAAATTAATAAAAAAACATTAAATTATTTATTTTAAAAAATATGTTAGAAAAAGTGCAAAAAAGAATTAGAAGACACACAAGAATTAGAGCAAAAATTTCTTGAACTTCTCTGAGGCCTAGATTGGCTGTTTTTAGAAGCAATGTTAATATCTATGCTCAATTAATAGATGATGAGGCTGGAAAAACATTAGTTTCTTTTTCAGATATAAAGATAGCTAAATGAAATAAAACTGAAAAAGCTACTAAAGTATGAGAAGAAATAGCTAAAAAAGCAGTAACTGCTTGAATAACTACATGTGTGTTTGACAGAGGAGGTTTTGTATATATGTGAAGAGTAAAAGCTCTAGCCGATGCTGCTAGAAACAATTGACTTCAATTTTAATTCTTATTTATAATTATAAAATATGGCAGAATTTCATAAAAAATGATCATTTAAAGAAGCACCTAAGGAATTTACTGAGGTATTGCTTTGAATTGATAGAGTTACAAGAGTAACAGCAGGTTGAAGACAATTAAGATTCAGAGCTTCTGTTGTTATTTGAAATATGAAATGAACAATAGGTCTTTGAGTTGGTAAGGCCTGAGAAGTTGTTGTTGCAATCGAAAAAGCAGTAAGAGATGCTAAGAAAAATTTAATAAAATTTGAAATAGATAATTGAACTATAGCTCATGATATCGAAGCAAAATTTAAAGCTGCTTCAGTTATGCTACACCCAGCTTCTGAGTGAACTTGAATAATAGCTTGAGGAGCTATAAGAAAAGTATTATCAGTATCTGGAATTAAAGATATTCTTGCAAAAAGATATGGTTCTACAAACTGAATTACGAACGCTCTAGCTACTATTAAGGCTCTATGAATGATTAAACCAGCAAAAAAAGTTGCTAAAAAAGAAGAAGTTGTAGTAGAAGCTCCTGTAAAAGTAGAGGCTCCAGTTAAAGAAGCAAAAGTAGAAGTAAAGAAAGAGGAAGTAAAAGAAACTAAAAAAGTTGAAGAAAAAGTGGTAAAAGCTCCAGCTAAAAAGGCTCCAGCTAAAAAACCAGTAGCAAAGAAAGCTCCAGCAAAAAAATAATTTTTTAAATAAAATATAATTATGTTAAATCACAATGTTATCGCTGCTAGCGAAAATTCTAGAAAAACATCAAAAAGACTTTGAAGATGAAATGGATCTGGAAAAGGTACATTTTGTGGAAAAGGTTGTAAAGGTCAAAACGCAAGAAGTGGGAGCAAATACTACCCAACTTTTGAATGAGGTCAAACTCCAATCTTCAGAAGAATGCCTAAAAAAAGATGATTTACAGCTAATAATGCTCTAAATTTTTCAGTAATTAATGTATCATCTCTTGAAAAAATAATAGCTTCTGGAGTTACAGTAATTGATAGAAAAGTTTTAGAAGAAAATTCTCTAGTTAAAAGAGATTTTCTTATAAAATTACTATGAAATGGAGAAATTAAAGCCAAAGTTGAAATCCAAGTAAACAAAGCTTCAGCTGGAGCAATTCAAAAAATCGAAAAGGCAGGATGAAAAGTAGAAATAATCGCAATCCAAAAAATCGAAAAAGCTTCAAGTAAAATTAAATAATTTTTAAAATAAAAAAAATTCCAGAGAAATCTGGAATTTTTTTAATTGATTAAATTATAATATTTGCATTTTTTTTCAAAATATATTATAATGTATATTACTAATTAATATAAAAATAAATATTTTATAAAATAATATAATTTATGAAAAATTCTAATTCATATCCACAAGATTACGATGAAAATAATTCAGTTTGAAAATATCCTATAAAAAATATTTCTACTTATTATACATGAGAAAAAATAGAAAATTCATGAAAAACATATCTTATTCTAAATACATCAGATTTAATTAATCAATTTTGAGATGACAAAAATGCGATTTGGGGCAAAAAAACCATGGCAACTCTTATTAGAAAAGCTAAACAATGAGAAATAATAATTACTTATGTCAAAAATGAAAAATGAGAAGATGTTCCCGAGTCTAAAGTAACTGCCAAAGAGTGACAATATATATTTCAAAATTTAAATAATCCTAATGATATATTTGTGCCACAAAATGAGGATATTATAAATGAATATGAATCTATAAATCAGTGAGATGTAATTTGAGATGAATTTAAATTATTTATTAGAAAATCAAATCCATCTAAATTACTTCCTGAAATAATAAAACAACCCACTGTAATTATAGTTGAATCATGGTGAAATACTAAACAATTCCTAGAAGAATGAGCAACTTTGAAATTAGAAAAAAATTGAAGTAAACTTGAAGTTACATGAATAAATAAAGGCTGATTTGAAGCATGGAGCTTGACTGATGTTAATTGAAATATAGTTAAAAAATAAAAAAATTCCAGAGAAATCTGGAATTTTTTTATTGTATTTTTTCAAAAAAGATTATCATTAGAATGAATTTAATTTTTAAATTTCTTCTTATGTCTAAATCACTCGATTATTTCAAACAAATTACTAAAATTCCTCGTCCTAGCAAGTGAGAGGGAAAAATCAGGGATTTTCTTATTGCTTGGGCAAATTCTAAAGGTTTTGAGAATGTTGTGGATAAGGCTTGAAACCTTATTGTGTATGTTCCTGGAACAAATAAAAGTGAACAGTCAGTTATTTTGCAGGCCCATATGGATATGGTTTGTGTGAAAACTGATAATTGTTTTCATAACTTTGAGTCTGACCCTCTTGATATTTACGAAGAAGACGGATTTTTAAAGGCGAGAAACACAACTCTAGGTGCTGATAACGGAGTTTGAATTGCAATTGCTATGACTGCAGTCGATTTTCCTTCACACCCACCATTAGAGCTTGTTTTTACAGTAGATGAAGAAGCTTGAATGAGTTGAGTTTTGGAGCTTGATTTTAGCTTATTAAAAAGTAAAAAAGTTATAAATCTAGATAATGAAAATGAGCAAGAAGTTTGTATAAGTTCAGCGGGTGGAATTGGAATTAATTTAGAAAAAAATCTTGAGTTTGAAAATATCTTAAATTCTATTTATATGTTTGAAATTTCTGGAATGAAATGATGACATTCGGGCGTTGATATTGATAAAAACCATGGAAACGCCATCGAAGTATTTTTATGATTTTTGAATATCTCAGATTCTATTTCGGGTATTTGAGATGTTTTTTCTTGAATTGCGAGTAATGTAATTCCAAATAAATTTGATTGCCAAATTTCAATAACTGATGAAGGAAAATTTAGAAAAGATTTATGAGATTATTTAGCTCTAATTAAGACTAAATTTGATTGTCCAGATATTACTTTTAGTCTAGAAAAATTAAATTCAAGTGGGATTATCATAAAAGATTGAATAAATTTATTTAAAAAAATCTGAGAAATAAAGCTTGGAGTATATAAAATGAGCGAAAAAATACCAAATCTCGTTGAAACTTCCCTAAATTTATGAATTTTAAAAATTGAATCAGAAAAACTAAAATTAAGTTATCTTGCTAGATCTAGCATAAATAGTGAATTATATAATCTCCTAAAACAAGTTGAAAGACATTTCTTATTTATGGGATTTTGTCTTAATCTAGATAGATGATATCCAGGTTGGCAAGATGACCCAGACGGAATTCTTGTAAAACTTGCAAAAGAACAAATCTTAAAAATAACATGAAAACCCGCTCAAATTATAGCACTTCATGCCTGACTAGAATGTGGAGCTCTTGTCACATGACTTTCAGACACAAACGCAATCTCAATGTGACCTATGATATATGATGTTCACAGTGTAAATGAACGAGTAGAAATTGCCTCGATAGAAAAAATGGAGAGGATTATAGAAGGGATTTTGGAGGGATTGTAGAAACTCCCCTCACTCATTTCCTCACTTTTCCCATAGGTTGAGGGGACTGAGGAAGAACAAAATTATGAGATGAATTTGCAATTCTCACAAAAAAATTTGCATTTTATATAAAAAAATTTATAATCTCTCACGAACTTGAGAAAGTTCAATTTTATTTTATATCTTCTTTAGGTAAAATAGCCTAAAGATATTAATCCATAGATATTATGAAAAAATATGAGTTAATGTTTATCTTAAACCCTGAGATGCAGGAGGATGAAAGAGTTAGTTTGATTTCTGAAATTAAAAAGGAATTAAAACAAGCTTGAGTAAAACTAGCGGGAGAAGATGATTGGTGAGTAAAGGATCTTGCCTACAAAATTAAAAATTCTAGTACTGGTCATTATTTGTTATATACTCTGGAATCTGATTGAAAAGCCTTTTTTGATCTTACAAAACTATTTAATATCAAAAAAGATATTTGGAGACATATATTTATTAAATTAGAAGATTAATTTATTACTTTAATATAATTTTTATGAGAACTGTTAACAAAGTTATTTTAATTTGAAATGTAACAAAAGACCCATACATAAAAACAACTGAATCAGGTAAAAAAGTAGCGTTATTTACAATAGCTACAAATAGATATTTTAAAAATGCTAAAGACGAAATGAAAAATGAAGCCGAATTTACAAGCTGTGTTGCTTGGTGAGCTCTAGCTGATAGATGTGAACAATCTCTTGTAAAAGGTAAATTAGTGTATGTAGAAGGGAGATTAAAAACAAAAATAACTGAAAAAGAAGACCAAACTAGATCATATAAAACAGAAGTTGTTATATCTAATTTAATTTTCTTAAATAAAAAATCAGATTTTGAAGGATGAGATGATGTGGTTGAAGATGATATTGAGACTATAGACGAAGACGATAAATTTTAATAATTTTAATTCATAACATAACTAAATTATGTCAAAAAAAGTTTGCCCAATAGATGAGGCTGGAATAAAGATAATAGACTACAAAGATATTGAACTACTTAAAAAATATATAACTAAGTTCAATAAAATAGTTCCTAGGTACTATTCTGGAGTTTCTTTAAAAAATCAAAAGAAATTAGCTCAAGCTATTAAAGTGGCTAGATATATGGCTTTATTACCATATGTTATTGACCCAAAAGTAAGATAATAAATAAAAAAAGAGTATTTTCTACTCTTTTTTTATTGATTTATTTTTTGAAACATATATAATAGACTTGTTTTTTATAATTAATCATAATTTTATGAACTTAATAAAGAAAGTTTGACTTTCAACTATTGCGCTAGTTGCACTAGCTCAAGATACTTATGCTGCTATGGACCTTTGAAAAAATAATATTAGCGGGGGTATGAAATGAACAGAAGAATCTGCACCTAATGCTGTTCAAACTCTTTTAACAAATGCATTAAAATTTATCTGAGTTGTAGCTGTAGTATATGCTATATATGGATGATTTTTAATTCTTACAGCTGGATGAAAAGATGACAATGTAAAAAAATGAAAAACAATTCTTATTCAAGCTGCTATTTGAATAATTGTTATATTTTTAGCTAATTCATTAGTTCAATTTATATTTGGTCTTACTGGAGGTACTTGAAATTAATAAATTAATAATTTAAAAAATTTTTAAAAATGTAGGGAACGCAAATTTGCGTTCCCTACATTTTTTTCTTTTTGCAAAAAATCATATTTTTCATATAATCAGCAAACTTATTCTTAAATGAGTGAGAATTTTTTAATTTAAAATGTAAATATGATCTGAAGAGTTACTATAATAGGAAGACCAAATGTGGGGAAATCAAGCCTTTTTAATTCATTAGCTAGGCATAAAATTGCCATAGTTTCTGATATCGAAAATACAACAAGAGATATTTTGGAATATCAAGTTAATGATGAGGAAAACAATATTAGCTATATTATTGCTGATAGTGGAGGTATTACAAGCGGAACAAAAGATGAAATTCTTCAAGACATAAGATCTAGAGTAGATGCTTCAATTGATAAATCAAATTTAATATTATTCGTGCTAGAGGCTGATAAAATAACAGATTTGGACTTAGAAATTGTAAAGAAAATTAGAAAATTAGAAAAAGATGTTATTATTGTCTGAAATAAGGCTGACAACCAAAATAAATTAAATGAGGCTTATGAGCTTTATTCTCTTTGATTTGAGGATATTGTATTTACTAGTGTAGCCCAAAAACAATGACTAACAGAATTAAAAAATAAAGTAGCAGCCAAATTAAAAGAAAAATGACTTAATATAAAAGAAGTTGATTACAGTGAAACTGATATAAAATTAGCTCTTATTGGAAGACCAAATGTAGGGAAATCTAGCCTAATTAATGCTATTACTTGAGAAAATAGAGTAATGGTAAAAGATATGCCAGGAACTACTCGCGATTCCGTTGATACTATTTTTGAGCATCAAGATAGAAGATTTATATTAATTGATACAGCCTGAATTAGAAGAGCTTGAAGAATTTGATATAAAAATATAGAAGATTGGAGTGTAATTAGGAGTGAAAAAGCAATTGTAAGATCTGATATTGTGGCGCTTATTATTGATTGATTTGATGGAATTACATCTGGAGATCAGCATATTATAGAAAAAGCAGTAGATGAAAGTAAATGAGTAATTTTGGTGGTTAATAAATGGGATAAAGTGCTCCAAAAACCTGGAATAAATAAAGATACAATCCAAAAAGAATATATGAGTTATCTTAAATTAAAATTTGATTTCTTGTCTTATGTAACGCCTGTTTTTACTTCTGCGATAAATGGAAAAAGAGTTGATGAAATACTTGAAGTAGCAGCAAAAATTAAAGATGAAAGATTAAAAAGAGTAAAAACTTGAGTATTTAATAATTTCTTGGAGCAAGTTATGTACAAACATCCGCCAACTTGAAATAAAAAATCTCATAAACCGAAAATATATTATTGAAGTCAAGTTGATGTAAATCCACCAAAATTCCTAATATCTGTAAATCATAAAGAACATTTCCATTTTTCTTACAAAAGATATCTTGAAAATAAAATCAGAGAATTTTTTTGATTCTGGGGAACTCCAATAATAATTGAGTTAAAATCAAGGGAAAGTATCTACAAAAAATGAAAAAAAGTTATTCCAAAAGGGGATAAATAATTATAATTATTACCCCTTGCCCCTAAAATAGGGGAATATTTGTCATTTCTGCCCATTCTGTCATTTCGAGCTTGTCGAGAAATCTATTAAATTATAACTCAATCTTCTCAGAAATTGGGAACAGAAGTCAAATAAGAAGGTAATTTTTGATTTTTAGGAGCTTGTTGTAATTTTCAATTTTAGAGCTTATCTCAGAAATTTCTTTTTCAATATCTTTTTCATAAAACAAGATATAATTTTTGATATACAAAAAATTTCAATCTTTGTGAATATCTTGAATTTTAGCTGATAGCTTCATTAAAAATATAAATTCCTTATTAATTCTAGAATTTAGCGAAAGTAAATCATAAATACTTGAGATATTGTAAATAATTCAGAGTTTATGTAGATGAATTAATTCCTCAAATACATCAGGATAATTCACATATTTTTTCATTATTTCAATAAAAGCCGGAAGTTTGTTTACTTTAGAAAAAAACAAGCTAATAATCTCATTTTCCTCATTTTTTATAATTTTACCTTTTTTCCTGATTTTAATCAAAACAAAGGCATGATATAAAATTAGAAATCAAACTAGAATTAATAGAAAAAGTAATTTGTTGTTTTGCATATTTAAAATAAATTATTGCATATATAATATCCAAAAACTCTTAAAATCAAAATTTATTATTTACACTTGTTTTTATCAAATAATTTATATACTTAAAATATGAGTTAAATAAATTTAAAATGAAAAAATACGAAATAACATTTTGAGCCCTACGACTTCCTTTGGAGTTTTTTGTGGTGTTTTTTGCATTTTTTATGGCTAGATCTATTCGTCTTGTGACAGATTTAATTCCAGGAGTTCACCTTCCGATTAAGACGATAGCAACAGGAGAATTGACTAATTTTGCTATCTTGGGAAGTATTTTATTTTCACTTATTTTCATTTTTTCTGGATTATACAAAATCAAAATTTCAAATTCAAAAGTTAAAGAATTTTTTGATATCGCAAGGAGTTTTTTTATATGGTTTTTATTTTATGTAGCCATCTTATATCTTGCGCTATGATATTTATATAGAGTGGAAATTCCAAGGCTTATTATATTTTTTGCTTTGCTTATCGCATTTTTTGCGATAATTTTCGAGAGATTTTTACTCGATTTACTTATAAAGAAACTAATTAGATCTTGAGTTTTCTCTAAAAATAGAGTTATTTTAATTTTAAAATGAGAAAATAATGAAGTAATAGACGAATTCAAAAAAACCTTTTATTATGATATTTTGGGTTATATAAATTTTAGTAAAATAGAAGATGTAAATTTGGCTTATTTATGAGATATTAAAGAGCTAAAAAAACTTATAAAAAATCAAGAATTAGATGAAATAATTCTAATAAATACAGATTATAGCTCACTAGATTTAGAGGAAATTTTTGAATATTCTAGAATTTATTGAGTGAAATATAAATATCTCTCTAATTCATTCGATTTAATTAAAAATAACACAGAAGTATCATTTCTTGGAAAAATACCAATTACAGAAATAAAAAGTATTTGACTTTCTCCTTGGTGAAGGGTAATTAAAAGGTTTTTTGATATTATAATAAGTTTTATTTCTTTAATTTTTTTATTCCCATTTTTTCTAATTATTTCAATTCTAATCAAGCTGGAAGACCCATCTTGACCGGCAATTTACAAAAATAAGAGAGTTTGAAAAAATCAAAGTTTTTTCAATTTATACAAATTTCGCTATATGAAGCGGGAATATTGTATTAAAGATTCTTACTGAGTAGATCACAAAGAAGACGAAGCACTAGAATATGAAAAGCAATTAATTAAGGAAAAAAGCACCAGAACCGGACCTCTCTACAAAATAGAGAATGACCCAAGAAAAACTAGAATTTGAGCGATAATTGAGAGATTTTCAATAGATGAACTTCCACAGCTATTTAATGTACTAGTTTGAAATATGAGTCTTGTATGACCTAGGCCTCATCAGCCAAGAGAGGTAAAACTTTACAAAGAATACCAAAAAAGAGTCCTTACAATAAAGCCCTGAATTACCGGAATGGCTCAAGTGAATTGAAGGGAGAATAATGATTTTGACGATGAAGTAAATCTTGATATTTTCTATATCGAGAACCGGAGTTTACTTCTTGATTTTAAGATACTAGTGAAGACAATTATGACAGTAATTCTTAGATAATCTATTTTAGCCCTCATAGTTCAGTGGATAGAACAAGGCACTCCTAAGGCTTAGACACACGTTCAATTCGTGTTGAGGGTACCAAATTTGAATTGAAAAAAATTATAATTTTTGATAAATAAGCATATCTGAAATACAAGGAATTGTATTTTGGAATATTTTTGGTGTGATGGTATGTAACAATGTTAATTCCTGATTTTCTCATCATAATACATTATTTCTTTCTGGTGAAAAATATCAGAAATCTTCCGGATTATAAAAATCTGGCACTAAAATACTGTTTATTGCGTGATTTAATCTTTCTCCCAAAGAAGATATTGGATATTGTGATAAGACTGCATAAAATCTATTTGTTATATCCCATATTTTTTGTTTTATTACAGATGATTCTGGTCTAAAACTATCAATTATTATAATATATCAACCATTTTTTAATTTTTTAAATATTTCTTTATAAGCATCTTTCCTATCTTTTTCATCAAGATGATGAAGAACTTGCGATAAGAAGATAATATCATAAGCTTGATTTAAATTTGATAAATTTAATATATCTCATTTTTTGACTTCTATATTTAATAATTTTTCTTTCGCCTTACTTAACATAACTTCAGATTTTTCCAGTCAAGAAAATTCAACTTCCGGGAAATTATTTATAAGTTTTTGTAATTTATGTCATTGTCCACATCATAACTCAATACATTTATCTCATTTCTTAAATATATCTAATTTTATCAAATGAGGAATATAATATTTTTCAAAAATATTAGATCTTCTTTTTAAATTATTTTCTTTTGAAGGTGTTTCCGCAGTAATTGTATAAATATTCATATTTTTTTATTAGTTAGGTTTAAATTTATTACTTTATCTTATATATCTTCAAATAAATAAAATCTAGAAAGATATGCGAAATTAGCCCTATTCAGAGAAATAAAAGTGGTCTATATAGCATAAATACTAAAGAGATAATAATTACGCCTAACCAATTTTTGTGCAGAAAATGGGTTTTAAATCAGTTTCTTCTTGGGTGATAAATTGGTCTTGAAAAAAGATGATCCAAATCAATTAGTTGAGCTGAAATAAGAAAAAGCAAATCTAGATTATTTGTAGTAACTAATCCGGCTTCTTTGAGAACAAAATAAACACCTAGATCAAATGCGATGTGAACGGGGGTTATCATTTTTGGTTATTTTCTAATAAAGCTATTTCCTTTTCTATATTTAGTTTGGCTTGTTTTTCGTATTTTTCTTGGAAATATGGAGTTTGGAAAATTTGTCTTGAGAGCATTCATTTCAAGAAAGACAATCTTCAGGCTGTATAATCTTTTTCAGCCATTATGATTATAATTGACAATTATATTATATAAATTTTAAATAAAAAGCAAATTTTTTTATTGAAGTGAGGTTATATAAAGAGGCTTATTTATATTTCAGTAAACGGAAAAGCCCCTTAGATGGTTTATAAATTCTGTCAGGAAATTTTTCGACAAGTTTCCAGATACTTCCGTTGACAGTTTTTGGATGAAAAGTGGGATCTGATTTCTTAATCTTTGAGAGCAGTTCTGACCAACGCAAACCTTCTGGATGGTTCTCGAGTAATTTAAATGCTTCTGCATTTATACGTTCAGTAACCCTGGAAGTTTGTATATTTGGTTTTGATGTTTTAATCATAATAGCCATTATATGTAATTCCATTAATAAATATTTCTTTTTAAAGCCAGCCCGAATTGAATATAACGTTTGCTTCTATGAGAGGTTTTGCGAAGTATGAGCAAAATATGGGAGAAAAATCAAGTGCAACGACCCTTTACATCTACTTTTTGTTTTTGTTGATTTCCAGTATTATAGATGATTTTCAGAATAAATCAAAAACTTTTTTGCGAGTGATAACGAAGTTTTTGGGGGAGAAAAAAATCCGACGATAGTCGGAAAAACTAAGGCATCATAAAATCACATAAGTCCATTTATTAGTAATAAAACAATTAATTTAAATATAAAGAATTGTTCCAAATATCATACAAATCATTAATTTTACTGATATCATTTAATTGTTTTATACTAAAGTCACTTTTTCAAATTCAATTTAACGAAGCTCAAACTAAATATATTATTTTTTGATCCAAAATTATATATCTGTCATGAATATTTGTATTAGATATTCTTGTTTCTAAATTTCAATCAGAATAAGTTAAATATAAATTTTTAAAATTTGTTTTATAGTTTCAAGATGTAAGAACTTTTATATTTATACTTTTTTCAATTTCTTCAATATAATCAAATAGATTAGAATCTATATAGCCATCAACTATAAAAATTTCATTTTTAGCATTTTGAAATAATTTTCATAAATATCTTGTTATTTGATAATTTTCTCCAATTTTAAAATGTTTTTCATTTTCTATATGATTATATCCAGTTATTTCTTTTAATATTCAAATTAAATCTTGAATACTTTTATCTCATTTTGCATATTTTTCTTCTTCTCTTGATAAAGTCCAAATAGTATGGTAATTTGTAGTTTTCCAATTATCAAATTTTTTATATTCGAAAGAATCATTTTCTAAAATTGAATAAACTTTTTTTATATTTCAAGAAAATCACAAGTTAACTTCTTTATTTTTTATTATTCACTCCTTTACTCACTCAGATAATTTTATAAGTTCATCTATAATTTGATGAATTTGATTTTTAGTTTCTGTGTTCATTTTTAAAAAGTTTTATTTATAATTTGAATATTTTTTCAATTTTTTAAAATTTAATCTTTAAATCATTTATCCCAATATATTAACTTTTCTCTTTCAATGATTTTGTTTATTTCAAATTCAATCATATTTTTATCTTTTAATAAATCTGTATAACTACTAAACTTATTACTCAAAAAAAGTGTAAATATATTAAGCATTCCTTTCTCTGGATTCTTGATATTATCACTTTTTTGTTCTATCAGTATTTTCAAAATTTGTAAATTACAATTATTATATCAACTTTCAAATCAGTCTCTTAATCATTCATCCGATCAAATATTATATCACTTAATTACTCATAAAGAATATGAAAAATATCAAGTTCATAATATTCAAAAAATAGTAATAATATTTAAATAATTAAATAATCACAATACTATTGTAATAATAGATAAAATTAAAAATATGATTTTTACTTTTTTAGAAAATAAAAAATAAGAGTATTTTTTTGATTTATATAATTCAAGTAAATGATGTAAGCTATAATCTTCATTTATAGCTTTCTCTAATATTGAAATATCTTTACTATAATTTTTCATATATATTAAAATTACTAAAATAAACTATCTTATCCTTTTCTTACCTTTATCTTCAAGTCTTGTAGACTCTTGTATTCTCCTTTTTTCAATGAATTTCAAATCTTCTTGGGCTTTTAATTCTTCTGGAATAATTCATCTTTTTAGCATAGTTTTTCTTGTTTCTTTTGCATTTGAAATGAGCTCAGTTTCAAGATTTTGCTTTCAAATAATATTTTTCTCTTTTATGTTATGATCTGTCATTGCATAGATAAAATCTTTTGCTTTTAGTTCAACTTCATTATCAAAATCAGCCAAAGCTCTATTTTCCGGTATTCATCTTTTTGTTTTCAATGATTTTACTGACATATTATACAAAGTTTCAATTTTTTTATTTTTGAAAGTTGCAAATTCAACAGGTAGTGTAATTCATCTATTGTAAACAGTCTCTTCTATTTTTTCTTCTGAGATTTTTAGCTTTGCTCTTGCTTCGAGCCTTTTATTTTCTTCGCTTCTTTGTTCGTAAATTTCTTGTTTTCTTGTTTGACTAGCAAAATAAGTTTGAGCAAAAGCAATTTCTGGTTTTCTTGGGTCTCAATTTTGAGCTATCAAATAACAAGCATATCTCGTTAAAAAATAATTTTCTTTTGGCCTTCATCACTTAATTGAGGTTTTTACCGGCTCCGGTAAAAACTCATCTTGAGATAAGAAATTATCTTTTATTATTTGTCAGCTATTTTTGCAAGAGTCTTTTGCTCTTTCTATTACTCACTCAAATTTTTGCCATTTTACATATCATAAAGTTTTCATCAAATCGCGAGCAGACCAAAATTCAAATCAAGTTTCATCAGTGATTTTTATATCTTCAAAAGATTTTTGAACTATTTTTATTAAATCAGTCATTTTTTGTTGAATTATTTATAAAGTTATTTTCAATATACTTTTTTGATTCAAAAATTCAAAGAATTTTTACCTTATTACTTTTTAAGTATTAAGTATATAGATTACTGAAAATAGTCAATTTTTTAGAGTTCTACTCTAGAATTATATTCAAATAGAGCTAATTTTAATTAAATTGACGATAAAATATTTTGTATTAATACACTACATTTTATTAATATATTTCCGTAATGCAATAATACACAAAACTAGTAAAATAATTACTAGAACATAGATGAGTCAGGAAAAAATAAACATAATTCCTATATTACCACCCATCATATAATTATATCCCATCATATACAAATAGGTTAAGAAATAATTGAAAAACTACTTAAAAATTTAAGAAAGCTAATCTAATATTTTTTGTAGTTCTTCTAAAATGGCGAAGATTTTTAGTATTTATCTTAAAATCTTCATAAAAATCTACAGTAAGTAGATTTTAATATCTAATTTAGATTTTTATTTTTTAAAAGTAAAGCATTTAGAGCTACAATAATAGTACTTAAAGACATAAATATTGCTGAAATTGCCGGTTGAAGTAATATTCCTTTAAAGGCAAATATACCGGCTGCAAGAGGCAATGCAATAATATTATATCCAGTTGCCCAAAAAATATTTTGAATCATTTTTGAATATGTCATTTTTGACAATTTAATAATTTTTTCAATATCTCTGGGATCATTCCTAATAAGGACAATACCCGCTGATTCAATAGCCACATTTGTTCCTGCGCCAATAGCAATTCCAAGATCAGCTTGCGTCAGTGCTAGTGCATCATTTATACCATCGCCTACCATTGCAACTTTTAAGCTAAGAGCCTGAAGTTCTTTTATTTTTTCTGATTTTTGATGTGGTAAAACTTTAGCAAAATATTTATCAATTCCAAGTTCTTGACTTACCCATTTTGTAGTATTTTCTCAGTCTCCTGTAATTATTATGGTTTGAATTCCCATTTCTTTAAGTTGTAAAATTGCCTCATAAGATTCTTTTCTGATAACATCCGCGAGAGTTATCGCTCAAAGAAGTATTTTATCTTCAATAACGAAAATAATAGTTTGTCATTTTTTGCCAGCATCTTGAATTTGCTTAGAAAGTTTAGTTGAGACATTGATATTATTACTTTCTAAAAGAGTAAAACCTCAAATTAATATCTCTTTTTCCCCTACAAAAGCTTTTATACCTTTACCTCTTAGGGCCTCAAATTTATTTATTTCTTTTAAAGAGAGTTTTTGTTTTTTAGCTTCAGTAAGTACAGCCTTAGATATTGGATGTTCAGATAATAAATTAAGGGAAGCAGCTAATTCTAAAACTTCTTTTTTGGTATGATTTTCTGTATTAAAAATATCTATAACCCCATATTCACCTTTTGTAAGTGTTCCAGTTTTATCAAAAAGTACCGCGTCAATTGTGCGAGCAGTTTCTAGGGCAATTCTCTGTTTTACAAGGAAACCATTTTGTGCCGCTTTGGTAGTGGAAATTGAGGCAACAAGAGGCACAGCAAGACCTAGAGCATGTGGGCACGCAATTACAAGTACAGCCACCAATCTTGCTACAGCGAAATTAATATTTGCACCAACTAAAAGCCAGACAGTTAATGTAATTAATCATCATAGAATAGCAATAATAGTCAAAAATAATGCAGCTTTATCTGAGAGAACTTGAAGTCGTGATTTTGACATCTGTGCTTCATTTACTAGATGTATAACTCAAGCGAGAAAAGTTTTTTCTCAAATATTTGTAACTCTTATTTTAAGAGCACCATCACCATTTATAGTGCCAGCGACAACAAAATCATCCTTTTTCTTAAAAACTGGATTTGATTCTCCAGTAACCATTGATTCATTTATATTTGATTCTCCATCTATAATTTTCCCATCAGCCGGAATTTGAGCTCCAGGTCTCACAAGTATAATATCATTCTCATTAAGTTCAGAAACAGCAATAGTTTTTATTTTATCATTTTGAATAATTTCAGCAGTATCTGGAAGTAATTTTGCTAATTCTCTCAATGCATTTTGAGTTCCACCTATAGTTCGCATTTCAATGTAATGACCCAGAAACATAATAGTAATAAGTGTTGCAATCTCCCAAAATAAAGTTTCTTCATGAGCAAAAACTGCATAAATACTCCAAAAATAAGCCGTTGAAATAGCTATACTTATAAGTGTCATCATGCCAGGAAGATATGAACGTATTTCTCGCCATGCACCAATAATAAATATCCATCCGCCATAAAAAAATATGATTGAACTTAATAATAGAGGCATGTATGATGATCAGATAAAATCTGGAGGAGCCCATTTAAAAAATTTTTGAAAAATATCAGAGTATAAGATTACAGGAATTGAGAGAATTAGGCTTATCCAGAACTTTCTGAAAAATATTTCAATATTATGGCCAATATGTTTATCTATTCCATAATTATTGTGAGTTGATTTTTCTGAGATATGTTCTAAATGATTTGCCATAATTCTATATTTATATGTTAAACAAAGAATTTTTTAATATGTTAGCAATCTTTTTTATAGTCCTCTTTCTTTTGTTATTAAATTAGCAATCAAAACTCCAGTAGCAAAAAATAGTGCATGTCATAACCACCAAATTCCACTAAATAGAAGCAAATTATTCCTCGCTATACCGATAATATCTGGTGCCCTTGAGCCAAAAGGCACTCATGCTTCTCCTAACTCCCACGATCTATAATAAATACTCATAAGTGTACTAAAAATCAAACCAACTACAAAAATAGTCGACCATAAATGTCATTCACTCTTGCTTTTGTAAATATCAGAGCCGAACATTGCTGAAGATATAAAATATGCTAATAAAAATTTTATAACAAAATAAGTAAGTGATTCCATCGGATGTGTCAAAAAATAGTGAAACAAAAAATCCACAAATATCGTAATAAATGCGACAACAAGTGATTTTTTGAAAATTATACTCATAAGCTTTTTTTATTTAACAATTATTTTCCCTTTCATAGAAGGATGAATAGAGCAATAATAATTATACTCTCAAGCTTTTGTAAAGACAAAACTAAATTCATCGCCTAGTTTCAGATTATCACTAGTAAATAATCCTTCATTTGAGACAATTGTATGGGGCATTTGGTCATTTTGTTTCCAAATAACTTTTGTACCAACTTTGATATTGAGTGTCTCTGGAGAAAAAGCAAAAATTTGAATAATTATCTCATTATCTGCTGATGGAATAGATGTGGGAATATTTTTATCACCAGTTAATGAATATTGTTTAATATAATTCTTTGATGCGATAGCCAGACTAATAATTACAACAATTATAGCTATAAGTATTATAATTTTTTTATTCATAATTTTCTAGATTATAAAATAAAATTCACTCTCAATATAATCATTTTAATTAAAAAGTCCAAAAATTAAATTATAAATGAACAATTTTCAATTCACTCTGATGTCTTTGTAATTCTTCAGCAAATACACGACGATGACATTTTTCGGCTGTTTCTTCAATACATTCGAGAGTAATTATTTCCTCTACACATCTTTTTGCAAAAGATATAACCTCTTTTATAATTTCCTTACTTCGTAAAAATTCCAAATATTTTTCTTCATATTCCTCCCAAGATATTTCTTTTCTATAATAAGCTCAAACTAATTTGGCAGGAGGCGCAAATTCTACCTTCCACTCATCAAAACTAACTCCTTCTATAATTCTTTCATCTGGTGTTATCCCGTCTTCTAAAGTATGCCTAGACATCACAGAAATTAGCCTATTTTCATTTGGTAGTCTTTCTTTTAGAATAGATTTTGTAAATAAAAGTTTTTCCATAAATAAATTATATTTTTAAAATAACCTCTTTAACTGCGTTAATATACGAATCTTGTCATAAATCATGTTTAGCTCATTCTATTCTTAATAGCTCATTATCTTTAATTTTTTTACCAGCATCTTTTGCTCTTCTTTCTATTTCAATTCATTCTTTAGCTCCGTAAAAAATATAGGTTTTACATTTAATATTTTTTACTAATTCATCAAAAGAAATAGAGCTAAGATCCTTTATTCTTTTAATTCAAATATTTTTTTTCCGCCACTCTTTTATTAGGGGAATATCTTCTTTAAAATATGGTGAAAGTGAACAAAGAAATTGAGCTTTTATATTAATTTTAGTTGATGCAATAAACGATATCATTGCTCAAAATGAAAATCATAATAAATAAATCTCATCTTCGCTAGTATGCTTATTAAATTGATTTAAAAAATCATTTACATAATCACTCATAACTCTATTTTTCCAAGAAATTTTAACAGAAATAATCTTAAAACCTTGATTATTTAAGATTTTTTGAATTTCAAAATATCTTTTATTTTTTGTATTTTCTCAAAAACCAGGAATTATATATATGATTTTTATCATTTTTTAAAATAATTAAATCAACCTCCAATAATTAATCCTGCTACACATAATCATAGGCTATATACAACTAATGATGTAGAAATTCCATTTAAAATTGCTAGTAAAATTACTCCAACCAAGCTAAATAAAATAGATAAATTTATACTGTATTTATTGATTTTTGGATTAACCCAAATAATTAAAACTAGTAATCCTAGCGACATCATTAATGCAACAAAGAAGAATGTAGTATCTACAAGATTTCTTATTATTATAGATAAAATAATTGCAAAAATTGTTAATGAAATAATAGATATTCGCATTATTTTTAGTAAGTTTTCTTTTTTGATGAAATTAGATTTCAACAATAAATCTTGAACCAATGAGGCGCTCGAAGAGAATAAAAAAGTATCTGTAGTTGATAGGGCAGCAAAACAAAAAAGCACAATCGGCAATCAGGCAAGACCTACTGGTAATAATTTATTTAACCCTACAACTAAAACAATATCATTAGTTAAATTAGGCAGATTAGTTCTTATAATTAATCCAATAAGTGTCAATAATATCCCAACTATAACATACATTGTAGATCATATTATTAATCATTTTTTTAGATTTTCAATATTTTTGGCGGCATATACTCTTTGCCATAATTCTGCAGCAGCAAAAGGTAACAATAGTCCTGCTAGGAAGAAATTAACAATTTGACCGATAGGTATACTAAAAAAATCTATATTTATTTTTGAAAAAGTGGGAATATTAAAAAACAATGAGAATATTATTAAAAAGAGTATTGTGAATAAACCAAATCCTTGGATGATATCAGTCTTGACAACTGCCTTGAATCCACCCATTAATAAATATGATAATACTACAGCTCACATAATAATTACCGCCCATTCAAAATTAATAGGAGAATATTCTGTTAATATTTTTGCTCCTCCTGTAAAATTTACAACTACCCATCAAAACATTGATATAACTACAATAAGTGATACTAAAAATCCTGCCAATTTCCCTTTTTGATCAAAGAAAAAATCTGCTAAAGTGTAAAAATTTTTCTCATCTGCCATTTTTTTAATTTTTTTAGCGAAAAAATAGAACACAAAATATCCAAAGATAGCTCCAATAAAAAACCAAATAGCTCCAGCGCCATAAAGATATACTAATGCAGAATAAGTTAATAATATACCAGCTCCAACTTTATTCACGAATAGTGTCACGGCGGTAGTAAAAAAATTAAGTTTTCTTCCTGCTATTAAGAATTCCTCTTTAGTTTCTTTTTTTCCAGCAGATAAACCCACCATTAAAACGATAATGATATAAGCTATAATCAGTGAATAATCTAGAGTTGTAAGCATGTTTTTAACATTAAAAAATAAAAAATTTAAAATATAATCTAATTACAAATAAACTGACCTGTTTCACTCTCTTTTTGGCAATTATTCCAATCATAAATTCTTCAGTTCATCGCAATATAGACTCAATTTTTCATACAATTAACCGCACCAATCGCACAACCAATATTGAATGAGGCATCAGAACCCTTGAATTTTTCAGGTTTTGAAGAACCAACTAGAATTATCACTTTATCTTTAATTTCATTTAATCTTTCCCCAGTTTTAACCATAGTATCAGTTCCATGTGTGATTATTATTTTGTCATTTCAAATATCTTTGCATACATCAAAAATCAAATTTCTATCTTTTTCGTCCATATCCAGACTATCTTTTTTTAGAATTCAAATAACCTCATATAGAAAATTTGGATTTACTTTCTCCAAAATTCTATTTATCGCCGGCTCTCCAATCTCAAAATTATAATTTCCCGCGCAAGACGCATAATCCTTATCTATCGTTCCTCAAGTTGTAACAAATGTGATTTTCATAGTGTTTAATTTATTAGTTTATAATTTGAAGTGATTTCTTCACCTTTTTCTATGTCTCGTGTGGCAATATCACAGAATTGTTTTGCAATTGTATTTGCATTAAGAGAGTGATTCACATATTTTTCAGGTTCTTGCATATATATGTGTACACCCTCCATGAAATTTACATAACATTTTTCATCATCGGATAATTTCTCAGCTTCTTTGTCAGACAAAATAACCGACTTATCCCATCGGAGAACAATCTCACCAGATTTAAAATCACGTGCAGCAAATACACCTTTACCGTGAATATCTGATTGTCTTATTATTACTTCGTCCGTTTTCATTTTTTTCAGGTTAGTTATGTCTTTTTTGCCAATTTAGACTATCTGAATATCTAACTATTGCCTCTATGGCTCTTCTTCTTTTTTCATTTTCATCTTTCAATTTTTTTATTTTTCTCTTTTCTTCTAATCTCTCAGGACCAACAATTTTTTGATTAGATGTAGGAATATTAGATGTTTTCATTAGGAATTAGATAAGGTATAATTTGTAAATCTAGTATATAAATTATATAAAATAATCAAACAAAAATAAATAATTTGAATCTTCCTAAATTATCATTTGATTTATGTCGAAAAAGCGGTATTATTTTGAAAGTTTTTGATAATTTTGAAAAATCTTTTGACTTTTAGAATTTAGATATATACTTTGTGTATAAATAGAATTTTATATTTTAGAAAATGAAAAAAGATGACCATTTTCCTGACGTCAGGAAAATGGTTTATCTCTGTAGTGAAGCTAAAAGAGGGATAGAAGATTATAAATTATCTAGATATTCTTGTTATCTTTTTGAATAAATATAACTCATTAATTTAATGTAACTTATGCAAAACACTCAAAACTTTGAAAAGGCCTATAGCGTGCTAAATACTGAGCAGAAAAATGCTGTGGATAGTATTTATGGACCCGTGATGGTGGTGGCCTGACCGGGGACGGGGAAGACTCAGATTATGGCTTTGAGAGCTGCAAATATTATTTTGAAAACTTGAGTGGATCCGAGAAATATTTTGATTACGACTTTTACGGAGGCGGGGATTATTTCACTTAAAAAGAGGCTTTTTGACTTTATTGGAGCTGATAGTTACAAGATAAATGTTTCTACAATTCACTCTTTTTGTAATGATGTAATTTCGGATTTTCCTGAGAAATTCCTTTCTTTTAGAGCCTTTAAGACCATTGATGATATTGAACAAATTGAGATTTTAGAGCAGATTATAGACTCTGGAAATTATGAGGCACTTAGTTCGCCTTATGATAAATATCATTTTTTAAGATCTATTAAAGATAGTATTTCAAAGCTAAAACAAGAGTGAATTGATAACGAACAATTCAAAATTATTATTGAAGAGCAGAGAAAAAATTATGAGGAGACACTAGATTTAATTGACCAAAAACTCAAAAAATATGCCAGTGAAAAAGAAAAATCAGAAAAGCATATTTTAAAACTCACTGAATTAAATGATATTTATGCGAAATATTTACAAATTTTAAATGAAAGATGACTTTATGATTTTTCTGATATGATTGATTTTGTGTTGAAAAAATTTAAAGAAGACCAGAATTTAAGGCTTAATTATGCGGAAAAATACCAATTTATAATGATTGATGAATATCAGGATACAAATAATGCGCAAAATGAAATAATTGATTTAATATTGAGCGAAAGTGATGATAAAAATGTAATGGTAGTGGGAGATGATGATCAGAGTATTTACAGATTCCAATGAGCAAATCTTGAAAATATGCTTTATTTTTCAAAAAAATACGAAGCTACAAAATTTGTAGTTTTAAAGCAAAATTACAGATCTACCCAAGGAATTTTGGATGTTGCATCAAAATCCATAAATCATAATAAATCAAGAATTTCTAATTTTATCCCAGGACTTTCAAAAGAACTTGTCTCAAATAAAAAATTTGATTCACAACCAGATTTATTTATTTGTAAAAATGATATTGAAGAAAAGGCTTTTATTCTGGACCAAATTAAAGCATTGGTTGAGACTTGAGAAAAATACGAAGATATTGCAATAATTGTTAGGACAAATAGCGAAGTTGAGAGTTTTTCTGATTTTTTACAAACAAACTTAATTCCAGTAGAAAGCAAACTAAAATCAAATATCCTAAAATCTAGATTTGTAAAATTACTAATTTCTCTGATTGAAATAGTTGTAGATCCACACAAAGATGATTCCAAACTAGCAAATATTTTAAGAAGTCCAATAGCTGATGTTAATAAACTAGATATTTTAATAATCTTGAGAAAGCTCTATAATCTCAATTACAAGCCAGAATTAAAGAAAAAATTATTTGAATTAATTTCTAATTTTGAATTTTTGACTTCCATCTCAAAACCAACCGATTTACAACAGGCTTTTTTTGAACAAGAGCAAAGTTGAATAGACCAGAAAATTACTCAAGCTGATAAAATTACAAACTTTGTAGGGAAAATTCTAGATTGCCAAGCGGAACTTAGCTCTAATTTTTACAATTTTTTCAAAACAATTTTAGAGAAGTTTAGTTTCATAGAATTTGTAGAGAAAAACTGAAATTTTTCTGATTTAGAAGACATTTTTACAGTCTTAAATTATGTGAAAAAATTGGTAGAATTAGATAAAGACATTACTCCAGAGATTTTTTTCAAAAAAATCAGCTATTTTTATAAATATAATCTTACAATTTCTAGAAATATCTTAAAATCTAGCATTGCTGGAGTTCAAATAATGACAGCTCATCAATCAAAATGACTTGAATTTGAAAATGTTTTCTTGCCTTCTTTACTACTTTGAAATTGGGGATCTAGAAAAGTAGTTGATAAAATTAAGCTTCCATTTTGAATTATAGGATCTACACTTACCGAAGATTTGGCTTGAGCTGTAGAAAATGAAGAGGAAAGAAGATTATTTTTTGTAAGTTTAACGAGAGCGAAGAAAAAGTTAACTTTATCTTTTCCTACTTGAGTTGATAACAAAGCCAAATTGCAATCAGAATTTTTACAAGAAATTGAGCTTACTCCTCGCATGGTTGAGAATATTGTATTAAACAATATTGTAAAAAATGAATTTAAAATTATCTCTTTTGACTCACTTGTCAATAAGGAAGAAGAACTTTATATTCAAGAATTTCTTAAAAATTATAAACTCTCAGCATCAGACCTCAATAAATTTATAGAAGATCCGAGAATATTTTTGCGTGATGTGATTTTTAAATATCCATTTGAAGATAATGAATTTACAATTTTTGGGAAAGTTTACCACAAAACTCTCGAATATTTTTATTTAGAATTCAAAAAAACTGGAAATCCACCAGACAAAAATTTCCTAGAAAAATATTTTGTGTGGCTTCTTAATAAGGAAATTCTCTCAAAACCTGATTTTGAGAAATTAAAAGAAAAATGAATTACAGGACTTAGCGGGTGGTATGATAATAAGAGAGAATTTACACTTCCACTCGAACTTGAATATAATTTTAGGTCAAAAAATATTGTATTTGACTGAATTCCGTTAACTGGGAAAATAGATAAAATCGAGCCTGCAAATAATGATGAAGTAATTTTAGTAGATTATAAAACAGGGAAGACTAGAAGTTTAAATGATATAAAATGAGCTACTCAGTCTTGAGATGGCAAATATTTCCGTCAATTACTTTTTTATAAAATAATGTTTTCTCTTGATAATACTCTCGCCTCTAAATATAGCGTAAATTCCCTTGCAATTGAGTTTGTTGAGTGAAAGGATGGTAAATATCCTTTTGTAAATGTGGATTTTAGAGAGGAAGATTTAGATAAAGTAAAAGAAGAAATTAAAGAAGTTTGGTCAAAAATTAATGATTTAAAATTCTGGAGGAATTTGATTTAAATATATGGTAGATTCCCGCCGGAGTTTATACTCCCTTGCGGGGTGCGGAAATGACAGTAATGTATTTGATTTAGTATTTAAATTTTCTCAAACTATAATAGAAAATTGCCCCAAAAATAGCTCCGCTAAGATGGCCAACAAAACTTATATTAGATCATAATCAGATACTAATATTCAGTATTAAAAAAAATAAAGCTCACTTGTAATCTGGATGATTTCTTCATTTTAACTCAAGAAAATAATAAGCCAAAAGTGCCATAGCAAAGCCACTTATTCAAATTGTATTTCCACTGCTCAAAAATAAAAGTGAAATTCCAACAAAAAGAGCATTTAAAATAAAAAACAAAATATATTTATTTTTTCAAATTAAAGCCTCTATCTGATTTCAGAATAAATAGATAAATATTGAATTTGAAAGTAAGTGCAAAAATCATCAATGCAAGAATTGGTAGAGTGTAAATTGAGCCAAGACTGCTACAAAATTTCATCCTGATAAATAAAAATTATTCATTCAAAAATTCAAAATTGGCTCATAAATAAAACTTGCCAATGTTATAATTAGACTTATTAAAATTAGTGAATTTGAAATTGTTTTATTTTGCATTTGCAGGGTATTTTTTAAAAAATAATCAAAAATATAGTCAAATTAAAATCATTGGAATGCTCATTATTTGAGCGATAGTTATCCATCAAAATATATATCAAATTTGCACATCTGGAGTTCTAACAAATTCAATTAAGAACCTAAATATTCCATAAAAAAATAAAAATCCTCATCAAATTTGCCCGAGATATTTTCTTCTTTTAAATAAAAAACTCAATATAAAATATAGGACTAATCATTCAAGAAGGGCCTCCAGAAGTGGAGAAGGAAAATATCAAATTCAGTTCTTATATACCGCCAAAAATCCCGAATATTCAAATCATAAAAGCTCTTTATTTAAGTAATTTCAAACTCTTCAAAGTCCAAGTCAAATTGGTAGTATCGTCACAACATTATCAGCAATATCATAGAAATTAGCGAAGCCCTGTCATTCCTGTCCCCCCTGTCATTCCTGCGAAGGCAGGAATCTATTATTTAATTTTTCCTTATTATTAATAGCGAAAATTATCATTGCTAAAATAACTCAAATAGCCCCACCAAAAAAACTCATTCATCAATGCCAGAATTTCAGGATTTCACCTGGGTTTTGTAGATAAAAAGGTAAATTATAAAAAATTACATATCCAAATCTTCCTCAAAATATCACTCCAAAAAATATATACAAAGTGAGATTATCAAGCAATGCTTCCGATAATAATCATCTTTTTTTGATAATTAAATACCCCCCAATAAAACCGAGACCATACATTAATCAATAATAACTCGGAGCTATAGTAATTCAAAACATATTTACAGAAAATATAGGCATAAATTATAGATTTTAAAAATCAGAGAAAATTGTAGATTCGATTTTGTAGAGAATGTAGTCTTCTTCTTTAAGCGTTGCTGGATCTAGCTCTGCTTTTTTACAAACTAGTGTAAATAAATCTTCATTTGTAGTGATGAGATTTGCGATATTTGGTAAAATTACTCAGATTTTTCAGTGGTTTTGGCTAATTAAAATTAGTCAATTTTTCTTGATATCAATCTCATCAATTTTGTTTATAACTTCTCTTTGGCTAGGAGTTATAATATCTACTCTAAAACTTACATTTTTAATTTCCGCTGGATTTTTTATAGCTTCTATAAATCTTGGATCTTTCAGACAAAATAGAGAATTTTCTATTAATTCTGCGATTGTATTTGGTTTTTTTAGATTAATTCTACCACTTGATGCGATTACACTTCCGTCTTTATATAGAGTAACAAAACTCAAATTTTTAGTATTTAAGTCTGGGTGTTTTGAAATTCAAAGCTCATCTAGAGTTGGAATTTTCTTTTCGTTCAAATAGATTTCTATTACTTTTTTTGCAATTTGTTGTACCCCAAGGGCACTTGTTTCACTGCGCATAATTTATCAGTTAAAAATTAATTAAATTTTTCTAATTCTTCTCGAGCTTTTTTTATTACTTCTATTTCTTCCTCTTCGATTTTTGAGAAAATATCTCCGAGTTGGTCAAATCCTGTGTGTTTGAAGAGCATATAATAGCCATATTCAAATAAAGATCTAGTCAAATTTACAAATAAATTTATGATTATTATTAGTCAAACTAGGATATATAAGCTTTGATTTCATTTTGAGAAACTTACAAAAACTAAAAATGAAATTAGAACTGATACAAAAAGTCCGATAAAACTTCAGTATAATCCGAGCAAAATATATCTGTAATTTGAGAGAATTTCAGAAAAAATTGAAGTTCCAAAAATTGATAATATCACATGAATTGTAAAAACATAAATCAATAAATCGCTGTCTAATCATCCAGAATACACATAGACTGGTACCATAAAAATATATAAAAATATTGAATACAAAAATACTTGAACAAAAGTTATAGATCATCTCTTGTATTTTTCTGGGCTTATTAATCTATTACTTAAGATATTCAGACTTGATGTGAAAAGTGTCGCAAAAAATCAAGTCATAGAAAATATATACGGATAAATTCCAGAAAAACCCTGAGCTCTTCACAAAAAGAAATATATTCACGCAAGAATAATAATTCAACCTATAAAGCCATTTATTATAGCTCAGACAGCATTTAATCCGATAGTTAGCAAATCTAGTCTTGGAGGTCCGAGAAGTTCCTCATTGCTTATTTTTCCTTCTTCTTGCATAAAACCAAATAATTAATTATTAAAATAATCACTCAAATATTTATAAATATATCAGCAAAATTAAAAATTGCAAAATATTTTAAATTTATAAAGTCAATTACAGCGGAGTTGAATAGTCTCTCAACTCAATTTCACAGTGCTCATCCGACAATTAAGCCAAATGCAATTTGATTTATTATATGCTTTTTCTCGTATTTAAAATAATAAAAAATAATTAATCCAATTATTAAGACAGTAATTATTTTTAAAACTAATCATCCAAGTGGAAGTGAAAATGCAATTCCTGTGTTTCTAACTAATTCCAGACTTAAAATCTCTCAAATTAAACTAATTTTTCTTCCATTTAACAAAAATGACTCCATAAAAAATTTTGAAGTCAAGTCTACCATTATCGAGAATAATGCGATTAAGTAAAAATACATTTTATTTATATTAAGAGTGAATTCAGGTTATTTGTGATTGATTTAGTTCTCTATCATGCATAACATGAGCCAACATAAATCTATCATCTCAACCAAATAAATCTTCGAATTTAGCCCTTTCGCTACTTTTACAGAGTATGATTATTTGGTATAGCCTTCAATTGAAGAGAGTAACTGTTTCATCAATTAATTTTGTTTCAGGGACTTCTGTCACCACGCAAAGAGTTTCGGCAAGTTTAGTCATTTACCATAATGTTATATAGTTAAAAAATATTATTTATTAGTTATAATTTTATCTATTAGTCCATATTTTAGAGCATCTTCGGCTGACATATAGTTATCTCTATCACAATCTTTTTCTACTTTTTTAACATCTTGTCATGTATGTTTTGCAATTATTTTGTATAATCTATTTCAAGTTGAAATTATATGTTCAGCTGCGAGCTTTATTTCCGTCGCTTGTCATTCAGCTCATCCCAATGGTTGGTGAATCATTATTTCAGAATTTGGTAGAGAATATCTTTTTCATTTAGCTCATCCTGCGAGTATTACAGAACCCATACTAGCCGCCATTCAGATACACACTGTAATTACATCACAACTTATATATTGCATAGTATCATAAATTGCCAATCAAGCCGTTACATGTCATCCTGGAGAATTTACATACATAGTTATCGGAGCCTTTGGATCTACTTTTTCGAGAAACAGAAGTTGCGCAATCACAGTATTCGCAACCATACTATCGATGGCATCACCTAGGAAAATTACTCTATCCTCTAAAAGTCTCGAATAAATATCATAAACTCTCTCTCATCCACCTGGAGTCTTGTCTATTACAGTAGGTATTAACATAAATGTTTAGGTTAGTAATTATTAAAATCAATCAACAGGATATGGGATTCTTTCATTTGAATCTGAGTAAGAACCAGTCATACTACTATTTCAATCTTTTAAATTTATTCAAGCTGTACCACTTCAAATAAGTGAATCTGGACAATTAGTACAAGTGCTTGCATCAAAATTTCAAATTATTTTTGAAATATATCATTTTTGATCATCCGTTAATGTAACAGCCACATTATATGCTTGTCATTTTTTTGATCCAGAAGTTGGAGTTATTTTTGTATAAACTCAATATACATATTTTCATACTCAATAATCTTTGAAGGTATTATTTGTAGTAGTTAATTTAATATCTTTTAAGCTCGGATCATATAATTCTTGACTAAGATATTGTTTATTTAAAACACTTGAATCCATTACTCATTTCGCTCAAACTGCCGTTACAGTTCAACTTAGATATACTAATCATCATCCAGATCAAGAATTTAGAGTATTTATTTCTCCGCCTGCTCCAGAGGTCGTATTAATAGTATTATTTAAACTTGCAGGTTTAGTTAAATCAACTCACCATACATTAGTTGCAGTGCTAGCAGACGGCATTGGATAATAATATTTGTCTTGGTAGAATGTTTGAAGTCCGGTTTCGATACTTGTAATATCTTGCAATTTTTTACTGTTTTTTGCTTTTCCAGTGCTTCCAGAGAAGTTTGTGTAAGCCACAACACTTATTATGGCTAGAATTGTAATTACAACTAATAACTCTATCAAAGAGAACCCGGATTTGTTTATCTTGTTCATATAAAATTACGTTAAAATTAATTAAAAAATGTTTAGTAAAATATACTAATAAACCCAGTATATTTCTTTTAAAAAAAAATTCAATAGATTTTTAGAAATAATATAAAAAACATCTTATTATTTTCATTTCAAATTAAACTCCACCATCTGTCATTTCGAACAAAGTGAGAAATCCCTTTTAGAAGCATTTTTGAAAATTATAATTTACAAGTTTAACTTTTCTACAAGTTTTAGTCTCAAAAGATTTGATTTAAA
>CAZKUA010000001.1:0-185247 GCA_964555845.1 uncultured Candidatus Peribacteria bacterium | reverse complement strand
AAGAAAAACCAATTAAACCCTTAATGGAGAGAACTGTTGGTCTTGTGAAGGCAATAATGTTTTATCCAGTTTTCGGAGAAAGTGAAGAAGTAAAGTCACAAAAAAATATAATAGAAACTAAAAAAGCATACAATAATGAAAATCTTCTAGATATTTATAAAACATGAGAATATCCAAATAGAAACTCCTGAGTTAGTGATTGGGATTTATTTTTTGGTCGGATTTGATTTTGAGAAAAAGCGACAAATTTTATGAAAGAATTTCTTACGATTAAAATTACAAAGACTGATACTTGAAAAGTAAGTTTAAATTTGATAAATAATTCTTCAAATAACTCAAAATATCACAAATTACTTTTATTGCTAGTTGCTCCTGAAATATCAGAAGAAGTGCAAGTTGAAAATATTTCTGAATTCTATAAATATATTTCAAAAATAATAGAATTGTCTAGTAAAATTGAAAAAATATTTAAAGATGAAAAATTTTGAGAAGAATTAATTTGATTGGCGAATATAATTAATGATTACAAAGAGGAATTTAAAACAAAATCCGATATTCTAGAGCTTTTGCATTCTTGCGTAAATGAATATGCCACAACAAAAGTTTCCCAAAATAAATTAGCATTATTTAATGCCTGTAAAAAAATTGCTTCATTTGATTCAAGATTTCAAGAATTTTATAGACTTTATTTGTTATCTCAAAAATGAAATATTAATAATTTTGACAACTTAAGAAAAATTTTACCTTCGCAAATTAGTGTTGATATTTATTCAAAATATTATTCTAAGGACATTATTGGTCTTTTAAATAAGGCAATAATTGCAGAAAGAATATCTCTTAAATGAAATTTAAATCCTGATAATTCTCAGATAATTTGATTTTTATCAGAGAAAATATTTAAAGAACTTACAGCAAATGTAAATAGTTTACTTAAAGATGACTGAGAAATAGACAAAAAATGAATTGATTTTAAAGAAAAACTTACTCTTGTTTTTTTTGAAGAATTTTCTCAGTCAGAATCAGCAAAATGAAATAAAAAAATTCAGGAAATATTACCTACTATTGAGACAAAAAAGGATATTGATAATATAGATGATAAATGACTTACAATTCTAAATCATCTTATTCTTGATTGAGATATAGACTCTATTAAAGAACTGATAAAAGTCTGAACAAATGTTAATTTTACTGAAGAAAATGGTCGGACGCCATTAATGTTTGCAGCTACAGTTGGATGTCTAGAAACTACGAAATTACTATTGGAATCTTGAGCAGATGCAAATATATTGAATGAATTTTGAGAAAATGCATTTGAGATTGCAGAAGCTTTTGGTAATGAAGATGTCGCGATATACCTACTTGATTTTACAAAAGAAAAACCAAAAAATAAAAAAGCCTCAACTAAAATTAAAAAATCTGTAAACGAATATATAGCTGAAGTTTCAGAAAATGATTTAGAAAAAATAATTAAATTTATTGAAACACAAAATAAAACATTAGCTGAACAAATAAGAGATACGGGAGATATAAGTGAAACATGTGAGTGACAAGATGCTATGATATATGCTTTTAATAAGAAGAATTCTGATATTATAAATATTCTTATTAATTCCGGATTTGATTTAAATAAAAAATATAAAGAAGGAACAATACTTATACATATGATTTCTAGCTGATATACTAGCTTGGTTGCTAGTGCACTTAAATTAAGACCAGATATAGATGTAGACATTATTGATGAAACTGGAAAGAACCTACTAACATGTGCTTATAATAAACAAAATTGAGATTTAATGAAAGCAATAATAGACTATTGAGCGGATGTTAATTTTACATATAAAAATAACAATGAAAATTTTTTAATGCATTTAATTGAAAGTTGACATACTAGTGTAGCTACTTACATTTTAAAAAATGTAAAAGATGTTAAAATAGATCATAAAGATTCTAATTGAAAAACGGCTTTATATTATGCTTTCGAAAAATGATTAGGCGATGTAATGAGAGAATTAGTTACATCACTTGCAGATCTTGATATTGGGTATCAAGAAAATGTAACCCTTCCAATGTTAATGACCACGAATTGATCTAGTTCAATTCTTGAATTTATTATACAAAATAGAGATGACATAAATCTTGATTTACAAGATAATAACTGAAAAACTCTTCTTATGTATATGATTGAAAATTGAATGCATAATTTAACTATCAAATTATTACAAACTAGAAAAGATATAAATCTTAACTTAAAAAATAATGACTGAGCAACAGCTTTATCTATAGCTTTTGATAAATGATCTTGAGAAATAATAAGGGCCTTAGCTACGGCTTGAGCTAATTTTGAAAAAAAATTTAGTTCAGTTTGATGAGCAACAATCCCTATGCTCTTGGCAAATGTTTGATACGGAAGTACTCTTGAACATATAATTAAAACTAGAACAGATATAGATTTTAATATTCCAGATAATACCGGTAAGACCTTACTTATATATTTAATTGAAAATTGTCAATCAAAATCAGGATTACTTGATATTATTAAAAAATTATTAGAGATAAGAACAGATTTAAAATTAGATATTAAAGATTTTAACTGAAAAACAGCCTTATCTTTAGCGACAGAAAAATGATTAACTGATATAATAAAATATTTAGCTGTAGCTTGAGCTGATTTTAATATGAAATTTGATAATTGAGGTAAGACGGTATTGATGAAGATGGCAGAAGCATCTTATAGAAGTAGTATAGATTTTGTTTTAGAAAAAAGAAATGACATAGATTTAGATATTCAAGATAATTATGGAAAGACATTGTTAATGCATATGATAGAAAATAGCCTTAACGACTCTATAAAAAAATTATTAGAAAACAATCAAATAGTTATAAATCTTAATTTAGCTGATGCCAATAATAAAACTGCTTTGTTTTATGCTTTTGATAAATGATTATGGGATATAGTAAAAGCCTTATCAGATGCTTGAGCCGACTTAAATATTATTTATCCTACTAATGGAAAAACTATATTAATGGAATTATCTACAAAATGAAGTTCAAATACCCTAGAATATATTTTATCAAGAAGAAAAGATGTAAATCTCGATATTCAAGATACTTATTGAAAAACTTTGCTTATGTATATGGCAGAAAATACTCAAAGCACTCAATTGTATAATGTTTTAAATGATAGATTTGATATGAATCTTGAAATTTTAGATAGAAACAGGAAGACAATTATGGTATATGCAATAGAAAAACAACTTAAAGATGTAATTAAATTACTATCTGATGCCTGAGCTGATTTAAATTGTTTAATTGGACAGGGTACGACAAAAACTGTTCTTATGAATTTAATTTCTTTATGATTTAATGATGCATTTAAATATATTATCTCATCTAGAATAGATATTGATTTAAATATTAAAGATCAATGATGATTAAATTTGGAAGCTTATGTAAATAATACACAAAATGATTCACTAAAACAAGAATTTGAGAAATATAAAAATAATTTTAGGATGTCAAGCAAAAAAATAAAATAGAAATTTACTTAAACAATAATTAAAAATCCTCATACACAAATATGAGGATTTTATGTTTTTTTGGTGCCCCCTACAGGACTTGAACCTGCACCTAGAAGCTTCGAAAGCCGCTGCTCTTCCAGTTGAGCTAAGGGAGCGCAAATCCTATTTCCTCTCCCGTTTAGCGGGAGAGGGTTAGGGCTTTTATTTCTTTCAACTTATGTCATATAGTAGAGGAGCAGCAATTGCGATAGATGAATAAGTACCAAAAATTGTACCATACATCATAGCTAGGATAAATCATTTAATACTTACTGGTCAGAATAAAAACATTGCAACAAGGGTTACAAAAACTGTTAGAGATGTAAATAACGATCTTCTTAGGGTTTCAGTTATGGCACTATTTACTATAGCTCCAAAATTCATTTTCTTGTTTAATTTATTTCTTAGATTAGTCCTAATTCTATCCATAATAACGATAGTATCACTCACAGAATAACCCAATACAGTCAGCATTGCAGTTATAAAGAATGTATCGACTTTAAATTCTGGGAATATATAAGATGTGATAATATAGAATCCAAGTGCTGCTAGTACATCATGAGCTAGAGAAATCATAGTAACTGTAGCAAAAGGAAAACTAGAAAATCATTCAATAGATCCGCGGAAAGCCCAGGCAATATATAGAGATATAAATATTATTGTCAAAAATAAAGTTACATAAGCAGTTTGTTTGATATAAGCTCAGAAACTTTCTCAGATATTTTGGTATTTTTCAAGACTTACAGTAGAATTAAATTTTACTAGATTTTTTCATAAATTTGTCTTAAAAGTAGTTTTTAGTTCTTCTAATTTAACAACTTCTAGATTTTCTATTTTATTCAGTCAGGCTTCAACTATAAATTTAGATTGTCCAGCAACTTTATAAGCAGAAATTGTATTAATTAACTCCTTATCACCGAATTTTATATCTTTTTTTGTTTCTTCAACTATTTTAGTAACTTCTTTAATATCGAGATTACCATTGTAAGTATATTCTGCTTGCATTCATCCGGTCATATCTATTCATAGATTTAGAGGTAGGGCATATAGTGCTACTATTGCCACTAAGCTCGTAAATATGGCAAACCCATAAAATTTAAATCTGTTTTTAATAAAGTCCATCTTTTAAAAAATTAATAATAAACGCATCTATTTATAAGAGCAAAACGAAAAAAGTCAAAACAATTATTATAATTATCTTGCGATTTTTCAATAAATAAGTTATAATAAGAAAAGAAATATTTTAAAATTAAGAAAATATGCAGTACAAAATCCCTGTTCAAATAGAGAATGAAGACAAAATTTTTCTTCAATTAAGCATAAGACAGCTCAGTATAATTATGGTATGAGGTTCCATTGCTTATTCTTTATTTAAGTCTTTAAGACAGAGTGTTTGAGATACAGTTGCATTATTTCCGACAATTTTAATAATTTTACTTACTCTATTTATTGCACTTTTTAAAAATAGTGAAATGACTTTTCTGCCTTTTATTACAAATTTAATAAGATTAAATATAAATTCTGGAACTAGAACTTGGCAAAAATGAACTGATAGTTATTCTGCAATTGAGATTTGATACACGAAATCAATGGCTACACCAGAAAAAAGATTTGATAGTAAACACGATCACAAAGCTTACCAAGATATTGAAGACCAATTACATAAAATTTAATTTAAAAAAATATGGATGATAAAACAACTAAATCAGTAAAACAAGGGAAAAAACATATTTGAGATGCGACAACTCAAAGATATTTACCTTTTTCTGAAATCAGAGATAATATTTTGATAATGAAAGATGGTTCTTCTAGAATGGTTCTCAAGGTTAATGCTGTTAATTTTAACCTAAAAAGTGAGGAAGAACAGGATTCTATAATTTATTCATACCAGAGATTTTTAAATACTCTAAATTTCCCAATTCAAATAATTGTAAGGTCTTTAAAAGTTGATATAGAATGATATATTAACAAACTTAAAACTCTTGCTGTAAAACAAAAAAATCCTTTGCTTCAAGAGCAGACTTACAGATATATTGATTTTTTGGTAAATCTTGTAGATATTGCCCAAATTATGAAAAAGAATTTTTATATTATAGTTCCTTATGATACAGATGAGGGAAAAAGTGTTAAAGAAACTTGAATTTTCTGAATTTTCAGAAGTTTTTGGTCAGCTATAACCCAAGAACAAACAATAACTAAAATCAGAGCGACAAGAGTAAAAGTAGAAAAATTAAAAAAATGAAACACAGAAAGACTTCACACAATCAAATCAAATCTCGAAAGTATCTGACTTAAAGCTGAAGAAGTGAAAAAAGATGATTTAATCAAACTTATGATAAATTACTACAATCCAAAAATAAACTCAGAAATCAAAACCAAAGAAGAAGTATCTAACTTAAACATGGAATAATGCTTTCAAATAAAAATGATCCTTCCTGTCATTTCGAACGAAGTGAGAAATCTATTTCAAATAAAAAAACTTGAGATAGATGAGAATTAATCGCGATTTATTTCCTTCAGAAGAAATGATATAAAATAATAGATTCAAATTACAAAATATCAGGTGGGGAAGTGGATATTATAGCTAATTTTAATTGAAAAACCATTTTTATAGAAGTAAAATATAGAAAAAACCTTAGTCACGGAATTCCCGAAGAATCTCTTTCAAAAACCAAAAAGAAAAATATTTTGAAAGTTATAAAATATTATATTCTCAAAAATAAAATAAAAGAAGAAGATATTAGATTTGAATTTATAGCCATCACAGAGGTTAATGAGAAAGCCAAAATAAACCATTTTAAAGATGTTGAGTTATAGATAATTTATACAATTTTTCAAATTAATTTGAAAAAAATTAATTTAAGTATATATTAATTTCAAATTTTAGTTTTAATAATTTAAAAAAACTATGAGTGATGTATTTAAAGACTACAAAAAACAGAAAGTAAGAAGAAATATTACAATTATTTCTTTGAGTCTAATGTTTGCACTAAGTTTAAATTTTTTCCTTTTTAGTTCAAGTGTTTGACAAAAAATCCAAACTTCAGTTAAAAATTACGGAGAACAACCAAAAGTGGTAAGTAAAGATATTTTCATAGAAGCAGCTTGAACTGGATCTGATATCCTAGATTTAAAAATTGGATCTGATATCTCAAAAGCGAGTGAACTTACGGCTTCTTTCCTTTTTGATCCAGAAGCTATGAAATTAGCTGATTTATATTCAGAAAATAAAAATGTAGAAATTACAAAAGTTACGAATGTTCCTGGAATTTACTTTGTAAGTTTTAAATACAAAACTCCGACTGATATCAAATCAGGAACAACTTTATGAAAAATCCAAGTAAACAAACTTAAAAATGACACCAAAATTGTTATAAATATGGCTCAAACTAATTTCTTAAGCAACTCAAAAATGTACGAACTTACAAATTCTTCTTTTGAATTCTAAGAGTTTTTAAAATAATTTAAACCAAAAAAAAATTCCTGAAAATTAATTTTCAGGAATTTTTTATATAAATTTAATTAAGACATTCATATTAAAGCTCATACTTCTCATTTCTTTTTTGCTATATTATTCATTAATTGTGAGGATAATCTTTTTTCTATTTCTACAATTTCTTCTAATCTTTTTGACGCTACAAATAACTCAAATTCTTTATCTGCAGGATTAAATAGAATAAAAGTATCAGCATAAAGATTAAGAGGATGTGTATTTTTTTCAAAAACATCCATTTTCATTTCTAATAAACTTGCATTAGGGGCAAAATCATAAGGGATAAATCCATTCATTATTAGTTTTTCTTTCTCATCTAAATAATCCAAGAAATCTAAAGTTTCAATTTTATTTACAAAACCTCATGTATGTGAGGTTAGAAAGCCAGATACAGCGTTTGCCATAATTTAAAATTTAAGAAATAATAATTGAAATATAAAAGAAAACTTCTAATTGTCAAGTTAATTTATAATTTTTAGTTGCGAGAATTTGCATTAATAGAAAATATATGATAAAATAACTTGTGATTGATTATATTTTAATAAAAATTATATGGCAAATACACAAATAAATAAGATTTGAGATATGCTTCAAAGTGATGTTAGTAATCTTGAATCTATAGCAGAACTTAAAAACGATAAGCAATTGGAATCAATTTTATCAGATATTAAAAAAGTCTTATCAAATTCTCCGACAAAGGAACAAATACAGTCGGCCTTTGATTTTATTTCTAAGTTAACTAGTATAAAATCAGCAAAAGAACTAAAAGAAAAACAAGCAAAAGAAACATCAGGAAGAGATATTAAAAATTTATCAGAGGAAATTTGACTTTATGATGATATACAAGAAAAATTAGTTAATTTTAAAAAATGATTTTTTGATAAAAATTTACAATCTTTATTTATCTCTTACTTAAATTTAGATCAAAAAGAATTTGACGATGTAAATATGTCTTCTTTTGTGGATGTAGTTTGAGGAGTTAAATGAAATTCTTTTGAAGACTGGAAAAAGGCTTGATATGTCGCTGATGGTATTTTCGGAAATACTGAATTAAGTCAATTAAACGCCTTAAAATCCAAATATGACAGCAATACTTCACTTAAACAAAAAATTGATAATATTAAAGAAGAGACAAAAACTGATATTCTATTACAGAATTTCTGAGATAAAATAAGAAAGCAGTGACATAAAGTAGAACATAAAGAAAGTTCTTATGATAAAGAAAAGAAACAATTAGATAGTTTTGGTGAATTTATCAATTTTATATCTGATATTAATAATGATTGAAAAGTCGAAATAAAAAATACTTTTGAGAAAAAATGGTATTATTTATGGCTTGACGGAAAGAAAGAACAATGACAAAATATTTGAGAAGCATTTTTTGCTAGAGAATTGGGAAATAAATTTCAAAATATTGAAGAATTTAATGTTTTACTAAAAAGACTTGGAATTAATGAGATTAACAAAAGCACAACTCGCGAACAATTTAAAGAAATAAAAGAAAAATTTTGGTCAAAAATGACTGAAAAAATGACTAAAATGTGAAGAAACTGAAATTTAGATTGATTTTATGCAATCTTGAATTGAGCTGAAGCAGAAAAAGAATTTATGAGAAATAATCTAGAAACTCAAGCGAGTTTAGAAGATGAAATTGATAAATTATTAAATGACCCAAGCATAGAGTTACAACTAAATAATAAATTAACAGAACTTAAAACAAGATATTGATTAAAAGATGTTGACGACAAAAAAGATTTAGAAATCTTGAAAAAATCTCTAAAAGAAATAATTAAAAATGAAAACAAATTTAATTATTGAATTTTTTGATGAGCAATAAGTGCTAAGTGAGGTGTTAGATGAGGTGATTTACTTGGACAAATTATAAATTCTTTAGATGTGAAAAATTACGGAGGAATTATTGGTTTTTATATTTCAAAAGAAATTTATACGAGTGACGACAAAAAATCAAAAATAAATTTATGAATTGCTAATTTTATACCTTATATTTCAGCAAATCAAGTTGTAGATATTAAAGATAATAATGGAGAAAAAATTTGAATTCCACAAAAATTAGATTGAAATGTTAATGTTGTGCCAGGAATTTCTTTAAGCCCTGTGTCAGCCTGAGTTCATGCTGAATTTAATGTTAAAGATATAAATAGAGCGATTGACAACCAAATTACAGAAGCTCAAAAATTAATGGACAATATAAGTTTAAATGAAAAATGAGAATTAGAAATAACTAAAAATATAACAGAAGAAAATCCTCAAGAGTGAGTAGAGATTTTTATACATTCTTTTATAAAATATTTTACTGAATTCAAAACTTGAGATAAAAAATTAGACACAATTTTGCTTAACAATCTTAAAAACTGAAGTATAACTTATTTCACAAATGAATTATATAGACAAAATCAATGATGGAATGTTTCGGGAGTTTCTGTTTGATTTGTTTTCTCATTATTTAGACCAGATACTTGGATTGGTTTTGTATGAGTGAATATTCAAAATAGAAATCAAAGATTTGAAGACAAACAAGACAAAAAAATAAAACCACTTCTTAAATTAGAAAAAAGTGAGAAAAAATTAAAGGAAATGTGATTTTCCAAGACCGAATTTAATGGTAAAAATGTCTTTGAATATAGCGGACCAATTAGAAATTTCTATGCTGGAAAAGATGTTCAAATAGAAGAAAACAATTGAAAAATTTATATGTCTTGAGATATTAAATCAATTGTATCTACAAAAGAAGCTGATAATATAGCTTCTGAATCTTATATTACTCTAAATAATGCGGAATATGGAGATAAAACTTATTCTAAAACTATAAATTCTTCCCTAGTTTGAGAGACAAGTAGTATTTCTATTTCAGAAAAACAAATTAGTATAAAAATAGATAGCGATGACAAAATAACAAAAGACGTATCAGAACTAACTTTAAAATATATAGAAAATTCAGATAGATATAAAAAGGAATTTCTTCTTTTCCAAAAGGAATTTGCGAAAGTTTATGAAAACTGAAGCATTGATACAGCTCGGACTAAATTAGGAATTTTTATTAATAAATTATCTCCAGAAAAGAAAAAGGCTTTATTAAGCTATTATAATCAAGTAACTTGAGATAAAAAAGAACAAGTAATGTCAAATGTTCTAGGTTATACTGCCGGTGATTGGAGAATTAGATATTTTGATAAACTTCACCAAAATACACCATGGTCAAATAAAATGAGAGCTAAATTATGATTATCTAAAGACTTTAAAATATCAGATATTAAAGATTGAAGCAAAATTGTACTTGATGTCTCAAAACCAGCTGAAAGACAAAATATTATCTCATATTTGTGAGTAAAAGATGCAAAAGAGCAGCAAGAAATTTCTAAATATCTAGATTCAGCAGAAAGAATTTATGATTATAATGGATGAGTTCTAGAACAAAATTCAGAAAAAAAATTAAAAACAGAAGAAAATGCAATCTTATTTGTTAATTTTACTCAAAAAGATTGAGCAGGAAAGAGAACATTTCACGATATTGTTCCAATGTATTGAAATTTGAAAGTATTTGCATGAAAAGAGGGAACAGAGAAAATGAATGATTTTTCTAAAAAACTTGAATTTGTAGATAAAATACCAGAAAAAGTGCTTTTGAGTTATTTTGATCAAATAAAATCTGCAAATGACTGAATTTTAAATTTAAATCAAGTCTCAAATAAACAAAAAATTGACTTTGTGAAAAATATCTTAAAATGAAAAGATAATAATGTTAGTGGAAGTTTTGATTTATCATTTGTAAGATGGAATGCATGTCTAAATGCAGCTTATATGATAAATAATGTTAAATTTGCTTTTAAGGGATCTAGCAAAGAAATCACAACCTTTACTCCAGCTGTTTGAAGCCAAGAAGTTGCTAATCTAGCGACTACAAATAATGAAGCAAATTTCTATACATTATGAATGGCAAAAACTGAAACTTGAAAAAAATGAGAACCAGAATGAGGTTGAGATTGAACTAAAACTTCTGATCCTTGACTTTGAGGTGGTCCTGCATGAGGTAATCAAAATGATTAATAAAATAATTTAAAAATTAAGATGAAAACAAAATATATTTACATTTTTACATTTTTAATTATTATTTTAATAATTGCAATTAGTCTATATTTTGATTCTAGAAAAAAAAATGAAATGCCAGTTCTTGATTATAGCCAAAAAATTAATATAGATCTTAATAAAATAAATCAAAATGATGAATAAAATTAAAATATTTATTACATTATTATTAATAAGTTTTGCATATCAAAGCTACGCTATAAATGTAAGTTCTATTTGATCTCAAGAAGGGAGCTGTCCAGAGGCAAATGTAAACACCAGAGTTTATGTTCCAGTTTGACAAAATTCACTAGATATTTCTGTGAGAGACTTATTTAGAACTACTGGATTAAGCTTTATACTTAATGCAAATTCTTCGGTAAATGTTTGGTCAAATAATAACATACTTGCTCCAAATTGTAGTAATTCAGCAAATTGGTTTAGAGTAAGTAGTATAAGCCCAGGTAATTTAGTATGGGTTATAGCTTTTGCTAATAATACTTGTACAGTAGATATATCTTCAAATCCGAACAGAAATATACCAGTATGACAATTCGTATATAATATATGATTTAAAAGAGAAACTTGATTTTGAGTCTGAAATACTCCAATTGGTTATTTTTATTACAGACCTAATTGATTATCTTTTTTTCCTCAAGAATTAATACCAAATCAGACTAATAGAATTTGGTCAGCTCCAATACAACACTGAAATGAATGTTTTAATTTATATGTAGATTATTGTTGAGATTGAGCAATTACAAATTGAGAATCTTGTGATTTTAATGACGCATCTCACACTTGATGGGGAGCCTGATGATGTAACGCAAGTTGTCAGCCTGTAAATTGACCTGGATGAGGATGATCATTTTGTTGAGATTGAATAATAAATGCTTGAGAATCTTGTGATTTTAATGACGCATCTCACACTTGATGGGGGGCTTTAGGTTGTAACGCAAGTTGTCAACCTCTAAATCCAGGATGATGAGGATGATCATTTTGTTGAGATTGAATAATAAATGCTTGAGAGCAATGTGATGATTGAAATAATGTATCTTGAGATTGATGTAGTGCTACTTGTACAACCGGTTGATGATGAGGATGACCAGGATGATGAGTTACAACAAATCCTTGAATAAATTCATTTTGTTGAGATTGAGTAATAGAAAGACCGAATGCTTCAGGGCAATATGAACAATGTGATACGCCTGTATCTTGGTGTCAAAGTTGTCAATATACAAATACAAATCCCGGGACATCTTCTCCATGAAGAATTATTATGACTAAAACTAATCCTGGCTTATTTTCACCAATTTCTCTATCTTCTTATAAAATTATAGTTTGAGATTGAGTTAATTTATTCTCTCGTGATGATGTAATTAAATTTGATTGATGATGAAATAATATATATCTTGGGTGATTGCCTGTAAAAATGGTAAATAATTCAGATAATATTTTGAGTGGAAATGATGAGGGCTATATTATGCCAAGTATTTGAGTTGGAACGGTTTTTTTCAAAGATCATGATGTTTATGATGGAAGTGGTAATTTAATTGATATAGTCTATAATAGAACTGATTTTCAAAATACTGTAACACTTTTTGACTGAGATAGACTATATGGATATTGATTTAAATGAAAAAATATAAGTTCAGTTTATTCTAGTACGAATACTCCACCTATTCCTTCTTTATCACCTAGCAATACTTTTTATGTAAGTATTTGATATTTAGAAGAAAATTTACCAATTAGAGTTTCAAAATCAGCTGTTTCCAATACTTCAGGATGAAATGCTTATATATTTAGTCCTGTTTGATATGATCTATGATTTATTAATAGCTGAGAATTTATCTCAAATTTAAAAAAATGAAATTTCACTGTGGCTTCTGTTAACGATACCGCTAATTTTGTGCCACTATCAAGTCTTACAACAAATATAACAGACGAAAATATACAAGATAAAATTAATTTAAGTAGTTCTGGGACTAAAGAAAGTATTAATTCTTTATCAATAAAACCTTTTGTTTCTAATTTTACTAATAATATTTCTAGTATATCTAGCTTTGATAATTTAGATAAATTATGAGATAATAGTGATATAAGAATTAGTAAACAAGAAATGAGTATAAATTGAACTTTAAATTTATCTTGAAAGAAAACTATAGTAATTGAAAATTGAGATTTGATAATTAATAAAGATATTAAATATGTAGGAAATACCTCAAGTTGGGCGTTTATAGTAAAGAATTGAAATATTATAATATCTAAAGATGTTTCAGAGATTTCTTGAGTATTTATGGCTTTAAATTGAGAAATTAAATCTGATGGATTTAAAATCTCAAAACAATTAGTTGTAGATGGAAGTTTTTATTGAGATAGTTGAGATTTAGTAAAAAATAGAACTTATATAAGGGCTTCTACAGGTTATAGTGCTATTACTACTGGAGTTATAATCAATTATTCATCTCGTGTTTTCAAAAATCCACCTCCACTTTTACTTAACTATATCAACCAATTCAATTTAGATAGAGTAGCTAAATAAAGCCAATATTCATTTTTTTAAAAAATAAATTTGCTTTTTACATACTTTCTTATATACTAGGTGTATATTTAATTATTAACCTAGTATTTTTATGTTAACAACTAAGCAACAAAAGGTTTTTGATGTAATAAAAGATTATATTTTAAAACACTGAGAAAGTCCAACTTTGGAGGAAATCCAAAATATTTTGTGAATCCAAAACAAAAGAAGTGTAGCTCAATTTCTAGAATATCTTGATGAGAAATGATATATTAGAAGAGCAGGATGATATAGATGAATTAAGCTTTGAGATAGAATTGTAGCATCTCAAATAGCTATTCCAATTCCTATTTTTGGAGTTGTAAATGCTTGACGTCCTCTTAATTATGCCGAGGAAGTTGATGCTGGATATCTTCATATTTCAAAGAATTTAGTTAAATGAGATTTAAAAAAATATTTCTGTGTTAAGGTTGAGGGAACTTCTATGAATAAATTTAAAGTAAATTGAAAAAATATAGAAGACGGATCTTTTATTCTTGTAGATAAATCTATCAATTGGAATAATGACCCAGCTTCAGCTTATGTATGCGTAGTTAACTCTTGCGCCACAGTGAAAAAAATCAAAAAAGAATGACAGCAAGTTTATCTAATCCCAGAATCAACAGATGAAATTCATCATCCAATAGTTATTAGCTCAGATGATTCAATCGAAATTAACGGTAAAGTTGTAGATGTTTTCAATTTTTAAATCTATCTCGTCAATTTATGAAATCACAACTTCAAGTCCTATGAACTCCAATAAAATTTATAAAATTCAATGATGATGATTTTATCAGTCTTACTGATATTGCAAGATATAAAAACCCAGATGAACCAAAAGATGTTATCAAAAATTGGCTAAGAACTAAGAATACTATTGAATTTATAGGTCTTTGGGAAATTATAAATAATCCAGATTTCAAAGGGGTCGAATTCGACCCCTTTAAGAGTGAAGCATGATGAAATGCTTTTACTATGTCTCCTCAAAAATGGATAGATAAAACAAATGCTATTTGAATTATTTCTAAATCTTGAAATAATTGAGGAACTTTTGCTCATAAAGATATTGCTATAAAATTTGCAAGTTGGGTTTCAAGTGAATTTGAACTGTATCTTATCAAAGAATTTCAAAGATTAAAACAAGAAGAATTAAAAACCCTTGATTGGAGTGCAAAAAGATTTTTAACAAAAATAAATTATAAAATCCATACTGATGCTATAAAAGAAAATCTCATTCCAAAAGAACTTTCAGTTCAGGATATAAACTTTGTTTATGCTGATGAAGCTGATATTTTAAATAAGGCTTTATTTGGTATGACGGCAAGAGAATGGAGAATAGAAAATTCATGAAAAAAATGAAATATTAGAGATGAAGCAACTATTGAACAACTTATAATCTTGGCAAATATAGAAAGCATGAATGCTGAATTTATCAAAATGTGAATGAAACAAGCTGAAAGACTAAAAACTTTAAATAAAGTCGCGATAACACAAATGAAATCACTTTTAAGTCTTGATATCACTAAAAAATTACCGAATAATTTAAAGTGAAGTTAAACGAACATTATGTGAATTTTCAAAAAAAGACTTGAAATTAAAATAAATTATTTATAATTAAATTGAGTTTAGTTTTAGATATTAATTTAATCTTAACTAATTAAAAATGAAAAAAGTTTTCTTTTTTCTTTTTGTTTTTCTCTTTTTTAAAATTGATTTTTCTCGGGGACTCGAGGCCACAAACCTCTATTATTATGATGACAATAAAAACCAAAAAGTAGATAGAATTAGACTAGAATTTGACTCTCAAATTACAGGTACTTTAGATTTTTCAAAACTTCAATTATACTCAAATACTTGATGATTAGCCAGTTTCAAAATTAACTCGGAAACGGGCTATTTTTCTTGATATACTTTGTCTTGAAATTTACTTGATTTATCACTTATTGAACAAGATAATTCAAAGCTTGATTTAATTATAAACGATACTACAACAAGTGATTTAAGATTAAAAAGTCTGCTTTGAATAGGAATTACTGACTTATCAGGAGTTGAAATGACAAAGTTAAGCTTAACAACCTCATTTAATAGCTATAACCCCGCTAATATTTTTAATAGAACTTTGGAGGTTTTAGAAATTCCTCCAGAAGCTCCTCCTGAAATTCCACCAGATACTAATGATTGAACTTGAGAAATAGTCTCAACTTGAAGTGTAGAAGATCCAAACTCAATCCCGCTTGATCAAAAACTCTATTATTTTGATAAAAATTCTAACTGAAAAATAGATACTCTAGAGCTTGAATATGATAAAGCTCTCACAGGATCTCTTGATCTATCAAAAATCAAAATTTATTCAAATACTGGTTGACTTGCGACTTTTAAGATAAATACGCTAACTTGAATTGTATCAGGTTTTTATTTATCATGAAATATTTTAGGACTAAATTTGGTCGAGCAAGATAATTTAAAGCTTAATTTGGTTATAGATAATACTACCACAAGTGATTTGCGTCTTAAGAGTTTGTCTTGAATTTGAATTACTGATTTATTTTGAAATGAAATAACTTCTTTGAGCTTAACCACTTCTTTTTGAAATTACATTGAAGACAATATTTTTAATATGACTTCTGAGGTTTTGGCTAATTCTTGAGAAATAGTTCCAGAAAATAATGATAATTCTTGAGAGATTGTAGTTGATAATATTATTTTAGCAGAAATTCCAGAAATAGTTGTAGATTTTCAGAGTCCGAGCTATATTTTGGAAAATTGAGAAAATAGCTATAAATGTGATAAAACAGAAGATGAATGTAAGATTAATTTTAATTTAGAAAATTCTTTTTCTGGAAGTTTTAGCGAAAGTGATTATAGGTGTGAGACAGATTTTTGATTTATTACAGGTGAAGAGTCTGATTGTAATCCTACGACTGTAATTTTTGGAAGTGGAATTTTTGATGTTAGGTTTAGGATAATTGATAAGACAAATTCGGCTAATTTTAGAGAAAAAACTATACATATTTCAAATGTTTATGAGCTTCTCGAAGTCCCTAATCCTGTAATTACGGTACAAAGCGGACTTTCTTCTAGCTTAACTTGTAGTAGCTCAGATTGCTCGGTTAATTTTACTGGAGAAAACAGTTTTAGTTGAAATGAGAGTAGTTTTACTTGTTTGTGGGATTTCGGCTTTAATACAGGCGAAGAAAATGATTGTAATCCGAGTTATGTTCATTTTTTATCTGGAAATTATACTATATTATTCAGAATAATTGATAAGTGAAATAGTGCTAATTATAAAGAAACTTCCATAAATATCTCAAATCTTTATCAGGCTGGATGAACTCAAGTTTCTTCTCAGATTAGTCAAATTTCAATAACTTCGCTAAAAGCTTTGATTACTTTACAATGAACTATCTGAAAAACTAAAAAGCAATCGTGAAATAATGTGTATTGTCATACAGACGAATGTAATATTAATTTTACAGCCAAGCATTCTATGGGTGATAAATTAGTTTATTTATGGGATTTTTGAAATTGACAAAATTCGGATAAAGAAAACCCAACTTGACTGATTTATAAAAAATGAGATTATAAAATTGTGCTTAAAATTAAAGATAATTCTTGAGGTACAAGTGAAGATTATTTTAATGTTTTTGTAGTCTGAGATGAGAAAATTGATGAAATTATAGAAGAGAAAATTGAAGAAAAAGTAATTTTAGACTTAAATATTTCTAAAATAAAAATTAGTAAAATTAATCCAAATCCTTATTGAAGTGATGATTTTGAGTGGATTGAGCTGGAGAATTTGTCGGATTTTAGCATAAAACTCGCTGGTTGTCAGCTTGATGATAATATCTGAAAATGATCAAGTAAGGCTTATAAATTTAAGAATGAATCTATAAGTCAAAAAAAGACTAAAAAATTCTATAAAACAGACTCAAATTTATCTCTAAATAACGACAAAGATAGTGTAAATTTTAGTTGTAATGGGGAAGTTTTGGATTCGATTTCTTGGGATTATAATGTGCCAGACGGGTATATAATTACAAAAGATAAAAAACTTGAAATAGATGAAAAAATAAAAGTAACTGAGGTAATTGATGGAGATACTATTGCAGTATTGATTAATTGAAAGAGAGAAAAAATTAGATTAATCGGAGTAGATACTCCCGAGTCAGTTCATCCATATAAAAAAGTCGAATTTTATGCTTTAGAAGCCTCTATTTTTAGTAAAAAAATGCTTATTTGAAAAGAGGTAAAACTGGAATTTGATAGTGAGATGTATGATAAATATTGAAGAATTTTGGCTTATATTCGGCTTGATGGAGTCATGTTTAATAGAACTTTAATCTCGATGTGATATGCTAGGCCTTATTTAAGATTTAATTTTAAATATTTAAAAGATTTTGAAAAAGCCTGACTGGAAGCTAAGAAAAATAAAGTCTGAATGTGGGCAGATAAAGAATATGTAAAAATTTTAGATAAAGAAATGAAAGAAGATAAACTTGATTTAATCGATAAAATGGAAGTAGAAAAAGATAAAAATCTGGAAGAGCAATTAGATGAAATTTTAAAAATCGAAGATAAAGAGCTTTTCAAGAAAAAAATGGAGAAATTTTTAAAAAAATCTTTAAAAATTTCAGCCAAAAAAAGCAAAAATTGAGAGATTATAATTTCTGGAAATATTTTACCAAATTTAGATGTTTATTTTGAGGTTTATCCTCACTCCGGCCCTCTTCCAACGGGAGAGGGGGAAGAAAAGACTTCATCTTGAGTTTCTGTTACCCCACCTGACCTCCCCTTAAAAATGGGAGGAATTAATAATTTATTAGTTTTCAATTGAGATATTAATGACTTAAGTATTTTAAAATATTTTACAAAATCAGATGGAAATTGAGATTTTGATTTAAAACTAAATAATGTAAATTATGAGGATTTTACACTAAAAACTTATGTAAAATATAGTGATGAAATATATTTAGTAGATGAAGCAAATTTTAATAAAGATAAGTTAAATTTAGTAAAAGAAGAGAAAAATAAAACGGAAAAAAAGTTAAATTTAGATGATTATAAGATAATAATTCAATGAAAAAAATCAAAAGATAAAATAATAGGGGATAGTAGTATATTTTGTAAAACTAAGAAATATTGCAGTGTTAATTTTTCCCTTTTTGGAAGTAAAAAGGACGAATTAAATTATGTCTGGAATTTCTGAAATTGAGAGGAATTTATATGATTTAATCCAAAAAGTCTCCATTATTTTCCAGGAAATTATAATTTAACTTTAAAAATTTTGGATAAAGATTATAATGAGCTGAGACAATTGAGTTTTGCAATAAAAGTTGAGAAACTTTTACCCAAAAAAAGAGGAAGAAAATCTACAAGCAAAACAAAAATTAAAAAAGAATTTAGTCTAAATTTTTTCTTTAATAAGGAAAAGCCCGAGCAAAAACTCTGAGACGAAAAAATCGCACTTTCTTGAGTTAGCTTGAGTTTTTTAATTTTATTTTTGGTTTATTTTATAATAAGAAAGCATGAGAAGGTAAGGGAAAAGAATTAATTTCCCTAAAACCTAACTCTTCCTCAATCAATCTCTATCTCTTGAGAAATGTCTTTTAAAGTCACAAAATTTACTAATCTTCTAATATCTGGAATATTTATTCAATGTTCATATTTTGAGATATTTGGCTTTTTGGTTCAGAGTTTGGTCGCGAGTGTTTCTTGACTAAGTCAGGCATATTTACGGTTAAGTCTACAGAAATTTGCAATATTTTGTTTGTAATCTCAAATGTAGGTAATATTTATAAGTTTAAGATATTTAGAATTAATTCTGTAGTGATATACTCAATCTCATATATTCCAGCTATATCAAGCTAGATTTCTTTCGGACATAATTTTGTCATATTCACTTACATCATCTTCTCTTTTATTTATATCTTCTTTTACTAGTTTTATTCAGTCCTTGACTTCAAACTCACATACTAATTCTCAATAATCTCAAGCGAATTTAGAATTATTTGTTAGATTAATATAATCTCCAGCATTATTTCTTAAATAAGCCAAAATCCAGTTAATATCTGTTCATCTATATAGATTATTCATATTTACTAATAGTTAAAAATACCTCCTTTTCTAAAATATCTAATTTTTGTTTTAGTTCTATTACTTCTTGATGTTTATTACAAGAATCAATGGTAATTCTAGTTTCTTTTATTTTTATAGTCATTTCTTTTTTGTAATAAATAACTCTCTCTTTTATTAATTTTTCTCATGCATCTACTATTTTTGGTATATGAGATTCTATATTTTTAATTCTTTTTTCTATTTCAGAAATTATCTTTTTAAGATTTCACATATATTTTAGTTAGCAAATATGCTAACATATTATTGAAATTTAATTTTATGTCAAATTTTATAAAATATTTTGTTTAAATTCTAAAAAAGACTATAATCAAATTAATGATTTAATTAATATTTTATGAAAACAATTCTAGAAAACATATCTAAAATTTTTAAGAAAAAGTGCAGCCTTTTTATTTATTTAATTTCTATCTTTATTATTTGATTTTCGTTTTATTATTTCAATAATTACCCTCTAATTAGATGAAATTATGGGGCAATATATTTTTATACTCAAATATTTTTAGAGACTTCAATTGTGATATTATTTCCACTTTTTATTGGAGGATCTATTTACAAAATCTGCTTTTTTAATTCTCTTTCTGGTAAAAAAATCTGAATTTGAGGAGTTGGATGATTTTTGTGAGTTTTGGCTGGATGATGCCCAGCTTGTAGTATATCTTTGGCTACTTATTTATGATTATCTTCATTTTTGTCTTTTCTACCATTTTGATGACTAGAACTCAAAGTCCTAAGTTTTTTAATTTTAATTTACTCAAATTATTCAGTTTTTAATAACTTAGAGGTTTGTAGTATTGGGAAATAAAATAAAGTAAATTGTCATTCCGGAAAATTTTTGAAAAAAATTTGTCCGGAATCTTCTTTGTATTTTAAATATAATATATTGTAGATTCCCGCCTTCGCGGGAATGACAGAATGGGCGGGAATGACAGAATGGGCGGGAATGACAGTATTTTTATTTCTTCTTTAATTCTATCAAAATATCCCTTAGTTCTGCGGCTTTTTCGAAATCGAGATTTGCTGAGGCGACATCCATTTCGAGTTCTAATTTCTTGATTTTTGATTTAAGGTTTTCTCATTTTTCTAATTTATATGACGTTTTTTTGGTCATTGTGAGCTCTTTTATTTTTGAGAAAATTGTAGTTGGAGTTATATTATTTGCTTTGTTGTGCTCTTCTTGAATTTTTCTTCTTTTGGTAGTTATATCTATCACTTCTTGCATAGCTTTTGAAATAGTTTTTTTGTAAGAGTACATTGTAACTTTTCAATTTACATTTCTTGAAGCTCTTCAAATAATCTGGAGAAGAGATTTTGTCGATCTCAAAAATCATTGTTTTTCGGCATCAATTATTCAAATAAACGAAACTTCTGGCAGATCAAGTCCTTCCCTGAGTAGATTTACTCAAACCAAAACATCAATTTTTCAAGTTCTTAGATTTCTTAGAATTTCAAGTCTATCAATTGTTTCAATTTCTGAGTGAAGATAGGCGACTTTTACTCAAGAAGAAGCCAAATATGAGGCAAGTTCTTCAGATGATCTTTTAGTTATCGTAGTTATTAAAACTCTTTCATTTCTTGCTTTTATTTCTCTAATATTTCTCATTAAATCATCCACCATAAATTGCATATCTTCAATCTCAATTAGCGGATCCAAAAGCCCAGTTGGTCTTATAATTTGCTCGGCAATAACGCCTGATTTTTCTGTTTCGTAATCACCTGGAGTTGCTGAAATAAATACAGTTTGTCATATTTTTTTCTCAAATTCTTCAAAGCGAAGCGGTCTATTTTCAAAAGCTGAAAGAAGGCGAAATCAATTTTGTATTAAATTTTCTTTTCTGGCTCTATCTCCGGCATACATTCCGCCAATTTGGGGGATTGTCATATGAGATTCATCTATAAAAGTGATAAAGTCATTCCCAAAAAAATCCATTAAAGTTGATGGAGCTTCACCTGGTTTTCTGCCTGATAAATACATACTATAATTTTCAATTCCATTTACATATCCGGTTTCTAGCATCATCTCTATATCATATTCCACCTTTGTTTTTAATCTTTCAGCTTTTACAAGTTCATTATTTTTCTCATAAACTTCTAATCTTTCCTTTAATTCTTGTCTAATTAGTGGCACAATTGATTCTATTTTGCCAAAAGTTGTTACAGTGTGTTTTGCGGGGAAAATTGATATTTTATTTTTGTATTCATATATTTCGTTTGAGAGTGAATTTCTTCTGGTAATTTTTTCGAGTTCATCTCCGAAAAAATCAAGAGTCCAAACTGTCTCAGCACTAGATGGAAAAATTTCTACAATATCTCATAAAATATGAAAAGTTCCTTGTTTAAAATCAGATGTTGCACGCTTAAATTGTAACTTAACTAAATCACTTATTATTTTCTCAAAACTATATCTTTTTCAAACTTCAAAATCAATAACCTGTTCTAAATATTCCTCCACTTCTCAAATACTGTAAATACAGCTAACTGATGCCACAATTATTACATCTTTACGGGTGAGTAGACTTTCAGTAGCGGAGTGACGGAGACGATTTATTTCTTCATTTATTGTGGCTTCTTTTTCGATATAAGTATCAGTCTTTGTCACATAAGCTTCCGGCTGATAATAATCATAATAAGACACGAAATAATTTACGGCATTTTCTGGAAAAAATTCTTTGAATTCCTGAGCTAATTGAGCCGCAAGAGTTTTATTGTGAGCGATAACTAAAGTGGGTTTTCCGAGATCTGCAATAATATTTGCCATCATAAAAGTCTTTCCAGATCCTGTCACTCACAAAATTGTCTGATATTTATTTCAGGCCTCTAGTGATTTTTCTATTTTATCTATAGTTTTTTTTTGGTCCTTTGTGGTTTTGTAGTTTGATACAAGATTAAATTCCATTGTAATTTGGGATTATTTTTTTTAAAATGTCATATTAGTTTATTCAAAAAAAGCTAAAAATCAAAACAAAAATTTATTCACTCTTTATTCACAAAATTTATAATTAATTCACGCTGGGCTATTGACTTAAAAATTATATATATTAGAATTCTCAAGCTTATTTTATTATTTAATTTTATAATTTATGAAAAAGGCAAATATAATTAAGACATCTGTAATTTTAGCTAGTTTGCTAGCAACAATGTCTATTTACGCAGACACAACTATGACTACAACTTGAGATGCTACAACAACTAGTGATAGTGGTACAACTGTAACTACAGAAGAGAATTCTACTGATTCATCTTCTGGTCAAACTACTGTTACTACTGATGAAGATAATGAAGACAAAGATAGTAATGAAGATACTGTTACTGTTTCTTCTTGATCTACTGCTTCTTGAACTATTTCTCCTGAGACTATCAAGAAAAATAGAGAACAAATCCAGGCAAATTGGAATCAATTCCATGATGAGTATGGTTTTATTAAACAATTTTTAGCTAAACCGGCTTCAAAAGAAGATATTAAAAAACTTGAAACTGAACTAAAAGGTGTTTTAAAAGCTTACCATGAGGTTGTAAAAGCTTTAATTAAAGAGTGACAAAATGCTATAAAAAATAATACTTTTGATAAAGAAGTATTTAATACTAAGGCAACTGAAATTTTTACAAAACATGTAGAAACTCTAGGGGCTTATGTAGATCCAGCTAAAATGGAAGCATTTAAAAAATTCATGGAAGCAAAAAGAGCTACTATTCTTGTAAATAAAGAACTTAGAATAAATAATGTAGAACTTAGAAAAGATATGAAAGATAAAATGCAAGATATGAAATGAAAAGTTCAAGATATGAAAGCTAAAATGCCAATGAAAAAAAGTTTAGTTTCTGAATCTCTAAAAAATAAACTATTTTCAATTATTGATAAAATTCCAGCAGAAAAAAGAACTGAAATTATTAATAAGGTAATTACTAGAATAGATACTTTAGTAGCAAATACTGCTATTAAAGAAGCTAAAAAACAATTATTGATTGAGTTAAAACAATTACTACAAAGTAAATTAAATAATACTCAAACTGAAGATGAAATATTAAATGAAATAATTCCTGCTGAATAATTTCACTTATTACTCAAAAAATTCCCCGAATTCGGGGAATTTTTTTATTAAATTTTCTTGAAAAATTCAGTTCTCAAAACCATTTTTCCTGATTCAATTTCCTCTGTATTATCCGTAAGTCTTATATTTTTGAATTTATCTCATCTTTTGATATCAGCTCCACCTTTTACTTTTAAATCTTTTGTAGCCATAACTGTATCTCAATTACTCAGTACATTTCAATTACAATCTTTAACTACAAGCTCAACCTTATTTTCATCTTCACTATCCCAATTATAATCTCTTCACATAATTTATTTGTTAATGATAATGTTTTGATTATAGTTTTTTTGATTTAAAAGTCTAGAATTTGTAGTGGTTTTTATATTTTTCTTGTTATTTTTTCAGAAAAAATTATAATCTTTGAAATTTTTTAAACAAAATCCAATGTATCATTTATATATTCTCAAATGTGCTGACGGAACTCTCTATACAGGGATTACGGTTGATTTGGAACGTAGGGTGGGGGAGCATAATAATAGTAAACTTGGTGCGAAATATACAAGTGCCCGTCGTCCAGTGGAGCTTGTTTACTCTGCGAGTTTTGATAATCGCTCGGATGCATCGAAGGAAGAATGTCGAATTAAGAAATTAACTAGGGAAAATAAATTAGCCCTCTTATAGCAGAGACAATATCTTCATCTTTATGATGAGTATTCATTAATTCTTTAATTCTATTTACTACTTTTAAATTATCTAAAATTTCTTGAATTTGTTTAAGATTTTCTTCAATTTTTGGTAAATTTTCATCATTAAATTCTTGTATTTTTTCTACTAATTTATTTGAAAAATTAGCATCCCTACCTCATAGACTTGCTATTGCATCTGGTAAATACCTTAATAAATCTACAAACAACATCTTTTTTGTTTTAGCCTGTTTTTGTTCAGAGAAAAAATTTGCAATTCATGCTTTTCCACTTGTTAGGTCTGAATCCTTACTGAATCAAGATAAAAATTGTGTTACAGTAGGATTTATAAAATCTTTAAAATTAGCGATTAAATCATCATCTAGTTTAATATCTTCTAAACCGGCTTTATTTTTAAATCATTCTAAATAAGAATCCAAAATTCATCTAACCATAACGGCATTAATTCAAGATCATTTTCAGTTTTTTTGAGATTTTTTATGATTTCCTTCAGATAATCAACTTGGAGAAATATCTTTTCTTAAATTACTTAATGTTTTCTCAATTTTCTCGAAATTTTCTATTAAATGCTTTTTATTATTCGCTAGTTGTTCACCTAATTTATTTTTATTTAATTCAAAAAAATTATCTAATTCTTTCCTTATTCTAGCTTCTCAAAATATGTAAGTATCTCTTGTATGTGCTATAAAATCATTTTTTATATCTTTCTCGTGTGCGATAAGAAAAAACATATATATTTCCTCTTCGTTATTTATTTCTCAATTTAATTCTGTAATTAATAAATTACTAAAAGCCGCATATTTATCTGAACACTTTTCTTTTATAAAGCTCGGAATTCATATTCTTTTTTGGAATAAATAGTCTTTAATTGTACTCTTTTCATATACTTCATAAACTTTTTTATTTTTTTCTTGTAATTGATTCTCTTTATCTTTTATATAAGCGTCTGTATATTTATTGAAAATTTGAATTAATTCTATTCTTGAATAATGAGATTTCTTTAATAACTTTCTAAGTTTTATGTTATTATATATTTCTGTTATAAGTAATTCAAAGAATACTTCTCTATATTTCTCTAAATATTTTATGTAAATATAAGGTCCTGTTACTTTTTCTATATTTTTTTCCATTTTACTTATTTCTTCTTGATCATTGAGGTCCACTATTTTACCCAAAATTTTCCCTGATTCATCCAAAAAACTTAATAAAAAATCTATTTCTTCATTTTCAAGAAATTCCCCAATATATTCATTTAAGATATCGCTTACATTTTTTTCTTTCTGTTCAATTTTTTTCGATATTTTCTCTTCTTTATGCTGAGATTTATCTTTTACTATTTTTCTTAAATAGCTTATTTTTTCTTGTACAAGACAGTCTATTAAATTTAAAACATCAGCTTCTAGAGGATAAAATAGCTTAAGTTCGTGTTTGTCTGACTCACTTAGATTTTTAATAAAGTTTAAAAATACTTCTTTAGATATGTCTGGTAAAAGTAATAGATATTTCAATTCTCAATTTATAGAATATTTTCATTCAATTTTTTCTACTTTTTCTTTAATAAATCTAAAAAAATCATCTCTAAAATTTTCAACAATAATTTCTTTTGAAATATCTTTTTCTAGTTTAGTATCTCAGTTTTCTTCTACCTTTTCCTCTTTAGGTTCAGTCTCTTTCTTTTCTGGTTTTTCATTTATAATTTCAGTAAGCCCTACACTATATCATCTTTTTTCAAATATTTGTTTTAAAATATTTATTGCATCGTCTCTTTTTGGCATTGTAGAAGTTAATTCATATCAAATATCTCTTCATAATTTACCAAATATTGAGACAAGTAAAAGGCCTTTATAAATTGCACCTCTACTATTTGGATGCTTAACTTTACTTAGATTTACAGTTTTATTTTTAATATCTAGAGTTATTGGAATTAACTTTTGAAATTCCTCAGAGCTCTCCATATCTTCTATAATCTCATCTAAAGTTAATTTTCTCATTAATAATTTATTTCTTATTCTTGGGTGAATATTTCAAGATTCTATTGTCTCTGAAACAATCTCAATATTTGTTTTTCTAGCTTTTTCTGAAATTACTACTATTTTTTCTTCTTGAATAATGCTTGGTTTTTCCTCTAATTTAGCCTGCAATTTTCATATTTTAACTTCTTTTGAAACTATCATTTCTTTTACTTCTATTTCTTGATTTTTAAGTTTTTTTAATTCTTCTGTTTCATTTTCTAGAGTCTCTTCTCTTTGTCATTTTATAATGCCCCTTACTTTGTCATTATAAAAGATAATTTTTTCAGAAATACTTTTACATCAATTTACAAATTCTTGTATTTCACCTTCTTCTAATTCATTTTCTTCAAAGAAATTTTCTGGATTTTGAGCTATTTTTACAAAATCTAAATCCATTTGTATTATTTTTACAACGGCATTTTTATATTTTTTGGAAACAGTAAAACTTCATACTTGTTTAGCTAAATCTTCTTTTATCTTCCCAATTTCTTTACTTCTTTTATTTCTCGTAGAAGCTATTTTTTGTCATATAGTGTTCATTTTGTATTTGTTTAAATTTTAATATCACTTTCATTTTACCTTAAGTTATCAATATTTGCAAATATTTAGCAATAAAAAAATCCCCGCCGAAGCGGGGAGTCTAAGTGAGCAAAATGCTCGAGGATCAGTTTACTGCGATCCAGTTGCCTTGGTTATCACGGCAGGCCTTCTGGATAAGCTTCTTCGGCTGACCGTTTATGGTCGCCAGAACTTCGGCATCGCGACAATCCTGATTGGTACGACGGTCATGATACGTCTTTTTTGGAGTGACCCTGTATGAGTCTCCGGTATTCGGATTTCTCCAGCTGGACGTTTGTCCGTTCCGGTTCTGTTCGTAGGCCCGGTTCATCGCTTCGGCATCGCTTTTGTCCATCTCGTTGCCGATCATATAACCGAGTCCGCCACCAACAGCTGCACCGATCAAAGTGCCAGCGGCATTATGCCCGATGGCTTGCCCAAGAAGAGCACCGCCTAAAGCTCCTGCGGCTGCGCCGGTTTGGCCTTTTGAGCCACAACCGAATACACTCAGACTCAGAGCCAACAACAATACAACCAACAAACTCGTTCTTTTCATTTACTCGCCCTCCCTTAAAAGTTTTTGGTAAAAAAAATTAAAAAAATTTGTCTTCGTATTTATAGGATTATTTTTGATATTGTCAATTTTTTTTGAAAAATAGCAAGATTTTTTTATTACAAAAATAGATAAATGTGCACAACTTTACAATTTTACTGTCAATACCATTCTACTTTTAATAAGATTTTTCCTTTGTGTCTTCTAGTTATAAACATTTTCCTATAACAAGATAGTCATCCACCGCCGAACTATTCCTATGTAGCCTATGAAAATTATTCACAGCCTTTTTTAGTTTTTTACACCCAGACTTCGCTACTGCACTTTCGGGAAACTGTCATATGCATAAAGCAAATTCAGAGTATGTTCCAGACAGGCCACTATTGAGTGTATCAGTTTTATAGCATATATTAGGATTATTATTTTTGATGGCCTCTTGTACTATCTGCAATCTTTTACACCATTCGGTGAGATAATTCATATTATCGCATGAGAACGGCTCTGACCCAAAAATTTCTTCATTACGTATTTGTTCCAATCTTTCAATGGCATAGCCACCAGTTCCTGGAGTCTTCCTTATATACGCGAAGTAGTAAGAGTATCAAGAAGCAATCATTGCGATTATGACTATGAGAAAAGTTGATAAGATTATTAGTCCTCCTTTTGAATTTCTAATAGTTTTAAGGAAGTACAAAAGGGAATTAACTAAAAAGATAAGTGCGGAAGGAAAAAATACCCCCTTTGTGTATTCCAAGGTTCTTTCCATCGATAGTCCATCAAAAATCCGGAATCATAAGATAATAGTAAGACCCAAAATAAGTAGTGTTGTTGGAAAGATAATTGCCCCAAAAAATGGATTTTCACGTCGATTTACGAGAGTATTAATCTTTCTAGCTACAAACCAGGAAAAGAATAGTCATAGAACGACCGATACAAGAATTATTACTACCATCCAAGCCATCGCTCCAGCATATCACGCCATCTGTCCTCATTCCATAAATTCCGAGTTATGTGATAAATCTTTGAAAATTCTATCAAAAAAATAAATACCATTCTCGGTATTTATTTTTTTTAAATTTCATTTTTTCTTTTTTTAAGTCCAAATGCCTTATTTACTTACCGAGGAGAAAATAATAAGTTTTGGAGTTTTAAGTTTTACATAAATGGTGGGTCTGGCGGGATTCGAACCCACGACCTTCGCCTTAAAAGGGCGCCGCTCTACCTACTGAGCTACAAACCCATGTTAGTTTCTGGTGTTTTATTTCCTAGAAATTTAAATGAGTGCGTGCATTTTATAAAAAAAATTCCATTTGTCTAATTTTTTTTATAAAATGTATAAAACTAATGATATAAAAACAAAAAAGGCCCAGCCTTTGGTAGGTCGGGACACTTTCTTAGATATCCCTTCATATTATTGCGAAAGGCATTAAAACGCCTGTTTAGATGCAGAATATAAAGTGGTGCTCTCTAACTCACGAGAAAACTGAAATAAATTTCAGGAGCTCCATTTTGGAAATTAGTTTTGAGAGGTATCTTCTCCCGACCTCTTTGTATTTTTATTTTTTGGGAGGAGAATGTTAAATTGGCATTAAATGTTTTAATAACAATTTATCATTCTCCTCCACGTTTTTATTTATCTATATTTTATATTTGTTTTTATATAGAGATTTTTATTTTTATTTGAAAAAATTTTTTTTGTAGCGGGTTTCTAATTGAGTTACGATTAGTCCCTATTCATGGAGCGTATGTTAATGAACTTTGTTTGTTTGATTGTCGTTCCAAAATCTTTTTGATTTGAAAGCGACATATCTAACTTACACAAATATAATAACATATAAATTGAAAATACGGTAAACTCTAGATATTGAATAAATATAAATTTATGTTATAAATTAATTTAATTTCTGATTAATGACATCTATAAGCCAAAATTATGAAGCAAAAAAAGTATGCCTTTTTTAAGCCAAAAAAATTAAGAAATCGCTTAATAAAGCATTGTTGTATAAAAAAATTACTCAATTTTAACTTGATTAATTAAAGAAAATTCATACTATGTGCAAAGTAGTTTTTAACACTTTTTTAACTTTATATGTGAGAAATTAACAAAAAGATACTAGATATAGTGGTAACTCTCTACAAAATCAATGTAGACAACATAGACAATTGGCTTACTTATCCGCCAAAACCAGAATTTTGAGACTATGCTTTTAATATTTTTGAGATTGCGAAGGTTTTAAAGAGAAATCCAGCCGAAATATCATCGGAATTGAAACTCGAATTCTCCAAATTTCCAGAATATTTCGAAAATGTATCCAACTTGTGAGGTTATGTTAATTTCTTCATAAACCCAAAAATCCTCCTAAATGAATTCCAGAAATTCAATATAAATCCAAAAAAAGATAAAAACGAGACAATAATAGTTGACTATATCTGAGCAAATGTCTGAAAACCTCTCCACATCGGTCATCTCTGCACCCCATCTTTATGACAAAGTATTATAAATATCCACGAATATCTTGGTTATAATGTAATTTCCGATTCTCACTTCTGAGACTGGGGAGGAATTTTCGGGAAAATAATTTGGGCTTGGAAAAATTTTGAATATTTAATCAAAATTTGATCTATACCATCTTCTTATAATTTTGAAAAAGAAACTATCCTAAATAAGGATGGAATTAATTTTATTATGTCATTATATGTTTGATTTGGTTGTATAAGATTTAATCCAAAAGAAGATAATTTAAAAAGTGATTTGCAAGTAAAAGAAGAATTAAATAAAAGAGAAGAATGAGCTAGAAATGAATTTAAAAAATTATCTTTATGAGATAAGGAAAATGTAGAATTATGGAAAAAATTTACAAGTATTTCAATTGATGAAGTATCTAAACAATTAGATGAAGAATTATGAGTGAAGCCAAAATACAATATTTGAGAGAGTTTTTATGAGTGATTGAATTTGCCTAGGCCAAATAATGAAGATTATCCGGAATTGAAATATAATATGAAAGATATTGTAAAAATTTTACTTGATAAAAAAATTGCTAGTCAGAATGATGATTGAAGTGTTTGAGTTGTATTTCCAGAAGAAACAAAACTATCATCTTGTGTTTTACAGAAAAAAGATGGAACAGGACTTTATTTAACTTCGGATTTAGCAGCTATTAAATATAGATTAGATAATTGGAAACCTGCTAAAATTATTTATTTTGTGGATGTTCGTCAGCAATTACATTTAAAACAAGCTTTTTACATTGCTCACAAGGCTTGGCCAGAATTAGAAAAAACAGAATTAACACATGCTTATAATTGATTTATAAAATTAAAAGAAGGCGCAATGTCGACGCGTAAATGAACTGTAATATTTTTGAAAGATTTAATAGATGAGGGATATAAAAGAACCGAAGAAATTTTGAAATGAAAAGGAAGAGAATTATCCCCAGAAAATATTAAGGCTGTTACTATTGCAGCCATAAAATACTCATATTTATCGCAAGACCGCGAGAAAGATATAGTTTTTGACCGGGACAAAGCGCTTAGTTTTGAGTGAAATAGTGGACCTTATATTCAATATGCATATGTGAGAGCTAGTAAAATATTAAAAACTCCCTCTCCCTCTGGGTGAGGGCTGGGGTGAGGGCAAAAATGAGAGAGGGAGAAAGAAGTGGAATTATCTCAATATGACAAATCTCTAATTAAAAAACTTCTTGAATTTGAAGGAAAAGTGGGGGAGACTGCGACTAAATACAAACCTCATATTCTGGCTCAATATTGTTATGAGTTGGCTTCAGAATTTAATAGTTTTTATGTTCATACTCCAAAAATCCTTGAGGAAAGCAATGAAGACTTGAAAAACTTGAGATTAAATATGATAGAAAGGTTCACTAAAACTCTCAAAAAATGATTCGAACTTCTCGCAATAAATATGCCGGATGAGATGTAGAGTAAAATAAAAAATAAAAAAATTTGAAATAAAACCCTTTTTTTATATACTCAAACCCATATTAATTTTTTTAACATTTAATTTTAATTATATGAAATGACTTTGAATGAGGATTGCTGGGATAATTATCTTGCTTGCAGTTACTTTTTATATTGTATTTCCTTGGTCTAATTTTGGTATTACTATGCCATTTACTGGAGATGAATACAAATTATGACTTGATTTACATGGTTGAGTGGAATTAGATTATAAAATAGACTTAGAAGCTGCGAAGCAAAAATGAGGAACATTTGATGAAAAAACAGTTACAGAATGACTTAAATCAATTGTAGAAAAAAGAGTAAATTCCCTAGGAACTGCTGAGCCTACAATACTAGGGGCTTCATATTGAAATGAATCTCATATTATTGTACAAATTCCAACGAGTAATTTTGCGGGAGAAAATTTGACAGAAGCTCAGATAACAGAGAGAAATAATGAATATATCGCAAAAGCAAAAGATACAATTGGGAAAGTAGTAAGACTTGAATTTAAAGAGAAAAAAACTAAAACAACAGATCAAGACAAGACTGACAGAAAAAAAATCGCAACTGATGCTATGTCTGAAATAAAAAAAGGAGATGTGGCTTTTGCTACTATTGGTAAAAAATATAAAGATTCATACGAAAATGTAGAATTTTTAGCTGGAACCGGAACTAAAGATAGTCTTCCAGAAGAAATTACATTTACTGGTATGGAAAATGTTACAACACCATTTATATCTGAAATCCTGAATACTAAAAAAGCTTCGTCATTTTCACTTTGAAAAGACCAAAAATTAGAACAAACTCCAGGAGATTCTGGATTTTCTATTGTTAAAATAAATAAAATTACAAAAGTTGAAAAAGAAAAAGATGTAACAACTTGAAGCGGAGCATCGGCTAAAACTACAAAACAAAAGTATACTGAGGTTACTTTTGATTATGAAGCAATTTTTATAAATGAAAAACCAAGTGAATGGACTCAGGCAAAAACTGAAGCTTGAGATGTACTTGATGAAAGATATTTAACTAGGGCTTCAGTAAGTATCTCTCAATGAAATTTTCAACCTCAAATTGAGTTACTTTTCAATGACAAATGAGCAAAAATTTTCGGAGAATTAACAAAAAGATTAATCGGACAAGAACTTGCGATATTCGTAGGATGAGAGCTTCTTACTGCTCCAACAGTACAAAGCGTTATACCAGATTGAAAGGCGGTAATAACTGGTAATTATACACCAACTTCAGCTAAAAAACTAGCAAATGATATTAATACTTGAATTGTTCCAGCTCCAATCTATCTAACAAGTGAGAGAGCTATAGACGCAAAAATCGGATGAGATTCACTAAAAGTAATAATTAATGCTTGAATTATAGGATTTATTTTAATTTTATTATTCTTGATTTCAATTTACAGAGTTGCTGGACTATTGGCTTGAGTTGCGCTTTTTGGATATACACTACTTGTACTTACAATAATAAAATTGTCAGGAATTGTTTTAACACTATCTTCAATTGCCTGATTAATACTTTCAGTCGGACTTGCAATTGACGCGAATATCCTTATATTTGAGAGATCTAAAGAAGAATTACTTAAAGATAATGACATCTTAAAATCGCTTAATATCTGATTTGAAAAATCTTGGTCAGCAATTTGGGATTCACACGTTACATCTTTTGTGAGCGCGGTAATACTATTTATTTTCTGAATTAATCTTATAAAATGATTTTGAGTAATGCTTGGAATTTGAATAGTTGTATCACTTTTCTCTGCAATGTGGGTATCAAGAGTATTAGTATTCGCTCTAGCACCTAAGTTTAGCAAGAAATTAAATATATTTATCTGATTAAAAAAATAATAATATGGGAAAAAGATTAGAACGCGTTTGTGATCATTTATTTTGAGATGTTGATGAGAGTATTGTATTAAAAGATTTAACTTCAGAAATGCAAAATGAATTGGGTAGAATTATGAATTTATGAGATAATATTCCCTTAAAACCTAAATGTCATATCATAAATATATGAGATAGTTTACGCAACTATGCAAAAGAAGTTGAGAGAAGAGAATTAGGAATTGTACATGGCAAAACTAATTTAGATATTTGAGGATAAACAAAAAAAATCTGCCTTTGGCAGATTTTTTTCTAAATTCTTGTGTTTAAATATTTTTTCCGTATATCTTCAAAATCACTGTCATATAAATCAATATATTCAATGTTATTTCCTGCATAAAATTCTCTATATTCCTGAGTACATACATCTCTAGAAATAAAACAATTACAATTATTTCCGCAAGCAGTAGCCTTCATTAAAAATGAAGGCTTTTTCTTATTTTGAGGTGTTAGAAGATGATATAATATTCACTTTTCTGGAAGTTCTGACCTAAGTCAAAATTCGTGTATTATGAGCTTAATATCCTCAAAAGTTAAATATCCAAAAAGCCTTGAAATAACTGATAACATTTTTTTTGTATCATATATTTCGTGTTTATTATATCAGGATTCATTATTATTTCATGTGCGTACAAATTGAAATTCAGCAGGAGTTGAGGTATCACCCTTAAAATGTCAAGCCAGAGAAGCGTTTATAAAATCATCAGAAGTTCAAGATTTTTCTTCTTTTTTCTTCTTTTTCTCTATTTGACAATTTTCCATGAAATCTTTTTTAAAAAATCATTTATTATCAAGTAGTGCATTTTCTCAAAATAATTCTCTATTAAATAAAAGTAGTGCATTTTCTCAATCAATTCTTGAGTCTACTTCTACTCTAAATTGGAGTAAATCTTTGAAAAAATCAAGTTTAGAATAACCTCTGTTATAAATTAGCTTTAAAAGTATTTTTATATTTTCTTTAGTTTTATAAGTAATTCTTCATTTGGTAAAAGAGGGTTCGCTTCAATCAAGTGAATTATATGTAAATTCTATATCACCATCTTCCTCTTTAATTACATTCAATCAAGGTATTTTTTTAATCTTTTTTACAATTAATTCTAATTTCTTATTTAATTCCATCACAAGAGGATTATCAAAAATTTCATCATAAGAACTCATTGTCTTGAGTATCGCGCAATCCACGAGCCTTAGATATCATTTTCTCTCAAGATTTGAAGTACTGAGCATAAAATCTAGAAATTCATCTAGACTTTTCCATTTATAATCAAAATATTCTTCTGGGACTTTTAACCCAAAATTATATCTCATCTTTTCTATACTTTTAACATATACCTTATTTATTCTTTTTAGAAGCTCCTCATTTGTCAAAATTCCTCTTTCAGTTGCAGTTTCTTTTTGGATTATTTCTAATAATTCTTCTTTGCTTATTCATTTTACACACATAAGATCTAATCTTGTAAGATTTCACAAAACTCACTCTTTTAATAATGTCAGATAATCTTTTGCTTCTGCTTTATTTAACCTTTCAAAATTATGATAATTTTTAGATATTTTAACCATTTTTTATTGTTTTAATTTTTATTTTTTAAAGTTTATCATAATTTTACTTTTTTGTAAAATAATGCGTTTATTTAACTTTTATAATCTTTTTTCTTGGAAATTCAAGCTTTTTGTGTAAATAAGAATTCCAGATAAATCATTTTCTCTAATTTTTTCAAATAAAATTTTGACTAATTTGGATTTCTTCATATAATTCCAGCGATTTTTAATTTACCTATTTATTGTATTACCCAAAATTTATGATTAATTTCTTAAAAGAATCTATTAAAGAATTTGAACATGTAGTATGGCCTACACAAAATGAGACAAAAAAATATTTTTTGATTGTTACTGGAGTTATTGTATGATTAACAATTTTTTTATTTATAGTTTCTAGTTTACTTTCTGCTGGTTTATTTTTTGCTAAGGATAATATTAATCCAGCAACTTTGCCACAATCTACACAACAAACTGCACCAAATACTGATTTGAATTTAGAAGATATTAAATTTGATACTTGAGCCACTAAATAACTTATATTTTAATAAAAATAAATTATGTTTTCAAGCTTAACATGAAGTAACGCTGAATGGTATGTTATAAGAGTAATTTCTTGAACAGAAGAGAATGTTAGACAATCACTTTTACAAAGAAGAGAGACTTTTTCATTAGAAGATTATATTTTAGAGATATTTGTACCTACTCACGATAGCATATCTATTAAGGCTTCATGAGAAAAGGTAAAAAAGAAAAAAAATATTTTCCCAGGATATATCTTAGTAAAAATGATAGTAACAAATGAAAGTTGGTATATTGTTAGAAATACTCCAAATGTAACTGGATTCCTTGGAGCAGGTACTGTTCCGGTTCCAGTTAGATGAGAAGAATTAGATAAATTAAAATGAATTTTATCTGAAAAAAGTGAAGAATATAAAATCAATATTAAACTTGGTGATTTTGTTATTATTTCAACTTGACCTTTTGAGGGAAGTGAGGGAAAAGTAATAGAGGTAAATGAAGAAAAATGATTACTTAAAGTAAATGTTAATCTTCTAGGTCGCGATACTCCTGTTGAGCTTGATTTTGCCAATGTTAAAGTTAAAAAATAATTTTAAAATAAATGCGTCTAATTTCCTATTCTCTTTCTTTTTTAGCTATATTTTTAATTTTGAATATAGTTTTATCATTTTCTTTTGTTTGATACAGAGATTTTCTTAAAAATGTAAAAAATCAAATAAATGGAGTTGAAACTTCTACAAAAGAAGGAAATTTAAGAAATAAAAATGACGAAGTAAATGAAAGATTATTAAATACAATAGAAGAATTAAGCCAAAATATTGAAAAAATTTCTACTAAAAATGAAAATTCTACTTGAAGTAACGTCTCAAATGAGACAAATTCTGGTAAAACTGTAGAAAATTTATGATTACCAAATTCTTTAACTTTTAAAATATTACCACAATTTAATCCATTAAAAGTTGAAAATAATTGATTTTATGATATAAAAAGCACTGACGTAGTGAATTTAAAATATAGCTCATATTTTGATGAAAAGAAAAATATGAAAATATATGTTTTTGAAAAAGGTTATGGTGATATAATGACGATTATAAGAAAATATAGCAAGTACAAAATTAATGAAAAAAACAATTTTTTCGGATATAGTTTTTACTTGAATCCTATATTTAAAGATGATAAAGTAAGATTTATAGTACAATTAGAAGCAAAAAGTGTTTGATTTGAAATAAATAATTCAAATTACAATGATTTGAAAATTTTACTACTAAAATAATAGAGCTACTACTCTTGTCATTTCGAGCTTGTCGAGAAATCTATTTACTTATAAAACCTTTTTAAAAAATAGGAAAATTAAATTAATAGATTTCTCCATAAAGTCGAAATGACAAACATATATTTTTTAACCTAATGATTTATGTCTAAAAAAATTTTACTTACAAAGGATTGATTATCAGAGATTCAAGAGGAACTAAAAATTCTTAAGGATGAAAAAAGATTTGAGATAGCAGAGAAGCTTAAAGAAGCTATCTCTTATTGAGATTTATCAGAAAATTCTGAGTATGAAGATGCTCGTAATGAACAAGCTCAAGTAGAACTTAGAATAATTGAGCTTGAAGAAATTCTAAAAAATTACGAATTAGTAAGCTCAAAAACTAGTGATAAAGACTGACAAAAAGTTAATATCTGAAGTCTTGTTACAATTGTGAACAATTCAGAACAACACAAATGAGAAAAAGAAACTTTCAAAATTGTTTGAACTACAGAATCTGATATTTATGAAAATAAAATATCTAATGAATCACCAATTTGAAAAGTTCTTTTATGAAAAACAATTTGAGACATAGCTAAATGAAAATCACCAAGCTGAGAATTTAGTTTTAAAATTTTAGAAATTAAATAATTTTTTATTTTTTGCCTTCTTCTGTCATTTCGAGCTTGTCGAGAAATCTATTTACTTATAAAAAATACCTTATTATGCATTTTTTCTCAGAAAATATTATTTTCATTCCAGTTTTTGCTTGGATTGGTTCTGTTGTGATTAAATGAATTTATCTAAAATCTATTAATAAATTTACTATAAATTGAGCACTTGGTTCAGGTGGAATGCCAAGCGTGCACTCGGCACTTGTAACCAGTCTTACTACAGCTATTTGAATAAAAAATTGAATTAATGACTCTTTATTTGTGGCTTGTTTGGTTTTTTCTATGATCATAATCTATGATGCTATAAATGTAAGATTTGAAGCTGGACTTCATGCAAAGGCACTGAATGAGATAACTTCAAAAAAATATAATTTCAGTGAATCTATAGGTCATCTTCCAAAAGAAGCATTGGCTTGAAGTATTATTTGAATAATTGTAGCTTTTATTTTAATGCAAATTTAATTTTAATATTTTCTCTTGTTTTTAAAAAATAATTCCTTATAATTTTAAGGAATTATTTTTTAATTTTTTTAAATTATGACAATAAATGATGATATTCTTCTAGATGAAGAAGATGAATTAGAAGAGGGCATAAATCTTAGCTATATTACCTGAAAAGAGACTTTAGAAGAATTAGAAAAAGAAGAGGAGGAAAAATTTTCTGGTCATAAACTTGATACTTTTTCTCAGGCTATAGATCATGACTGAATTTATTTAGAAGATGAAAGATATTTTGAAAGTTAGTTTTTATTAACATCTTTTAAATCTTTTTCGGGGTCCTTATTAATTTCTTTAATTTCCTTGAATTTTTCATTTGCTGTTGCCGGTACGGTATCTTGAGAAGTTTCAGATTTTATTTCAGATTTAATTTTTTCTTTAATATCTTGTATACTAAATTGCCTTATTTTAAGCTGACTATCAACGATTCATTTTAGAGTTTCAGAATCTTTAATAAAATGATAAGTAAACCAAGAAATTAAAAACAATCAAATCACAGTTCCAACAGCAAATAATATTCACATTGATATATTATACAGAGCCATTTTTAACTTACTTCTGTGAATATTTAGGAATTCATGTTTTTCAATATTTTTCAGAGTTTTATTGTTTTCTTCAATATTTTTATTTAGATTTTCTAGCGTTTTGAGTAGTTTTTCTTGTATTTCATCCGAAGAAATATTTGTTTTTCCTGACATTTTTTAAAAAAAATTATTGTAATAAAGATTTTTACATATAATCAAATTATATTAATTTATATTTAATAATCAATATTTTATCTTAAAATTTATGAATATATCTAATTTTTTTCAAAAATATTCTGTTTCTATAAATTCTTTACAAATTGAATTATTTGAGAAATTTTTAGTTTTGTTTCTTGAAAAAAATAAATTAGTTAACTTATCTGCAATTAGAGACGAAACTTCTGTAATAGAAAAACATTTTATTGATTCAATTATTTTAAATAATTTTATTAAGTTATCTTGAAAAATATTGGATATTGGCACCGGATGAGGTTTTCCAGGAATTCCGCTTGCTATTTCAAATCCAGACTGTAAATTAATATTAATTGATTCAACTCGTAAAAAAATTGAATCTGTAAATGAATTTTCACAAAAACTAGATTTAAAAAATTGCACTTGAGTTTGGTGAAGAGCAGAGGAGTTATCCTTAAATCCAGAATATAGACAACAATTTGATTTTGTAGTTTCGCGCGCTACAGCTTATCTTCCTCAGATTATTGAGCGGAGTTTACCTTTTCTAAAAAAATGATGAAAGTTAATTTTTTATAAATTATTTAATGAGAAAGAAATAAAAGATTGAGAAATAATTTTAAAGAAGAATTGAATGAAAATTGAAAATATTTTCAAATATGAAATATGAGACCAAGAGAGAGTTTTGATTATAACTTGATTAATTAAATAATTTTAATCCAAAAGTATTAAAAAACTCTCAATCAAAATTTGATTGAGAGTTTTTTAAACTCAAAAAACAAGCGTTGTCAACAGAAAATGTTGCTTTTTTTAAAAAAATATGATACTATATTTAAGTATTTAAGAAAATAAAAAACACAATGAATAAAAAAACAAAATTAATATCTGCTTTATTGCTATTTACTCTATCTACAAGTAATATATTTGCTTGAAATTTTTTATGAATGCAAAAATCAACAACAGCGAAAGTTTTAGATAATTTCAAAGAATATCAAAGTGAGCTTCTTTTTGAGAATGTGCCAATTACAAGCAATGAAGAGACTGGACTTTTTGATTCAGAAGCGAAAATCAATTCCCTAAAAGATCTTTTAAATAGAGTTAATGACTCAAAAAATCAAATTAAAGACAGAAAAAAATTTATAACTAAGAAAAAAATTACTTTAAGCAATACTATAAAAGAACTTGATAAAGATATAGAATACACTCAAATTGAAATAACAAAAACTCTGCAAGAAATTAGCCTAAAAAACCAAAATATCGCAGATTTCTCAAATAAAATTAATTCTCTGGATTCTCAAATTCTTGAAAATAAAAAATCAATTTTAGAATATTTAACTTATATTTATTCAAAATGAGATTCTGTTTATAGTGAAGATAATAATTTAGATGTAGTTAAAAGTATTTTATTAAATGATTGAAATTTATCTGATATTATAAATGATATCCATTTTAAGACATTAATTGAGCTTTCTGGGCAAAATCTTATAGAAGTTCATAGAAATTTAATTAAGGAATATTATTATAACAAAGAAGAATTAAAAAAGGAAAAAATAGATTCTCTTAAACTAAAAGCTGATTTAATTACAAAAAATAATAATCTTGAAGTTCAAAAAGAATACAAGAAAAACTTACTTGAAATTACAAAATGACAGGAAACACTTTTTAATAATTATATTCTAGAAAAACAAACTAGGGAAGACAAGGTTAAGGATAAAATCGAAGAATTAAACAATAATTATTATGATGTTTTTAATAATATTTGAAATAAATATAACTGTAATTTTAATTTTAGCTCTGGTGCAGTGAGCGAAAATCAAACAATTGATAATAAGGATAGCAAGGATTGTAAGGAAATAAAGCAATATTTTATTTTAGAGAAAAAATTAAGAGATACAAATGAAGTTGATTTTAATTCTGCTAATCCTTTATCTTGGCCATCAGAACCAGTTTCATGAATTTCTACTTATTTTCATGATGAATATTATTTCAGTCAACTTGGTAGTGAACATGAGGCTATAGATATTCCATTGCGTCAAGGTACTGATTTAGTAGCTCCAGCTGTAGGATATGTATATTTTATTTCTCCTCCATCTCCTGGAAAATATTGATATATGGCATTAAAACATCCATCTGGGTTTGTAAGTATTTATGGTCATATTTCAGAAGTTTTAGTTAAAAGATTTGATTTTATTAAGCCCTGAATGGTCTTTGCAAAAAGTGGTTGAGCTCCAGGAACTCCAGGAGCGTGACCAATGACGAGCGGTGCACATCTACATTTTGAATTATTTAAAGATAGAACTTCAATAGATCCGCTTCGTTTTTTAGATACTTCTAGATTGAATTTTGATGACCTACCTGTAAAATACAGATATAAGTATATTGAAGATTTAAAACTCAGATACTGAAATCAGGTTAATATGGGGAAATTTAAGAAATTCTATATTGTCTGAAATAGCGAAATAGAAAGACAAAAATATCTTTTAAACAAATATGCGACGCCTAGTTTTAACGATTGGAATATATGGATAGAAGAGTGAGTTAGCGCCAAAATTGACCCAAGTCTACTTATTTGTATTTGACTTGCTGAATCTGGACTTGGTAAAAATCTAAAAACCGCATTTAATGTATGAAATGTATGAAATGTTGACTCAGGTTGAACTTACGAGTTTGCAAATCCTAGAGAATGAATTTATTGGATGACAAAGACCTTAAATAATAAATATTTGAGAAAATACCAAACAATAGATAAATTATCAAGACGGTGAAATAAAACCGGCTCAATTTATGCTTCATCCGAGAAAAATTGGCATAACAATGTCACAAAATGTCTATCAAGCCTTAAAGCAAAATATATTGAAGATGATTTCAAATTCAGAATAAGTAATAATTATTAAAACAAACAAAAATTCTCACCAAAATCTTCCCCTGTCATTTCGAGCTTCCCTTGTCATTTCGAGTGATAACGAGAAATCCCTTTAAATCAAATCTTTTGAGACTAAAATTAAAAGAAAAGTTAAACTTAAATTTATTATTGCAAATAAGATTATATAGAAAGGGATTTCTCACTTCGTTCGAAATGACAGTCGGTGAAGTTTCATTTAAAATAAGAGATATTTTACTATTAAAAAAAGTTGCCAACTGGCAACTTTTTTGTTTTAGTTAAGACTACATTCCAGGAAATCCCATTCCAAGACCTCACATTATATCCTTCATCTTGTCTGCTGCTATTTCTTGCGATTTTTTAATTCATTTATTTGTCGCTTCTTTTATGGCTTTTTCTAATCTCTCAGTATCTTTTAAAATATCAGTATTCTCTATCTTCACTCATACAATTTTCATTTGTCCATCCACAGTAACAACAACCCCATCTACTTCAGCTTCGATGTGAATATTGCTGAGTTCATTTTGTATTTTACTTGCCTCTTGTTGAAGCTTTAATAAATCCTTTGCTTTAGAATAATCCATATTGTTTAATTTTAAAAAAATAATACCGAGAGTATAAAAAATAATTTTTATTTTGCAAATTTTTCCCAAATAAAAATAAATTTAGTTTTTATCAAATAAATTTGCAATTTATTCAAAAAGGATAAAATGAATGTGCCAGATGAATACATTTTTTATTTTTTTCTTATTTAGAAACAATAGTGGGTAATTATCCACTCCACTCTTTCTAAATAAGAATTAATGGTGTATTTGTCTGGCGACAATCGGATAATTACCCATTTTTTGTTTGTTAAAAATTTTTTAAATTTGAAATTCAAAAAAAAAAAATAGAATGGGTGCAAGAATTTTTATATTTCTTAATTTTAATTTTTATGCGCAGTGAAACAAGTGCCTTTGGGGTGAAAACCTTAAATCATAAACTTAAATCCTTTAAGGGATTTACATTAGTTGAACTAATCGTAGTAATCTCCATCCTCGCAATTCTCTGAACTATAGCCTTTCTCTCTTTCTGATGATTCTCATCTAAAGCCCGCGACTCAGATAGAATTTCTGATACATCAAGTCTTTCTAAATGAATAGAACTATACCAAGTACAATCTTGAGTATATCCAACCCCAGAAAATATATCTTGAACTTGAATAATATGAACTACAACCGTTGCCTACAAATGAGAAATCCAAAATCAAATCTCATCTCTCGCTAAAATATCTAAAACACCAAAAGATCCTCTTTCAAATAATTACTACATCTACTGAACAACATCCGACTACAAACAATACCAAATAGCCACCACATTGGAGAACTCCCTCTCTCTTTGGGAGAGAGCTGGGGTGAGGGTTTACGCCGATTCACCAACATACACTGCTCGTGTTATCTGAAATTACAAATGACTAATAAAATTCTCAAGCTGAACAACCGAAACTTGGATAGCTAATATTCCAAGTTTAATTTATTCATCTTGAAATTTATTAAGTTCAACTAATTTATACTCGATAAATAAATCTGCAAATCTACCATACCAAATAAAAGATTCAATCCAATGAACTCTAACACCAGATAAAATACTCCTACAACTTACTTGAACAGCTGCAACTCTAACATGAGTAAATATAACAAATATTACAACTCAAACAGGAATAATAAACTCAGAAACTCTAAAAACTCTATGATATGATTTATCTCTATTAGAGAAAGTTATTCTTTGAACTAGTTCAACTCAAACTCCAATAAACTCTTGTGCTACACAACCAACTTACACAAATGCAACATTTACTCCTTGAAGTCCAACACAAATAAATCAAGTATGGCAATCAAACAATTCTGCTAATCCATGTTATTGGACTTGTGGAACCGGAAAAACTCTTGTATGAAATAATTGTGTATCAGAAAGTTGTAGTTGAACTGATCCAAATACCATAAATGCAATATCAAATGCAACCTCAACAGCAGGTTGAACTTGGAATTATAATATAACTCCTTGAGTTTGTACTTATTCTTGTAATACAAACTATACATATAACTGATCAAATGCCTGTACAGACCAAACAGCTCCAACTTGATGAAACTTTACAATGCCAGCTACTACAAACTCAACAAGCATAACACTTACTGTAACTTGTCCTACAGATGCAGCATGATCTACACCGATACAAATAGCATACGGAAATACATCAAATCCAACAAACTGGACTACTTGTACTAGTTCTATATCTCACACTCTAACTACTTGAGATTGAACTAAGACTGTATATGTAAGATTTAAAGATAGTGTTGGGAATATTAGTGGAGAGGTGAGTAATATAATTTCAGCATTAATTTACTGAACTCATGCAAGAGTAACAAATGCTAGTTATTCATGAAAAATGTGATGATTATCTTGAGCAGATCAAAAATGTAATTTGGAATATACTGGATCTCATTTATGTAGAAATAATGAATTTTTAAGTATAACTGATAGAACATTAAATAAATATGGACAAATTCATTGAGCTAGATGAAATAGTTGTTGAGACTGGACTCAAGACTGTTATGATCGGGAGGGGTGTACATCATGAAGTGCACAAATATCTGCTTCAAATACAATAACACGGATGATGAATGGATGATATTATTGGCCATGTAATCGGTGATGACCATTATGGTGTTGTTATTAGTTTATTAAAATAATCCTTATCAATTTTGATAAGGATTATTTTTTGCAAATTTTTAAAGTTTTGTATAATAAAACTAAATTTACATAAATATTATGGTTTCTTATTTAATTTCTCAAAAATAAATTTGCACTTTGGTCAAAAATTATTATACTACCATAAAAATTAGCGGTAATTTTAACAGTTAACTATAATTTTTATGGATAAAATAAATAGGCTTATCAAAATACAGATAATAAATGATTTACAAAAAGAGAAATCAAAAGTAAATATTATTTATGGGGCAAGGCAAGTTTGAAAGACTACTTTGGCTTTGGAGATAGTAAAAGAACTTTGATATAAAACTCTTACTATAAATGCTGATGAACTTACTTATAATGATATATTATCAAGTCAGTCAAAAATAAAACTCGAAAGCTTGGTGAGCGGATATACTATGATTTTTATAGATGAAGCTCAAAGAATTACTAATATTTGAATTAACTTAAAAATACTTTATGATGCCTTTCCAAAATTAAAAATACTAGTTACCGGTTCAAGTAGTTTTGAATTAGCTAACAAAGTAAAAGAGTCTCTTACTTGAAGAACTTATACTTACAAGCTTTATCCTATTTCATTTTCTGAATTAAAGCAATATTACAATAATTTTGAATTAGAAAATCAGTTTTTAGAAAATTTTTTAGTTTATTGATCATATCCAGATGTACTTTTGGAGAAAAATATTTTTGCTAAGAAAAAAAATCTTCAGGAATTATCAAATGCATATCTATACAAAGATTTATTGCTTCTTGAAAATCTAAAATATCCCGAAAAACTTCTAAAACTCTTAAAACTTCTTGCTTTTCAAGTATGACAAGAGGTTTCTATAAATGAGTTATCAAATAGTTTGGAAATAAACCGTGAAACCGTTTTAAGATATATATATTTACTTGAACAATCATTTATTATATATAGAGTTACTTGATTTAGTCGAAATCTAAGAAAAGAAATTTCAAAGATGGATAAAATATATTTCTGGGATTTATGAATAAGAAATATATTAATAGAAAACTTAAATAGCGTAGAAAATAGAAATGATATTTGAGCTTTATGGGAAAATTTTCTGATAAATGAAAGATTAAAAACCTGAGAATATACTGCTAAATATTTTTCATATTATTTTTGGAGAATTTATACTGGTGGAGAAATTGATTATATTGAAGAATATGATTGAAAATTACATACTTATGAATTCAAATGGTGAAATAAATCAGCTAAAATCCCTAAATCTTTTAGTGAAACTTATCCAGATAGTAGTTTTGAAGTAATAAACAAAGATAATTTTTTAGATTTTGTGTTATAAAATAATTTTTATTTTGCAAATTTTTTAATTTTATGTTACAATGTTAATGTTTAATTATTTTATTTTTATAAACAAAAACAAATATGGGATTTTTTGATAATTTAATTGTAGAAGAAGAGACTTCTACTGCTACAGCTACTGCTACTTCTTGAGGAAGTCAAGGATGAACTAAAAAAGATGATGATAGTGATTTAATCATTATCGATGATAGTGTTTCTGATATTACAACTGAAGATGTACCTGATACTGTTAATTCTATTTTTTCTGATGAAAAAGTTGAAGAAACTGTAGAGTTTACTGATGAGGTTGAAATTCAAGATGAAATTGAGCCAAGTGTTGAACTTGAAGAAGTTACTCCAGAAGTAATTCCAGAAGTAATCCAAGATACTGCAGTTATCGCAGATAATTCAGCTAGCTCTGAATTTTTAAGTTTTGACAATACTCCAAAATCTAAAGAAAATCCAAATGAAATTTTGACTGATGCTGTTTCAAAACTTGAGACCTTATTAAAAACGCATGCTGATATTAGAAATGGTAAAATGTCAGAAATTGAGGGAATTAATAAGCAGATTGCTTCTTTAAAAGATAGTGCAAAAGCACTTACTACAGAAGTTAAAGAAATAGGAGTAGAAGAAGACAAAGTAACTAAAATGATTGAATTATTTAAATCACAAAAAGTTTAATTTTTTACATAAAATAGTATGTCTAATAATGATGTAAGCCTAGAATCACTACTTGCTTTTTGAATAAAGAAAAATTGTTCTGATATTCATATTTCAGAGTGAGATAATGTGGCTTTTAGAGTTCACTGAGAACTTGGTAAACTTGCTGAAGCTTGAATTTTTACTCGTGAAATAGTAGAAAAATTAGTTTTAGAATTATTTAGATGAGACCAGAAAAAAGTAGCTGCTTTCTATGATAAAAAAGACGCAGATTTCGCTTATGTGTCAAAAGATTGAACTCCATTTCGTGTGAATGGATATTTTAAATTATGAAAAATCTGATTTGTTTTGAGAAAAATAGAGAGAAATGCAAAAAATATGGATGATTTATGACTTCCCTCAGGACTTCAAAAAATTCTAACTGCAAAACAAGGATTATTCCTAATTACTGGGCCAACTGGATCAGGTAAATCTACAACAATGGTATCTATTCTTGATAAAATTAATGAAGAAAGAAGAGAACATGTTATAACTATTGAAGATCCGATAGAATTCATATTTTCTGATAAAAATTCAATTTTCTCTCAAAGGGAAGTTGGGCGCGATACAGAATCTTTTGTGTCTGCTATTAGGGCTGCGATGAGAGAAGATCCAGATATAGTTATGGTTTGAGAAATGCGTGATAAGGAAACAGTTGAGGCTGCTATGAATTTATCTGAAACATGACATCTCGTTTTCTCAACTCTTCATACATCAGGGAGCGTTCAGACTATTAACCGTGTAATTCAATTTTTTTCTCCAGATATCCAAAACCAAGTTAGAGTAAGACTTGCTGATACACTACTCTGAGTATTAAGCCAAAGACTTATTCCTAGAACTGATAAGGAGGGAAGAGTGTGAATACATGAACTTATGTATATGACAAGCTGAATAAAAAATCTTATAAAATGATGAGATTTAATTCAAATCAATAATAATATCGAAATGGGATCAGCAGAATGAATGATAACAATGAGAAATAGTGCTGATAAACTTGAAGAGCAATGAATTGTGAAAAAAGAGGATTATATGTGATATTTTATGGAAGATCAATAATTTTATTTTATGAAAAAAATTTATTTAAAACTAACTTATATATTTTTCTTAAGCATTTATTATTTTAATATAGTAAATGCTTGAGTTATTAATTTGTGAGGTTGAGAACTATGAAATTGAGTATCTGGTGCTGAAGTCTGAACAGATTCTTTATCTAAAATGAATTCTCTTTGAATAAATATATTGCACTCACTTAAAATGGTTTTAGGTGGAATTGCACTTATTTATATAATATATATTTGAATACAAATGATAATGTCAATGTGAGCTGATGAGAAGTTATCAACCGCAAAAAGGCAATTATTATATGCTCTAGTTGCCTTTATTTTTATAAATATTCCAGGTCAGCTTTACGATATTTTCTCTTGAAAAGAAAGAAATGTTACTGATATATCAAATTTTACGGATGTAACAAATCAAGGAACATGAAATATGTTTATTAATTTTTTCAATTGGAACTCTACAGTTGAAGGCGGAATTTTAGGCTTTGTTAAAATATTTGTAGCTGCAATATCTATATATATGTTTGTATTTTCTGGATTGTCTTATATGTCTTCAAATGGAAAAGATGACATAAAAAAGAAAGCAAAATGAAGATTTTTATATTGATTTTTTGGGTTGATTTTCTTATGAGTAATTGAAGCATGGATTAAGGTTGTATACAATTGAAATATACCACAAACCCAATGAATTTTTGCTCAGCTAAGCAATCTTGCAATATTTTTCGCTGGTCCAATTACAATATTTTTCTTAATACTCTGAGGTTTCTATTATATTACCTCAGCCGGAGATGAAGCCAAGGCCAAGAAATGAATTGCAATTATAAAATACACATTTATCGCCGTGATAATCCTACTAGCCAGCTACTCATTCCTCAAAGACCTAGCCGATTTTAGCTTATAACCACCTTTTTTATGCGCAGTAAAACAAATACCCTTGGGGTAAAGAAAATACTATTAATTATATTTTTATTTTCAATTAATATATTTACTGTTTATTGAGCAAATACTTTTGATTTTAATACTCCAGTAAAAGATGCATGAAGTAATTATCAATCTGATTTACCAGATATCTCAAAAACTACTACAGATAGTACTACAGGATTAAATAATTGAGTTTGACCAACAGTCAAAAATGCAGAGAATTTAACTCCATGACCTACGACGGTTGTTGTAACTGAAAATATACCTTGGGCTGAATGTGTTCCATATAAAGGTAAAGACTGAGAAGCATTGACTGATATAACTAATAGAAAATTTAAATGTATAGTTGAGCCTGGATTTTGAAGTGTAATGCAAATGTTTGCGGGACTTGTTAAATATGCGACTTTTTTGGCGGCTTTGGTGGGGGTGCTGATGATTGCGGTTGCTTGAGTGAGATTGTCTATTTCTGGAATAGAATCCGGAGAAAAGGCTAAGGCAAAGGAAATGATTACAAAAGTTATTTTTTCATTGATACTTTTATTTTTGATTTGATTTATATTAAATAGCGTAGCTCCTTGGATTTACGGATAGATTTTTTAACAATTTTTTGACAATTTCTAATAAAAAAATAAAATCAACTAGAAATTATTTATTTTTAATTTATTTATTTATGATTACTACTAAGAAATATATAGGTCTTGCAATTGCAATAAGCCTTATTTCAGTAAATGCTTTTGCTGAAACATGATCTATTCTAGTTGATCCTCTTGATTCTGAAGCTCCTGTAGAAGTTAGTGCTTCATGATCAGAAGTTACTGCTGCATGAACTGAAGAAACAGATTTAAATGCTGCAACTCCAGAAGTAATGGTACCAACTTGAGCTGTTTCTAATTATGAAAAAGTAGCCTGTGACAAGGAATTTTTTATTCAAAATACATGTAGTGAATGTTTTGCTGGATGAAATAAAAATATATGAGAAAAAATTACTTCACTAAATGATTCTTGGACTAATCCAAACACAACCGAACAAATTATATATAGCGATGAACAAACTTTTCCTGAGCTAGTAAATCTATGAGGAGATACTACAAAATGGCTTACAAGTCCTGAAGATAATACAAAATTCTGGAAAATTTCTCAAGAAATAATCTGGAATGATTCAAAAACTGGAAGTGGTAGACAAGAATTTCTACTTGAATGAGGGAAAACTGTTAACCTTTATGAATCTGATCTATGAGCTACTTACACTGTAGATTCTACAGATAAAAAAGAGTGAGAAGCTATTGGACTTCTAAAATTTCCTCTTGCATACCACAATATAGATGCAACTTGAAAAGAATGAGAAAAAATGAATCACACTGAATGTGTGGCATATTACGCTGGAACTCCAGTTGTAGCACCAGTTGCTCCAGCAGAAGTAACAAAAGTTAAAACTTGACCTCAAAGTTTAATTTTAATTCTAATGGCCCTAATCCTTTCTTTCTTCTTCCTAAGATTAAGAAAAAAAGCTTAATTTCTCCTCTGTCATTCTCATGAAAATGGGAATCTATTAAATCCCAAAAAAAACTCTTTTTCTCAAAAAAGAGTTTTTTTGAAAGAAAATTTTTAAAATACGTAAATTTGTATATACTGGAATTTATATTAAAAATTAATGGAAAATAATGAAAAAAGTAGAGAAATTGGGATTTATTGTGCAGGAGGTTGTGGCACCTTATATTATTGATTATGCTAATTTGAGGATGGAGGAATTTTGAATTGTGAGTGTGGTTGAGGTGGTTGTGACAAGCGATTATTCGTATGTGGATATATTTGTTACTAGTCAGAATAATCAAAAGAAGCTTCCTGCATATTTATCAGATATTTGAGGAAGGATTAGGGCAGTTATTGGGAAAGAAATTAATACAAGAAAAATTCCAATTGTTAGGTTTCGTTTGCCAAAAATAAAAAATGATACCAAAAATATTACAGATCTTATAAATGAAATTAGTAAAGAATATGGACTTAATTAAAGTAGCTAAATCTTATATTTTTAAATTAAAGAAACATTTTAAAAATAGGGAATTTAGAGAAAAAATCAAGAAAGAAAAATCAAAAAAATACCTTTATTCTAAATCAAATAGAAAGGTAAGTTTTTTTGATGTTTACAAGAATAAAAAAAGAACTTTTACAAATGTTTTGGTGGTAATTTCAAATAATTCTAAAAAATATAAATATCAATTTTTAATTACTTGAGCTACGCTAATTTCACTTAGTTTCTATATAATTTTTGTGTCTCCATATTTTAGGATTTCGCCGTCAAAGGTTATAATTGAGAGGCTTGACACGATAACAGATATTAATATTGCCTACAAATCAATTGAAGATGTTTACTCAAGTTCTATTTTCTTGATTGATAAAAATGAGATAAAAAAATCACTTGCTTGACTCCAAAAAAATATTTTTAATGTAGGCGTAACCCGCCTTTTTCCGAATTGATTAAAGATAGTTATAGAATCTTATAAACCTGAATTTTATACTAAATTCTCGGGAATTGATAAATCATATTTAGTTACTTCAAACTGAGTTTTAATTTATGAGAAAAATATCTGAAAAATGCTTTACAATCTGGAAATAATTGATGCAAGTTTGCTTGAAAATTGATTTTTTGATTATAAGGAATGAGTGAATGAGGAAACTATGAAAAAAATTATATATTTGAGAGATAATTTTAAAAAAGCTTTCCAGAATAAAAATATAGCGAAACTGGTCTATTTTAAGACAGAAAATGAGCTTCATATCTCGCTTGATACCGGGTCAATTATTATTTTTGAATTAAATGATGACTTATATAGACAAATTGCTTTGTTAAAGTTTTACAACGATATGAATAAGGATGTTTTAAGTTCGGGGGAAATTTATTATGTTGATGTAAGAATTATTTGAAAAGTATTTGCCTGTAAAGAAAAACAGGTTTGCAAAAAGAATTTATCTAGAATTTATGGGAATTTTTATAAATAACAATTTTTTATGCGCAGTGAAACAAGTGCCCTTGGGGTACGCAGTGAAACAAGTACTCTTGGGGTGAGGAAAGCATTTATAAACAATTTATTAAACTCATTTTCTTGAGAATATAGGGAACTTTTTTTTGAGAAATGAGAGAAAGTTACACTAAATTTACTTAATTGAAATATAGAATCTCCTACAGTAGTTTTAGAGAATTGATTTTCAATTTTATCAAGAAGTTGAGAAAATACCTATTTTAAGTCAGCTGGATGACTTGATGATATCGAAAAAAAAGTTTTGTCTTTTAGAGATACTTATAATTTGAACCAAAATATCTCAGAAATTAATTTATCAGGTCCAGATAATCTTGAATTTGCAATAAAAAATATTTCAGAAGATATTTCAAAATTTGCTCAAGACTTGCTTTCTTTAAAGGAAATAATTGCTCCATATAGTTTTATTACTAGTTATAATGTGGTTTTGTGATTGGCTTTAAAAAGTTTTATAGTGGCAAATTCATCTGGAAATTTAACTCAAGATAATCAGTATTATAATAATTTCTATGTTATTTTAAATTGAGAGAAAGATGGAAATAGTGAGGAAATTATGGAAAAAATTACTTGAACAGATATTGTAGATAATTTAACTTGAGAGCTTATAAAAGAAACTCTGAAAAAAGCAATTTTAAAACTAGAAAAATCCCTTAATTGAGTGAAGTCTCCATCTGGTTTGATGGATGTAATTATTGGAAATGAAGCTTGAGGAACGATAATTCACGAGGCTGTGGGTCATTGACTTGAGGCGGATTTGCTGAATTCTTCAGTTTATAAATGAAAACTATGACAAAAAGTGGCAGCTTCAATTGTAAATATAGTTGATAATCCGACAATTTGTAATCTTAGATGAAACTACAACTTCGACCACGAGTGAAATATTGCGAAAAAAACTTATCTTATAAAAGATGGAATTTTAGTCTCATATCTACATAATACTAAGACTGGTGAAGTTTTTGGAGTGGACTCAACTGGGCATTGAAGAAGGGAAAGTTACAAATATACGACATTAGTTAGAATGGGATCTACATATTTAGAGTGATGAAAAGATAAAAAAGAGGATTTAATCAAAAAAGTAAAAGACGGAATTTATGTCTCAAGTATGGGATGATGACAGGTAAATACCGTGACTGGAGATTTTGTATTTCAAGTAGGATTGGGTTATAGAATAATTGACTGAAAAATCGGAGAAGTTATAAGATGAGCGAATATTTCAGGAAATTGACCAGAAATGCTACAGAATATTGAGTGAATTTGTGATGATTTGGAATATTTTGACGGATGAACTTGCGGTAAATGACAGCAAATGCCGGTGAGCGATGCCACACCGACAATACTAGTTAAATTAAAAGTAACCCCAAAATAAAATGGAAAATAAATATTTGGCTTATCTTCACTATATTTGATTTACTTCAAAGAATTTAGAAAAAGTTTTTTGCAATTCTACTGATTATAAAAATTTCTTTGAAAATTTTGGATATAGTGATTTGATTAAGGCTTGAATTAGAGAAGAAAAGGCAAATACAATTTTAGAAAATAAGGCAAAATTTAGAGCTGAAATTATCGATAAATTAATTAAAGATTTTTGAGTTGAACTAATTTCAGTCAAAGATCCAGATTATCCAGAAGAGCTAAAAAAACTCACAATTCCTCCGTTTTTGCTTTATGTAAGATGAAATCTCAGAAAAAATTCTAATTTAATTTCAATAGTTGGCTCAAGAAAAGCTACAAAATACAGCGAAATAATTTTAGACAATATTATTCCAGGTCTTATAAAAAATGATTTTTGAGTTGTAAGTGGTTGAGCTTATTGAGTTGATAGTTTAGCTCATAAAATAACTTTAAAACATTGATGATACACAATTTCAGTTGTTGGTACTGGAATTGATATTTACTATCCTTTTACAAATAAAGCCCTGTATGAAGAAATTATAAAAACTGGTGGAGCTGTAGTTTCTATCTTTCCATTTAAAACAATTTGAACTCCGTATAATTTCCCAATTAGAAATGAGATTATAGCTTGTCTTTCTAGATGAACTCTAATTACAGAAGCCTGAGATAAATCATGAACTCTCATTACTGCAAGACTTGCCTTAGAACTCAATAAAGATGTATTTGTAATTCCGGGTGATATTACAAGAGAAGCCTCAATTTGATCTAATAAATTAATCCAAAATTGACTCGGAAAGCCCACAATGAGTTATGAGGATATTATCGAGGAATATTGAGATACAATAAAACTCGAAGAAAAGATTAAAAATATAGAATTTGGCGATGAACTCGAAGAAAAGATTTATAATTCTGTCTTAAAAGAGGTATCTTCTGCTGAAACTATAGCAGAAGCGCTTGATATAGACATAAGTATCGCAAGCTATAAATTATCAATCCTTGAAATAAATTGACTAATAAGCGCTGAGATTTGAGGGAATTACAGGGTGGTGATTTAGAGAAAAAATTTGATTTTTTATTTTTAAATAAATCAGAAAAAGAAGTAGAACAATCTTATAATGAGGGGATTTTGGAGATGTTGTAGAAAAAAACTCCCCTTGTCTTGACAGACATCCCCCTCAATCGAGGGGGAAAATTCGAACGATAGTGAGAATAGGGGGAGCTTTGAAACGAATTTTCACAAAATATTTGACTTTAAAAATATATTTATATACTTGGTGTATATTTAATAAATAAAGCATGGAAAATAAAGTAATTTTATATAAAAACATAACTTAAAATAATTTATTTCTAAAATACTAAAATCATGGAAGCAAATATTACAAAACTCTTTTCTTCATTTGAAGAAATAAAACAGATAAAAGATAACCTGGAATTTTGGAGCGCAAGAGATTTACAGGGACTTTTGGGATATCAGACTTGGCAAAAATTCGAAGAAGCAATCTGAAGAGCAATGGAATCATGTAAAAAGGCTTGAAATATGATAGAAGACCACTTTTTACCGGAGTCGGTAAAAAGTACATGATGAAGACCATGATTGGATTATAGACTCTCTCGTTATGCTTGTTATCTTATCGCACAGAATTGAGATCCGAGAAAACAAGAAATTGCTTTTGCTCAAGCTTATAAAGAATAGTGAAGAAAAGAAACTTTGAAAAAAGTAAATTATTTATCCCTAATCTTAAAGCACCATGAAAACAAAATTAGCAATTTTTGAACAAAAGGAAATAGGAAAATGAGTTGTTCGATAAAATCGAACAACTGAAATTAAAGACTTCGGATTAAAAATATAGAATTTAGCGATGAATTTGAGGAAAAAATTTGATAAATTCTATATTTTTGTATAATAAAATAAATTATAACTTTGTAAAAAAAATAAATGCAAAATTATCTTATAAAACTATATCACGGATACAATAAATGAAAAAATATTTTCTCTAATTTTTTAGATGAAATAGGGAAGACTCTCAAGTGACAGAAAATTATTTTGGGACTTAATTATCTTAAGTGAGAATATTTTTATTCGTTGACTTGCGATAGGGAAACTTATTCTCCTTTTGAGTCGAAATTTTACACTTCTTTTAATGATTTTCAGATTATAAAAGATGATAAATGAGTTTTTGATTATGTTTGAGAGAAGGCAGTTTTATGAGAAATAACTTTAGAAAATAGTTGGTTTTTTCCTTTTAAAATAGATACTTCTGATAACACAGATTTTATTTTTAATATTTTCAGAACATTTGAGAATTTTGATGTTACAAGTGATAAAATAGGAATTTTCCTAGAATTTACACCAATAAAAGAGGAGAGCATCTGATTTTATCTTAAATCAAGATTTAGATTTTTCTTGTTTAGAATAATGCTCTGACTTCAGTTTTTTAAATATATTCTCAATTTTAAAACTCAAAAAGATTGGAAATTAGTTGGGCGCAATTATTTTCAAGAAAAATTAAATAAAGAACTTTTTGAGACAAAAATTTATATTGTAGCTCAATCTAAAGATAAAAATGAAGCTATTTCTAGAATAAAATCAATTTTTAATAATTTTCTTGTTTTAAATAATTATCCTCTAAATCAATTTAATCTAAAAATTCAAAACCATATTTCATCCATAAATAATATTTCTCAAGGAAAATCTCCAGTAAGAAAATATATTTTAAGCTCTCTTGAAATTACTTCATTTTTTCATTTTCCGTCTAACCCAAAATGAGAAACAAGTCTGCTTAAAGTAACTGCAAAAAAACTAACTCTTCCTATTTGAGTGCCAACTATAGATTATAAAGTAGAGAATAATTGAGAAATAACTCCTCAAAATATAGACTCAAATATGAATGTAATTTGAATTTCTGATTATAGATCTATCCGAGTTCCAGTTTGAATTTATGATGAGGATAGACTGAGACATACTTATGTTATCGGAAAAACCGGAGTTTGAAAATCTAAATTTATTGCAAATTTGTTTATAAATGATATTCACTCAGGAAAATGACTTGGAATTATAGATCCGCATTGAGACCTTTTTGAGGAAGCTCTAGCCTCTATCCCTGAATCAAGAAAAAACGATGTAATAATTTTTGATCCAACTGATGAAAAGTTTCCATTTTGTTTTAATCCGCTTGATGTGCAAGAGTGAGAATCAAAGCAAATACTTGCTAAATGATTTATTGATATTTTTAAGAAATTTTTTGGAGCTAATTGGAATCCAAAACTCGAACATGTGCTTCGTATGGTATTTTTAGCCCTCCTTGATAAGAAAGATTCAACTTTATTTGACGTAATTAGAGCTCTAACAGATAAGGATTTTCGCTATACAATGATAGAATCAATTAGTGATGATGTAGTTCGTAATTTCTGGACCAATGAATTTGCGAGTTGGTCACAGCAATTTAATACAGAAGCCATTATGCCAATTTTAAATAAAGTTGGGCAAATACTTTCTGTTGATATTATTAAAAATATTTTTGCCTCTAAAGAGAATAAGCTAGATTTTAGAAAAATGATGGATGAAGGAAAAATTTTTCTTGTAAAACTCCCAAAATGAAAACTTCAAGAGGAAATTATGGGATTTCTCGGAGCTATGATTATTACAAAAATCTTTCAAGCTTCGATGTCAAGACAATCGGAAGCCAAAGACAAAAGAAAACCATTTTTTCTATATGTCGATGAATTCCAGAATTTCGCGACTGATACTTTTTCTGAAATTCTAGCGGAAGCCCGTAAATACTGACTTTGACTTATTGTTGCCCACCAATTTATCAAACAAATTCCAACCAAAATTTCTGAAAGTCTTTTTGGAAATGTTTGAACTCTCGTGAGTTTTCGTATTTCATCTGAAGACGCTCTTTATATAAAACAACAATTTGATCCATTTCTTGATGCTTATGATTTAGCTAATTTAAGCCAGAGAGAATTTTATGCAAAAATGATTGTAGCAGGTCAAGTAAAAGACCCATTCAGTCTAAAAACCCCTTTTCTACCAGATTCTCCACTTGATAAAAAATACATCGAAGAACTCTATTCTATATCTCGATCAAAATATTCAAGATCACTCGAGGAAGCCAAAAAAATTACCCAAACCGAACAAAAAGATGTAATCGAGAAAATTGAGAGTTTTGTGGAACCGATTATTTAATATTTATATTTTAAAAAATTTCTGTATATTTTCTTATTTTTATATTTTAACTAAAAAATTATATGAAAAATATTAATATAATAATATCAATATTTGTATTAGTAATAATTCTTGGTGGTTTTTATGTGATTTCAAAAAAAACTATTGATTATTTTAATAATACCAGATATTCATATGAATTAACTAAATTAGATTCTACAAAGATGGTTTTAGATAGTAATTATTATTTTGATAAAAGTAAAAACCTTATTTATTGGCAACATAACTCATTATGATCTTCTAGGCAATATTTAACTCCAGAGCTTGATTTAGATACCTTTCAAATTATTAGTCAAAATAGTGCTAAAGATAAAAAATTTGTTTGGGAAAATGCACATATAATATGATCAGATTTTAAACAAATTGAATCATCTAATTATTTTAAGGATAAAGACTCTGTATATTTAAAAACAGAGAAAATTAAAAATATAGATATTAATTCAGTAAAAGTTTTATGATCTGCTGATAGTTACAATATTATTAAAGACAAGAATCAAATATTTATTAACAATTCACTTGTTATACCAGAAGATATTGAGTCTTTTGCTTATTTATGAAATTGATGGGCAAAAGATGAAAATCATGTATATTATATTAAACAAAAATGAAGAGATTCATTTTTAGAAAAAATAAATCTTGACCCAATAAATTTTTTACCATTAGGTTTTTATGGTAAAGATAAACATAAAGCTGTATTTACAAATTCTATATGAAATATGAAAACAATATATTTTTTACCTAAAGATATAAATACTTTCCATAATATCAATTGAACTTACTATGCAATGGATAATATATCTGTTTATTGTGAATGAAAAGAATTAATTTGAGCAGATCCTAAAACTTTTCTTATTCTAGAGCGTTTTGTTAATAATAAAAAAATTGATTGGCCTCTATATTATGCAAAAGATAGAAATCATGTATATTATAGTCTTCATGGAATAGAATTAATTTGAGCAGATCCTAAAACTTTTGAACTTGATGGTACTTATTATTATTCTGCAAAAGATTCTAAATATAGATATAGTCTTGATGGAAAAAAAATTGCAATTAATTAATAAATATATTGACTTAAAAATAAATTATGCAAAAACTAGAAGTTATTGAAATAACTAAAAACTGTTCTCGTTGTGGAATTTCTTTTGATGTTTCAGAAAAAAATATTAAATCTTATGAGAAATTTTCTCCAGTTTTTAATTGAGTGAAATATATTATTCCATCTCAGACTTTAAGTCCAGATTGTATTTTGAGGCATTTGATGTCATTTAGAAATGAGAGAAAATTATACAAAAGTAAATCTAATTTATCTTGAAAGGATATAATTTCCCTATATTCTCCTGACAAACCATATACAGTTTATAGCTCTGAAGAATGGTTTTCTGACGTTTGGAGCCCCTTTAATTATTCTCAGGATTATAATTTTGGAGCGAGCTTTTTTTCACAATTTGAGAATTTATTTTTAAAGGTTCCAAAGGTAAATTTATATAATTTAAACTGTGAAAATTCAGAGTATAATAATGGACTTGTGGACTCTAAAAACGCATATTTGAATTTTTATGGAACTGCAATAATTGACTCAAATTACACAACGGCTTGATATGAAGTTAGTAATTCTAACGATATTTGGTGGTCAGCTTTTATAGATAATTCATACGAAATAATTTCTTGCGACAAAATGTATAATTCAGCTTTTTGTAATAATTGTTCAACTTGAAAAAATTTAATATTTTGTGAAGAATGTACAAATTGTGAGGAGTGTATAATGTGTTTTGGATTAAATTGAAAAAAATATTTTATAGAAAATAAACAGTATTCAAAAGAAGAATATGAGAAATTTAAAAGTAATTTCAAGACCTGAAATTATAGTCAATTAGAAAAATACAAAAAAGATTATAAAAACTTTTTACTAAAATTTCCACAAAAATCTACTCATTCTACGTCTTGTGAGAATTGCACTTGAAATTATATTTATGAAAGCAAAAATTGTATAGACTGCTTTACGGTGGTTGGGTGAGAGGATGGCTATAATGTTTTTGAATGAGCAAGATTTTTGGAGGTTTATAATAGTACGTGTATTTATGATTCAAAATATGTCTTTAATTCAGTTTTAATTGCCGAAAATTCATATAAAATATTTTTCTCATCAGGAATATGAAATTCAAACAATATTTATTATTCAATTTTACTTGAGTGATGTTCTAATTGTTTCGGTTGCACAGGCCTTCGCAATGCTTCTTATTGCATTTTAAATAAACAATATTCAAAGGAAGAATATGAACAATTAGTTCCGAAAATTATTGAACACTTAGAGAAAACTTGAGAGTGGTGAAATTTCTTTCCTTCGTCAATTTCTCCATTTTGATATAATGAAACGGTGGCGGAGGATTTTTTTCCTGTTACTAAAGAAGAAGTAATAGGACAAAAAAATTCTAAAATAGGGCAACCACAAGGGATTGCCCCTACGGAAAAATGTAGGGATATCCCTTGTGGGTATCCAGAATATTTTAAACGGTCAAATTATGAAAGTCCTCGCCCAAATGTAACAAAAATTATTCCAGCAGAAAAATTACCTGATGACATAACCCAAATTCCAGATGATATTTTAAATCGGGCAATTGAATGTGAGATTACAAATAAACTATTTAGAATAATAAAGCAAGAATTAGATTTTTATAGAAAACATTCGCTTCCGATTCCAAGAAGACATCCAGATCAACGTCATCTTGATAGAATGAATCTTAGAAATCCAAAAAAACTCTATGATAGAAAATGTGATAAATGTGGCGTAGATATGATGACAACCTATAGTCCAGAAAGACCAGAAATTGTTTATTGCGAGAGTTGTTATAATAAAGAAGCATATTAATTTAAAAAATTATGAAAACAAAACTAACTGAATTCACAAATAGTGAGTGAGAAACTCTAAGATGAATAATTTCATTGCCAGAAAGTGAGATAAATTGATGAGTTATTTGTCTTTCTGGATTTGAGAGATCAGCCACAACTGAGAAAAAATTTAAAACTCTAGCTGATAAAATAACTTCTAAAATGCTTGCAACACTTAGATTTGATTTTTCTGGTTTAGGGCTTTCGGATGGTGACTTTAGATTTACTACAATTGAAAAACAAGGTCAAGATTTACTCAGTGCAATAGAAAATCTTGAGAAGGAAATTTGAAATTCTAAAATTAATATTGTAGCTCATTCACTTGGCGCTTGCGTTTTAGCTAGTCAGATTGAGAAAATTAAGGATAAAATCGGAAAAATTATTCTAATATCACCAGCTCTAAATCAAAAAGAACTTCTAAGATACCGGTTTACTTCGGGGCAGATGAAGAAAATAAATCCAATACTTGAAATAAATTGGCAAAATTATCAAACTTATTTAAATGAATGAGAATTCTTGAAAGACTGCGAAAAAACTGGTAAAATGTCGAAAGCAAATTATATAAATTCTCCATATTTTCTCATAAATAAAGATATTGATTTCTCTTCTAATTTTAAAGACTTTAATTCTCAAATTCTTCATATTCATGGAAACAAGGATATCGCAGTACCATTCGAAAGTCTTAGTATAGATTTTATTAACAAAATTATTGTAGAAAATTGAGATCATGATATGGAAAGACCAGACCAATTTGATAAGTGGATAAATGAAGCGGTCGAGTTTTTAGTAAAAAATAACTAATTTTATATGCGCAATAAAACAAGTGCCCTTGGGGTAAAAAAAATACTTTTACTTTGATGATGATCAGGTGGTCATATTATGCCACTTCTGGCGATTTATAATTCTCTAAAAGACGACAAAAATCTTGAGTTTTTTTGGGTAGGGGAAAGTGGCTCACTCGAAGAAAATATAGCCTGAAAAAATGAGATAAAATTTTTCTCAATAAAAAGTGGAAAACTAAGAAGATACTTTTCTTTTAGAACTTTCGTAGAACCATTTCATATCCTAATTTGAATTGTACAATCTATAATATTACTTCACAAATTAAGGCCTGACTTAATTTTCTCAAAATGATGATATGTATCACTTCCTATGGCAATAGCTGGGAAAATATTTTGAATAAAATTATTTTTACATGAATCAGATTCTATTCCTGGACTTGCCAATAGAATTGTGGCTCGCTTTGCTTCTAAGATTTTTCTAGGATTTGAGAGCGCGAAAGTTTATTTTAAAAACAGGGAAGTCGAAGTTATCGGACAAATACTAAATCCAGAGTTATTTGAGAATATTGAAGAAAGTGATGTAAAATCAGAAAAGACCAACCTTCTAGTAATTGCCTGAAGTCAATGATCTACTCGTATTTTTGATTTTTTACTTAGAAATATTGATAAGCTTAAAAATTTTAAAATAGATGTAATTTTAGGGAGTCAAAATACAGTTTTTAGAGAGAAGTTTGAGAAATATAGTTTTGTTAATGTATATGATTTTGTGGATCAAAATATTTTAAAAAATCTTTACTATACTTCTGATTTGGCTATTACCAGAGCTGGAGCTACGACATTGGCAGAGATTGAGGCTTTTAATATTAAAATGATAATTATCCCATTACCAGAATCAGGGAATAACCATCAATATTATAATGCACTTGAATATGAGAAAAAATGAAATGTTTTAATAAATGAAAATGAGCTAAATAATTCCTGAATTGAAAAAGTGTTAAAATTTGATTGATACAAAAAAGAATTAGTAGATTTTAAAAATACCAACTCTCTAGAAATAATAAAAAAGACTATTTTAAAATAGTCTCATTATCAGATTTTTTTCTAGTTCAATTACTCATTTTTTGACTAGTTCTCAGAGTATTTTAGCGGTTGCCTCTACATCAAACATTGCGTCATGCGCTCATTCAAAATGAGCTCAAAATAGATGTTTATAAAGTTCATTTAATTTTGGTGGTTTGTATGAAAATCATCTTCCTTGGAGCTTACAAAAATCAGTTGTACATCTCATTGTACAGATACTTTTTATTGGTTGATAATCTCAAATTCTTCAAAGGCGAGCCAATTCTCATTTGATAATTTCCTCATCAAAATCGATATTGTGTCCAACTACAGCGTCACTTGTATTAATATATTTTAAAATGTCACCAATAACCTCTTCTATATAGGGAGCGTTCTCTACATCTTTATCATAGATTCAATGTATTTGAGAAGTAGCAAAAGGAATTGAAATTCTAGGTTTTATAAGCTTGTTTACTCTTTCTATTTCTGTAAAACCAGTAGCTTTATCTACTGTTCATAAAATCCCAGCAAATTGGACTATATAAGGCTGTTGCTCTTTAGTACCTCATTTAACTGAAAATCATGTTGTCTCTGTATCAAAAACAAAAATCTTCATTTCTTTATTTTTTAATAAAATCTTTTATAATCGTAGCTTTTTAGCTCAGTATCTATTCTTCTAATTAAGTCCAACACTACTCAAACTACTATTATCAATCATGCTCAGCTTATTAAGAAATCTATAGTTCAAGAACCAGATATATCAACTAATTGCAATTCATTGTTAATTTTTGTGATTAAATATGGGAAAATAGCGATTAAAGCTAGGAATGCTCAACCATATAAATTAAGATGATTTGATGTTTTTTCTAAATAATCTACAGTTTCTTTTCCTGGTCTAACTCCTGGAATATATCAACCTCTTTTTTGGATGCTTTCAGCCACTTCTGACGGATTAAATACTATAGAAATATAGAAGAATGAAAAACCAAGTACAAGTAGGAAATAAACTCAAATATACATCCATCCTGGATTATTCATTGAGAAATTATTTACAAGAAATTCTCATATAGTTCTTGAAGTTCCAGATGCTCTTTTAGATAGGATTTGTCCGATTAAAGATGGAAAAGTAACGATAGAAACAGCGAAAATTATTGGCACCATTCAGGCTTGATTTACTCTTATTGGAAAATAAGATTTTTCTGATCTTCATGTACGAGTATAAATTAGTGGAATTTTTCTATATCATTCTGTGAATTTTATAATTACATAAATTACTCAAAGTGTAGCTAGAAGCAATATAATAAGTAGAGTATAATTTCAAACACTTAAATAACTCATAATATGTTGTGGAACTCCTGCTAAAACTCAAGCAAAGATTATTATTGAAGATCCATTTCCAATTCCTGATTCATTAATAATTTCACCTAGCCACATCAAAAATAGAGTTCAAGCTGTAATTACAAGCATCGCAGGAAGAACTGTTCCGAAAAAGTCTGTAGTTTCAATTAATTTTACATTTGAACCAAGTAAAGTATTCAAAAGTACAATCATTCAGTAACTTTGAGCGAAAGCAAGAGGTAAAGTAAGCCATCTAGTATAAGTATCAATTTTCTTTTGTCATTGTTCTCATTCTTTTTTTAGAGCTTCTAGTTGTGGGATAACAACGGCTAGAAGTTGGATTATAATAACTGCGTTAATATATGGAGAAAGTCCCATTAATATTATAGAAAATCTTTTTAATCATCCTCACATTAGAGAAGAGAAAAACGAAAGTCATTGGTTTGCTTCAAGAAATTTTTGCATATTTTCAAGTGCTCAGAGATTAACTCCTGGAACTGGAATTATTGATAAGAACTCAAACAATACAACTAAAGAAAGAGTAATAATGATTTTTTTCTTCAAATCATCAGATTTCCAAATTCTAGAAAAATATTTTAAGACCATATATTTTTAATTAATACTAATAAATTAATGCTTGTAGTATATGAAAAAACTAAAAAAGTAAAGTTTAAATTAAAATTTTTTTAATTTATAAATTATAATTTCAATTTTTTATATCAGAAAAAACGAGTCAATCCTTAAAAGTTATAACTCTTTTTTTCAGTTTATTAACTATTTTATCATCGTGAGTTGCAATTATAATTGTCTTTCATCATCTATTTAATTCTGACAAAATTGCCATTATCTCATCTGCGTTGTGTGGATCTAGATTTCCAGTTGGTTCATCTCAGATAATTATGTCTGGGTTGTGAATTAGAGCTCTAGCAACGGCAATTCTTTGAGCCTCTCATCCAGACAGAGTATCTATGAAATTATCTTTTTTATTTAGTAATCACACTTGACTTAGAACTTCTGGCACTCTTTGGGCGATTTGTTTGTCGCTGTAGCCACATACTTCCATCGCAAATGCTACATTTTCTTTAACTGTTTTGCTTTTTAAGAGTTTATAATCTTGAAATACTATTCCGATAGTTCTTCTGTATTTTGTCAGTTCTTTTGGTGTAAAATTATAAATATCAAGTCAATCATTTGTAATAATTTTACCTGATTTTGGCTTTAAATCTCAAATAAGTGATTTAATAAAACTAGTTTTTCCAGATCAAGAATTCCCGATAAGAAATACAAAATCTTGTTCTTTAATCTCAATATTTATATTCTTTAAAATATTTTTATTGTCATAAGCTATATTTAAATTTTCTATTTTCATAAAATTCGCTTTTAAAGTAATACTTCTATAATATACAAAAAATATTATTTGCAATTTTTTATAAAATATTTGTTTTTTTGAAATTTTTAGTAAAATAAATTTACTTAATTTTAATTTAAATTATGTCTCTATCGCCTTTACAATTTATAATAATAATATCAGGATTAGTTTTTTTCCTTTTTGCACTGGATTTTTTCCAGAGAAAAAAGCTAAATGGTCTTCATTTTCTGGTTTTTTTTGGAGGAACCTTTATAATATTATTTTTTACATTTAATATATGAGCACTAAATAAATTCTGAGCATTTTTCTGACTTAATAGATGAGCGGATTTACTTGTATATATTTCAATAATTCTTCTTGCTTACTTTTATTTTGAACTTCTAAATAGAATTACAAAAAACAAAATATATCTTACTTCAATTATCTCAAATCAAGCCTTAGAAAAGACAATTTCTCACTGCTGAATTGATTTTAATGAGATAAAAAATAAAGACATTAAGGATGAATTTGTATTTTTAATAAGAGCTTTTAATGAAGAAACTGCAATAATAGAAGTAATTCAATCAATTTTAAAAAAATGATTTAAAAAAATCATAATTGTAAATGACGGATCATCTGATAATACAGGCAAAATTGTAAAAGATTTTATTTCAAAAAACAAAAAATATCATATTTTACTTCTAACTCATTTAATAAATAGGGGATGATGAGCTGCAAATAAAACTTGATTTGAATTCTTGAAAAAATATTGAGATGATTTTAAAGTAAAATGGGTGGTTACATACGATGCTGATGGGCAAATGGATGTGGATGATATGGATAATTTCTTAGAAATTATTAAAAAAAATGAAAATTTAGATGTACTACTTTGATCTAGATTTATAGAATGAGGGACTGCTTTAAATATCCCATTTTTGAGAAAAATTGTACTTTTTGGATCTAAAATTATAACACTTTTTATTAATTGAATTTGGGTATCTGATCCTCATAATGGGTATAGAGTAATATCACTTGATTTTATCAAGAAAATCAATATTACATCTGATAATATGACTTATGCATCTGAATTAATTGAGGAAATAAATAGGTTAAAAGCTAAATATAAAGAAGTTCCTGTAAATATAAAATATAGTCAATATTCGCTCTCTAAATGACAAAAAAATAGCAATGCTTTTAAGATACTCTTTGAATTGTTGTATAAGAAATTTTTTTATAAATAAGATTAAACTAAAAAATGAAAATTTTATTTATTTTAGATTTATACAAACCTCATATTGGTTGAGTTGAGGTTCTTTTTGAAAATTTAATAAATTGATTAATAGAATCCTGAAATCAAGTTATTGTATTGACTTCTAGATTTGATAGTATTTTATCTAAATATGAGAAAATATCTGAGAATTTGGAAATATTTAGAGAGTGAAATAATAGATATGATTTTATGTTTTTTTCACTATTTAAATGAGTCAAACTAGCAAGAGATTGTGATATAATTCATACTACAACTTACAATGCTGCAATTCCAGCCTGGATTATTGGGAAAATTTCTTGAAAAAAAGTTGTTTTAACTGTCCATGAGATTTTCTGAAAACTTTGGTATAATTTTATGTGAGTGAAATGATTTTTCTTTAAATTATTTGAAAGTTTTATATTTAAATTTAGTTTTGATAAATATATTTGTGTTTCTAATTATACAAAAAATAATTTAAGAATTTATTCATGAGTTGAAGATAAAAAATTGGTTACAATATATAATTGAATTGATTATAAAATATGGGATAAAAATACAGTAAAACAACAAGAAGTAGATGAAATAAGACAAAAATATAGTTTAGAAAATAATTATGTATGACTATTTTTTGGAAGATCTTGAATCTCAAAATGACTTAGATATTATATAGAAGCAATTCCAGAAATTGCTAAAAATATTCCTGATTTTAAGGCTTTTATAATTGTATCTAAAAGTAAAAATAATCCAGCAAATTTTGAACTTGAATTAATTAAAAAATTAAAACTTGAAAAAAATATAGTCTGGATTGATAGTGTGGAATATGAGGAAATTAAAAAATACATTCTTGCTTCTGATTTTGTAATTATTCCATCTCTCGCCGAGGGGTTTGGTTTTGCTGCAGCTGAAACTTGTGCATTATGACAGAATTTAATAGTTACAAATATTGCTTCTCTCCCAGAAGTTGTAAGTGATAAAATTAACTTTATTGAACCTTCAAATTCTCAGGATATAATTGAGGCGGTTTTAAAATTTAAGTCTTGAGTTTTTGAGAATATTTGAGGGAAAAGATTTGAATGGGAAGATAATATTAATAGGACTTTAGAAATTTATAGGGAAGTTTTAGAAAATTAATTTGATTTTTATGAAATTTACATAACCTTAACTTTATTAATTTTTATAAATTTATGAAAAAAATATTTCAGATTTTAGTTTCTTGCTTTTTATTCCTTGCTTTTTATTGAGTTTCTTCTGCTGATTATCAAGTTCAATGATTTGACAAAGCTACACAAAATTGAGATAAACTTAATTTTGAATGTAGTAAGCAATGTTTTGTTATGCTTGATAAATTTAATCTAAACGATTATCTTGAATTAAACTGAAATCTAACTGGATCTTGAAAATTTTGATATTGATTTTTTGATGGTAAGCAGATTATCCCTGGAGAGTTTAATGATTTGATAAGTTTAGGAAATTTTAATGTAAAATTTAGTTTCAATAAATTACAATTCTACTCTCAGCTTCCAGCTGAGATTCCAGTTATTTTAGTTTTTGATTGAAAGATAAAAGGGGAGTGAGTTGGTGTGAATTTATGAAAATTTAGTTTTTGAGAGAATGTAATAAATGGTTGGAATGAAGCCTTGACTTATAAAGAATACAATCCTAGAACCATTAATTTCCTCGAATATCCTCTCTGGAATGGAAAATATATTAATGAAGTATTTTTTTGGTGGATAATTTTTTTCTTATTTGTAGCTTTAATTTGGTATTTTATAGCTTATAAAAATAAAAATTATGCGCTCTATTTTTGAGTTTGAGTTTTAATATTTTTCTGGATGTTTTTTGATTTTTTCTCAACTGTAAATGAAGTGAGAATATGGCAAGATATTACAAGCCAAACAGATATTATGAAAAATGGAAGACTTGGAAAAACTGGTGATTTTTATGAGTTTCTTGATTTTATAAAAACTCAAGTTCCAGCTAAAGCAAAATGAGCTTTCGTAGCCCCATACCCTTTTGATTTTGAGGGTAAATATCATATTTATCCAGATGTAAAATTTGACAATATTGACAAAGTGAAATATATTTTTTGGTATAATCCATATTGAGATCAAGCTCCTTTTGGTTTTAAAGACCCTACTTATAATTCCGGAGTTTTGATTTATAATTCCGGAAGTTATAATGTAGAAAAAGAAATAATTTGGAAAGAATACGGAAAAATTTATATTTTTAAAAAATAAATTATGATAATTTTAACAATTTTACTAGTTTTTATAACAGGACTTTTGCTTCTCTGGCTATTTAATCAACATAAATATTTAAATATCTTTGAACAATTAGCACTCGGTTTTTGAGTAGTTTTGAGTTTATTTGTTTTTGAGTTATTCCTAGAAGGAATTATTTTTGATAAACTCTCACTTATCTGACCGGTTTTAACTTTTTTTGTTTTAGTCTGAATTTTGATATTTAAAAATTCTAAAAACAAAGGCTTATTAAGTGAGATATTAGTTTCTATAAAAGATAATTCATTACAAATAAAATCTTCTTTTATTACCCTGAAATCTTGGCAAAAAATAGTTTCGGTTTTGATTGTATTTTATGTTATTTTTAAGGTATTTATGGCTTTTTCTATAAATATCTCTATGCCGACTTTTGATGAAGATTCTGTAGCTGGATGGGATTTAAAGACAAAGGTTTTCGTAGAGAATAAGAGTTTAGTTTTAGATAGAAGAAATAGTGAGTTTTTAGGTTCAGCACTTGAGAGAAATATATTTGCACCACTTACTGATACTTACTTTTTGTTTGGATATGATAAATTTCCAGTTGGTTTGTCTAATATAATTGCACCACTTGTATATTTATGTTTAATATTTTTATTTTTTGGAATCTTTATAAGAAAAGCAAATTTATTTTATTCTTTAATTTCGGTTTATATTTTTACTTCTTTGCCTTTTATTTTTATACATAGTTTTTGAGCTTACTTTAATTATATTTCTGGTTTTTTCTTATTTACTTTTGCTTTTTATCTAAGTGACCAAGTTTTGAATTTAGAAAAAGATTTTAAAATAAATTTTAGAATTTTAGTTCCTCTTGCAATATCTTCTTTTTTGGATGCAAGTATTAGAAATGAGTCTATTATGCTAATGCTGGCAATATTTTTTATTGAATTTGGTTTATTTTGGTTTTATAATAAAAAGGATTTTAAATTTAAAAAATATTTATTTGTTTTTTGAGGTTTAACTTGAGCTTTTATTGCTTATTTATCAAATATTTATATAAATTATATTTCTCCACAAAAAGTTGGTGATGTTAGTTCGATAGTAAAATGATGAGTCATAAGTAATTTTTTTGAAAGTATTTGAAAACCATGAGTTTTAAGTGCTCCATTTATTCAATCTTTTTATCATACGGATTATAATTTATTATATTTATTATATTTTATAGCAGTTATTATATTTTTATTTAATTTCAAAAAATTATTAGAAATCAAATCTTTATTTTTATCTTCAGTAGCCTTACTTTGAATATTTGGTATAATTTTGATTATAAATGTTGAATTGTTATGACTTTTAACTCACTATGCTTTTGTAAGATACCCTATTGCGATTATTCCATTTCTAGTTTATATAGTTTCGTATTTTATTCATTTTATATTCGCAAAAAAATGACAATAGATTATAATAAATGGTGGAAAAGAGAGAATCAATCAAATTCTCATGAATATCATCCTTCTGTTAGATTTAGAAATTATTTAATTTTAAATACTTTAAATAATATAAAATTTAATAATATTTTAGATGTTTGATGTTGAGATTGAAAGCTTTTGAAATTGATTTGAGATAATTTTAGTAATATTAAATTATCTTGAATTGATATTGCAGATATAAGAATTTGATTAAATAAACAAAAAAATAATGAAATAGATTTTTTTGTTTGAGATATTTGATGAGAAAAATTGGAATTAAATAATAAGTTTGATTTAGTTATTTGTAGTGAAGTTATAGAGCACATAGAAAACTGGCAAAATGTTATTAAAAATTTATGTAAATTATCAGATGTTTATATTATTTTAACAACTCAATCTTGAAAAAGATATAAAAGTGATATAAATATTTGACATTTGAAACATTTTGAATTAGATGAATTAGGAAATGAATTTAACAAATATTGATTTAAAATTATACAATCCTATAAAAGATGACGGCCATTTTATGATTTACAAAAATGGTTATATGAAAAAATTGAGAATAAGGCTGAAAGTATAAAAACCTGAGAATTGAACTTAATTAGCAAATTATTATTTAATATAACTTACTATTTGTTTTTATTGTCAATTAAATCTAAAGTATTATGACCACAGATTTTTATGCTTTTAAAAAAGAAATAAAAAAAATTATAAAGTTTTATTTAGTTTGAATAATTGCTTTATTTTGAAATACATTGATTACATATATTTTTTCTGATTTGTTTAAATTAAGCTTTTTATATTCTTTGCTCTTTATTTTTTTGTTTAATATAACAGTTATTTTTTATTTACAAAGAAAATTCACATTTGAACAAAATTCAAAAGAAGATATAAAAAAAGAATTTATAAAATTTAATATTTTAGTTTTATTATTACTTTTAATTTTGTCAGTATTTGTGCCAATTATTAATAAATATATTTGAAATTATTCATTAAGTAGTTTTATATTAATATTCTTTATAACTATAATAAATTACTTAATACAGAATTCTTTAATTTTTAAAAAATAAATATGAGAAATTTTTCGTTTGAAAAAAATAGTAGTACATTTTTTGATAAATTAATAGCTAAATTAAGATATAAAAAAGTATTTAATTTATTAAAAAAACATTGAATTAATTTAAATTGAAAAACTATTTGTGATATAGGTTGTTGATATAATGCTAATTTATTAAATTATTTAAAAGAAAATTATTCAGATTTATCGCTTTATTGAGTAGATTTGGATATAAATAAAAAATTATCTTATATAAATTTTGTTAAAGCTAATATTGAAAAAGATATACTAAATATAAAAAATGAGAGTATTGATATTTTATTTACATTAGCAGTAATTGAACATTTAAGTAATCCTAAATTATATTTATTAGAAATAAAAAGAATTTTAAAACCATGATGAATACTGGTAATGACAACACCTTCTATTTATTGAAAACCAATTTTAGAATTTCTAGCTTATTCTTGAATATGAACAAAAGAAGAAATATTAGATCATAAAATTTATTACAATAAAAATTCTCTAAAATATTTAGTGCTTAAATATTTTGAAGATATTAATATAAAATATTTTCAATTTTGATTAAATATTATTTTACTAGCTAAAAAAACTAACTATGACAAATAAAAAAATTTCAGTTATAATTCCTGCCTTAAATGAATGAAAGGTTATTAGATATGCAGTATCTAGGGTTTTTGAAGCATTTAAGAAATATAATCTAAAAGGGGAATGTATAATAATGAATAGCTCAACTGATTGAGGTATTACAAAGGCTGAAGCAGAGAAATTATGAGCCAGAGTTATTTCTATACCAAAACAATGACTTTGAAAGGCTTATATTGACAGTATAGAACATATTACATGAGATTATATAATAATGTGAGATGCTGATGGAACTTATGATTTTATGGAAATGGATAGGTTTATAATAAAATTGGATGATTGATATGATTTTGTGATGTGAACTCGCCTTAAATGAAATATTCATAAATGAGCGATGCCTTGGAAGAATAGATATATTTGAACCCCGTTTCTAACTTTTTTTATTAATTTTTTCTTTAAAGCTTGAATATCTGATTGCAATAGTTGACTTAGAGCTTTGACACTTGAGGCTTTTAAAAAAATAAAACTTGAATCATGGGGTTGGGAATATGCTTCTGAAATGGTAGTAAAAGCAAAACTCTGTAATCTTAAACTTACTGAAGTTCCAGTTTCACTTTTAGCAGATAGAGATTGAAGAAAACCTCATTTACCAGCGTATACTGCAGGATGGAATAATTTGAAATATATTTTCTTACTTGCTAGTGAATTTATTTTTATAAAACTTTGATTTTTAGTATCATTGCTTTGACTAATCATTTTAATTTCTCAGATTTTTTGACCAGTTATTATTAATGGAATAACATTTTGAACTTATTATTTATTTTTAGCTATACTTTTTTGGAGTGTGGGATTTTCTATATTTCAAATGTGAGTTTTAACACAAAATTTCTCTTATTTAAATGAATTTAGAACTACTAAAATTTCAAAATTTATAAAAGAGAAATTTACCTTTGAAAGATGAATAGTTTTTTGATTACTTTTTTGATTTATTTGATTTATATTTGATTTAGTTGTTTTGATAAAATGGTTTAATACTTGAATTATTGATATTTTATCAGTTAAAATTTGACTTTACGCATTGTTTTTTATAATAACTTGAGTACAATTAATTTATTTTAGTTTTATATTTTATCTTTTTAATAAAAATAAATAATGAAAATATTAATTACTTGATGAGCCTGATTTGTGGCTTCAAATATGACAAAAGTCTTACTTGATAGATGAGATAATATTGTATCTATTGATAATTTTGTGCTTTGAAAAAGAGAATATATTAAGGATTTTTTAGAAAATAAAAATTATAAATTTATAGAAGAAGATTTAATGAATTTAGATAGGATTATTCCATTTTTTAAGGACATAGATTTAGTCGTTCATCTCGCTGCAAATAGTGATATTTCAAAATGAGCTAATATTACTAATATAGATTTAAATATCTGAACTGTCGCCACTTACAATGTGCTTGAAGCAATGAGATTAAATAATGTAAAAAAAATAATTTTTTCTTCAAGTTCTGCTAATTATTGATTAGCTAAAAAATTACCAATTCAAGAAGATTATGGTCCACTTTTTCCTATATCTTTATATTGAGCTAGTAAACTTGCTTGTGAATGATTAATAAGTGCATTTTGTCATAATTATTGAATAACATCTTGGATTTATAGATTTGGTAATGTAATAGGTAGGAATGCTACTCATGGAGCTGCTTTTGATTTTGTAAATAGACTTAAAAAAGATCCTAATAAATTACTTATTCTTTGAAATTGAAAACAAGCAAAACCATATATTTATGTGGATGATTTAATTAATTGAATGATTTATTGATTTAAGAATTCAAATGATGAAATTAATTATTTTAATCTATCTACAAGTTCTAAATCAAGTGTAAATTATATTGCTGAATGTATAATTAAACATATGTGATTAGAAAAAGTTAAATTAGAATATACAGGATGAGAACAATGATGGAAATGAGATGTTCCTCAAGTTGAGCTTGATCCTACAAAATTAAATAATATTTGATGGTTTCCAAAGTATAGTAGTGAACAAGCTGTTTGGGAATGAACAAAAGATATTGTAGATCAAATTTATTTTTGAAAAAATATATAATGCAAGTAGTAATATTAGCTTGATGATTAGGGACTAGACTTAGACCAATTACTGAGTCTATTCCAAAACCAATGGTAGAGATAAATTCTAAGCCTTTTTTGTATTATCAATTACAAATGATAAAAAAATATTGATTTAAAGATATTTTACTTCTGGTTTGATATTTATGAGAGAAAGTTGAGATTTATTTCTGAAATTGAGACGAATTTTGATTAAATATTAAATATAATTATGAAAAAGAACTTCTTTGAACTTGATGAGCTTTAAAATTAGCTCAAAATAAACTTGAAAAAGATTTTATTTTGATTTATGGTGATTCTTATCTTGATTTTGATTATAATCTTTTAATAGATTTTTGAATTAAAAATAATTATAATTTAGCTCTTACGGCCTATAATAATCAAGAAAATACAGATGTTTTAAATAATTTAGAAGTTAAAAATTGAAAAGTTTTACAATATAAAAAATGAATTAAAGATAAGAAATTAAATTATGTGGAAGCTTGAGTTTTATTTGTAAAAAAAGAAATTTTAAATAATATAGAGGATAATAAAATTATTTCATTAGAAGAAGCAATTTTCCCCAAATTAATAGCCGATAAAAAATTGTGAGCGTATATTGTAAATGAAAAATTTTATGATATATGAACTTTTGAGAGATTAAATATTTTTAAAAATTTAAGTTAATTATTATGATAATAGCAAAGGCTCCACTAAGAATTAGTTTTACAGGTTGATGAAGTGATTTACCTAGTTTTTATGAAAAATTTTGATGAGCAGTAATCAGTACAAGTATTGATAAATACATCTATATTACTGTTAATAAAAAATTTGATAATAAAATAAGACTTAGTTACTCAAAAACTGAGGAAGTAGATAATATAGAAGAACTTGGTCATCAATATGTAAAAGAAATTTTAAAATATCTTAATTTTGATTGATGATTAGAAATTACTTCAATTGCTGATATTCCTTCAAAATGAAGTTGACTTGGTTCATCTTCTTCTTTTACTGTTGCTATGATACATGCACTAAATGCTTATAAATGACAATATATCTCACCAGCAAAATTAGCAGATGAAGCCTGTATGATTGAAATTAAAAAATGTGGTCAACCAATATGAAAGCAAGATCAATATGCTAGTGCTTTTTGATGATTGAATTTAATAGAATTCAAAAAAGATTGAGATGTTATTGTAGAACCTATATTATGTTTAAAAGATACCAAAAAAAGACTTGAAGATAATTTAATTATGCTCTATACCTGAGTTACAAGATCAGCTTCAAATATTTTGGAGAATCAAAATAAAGCGATGGTTTCTGATGAGAAAAAACAAAATATTATGCAAAAAATGGTTAAATTAACATATGATTTAAAATGTGAATTAGAAAATAATAATTTAAATAATTTTTGAAAAATATTACATGAAAATTGGCTCCTAAAAAAAGAAATGTCAGGTTGAATAAGTAATGATCAGATTGATAATTGGTATGAAAAAGCCATAAAAGCATGAGCTGAGTGATGAAAAATACTTTGAGCTTGATGATGAGGATTTCTACTTTTTTATGCACCAAAAGAAAAACATGAAAGTATTTATACAGCCTTAGGTGATTTAAAAAAAGTAAAATTTAATTTTGAAAATGAATGAAGTAAGATAATATTTGTACATTAATTTTAATTCTTAATTTTATATAATATGCCTTATAATAAAAAGACTTTTGAGCAAAAATTAAATCATAGCACAGAATATTTAGATTGATTAAAATCAATGCTTGATTCTTTAGATAAAAATGATATTGCTAAAATTATAGATATAATTGAGCAATCATTTCTGGATTGAAAAAAAATATTTATAGCTTGAAATGGTTGAAGTGCAGCAACAGCAAGTCATATGGTTTCTGACTTACAAAAGACAACTTTATGAAAAAAACCTCAAGATAAAAATGATTTAATAAAATTTAAAGCAATATCTCTATCTGACAATATACCAGTAATGACGGCATGGGGAAATGATGAAGGATATGAATATATTTTCTCAGAACAACTAAAAGTTTTGGCAGATAGATGAGATTTATTAATCGTGATTACTTGAAGTGGTAATTCCTCAAATATATTAAAAATAGCTGAGGAAGCAAATAAACTATGAGTAAAAACTCTTTGATTTTTATGATTTAATTGAGGGAGAGTTAAAGATTTAGTAGACGATTATATTATTGTTAAATCAGATAATTTCTGATTTATTGAAGATATTCATATGATTTTAGATCATCTAATTACAGCTTATTTTAAAAGTAATATTTCATAATGAAAGGTATAATTTTTCTAGACAGAGATTGAGTTGTAAATAAAAGTGCAAAAGCATGAGAATATATAAAATCTCGGCAAGAATTTGTTTGGATTGATTGAGTTAAAGAATTTATTTTAAATTGTAATAAGTCTGATTTTAAAGTTGTAATTATTACAAATCAGCAATGAATAGGGAAATGATTATATAATATAGATGATTTAGAAAATATTTTTAAAAACATTAATAAAGATTTAGCTCAAATTTGAGCTAAAATTGATAATTTTTATTTTTGTCCCCATTTAGTAATTGATAATTGTAATTGTAGAAAGCCTAAAATTTGAATGCTAGAGAAAGCTTGTAAGGATTTAGATTTTTACCAGAAAGAAAAAATGTTCCTTGTTTGAGATAGTGATTCAGATATACAGTGCGCTAATAATTTTGGTATAAAATCTCTTAAAATAGAAAGTGATAAATTTAGAGATTATTTAGATAAAATAACAGTGTTTTTATGAAAATAGCTATGCTTATTGAAGGTTGGAAACCTTTTATGTGATGATGACAAATATATACCGAATATTTATGTAATTATCTTATTAATAAATATAATACTAAAATTGATTTATTTACTAGAAAAATAATTTATGATTGAAAAAAGATAGAAACTGATTTTGAAAAAATCAGTAGTAGTTTAAATATTTATAGAATTTGACCAGTTAGTGATTTTTTTAATTTTTTTTCAAGACTTTTGACTTTATTAAATACAATATTTTTTCTTTATAAAAAAGCAAAAATAGAAAAATATGATTTAATTCATGCTCATTCGAGCCTTCCTTGATTACCAGCAATGATAGTTTGAAAATTACTTAAAATTCCGGTAGTTTATACTCTTCATTGAAGTATATGTCTTGATATATGAAAGAAAAATTTGTGTTATTATCTGGAGAAACTTTTTTATACAAAACTAAAGTATAGCTTAATTATTAGTGTATCTAAGAAAATATTAGAGTATTCATGTAATACCAAAAATATAAAAATCATATATCCATGAGTGGATATAGAAAAATTTAATAAATTTAGCAATGAAAAAAAATATAGCTGACTAAATTTTCTTTTTGTATGAAGACTCGAAGAGCAAAAGTGACTAAAATATCTACTGAAAGCTATTTCTAATGTAGATAAACAATTACTAGAAAACAATCGATTTAATTTAAATATAGTATGAGACTGAAAATTAAAAGATAAATTAATTGATTTATCTAAAGAATTGAAGATTAATAATTTTATTAATTTTAAGTGAAAATTATCTTTAGATAACTTGATTTTGGAGTATAAGAAAAATCATATTTTTATACTTCCATCATTAGCTGAATGACAACCTGTTGTAGTATTTGAAGCTTTTGCAAATAATTTGCCAGTAATTGCCACGGATGTATGAGATAATAGATATTTTATAAAGGACTGAGATAATTGATTTTTAATAAAATCTCAAGATATTAATTGATTAAAATTTATTATTGAAAAAATTTTAAAAATAAATAAATTAGAACTAGAAAAAATGTGAAATTATTGAAAAGAATTAGTATTAAAAGATTTACTATGGGATAAAATAGTAGATCAGATTTATTGAGAATATTTATTATTAATTAAGTAAAACTATGTTATTTACATGAGAAAGGGCTCATTGAAAATGATTTATGTGAGATAAAAGATTTAAAGATCATTTTATTAGATATAATTTTGCAAAAGATTTTACTAAGGATAAAATAGTTTTAGATATTGCTTGTTGAAGCTGATATTGAACAAATATTTTATCTGAAATTTCCAAAGAAATTATTTGAATGGATATTTCAAAAGAGGCAATTGACTTTAATAATGAAAATTATCAATTAAAAAATTGAAATTTTGTTTGTTATGATTGATTTAATAATCCCTTTGAGAATAATTATTTTGATTTAATAGTATCTTTTGAGACAATTGAGCATATAGTTGAATATGAAAATTTCTTAAAAGAATTAAAAAGAGTTTTAAAAAATGATTGAAAATTAATAATTTCAACTCCGAATTTTTTATGAGAAGTATGGAAGAATAAATATCATGTTTCTAATTTTACTCATGATAAATTTATAAAAGTTGTCTGAAAATATTTTAATATTGAAAAAGTTTTATTTCAATGAAAGCATTATTATGCTATTCCATGAAGAGGTATCTTGGAAGCTATATTAAATATAAATAAGGATTTTAATATATATGAAGAAAGACCAGATTTTGAGCATCATGTAAGTATTTTAATTTGTAAAAAATAAAATTTATGTCTGAACATATTTCTTGAGAAATTAAACAAAGAGTATATCCTAAAATTTATCAATTTTCTTATTTTTCTTTAAAAAGGATTAAAAATTTAGTTTTAGATTTTTCTAAAACTATAGATATAAAGAACTATAAAATAATTGATATTTGATGTGGAAATAAACCATATTATTCTTTATTTAATTGATACAGTGAATATATTTGAACTGATATAATTGAATGAGAATATGTAGATATAGTTTGCGATAATGCAAATTTACCATTTGAAGATAGTTATTTCGATTATGTTTTATGTAACCAGACATTAGAACATACAAAAGATATACATTGAGCAATTAAAGAAATTAAAAGAGTTTTAAAAAAAGACTGACTATGATTTATTTCTCTTCCTTTTTTGTATCCAGAACATGCTTGTCCATGGGATTTTTATAGATTTACTAGATTTTGAGTAGAAGAAATTTTCAAAGATTTTGAAATTATTTATATAAAAAATGATACTTGATATTTTACTACAATAGCATTATTTATGAATATTATGTTTACATATTGAAAAATTAGTAGAATTATATTTTCTCCTATATTTTTAATCGTAAATTTATTTTTTTGATTATTAGAATTTATATTGTTAGATATATTTTACGAGAAATTAAATTTTAAAAAAATAGTATTATTTAAAAATGCTATTGAAAATCAATATAAACAATTTACCTGTAATTATATTATTTTAATTAAAAAATACTAAAAATAAGATAATTTAAAATAATAGTTTATAATTTTAAATTTAAAATGAAAAATATTTTATATATCAAATGATCGTGATTATGAGACATAATCTCATCTATTCCAAAATTAACTCAATTAAGATTAGAAAAAAATAAAATATACTGGTTATATACTGGTAATTTTAATCAAATGTACATTAATTATTTAAATATCTTAAAAGATAAATGATTAATAGATGAAATAATAATTACTTCTTTTGATTTTAATGGTTTTTTATTTATTTTAATGAAATATTTCAAAAAATTTGATTTAGTTGTAATATGATGAGTTTCTACTCTTAAAACTATATTTTTATCATTTTTATTGTGAAAAAAAAGAGAATATAATCTAAATTCTATAAATTGAAAAGATGATATGATTAAAAGTGAGCTTTGAATTTCTTGAAAACCTTTTTATTTATGGAATATTTTTGATTTTAAAAAGTTAAATAATAAATACAGATATATTTGAAATAATTTTATTGTTCTCTATTGAAGCTTTATTAATAGAAGTATGAATAGTCAAGAATGGTTAAATTTATGACATTATTTAACTGAAAAATGATATGATATTGTCTTGATTTGATGAGATAGAGAAAAATGGCTTAAAGATATTTATGATAATGAGAATATAAAATATTTTGATTTAATTTGAAATTTAGATTTTTATGATTTAGTAAATATTTTAAGTAATTCAAAATTTAATATTTGTGGTAATTGATGAATTATGTGGATAGCAAATTTAGTTAATAAAAAAAATATTAATTTTCATACAGTAAGTAGATTTATTTGGGAAGCACCAGTTGATAATATTGATTCTTTTAACCTAAGACTTTATCATTACAAAAATTGTAAACCTTGTGAATCATGGAATTGTAAATTTAAATGAACAAAGAGAGAATTAGAATGTTTAAATTCTATAAATGCAAAAGATATAATAAATTTAATTGATAGATATTATTTATGTGTTTATTAAAATTTAAACTTTAATTTTAACTCTAAATCATATTTGATCTCAATAATGAAATAAGATAAGTAATAAATCTAAAGATATAAATACTATTTTAAATAGTTTACTATCAAATAATTTGTATAGAAAATTATTTTTCATTTTGAATTTTACATAATAAAGTAAACTTCACTGTACTCAATAGGAAAGCAAAAATCTTTTATTTAATATTTTAAATCAATTATTTTCTAAAAACAAAGAAAGGTTTTCTATATTATAATTTATAAGATGTCTAGGAATATCTCTACCACACCAATATTTTCAAAAAATATTAGCACTAAAGCTTTTGGTATTTGGTAGCATTATATCTATAATAGTATCTTTATTAGAGATTGATTTAAGTTTTTCTAGAAATTCCAATGGATTTGGTAAATGTTCAAAAACATGAGAAATTCTAATAAAATCAAATTTTAGATTTCAAAAGTCAACATTATTTATTTGGTTATCATAAAATATGTTATTTAAAAAATTTTTATCTCATAGTTCAAATCAATAACTTTTCCATCAATATTTATTCATTAATTTTAACATATTTCAATCTCAACATCATATATCTAAAAATGTCGTTCCATTAATAGTAAAAGGAATTCACATTTTCCATCTATTTAAAATTCTTCAAATCATTTTATTTTTAAATCATAATTTAATTATTTTATCAAAAATCGTTTCATTTAATTTGTCTGTATTAAATGAATGATAAATATCTTTTGGATAGAAACTAAGAATCTCTTCATAATCTGGCATTGGATAAATTGTTTCAACTCAACATTTATTACATTTATAAACATTGTAATCTTTTTTGATTGTGTGATACCATATATCATTTGATGTAAGATAATAATTAGATTTTCAATTACATATAAAACAATTATTCATTTTTCATTTTTATTTATTAAATAAGATAATTTATTTATTTGTTTTATAAAGTAAACAAATAATCTTCGCTCGTAACTTTCTCAAATCAAAAATTTATTTTTATTTTTCAAAAAAAATCTTTCACTTCATTTAAATTGTTTATATCTTTTATTTCTATAAAAAATAGAATATTCTTCTTTTCATTAAATAATTTTCTGATAGTTTTTTCCATTCATTTTAAAGCATTTATTTCAAATCATTCTACATCTATTTTTAAAAAAATTGTTTCAAAATCATTAAATTCTTCAATATTTATATCATCTAATAATGATACATTTACTGAAACAACTTTTTTGTTTTTAAAATTATATACTAGACTACCTTCGTAAGAAAGAGGATTATTAAGATTTAGACTTATTTCTTCATTTTTATTTCATAATGCAGTAGGAAATATTTTATAATTTGATAGATTTTCTTTAACAAATAAATCTTGGATTATTACTAGATTTCTAGGATTAGGCTCAAATATTAGGGCCCTTCATTTATTTCCCTTTAAAAATCTATAACTTACTTCTCAAAAATGAGCTCATATATCTAATAATAATGAGTTTTCTGGAATCAAATTTAATAAAAAAGAATAATTGTAAGTATAAAAAGGTATTTCGTAATAGTTAAATATTTTTTTATATCCAAAGATTGTATTAATTTTTAGAGGATATTTAAATGGGAGAGTTAAAATAGTTCTATCTCTTAAAATAAGAAAAATATTTTTAAAACATGCAAAAATAAATTTAATTAAATTTGGTATTTTATGTAATTGAGCTTCTTTTATAATTTGAATAATTATCATATTAAAATTAGTTAAAAATAAATTATTACCCATAAACTTTCATAATCCTCTCAATAATTCCAGTCGTCGAATATTCTCAAACAGTTGGAATAATCTCTATATCACCTCAATATTGCTTTATAACCGCATATTCTGGAAGATTTTCCTTGATATAATCTCAGCCTTTTACATGAATTGCTGGTTGAATTTTTTCAAGAAGAGAAACTGGAGTTTGTTCGGGAAATGGATAGACAAAATCTATATATTTTATAGCATCAAGCATTATCTTTCGCGAAACTTCATCATTTATTGGACGACCAGGTTTTGTCTGGAAATAAGGATTAGCATCACTATTTACCAGAACTATTAATATATCTCACATATTTTTTGCTTGGCGAAAAGTCTCGATATGACCGGGATGAATAATATCAAAACATCCATTTGTTGTGATGATTTTCTTTCATTGTGATTTCAGTTTAACTACCTCCTGAATTAGCTCTTTCTCTGAATTAATTATCATATTTTATTTTATAATATACTATACTCTCATATAATTCTTTTCCTTCACTTCAAATCCCACTTTTTTCTCTAAAAATTAATTTCATCTATATCCCAAACCTGCAAGTGTTTTATACCATGATCATCAACTGGAAATAGTATATCATCCATACTTATTACATATTTCGGAAAACTATCTTTTATAAGTTTTAGATTTCAATATTCTCTGTCTATAACCTCTTTACTTGATAATAAATAAGAGGCTTGAATATAAATTTTTTCATTATTTTTTTCAGCGACAAAGTCTATTTCTAGATTTCATAAATTTCCAGTGTACACCGTATATCAGTTACTATTTAGATAGTTGAATATATAGTTTTCAAGTTTTTTTCAAGCATAATCGTCAAACGATGAAAAAAGGAAATTAATAAATCATAAATCATTTAAATAATATTTTTTTTCTCATTCAAGTATTCTTTTTCATTTTAAATCATATCTATCTACTCAATAAAAAACTAAAATATTTTGTAAATATCTTAAATAATTTGATAAAGTAGTGGGAGATATATTTATTCATTCTGATTTTAATTTTCTAGAAATTGCATTAATAGAAAAAAGATTTCATATATTACTACTTAAAAAATAAAAGATTTTTTCAAGTAAATCAACTTCTTTAATTGAATATCTTTTAACAAGATCTTTCAGGATTATGGTATCTTTAAGACTACTTATAAAATTTCTTTGAAGTTCCTTATTTGGTAAATTATAAACTTCTGGAATTCAAGAGAAATTAATATAATCTATAAAATTTTGTTTGTTTTTAGTTAAGTTTTTGAAATTAAGGTATTCTTCAAATGAAAATGGAAAAATATTAAATGTGATATATCTTCATGATAAATATGTTGATAATTCGCTTGATAGAAGGGAAGAGTTACTTCAAGTAATATAAATTTCTACTTCGATAGTATGATCTGCTCTAATAGAATTAATAAATTTCTCCCAGCCTGCAATTTCTTGAATTTCATCAATAAAAATAAAAAATTTTGAGTTTATTTTATTTTCTTTTATATATAAATTTAAAACTGTATTTAAATCATCTTTAGTTTTAATAAAGGAAAAATCCTCATACTCAAGATTTATATATAAAATATTTTTTGGATTAATTTTTTTTTCTTGAATTAGACTATTTATAAATTGCTTAAGTATATAACTTTTTCAAACACGCCTTTGTCAGATAAGGACCTTAATTAAATCATTAGTTCAAATTGAAGATTCTATTTTATCTAAATATGTTTTTCTAACATATCAAAGATTTTCTACTTTTTTATTCCAAAAATTATATTTATTTAATATTTCTAATATATTGTATTTATCCACCATAGTTTATAATTTAATTAAAATATATAAATCATCCAGTATATTATACAAAATTTAAAATAAAATCAAATCTTTTTCAAACTCAATTATCATAATTTACCTTAAAATAAACTATACTCTTAAATTTTCTTAACCTTTTTTCCCTCCAAAATCGCATAAATAGAAATCAAAACCATATAAGAAATAGACGATATTGTCAAAAACAATAGAATATAAACAAAAATATTATTACTCAATCATAGTATATCAACAATGAGAGATATAAATGAATACAGGGCCAAAAATGGGATTCATAAAGAAATTATTTTAAATATATTTCATTTAGTCAGAGTAAAACTTTTTTCTACGTAAAATTTAGCTGGAAGGACTATATTATCTGTATATATTAGGCCTATATAAGAGAAGGATAATCTTATAAATAAATATACAAAATAAACCGAAACTCATATAAAATACAATAGACTTATTCCTCAAAGTATCATATTTGGATTAGAAGGATCATTTGTGATTATCTTGTATTTATAAAGAATTACTAGAACTAAAATTCCTGCAAATAATATAAGCATTGGAATGGCTAAATAAAGAGAATTCCATACTAGAACTCATAGATATTTAGATATATGTTTCCAAGAAAAATATAGATTTTTAGAATAGGGGATTTTAGTTTTTTCAAGGTATCATTTATAAATATTTTGTATCAAAAAATCTCCATACATAAAGGTAAAAGCAAAGAAACTCACAATCAAAACTAAAATAAAAATCAAGAAAATAACTGACCAGATATTTCCTAAAAACGCAAGAAGTAAATTACTATCAATATCTCCAGTTGAAATAAATAAACTCAGAGATTCTTTATTAAAAACTTTACTTAATTTAAAAATCAAATATATAGCTAAAGCTAAAAATGGCGATGAGATTATTAATCAAGTTACAAAAGAATAAAGTCTAATTATAACCTTTGAAATATTCCAATGTACAAAATTTAGATAAACAGTTTTTAGATTATTTAAGATAAGGAAAATATCTTTTCTATAATTTGGCTTTCTCCAGATGAAAAATCCAATAAATGCAAAAACTATTAAATAAATTATAATGTCTCATATATTTTGACTAAATGAATTCATATGATATATTTAGAAATTAATAGATTTAATATATTCAAAAATCCAAAATTTCAAAAACTATTTTTTAATTATATTTTGATTTTTTTAAAAAAAGGATATTATTAGAGTTAAATAAAAGTTAAGTACTTTTTTATTTTCTAAAAATATATTTTTATGAAAAATAGTAAATTAATAGTAGTTTTTTTAATTATTTTACTTTCTTTTTGATGATTTGTTTATTTAAAATCGTCAAAAAAATCAACTTCTGTTAAACAAGATATTACAAAACAAAATGATTATGTTGTAAGCAATCCTCAAGATGAAATTAATTTTAATACAAAAGAAGTTAATCCAGATGATTATAAGACTTTAGGCGAATTTCTTTCAAAAATAAAAACCTGAACTTGAATGAATATAAATTTAATGACAGAAGATTTTGTTATTTTAACAAAAAAATGAACTTGAAGTATAGAAACTGCTTCAATGTTTAGACAGGAATTTATTAAAAATGATCCAATATTAGGAAAAAAAGAAGCTAAAAATGAAGCAATTTTAGATGTATTTAATGCATATAAAAGTAAATCAATTTATAGAACTTGAGATAGTCAAAAGCCCTGATCTAAAATTAGTTTTTGAGAAGAGCTTAGACATCCTTCTACTAATATGATAAATGCAATTTTTACAATGCAATTAAATATGTATGATCTTATGAAAGATTTTCTTAAGAGACCTAGATTATCTATTTATGATGCAGAACTTTTATCGTACTTATATGATTTAAATTGAGATTATGCAAAAGCTAATGCCTCAAGAGAATCTAATTGTAAAACTTTTCCACAAACTTGTTCAAAAAATATAGATGTAATATTTAAATGAAAAGTTACAGATGGTGATTCTAAGCCAATCGCTTGAGCAAAAATAGAACTTCTAAATATTTCATGAAATACAATAGAAACAAATTCAGCTTGAGAATATGAAATAAAATTTAAGGCTTATCCATTTTCACATTTAAGATTTAAAGCATCAATGCTTGGTTATTCAGATTGATTTATATCATCAAGCCTTAATATGTACTACCTAGCTAATTCATATATAGAAATTCGTGATTTTACTTTAAACAAAGCAAATAAAACTGAAACTATTTCTAAAGATAGTGCAAAGGATTGATACTATATTTTTAAAACCACACAATCTACTTATAAAGTTCCAGTTAATTGATTATATTATTTGAATGACAAAAAATTTGAATGAAATAAATTAACAGTTTATCTTTATGAATTTAATAAATGGAGTAAGATTGATAATCTTATGAATGTAGATACTTTTAACCCAGTTTATGGCTATGTTGGTAACATTATGAAAACTTTTTGAATGCCATATATTCAATTCTTTGACGAAAATGAAAATGAGGTTTTTGTAAAAAAATCTAATCCCATAATTTTAACTAATCAAATTTATCATATGAAGGAATTATATGAAAATTATGATAAAATATATGAACCAATTACCAAAGAGGATATGAAGAAACTAGTTGAAGTGAGTAAACAAAAATGAGGATATCCTATAGATTTTAAATATTTAACAGAAAATAATATGTTAAGATGGCCAGCTTGGTGGGTTTTAGACAGAAGAAAATGAACTTGGGACAATATTTGATCTAAAGTAATTAACGAAGATTGACTTGTGGAACTGCCTTTCTATTCAATAAAAGATTAATACTTGACAATATTATTTTAATATGATTTAATATACTTGCTTTTAAAAATTTAAAAGAAATTTAATACTTAATTTTATACATTTATGAACAAAAAAATTAATTATATAATATGAGGATTCATATTTCTATCTATACTTTCAGTTTTTTTTCTAGTAAATAAAAATGACGTAAATTTATCAGTAATAAATTCAGCTGAAGCTAATCCAGATTTTATTTGTATTCAAGATGTATCAAGTCAACCATGTACTATTAATCCTGCTAGTTGTACTCCTTGGATAAATTCACGAAGAACATGTAATTGAACTACTGCAACTCAAGTGGCTTATTATAGCGTTAGAATCTGATGTGCTGAATGACCAATTTGTGATCTAGAACAATTGCCCCAAGAATATCAATGTCCTGTTTGATTAACTTTATCTAATTATGGTAGTTACACATGAATAGGACTAGATTGAAAAATATGTTATAAGACTACTAATTTTGTATGATCTCAATATTCTAATTTATATGATCCTTCTTCAGAATCTTTTATTTGAGTGTATTATGTAGATGCATCTTTAAAACCAAAAACATGTCCAGCATGATCTTGGATTCAAAATTATGTTTGAGAATACGGCGGTCCATCTTGAAGACATTCAAATAATTTTACATATAACACAACTTCTTGTACTATAGTTCAGACTGATACTACTCCTCCTACTTGAGATCCTGAGACTACTTATGAATAGATTTTATTACTTATCTCTCTAAATTATGAAAATATTTAAAATATTACTTTTGTTATCATTTTTATTTATTTTTGATAATATATTTGCATATAATGCTTGTAGACAATGAACTTTGCCAGTAGAATATGAGTGTGATAATAGTAATTGTTTCTCTGTATCCACAGCTTGGCATCCAAGAGATAGTGCGGATCAAAGCTATACTACTTTAGGTAATTTTACAAAAATAAGCTATAGTGTTTTTGACTATATAAAAAATGATATTAATAATTCAAATAGAGATATTATTTTAAATGATTATTGTAAAAATCCTCAAGTATTTTCCGGGTGAGCTTTAAGTTGTGATAGTCTTTATGACAAAACTATGACTTTGTATAGTTTATTAACATCAAGTGCTGATATATATCTTATAGATTGACCAAAAAATAATAATTGAGATTATAATCTTTGAGATTATAAAAAATTTAATGACTGAAGAGCTTTATTAGATTATTATAGTAATTATACTAAAATTCAAGTTCCAAGAGTTTGTATAGATAGTGATTGTAATCCTGCTAATTTAACCTCATTTAATGCTACTTCTTCAAGTTCTTTCACCATGCTTTTTGGGTGATTATTAAAAAATACAACTCTCTGAGAGATTGATTCTCCTGATGTAACCAATTGGGCATTAAGTTGAAATAATTATAAAGTTTGATTAAGTTCTTCGCCTATTTATATAAATGCTACATTTAGAGATTATTTTCCGACTTGATGTAATAATTCTATTTCTTATGTTTTGCAGGCTATAACACCATTTGAATGAGTAAATATGGAATTTAAGGATGTTGTAGCTCCTTCTAATACAAATGTTACAATATTAAAACAAACTAGTAATTATATAGAGTGGAAAATTAAAGAATGATTTAGATTTAATAATACATGAAATAATTATATAAAGGCAAAAATATCTGATTGATATCCTAATGATATTTCAAAAAGTTCTCCTTATATTTCTGTAGTTCCTGGAGAAGCTAATTTAGCTCAATCAGATATTGTATCTATGCAAGATAGGGCGTTAAAATATTTTGCAAAATCTACAATTCCTCCTACTACTCCATGAAGTACACTGCAATACAATATATATTTAAAAGATATTTCTTGAAATCCCATTTCTTTGCCTATAAAAATTCAACCAACTAATAATTTAGATAAAATAATTAATTATCCTACTTGAAATATAAGCTGAGATTGAGCTTGAAAGTATAGTTTTACTCTACAATTTAATAATAAAACTAATTCTTATTTTGAAGAATTTAACCTAACTATACCATATACAGATGAATATGGAGCGGTTACGGGGGCTTATTATACAATCAAACTCTCTGCTAATCCTAATCCTATGACCATATATTCTGTTAATGATGCTACATCTGATTTTAATTTAAATTGTACTAATAAAAATATAATACTAAGTGCTACTTGTAAGTGGGATGACCTAAGCTGATGTGCTGCAAGCCAAAAAATAAAATTTAGTTTAAATAGTGATAATTGAAAAAAATGAGTTTTGTATGTTATAGATAATGCTTGAAATAAGACAAACTGATTTAAATATGAAATAAATCATATAGATAAAACATTGCCAACTTTGGCAGATTTTACTATTTGATGAAAAACTACATCTATAAAAGCAAATGATAAGATGAATCTTTCAGTTGATTTATCTGATTATGCCCCAGGTTTATGTTCACAAAAAATTAATTATAGCTTTAATATTAATAATATTAAAGCTACTACTCCTAAAATATCTAGTGTAAATTCACCTTATGGCGTTAATTTTGTATATGATTTTTCAAAATCAGGTAATTGAGCTATATCATTTCAATTAAAAGATCAGGCTTGAAATATATCAAATTATGCAAAATCATTTAAAATAATTCCAAATAATCCAAATGAATTTACATCTACTGTGCAATTAACTAATACGGCTCTAAAGGGTACATATTATCCATGAAGTGAATATCAATATAGTATAAATCTTAGAGATAAATATAATAATCCAATTTATGACAAAACAATGGACACTATATATTATAATTGAGCTGATTTGATAAAGACTAATATGATAGATTATCAAAATCCAACTTGAGATTTAGCCTATAACATATCTTTAAATCAACCAAAAACAGATAATGTCTGAAAATGATTATTTAATTTTAGATCTATTGCGCCAGGTACTTTTAATGAATCATTTTGAGTAAAATTAAATAATTGGGATGATGATTATAATGATATATGAGCAGCATCTACTTATATTATCTGACAAAACTCTGCTAATTATTTTAAAAAACCTTGGATTTGAAATATGAGTGTATTGAGTCCTACAAATTGAATTTTAAAACTAAATTCTTACAATAAAGTTTCTATTAATTTAACTAAAAAAGCTACAAGTTCAATTTTCACTTGATATACAGTGGAAAATTATAAGGATAAATTAATTTCGGCAGTTTCAGAACATTCAATAAAAGATAGAAATAATTTTTCATGAGTAAATAGCAGTCCACAAATGGATTTTAAATTAGAACCAAATACTGACGGGTGATACAATATGAAGCCATGAGTAAAGACAAGCCCTTATATTAGTTATGGTATAGATTGAAAAACTGTTTCATATTTACTTACTCCAGATGAAGATCCGTCATCAATTCAACCGATTTGAATAAATAATCCAAAAGAAGCTCTGGCTTGAGTTCGTATTGTATGAACTGCTCAATGAACTTGAAAACAATGACTTGTTACTTGAAAGGGTAAATTCAGTGATTTATCTAAACTTGATTCTCGTACAAAAATAAAAATTAAAGCAAGTAGCTTGATTAAATGAGCTGTTTCTTGAAAATTGAATAACTGAGTTTATTATAAAATGTGTGATTCATCTAATAAAGATTTTACACTTCCTTCTATTACAAGTGATATTACTTATATTACCAGAAATTGTAATGTTTTAATTAATGCAAATGTAAATACTTCTTGAAAAAGAGTTTGAATTATTGCGCTAAGAGATAGTCAAGCAAAAAGTGATATATGAAATGTATATGTGAATAATAATGTATATTATATAAATGCTGTAATTTATGCTGATGGATGATTTATTAGTAGCGGATTTAAGTCTTGAGAGGATAGAATAGAAAATTATAAAGATTCTATGGATAGAACTAATATTTTACAGAAGCAATTGGTTTTGAAATGAAGTTTATTTACTCGTAATACAATTGGATGAGCCATAAAATGATCTTCAAATAATTATACTCTTCCAGGATGAGCAAAAACTGATAGTTATGATATGGCTATGGCATATGACCTAAATTATATAAGACGTGAAAATGATTGATGGAATGATATTAACCTAACTAAAAAATATAATCTTTTATACGAAGAGCCATTTATCATTATTTATAATTCAGTACTCCAAACTAATCCTCCAAAAGGCTTTTAATTCCAATTTGCTTTTCCACCAAAAATAAATAAATTATAGCTAATTAATTAGCTATAATTTTTATGTTACAAATAAATAATTTAGGAGTAGAAGTTGAAAATAAGAAGATTTTAGAGAATTTAACTCTAGATTTTGAAATAGGGAAGACTTATTTCTTACTTGGTAAAAATGGCTCTGGCAAATCGAGTCTTGCTTTCACTCTGGCTGGACATCCAAAGTATAAAATAATTTCTTGAGAAATAATTTTAGACTGAAAAAGTCTGAATAATTTAACTCCAGATGAGAGAAATAAACTCGGAATTTTTCTCTCTTTTCAAAATACTCCAGAAATTCCCGGAGTTAATTTATGAGAATATTTGCGAATTATTTACAATAATTTTATGGCTTATAATAATTCAGATTCTAAGCCAATAAGCCAATTTTTATTTACTAGATTAATTGAGAAAAATTTATCAGAGCTAAATATTTCAAAGAATTTTTTAGAAAGAGATTTAAATGTCGGATTTAGTGGATGAGAAAAAAGAAAAATTGAACTTCTTCAAATAAAAATTCTTAATCCTAAATATATAATACTTGATGAAATAGATTCGGGTCTTGACATAGATGCATTCAAAATTGTAGCTGGTGAACTTGGAAAGCTCAAAAATGAACAAAATTCTTTAATTTTTATCACACATAATTTTGGACTTTTAGAATTTATTAATGTAGATTGAGTTTTTGTGCTGGAAAATTGAAAATTAGTTGATAAATGATGAATAAAATTAGCTCACAAAATTCAAAAAGAGTGATACTGCTGATATTGTAGGATCGAAGAAACCTGTAATTTAAAAGATAAATGCGTCTAATTAATGTCAAATATAAATCTTAACATTCCGCAAGATATCAAATATTCTCAGATTTTGGGATGATTAAGTGAGGAGAGTGTGAGAAAAATATCAGCAGATAATTGAGAACCCGATTGGATGCTAGAAATTCGCCTTAGGGCATTTATTTTATTTCAAAAAATGCCATATCCAAAGTGGTGACCAGATTTGAGCTCACTTGATTTAGATAAAATTAGTTATTATGCTGAAGCAGAGGATATTTCAAACACAAAAAATTGGGATGAAGTCCCAGATGAAATCAAGAAAACCTTTGATAAACTTGGGATTCCAGAGGCAGAAAGAGAATATTTAGCAGGTGTTGGGGCTCAATTTGATAGTAGGGTTGTATATCATTCGACTAAGGAAGAATACAAAAAATTGTGAGTAATATTTGAGGATATGAACAGCGCAGTCGCGAAATATCCAGATTTGATTCAGAAATATTTCAATAAAGTAATTAGTATGGCTGATCATAAATTTATGGCACTACACGCAGCTTTTTGGAATTGAGGGACTTTTTTATATGTACCAAAGTGAGTAAAACTCAATGAGCCACTTCAATCATATTTTCGTATGAATGTGCGAAATGGATGACAATTTGAACATACAATAATTGTAATAGAAGATGAAGCCGAGGCTCATTATATCGAGTGATGTAGTGCACCAAAATATGAGAGTGCTACACTTCATGCCTGATGTGTCGAGGTTTTTGTCGGTAAAAATGCAAATTTCCGTTACAGTAGTGTAGAAAATTGGAGTCTAAATACTTACAATCTCAATACAAAACGCGCGATAGTAGCACAGTGATGACATATCGATTGGGTTGGATGAAATCTCGGAGCCGGAATTACTATGCTTTATCCATGCTCTGTATTAAGTTGAGAATGATCGAGCGCAAACCATATTTGAATAGCCTTCGCGAACGCTGGGCAAATAATTGATGCCGGAGCAAAAGTAATTCATATAGGTAAAAACACAACTTCTCGTGTTATTTCAAAATCTCTCTCAAAATGATGATGAATTTCAACTTACAGATGACTTCTAGATATTAAACAAAGTGCCACTAATTCAGTGGCGTCGATAGAGTGTGATTGATTAATTCTTGATAGTATTTCAGTATCTGACGCAATTCCAGTAATAAAAATATGAAATAGTACAAGCACAGTAAGTCACGAAGCATCAGCCGGAAAAATCAACGAAGAATTTTTATTCTACCTACAATCCCGCGGAATAGACCGCCACCAAGCCCAGCAAATGCTCGTAAATTGATTTATAAGTCCAGTCACAAACAATCTCCCACTTGAATATGCGAGCGAAATGAATATACTCATCTCGGAGCAAATATAGCAAAAGCCCTTCCGAAGAAGAGCTTAAGGTATAGAGAGAAAATCATGATTGCGGAGGAGTTTCCGGTGTCGGAACGACAGGTGGATCAAATGAATATTCTTCCACATTTCCGTATTTGTCGAACTTAACGTAGACCGTTGCTGTCTCCATTTTATTAACTGGGACATGACCGAGTCTTTTTACAACACATTGCTTAAATTCTTGCTTTGTATCGTCTACTCCATTATTTTTCCCAAGGAAATATCCTATGAGCAGAAGTATGACCGTTACAAAAATTGCACCAATAATTGCCTCCATGATGTATCTCCCTTATGTTGTGTTTTTACCACAAAATTGAATTTCGGAATAGTTTTTGAATAAAAACTAATTACTTTATATATAAAAAATATATTATGTCAAATAAAAAAATAATTTTTAAAACAAATTGCAATATTTCAGAGAAAATTAATTCAAATGAATTGAGAGAATTTTTGATTTTAATTGATAAATCTGGAGAATATAATCTTGATTTTTCGCAGATTTTGGGGGATTCTTCGGTAAGAATTGTTGTATTGATAATGTGTGATAATTCCAAAATTAAGTTAAATATCAAAAATTATATAAATGGACAAAATGAAATAAATAAAACAAATATTCTTAATTTTGCAAAAAATGGGGAAGTGGATATAGTGAGTGAATTAGAGATTGAGAAAAAATGAGCCGGAAGTAAATGAGAACTTCACATTGAAAATATATTTTTGTGAGAAAATGCGAAAATCTCAGGAGTTCCGAGATTAAATATAAAACTCGACAAAGCGCGAGCTAATCATAGCCTGAAAGCTGTAAAAATTAAAGAAGAGGATTTGTTTTATTTAAGCTCAAGATGACTTAGTGAAGACAACTCAAAATTTATTTTACTTAAATGAAAAATCCAAGCATTACTAGACTCATTTGAAGATAAAAACAAAGAAATAGAAAGCGAGATTATGGAGAGGTTTGAGGGATTTATTAAGTAATTAGTTTGTCTCTTGTCATTCTTGCGAAGCGAGAATCCCTTTTTGTAGCAAATATTTGCAAGTGTATAAATTAATTTAATTTTATGACTTATAAAAATAATAGTTTTTATGTTTATATAATGGCGAGTAATACTTGAACTTTGTATACATGAATGACAAATAATCTAGAGAGAAGAATTTCTGAACATAAATTATGAATTATAAAATGATTTACAAAGAAATATAATTGTAATAAATTAGTATATTATGAGGAATCAAATGATGTTAATTGAGTAATTAAAAGAGAGAAACAAATCAAGCACTTAACAAGAAAAGAAAAAGAAGAATTAATTAAAAATATAAATCCAAATTGGATGGATTTGTCTAAGAATTGGAATTAATTGTTAAAATTCGAGTTTAAGGGATTCCGCCTATCGGCGGAATGACAAAAACAAAGCGGAATGATAAAAACAAAGCGGAATCAAAAACAAAGTGGAATGACAAAAAGAGAGTTTGTCATTCTTGCGAAGCGAGAATCCCTTTAGAGAGCAAATATTTGCAAATAAATTCCAGAAAGTACTAAATCTTAAGTTTAAGGGATTCCACCTATCGGCGGAATGACAGGGAAGCTTTAAATTATAAAGGATAATGTTTAGAATGACAAAGTATAAACTTAACCAATTTTTTATGAAAAATTACAAATTAGATTTTCCGATATTTGAGAATAATCCAGGGCTTGTGTACTTGGATAGTGCAGCAAGTGCTCAAAAACCAGGTTATGTAATTGACGGAATAAAACATTTTTTAGAGCATGATTATGCAAACATTCATCGTGGAGCCTATAATTTATCAGAGAAATCAGAGGAACTTTATGAGAACTCTAAGAGGAAAGTTGCGGAATTTATAGGGACTCCTAGTTGGCAAGAAATCAATTATACTTACAATTCGACTTATGCTTTTAATCTGCTTACTTCGAGTTTTAAAAAATCCTGATGGCTCAAAAAATGAGATAAAGTTTTACTTTCAATTGTAGAACATCATGCTAATATCGTGCCTTGGCTAATTCTAAAGGAGGAAATATGAATTGAAGTTGATTTTGTAAATGTGGATGAAGACTATAGCCTGGATTTAGATGATTTAAAAAACAAATTAGATAGTAGCGTAAAAGTAGCTTCTTTGACTTATGTTTCAAATGTTACTGGAGTTATTTTTGATTTAAAATGAGCTAGCGAGATTATTAAGAAAAATGATGTAATTTTCATAGTGGATGCTAGTCAGGCAATTCCTCATTTTAAGGTTGATGTTGCAAAAATTAATTGTGATTTTTTGGTATTTACAGCTCATAAAGTTATGGCCGATACTGGACTTGGTGTACTTTATTGAAAAAAAGAATTATTAAAAAAACTCACTCCAGCTTGGTGAGGTGGGGGATCTATAAATTGGGTAAAAAAAGAAGAATTTTCACCCGCTGGACTTCCTTTCAGATTCGAACCCGGGACTCCAAATATCACTGGAGCAGTGAGCTTACTTAGGGCTTTGGAATATATCGAAAAAATCTGATGATATGAAGCTATCGAAAAAAAAGAAAAAGAATTAGTAAAATATTTTCTAGAAAAATTAGAGCAATTTAAATGAAAAATAGAACTTATTTGAAGCAGAAAATTAGAGGATAGAATTTGAGTTTTTATGTTTCATATTGCCTGAATGAACTCTAGTGATATTGCGGATATAATGGCTGAAAATAAAATTTGCGTTCGAGCTGGACATCACTGTACGGAACCTTTAATGGAGAATTGCTGACTTAAAACAACCTTTAGGGTGAGTCTTTATTTTTATAATGATTTAGAAGATATTGATAGATTTTTTGAGGTATTAGAGAAAAAGATTTTGATTTAAAAAAAATCGCATATACTTAATTTATATTCTAGTTTCTGTCATTCCCGCGAAGGCGGGAATCTACAATAGATTAAACTTATTTCTTAAATTTCTAATTTATGTTTAATAATGATGAAGAATTTCTAAGCACTCAGGACAAGATTGATAAAATGTACACAATTTTAAAAAAACAACACAGAATGAATTTAATTTCATCAATTTTTAGTTGGATTTTTCGTCTTGCTATAATTTATGCTCTTTTTACTTGATACCAAATCTTTGTACAGAATAAAAATCCAGAACTTAAAGCCAAAATTACAAGTTCATTTAGTTCTACAATTGTTTCAATTGTTAATCCAATTATAGGTGAAGTCTTAAAAGAAAATATTGGAAAAATGAATCCAAATTCTTGAACTAATGTAAGTCCTGAACAGATCGACTCTATTTTAAAAACACTTAAAAAATAAAAATGAGCGAGCCTAATTTTTATAAAAAACATTTATTCCAAATTTTAACCGCATTTTTTTGGTTAATAATTTTGTGAGTTTATATTTATTACAGAATTTCTCATAATTTATCAAATGAAGATATAGCAAAAAGTATTTATTTTAACCTAAAAAAAGATATTGTTTTTTGATGAATTTTCTATATTTGAATTTATTTACTTAGAACTATTATTTTTATTCCTGCATCATTTTTGGTAGTCCTGTCACCATCTTTATTTTGATTTATTCCAGCTTTTTTATATACAGCAATTTGAGAGAATTTGTCAGCAGTTTTATGATATTTTTTATGAAAATTTTTGTGAAAATCAATTATGAGTTGGACTGTAATTAATAAATTAGCTCCAATGAAGGAAAAATTAAAGAAAAATACTTTTAATTCTATTTTTATTTCAAGATTATTGTTTTTGCCATTTGATGCGGTTAATTACTTATCTTGATTTTTAAATATAAACTTTAAATCTTATTTTTGGGCAACATTTTTTGGAACAATTCCAGGAATTCTTATATTACTTTTTGCTTGAAATTGAGTAAAAAATATTGATAAATTTGATTTATCTCACATCAAAATAGACACAAAATATCTAGTTTTTTCTTGAATTTTGATCTTATTTTCTATTTTGGCATCATTTATACTAAATAAGAGAAAAAATTTTACAAAAGATATTTAATGTGTTATAATTTCTCTATAAATTAATTTTAACTTAAAAATATGCTTCTTATTTCTACATCTAGTCTGAAATGATATTGACTACACAAAATATTTAAAATAGCTAGTCAGTCTTGATATGATTGAATTAATCTTGATTTGTCGAGTCTTGATTTTGATACTGAAAACACTGATTATATCAAGGAATTAATTAAAGAATTTGGTATTAGAGTTGTTTGAATTACCGCTTATGAGAGAAAAATGGATAAAAATAGTGTTGATTTTATCTTAAAAATGGCAACTGATCTTTGAGTAAAAAGTATAACTTTTTATCCTCCTTATAGATTAGATAAAGATACAACTTGGTTTTCGACTTATCTCCCAAAAATAAAATCAAGAAACCCGGATATTAGTATAAATGTTATGAATACTGAGCCAAAAACTTTTTTATTTTTTATTCCAGAATACAAGGATGCAACTCTATCTACAATCAAAAAAATTACCGGAGAAACTACACTTGTAGTCTCTAATGTTGACTCGTCAAGCTGAATTGATTTACTTAAAACTTTTTCTCTCCTTTGAAATTCTATTAGAAATGTTTTTCTCGGAGATAAGACTTGAAATAAACAAGATATAATGCTCTGAAAATGAGATATGCCTCTTGAGAGTTTACTTATTAAATTAAAAGAAGCCGGATATAAATGATTATTTACAATGAAAATTAACCCAAAAGAATTATCTGCCTGAGATGACAACGCTGTTCTCCAGAAATTAGCCGAAGCAAAATTATATTTCGAAAAATATTTTAAATAAATAAATTATTATCTGTCATTCCTTTGAAGAAAGGAATCTTCCTTATATTTTGTAGATTCCTGCCTCCGCAGGAATGACAGAAAGGGCAGGAATGACATTTTTTTTCTTTTTATCTATGTCCCTCAATCCTACCTCTGATATTCAGTTTATCTTTGAGAAAGATATTTCATTTTTGGTTGAGGATATTTAGGATGAGTTTGTCGTTGTATTCTAATCTGTTTTTGAAATCATCATCGGTCATTACGGCATATTTTATCTTCTTTCAAAAAAAAGTTCTTCCAAGGAAATTATTAAATTCTATCTTGTCGATTTCTCAGATTATAAAAATATCAACAACATTGTTTGACCTATCTGATATATTTTGAATACTCTCATTTACGGCAATAAGATCTACTTTTTTTCTTCATTTGAAGAATTTCTTTAATTCCTCAATCGCATCAAAATTCTTTACAAAAATATCTATAATTTCATCAAAAATATGACAATCTGTATTTAGAAAATAGAATTTTTTCTTGTTTTCTTCTTTAGATCTGAGGATATTAAGGTCTTCGAGATTTATAAGTTCTCTTCTTACAGAATTAATTTGCTCGTCGATATTTCTACAAAGCTCACGAATAAAGAATCAAGCATTGTTATCTTGTCATTTATGCTCAAAGATGAATTTTTCTAATATTTTTACTCTACAATTAGAACCGAAAAGTTTTGCAAGTTTCATATTATTTTTTTAAATTTTTTTAATAATAACAATTTATGTTTATTTTTCAATTTTATTATAAAGATTAAGTATTTGCTCTCACATTTTTTCCCAACTAAAATCATTAATTCTTTTCAATCAATTTTCTATAAGGCGTTTTCTAAGTGTTTTATTATTTATAACTTCCTTAATTCCTGACTTAATACTCTCAATACTAAGCGGATTAAATAAAACGGCTCAATTTTCTCCGGCGATCTCTGGAAGACTGGAAATATTTGAACAAGCAACAGGCACACTGTGAGCCATAGCTTCTAATACCGGAAGTCAAAAACCTTCATAAAGAGATGGATAAATCATGGCGCGAGCCCCAGAATATAGCACATTTAAGTCATATTCAGATACAAACCCAAGCAAATGTACATTTTTCTGGAGTTTTTCGTTAATTATAGTATTTCTAACTTCAAGATATACATCCTCTTTTCAGGCAATTACTAGGTCTATATCCTCTCATTCTTTGAGAAGTTCGCTGTAGGCCTTAATTAATCTCAATAAATTTTTGTGTTCACGAAGCACTCCGACATAGAAAATATAGTCTTTTTTTAAGTTGAAATTTAGCTTTAATTTCTCGATTTCATCAGCACTTGCCTCAAAAAAATCAGATTTATTAATTCATTCATAAACTACTTCTATTTTTTCTTCTGGGACATTCAGGATTTCAATTATATCTTTTTTTGTATGAGCTGACACAGCTATTATTTTAACAGCTCTTTTTGTGATATTTTTAATAGTTAGATTATAGGCTAATCTATGGTGATGTTTAGTCATCTTCTTACCTGGATAGAAGCTCAGTGTAAGGTCATGAATTGTTACAATAGAAGGTCTAAAGTAGAAAAGGGGCGCATTAAAATGAGTAAAATGCATTAAATCAAGTTTTTCTTTATATAATTTGTAGAGAAAAATAGTTTGTTCTTTGTATGAATAATGCTTCGCATTAATTAAAACTTTCTTAAATCTAACACTCGGAACATTATAATTTGAGAAATGAGGTTCATTAAAAAATAGTACATATTCGTTTTTGGTATCGTGACTTTCAAGGTAAGAAACAAGCTCATATACATATCTTCATATCCCAGTAAAATGCGTAGAATACATCCTACAATCTATTCAAATTTTCATAAGTTTTTTGTAAAATAAATTGTTTATTTAATTTAATAACTATAATAAATTAAATTTAATTTAAGATAATTTATGCAATTAAAAGAATATGTCAAGTTTATTGATAACAAAGCTTATTTAAGAATTAAAGTCACACCTCGCCAACAAAAGACCGAATTCTTTCAAATTATGGAAGATGGTACGCTCAAAATAAGGCTTAAAGCAATCCCAGAAAAATGAAAAGCAAATCTTGAGTTAATAAGGTATTTGTGAGAGCAGTTGAATATTCCAAAAGCTAAAATAGAAATAATTAGTGGGGCAGGGGATGAGGTGAAGATGGTGAGGATTATGGTGGGGTAAATTTTATGCAGCCATATCATAGTCATAATCATAGTCATTTTCATTATTTTTTCTCCTTTTTTGTTTAGATTTTTGATTCCTAACTTGGTTTGTATTTTTAGATAAAATATCTTCAATTTTTCATTCAAAAACATTTTTTGTAGTTTTAGTAGATTTCTTTTCTATATTTATGCTTTTAGATAGATAATTTTTAAATCAATCATTTATTTCTTTGTCAAAAAGTCAATCTCTAATCATCTCACCTTTTGGTATATCTGTCCTATTTTCTTTAGATAAAAGTCCAAGAGGTATTCATAAATTCAATAGAGTTATTCAAGTGTCAGTATCCATAAAATTTTCTATATCAGACATTTTATCCGCCAAAAATCCCATAATACCCTTTGTATATTCAAAATATAATTTTTTCTGATACTGTCAATCTTTTATAGGATCTTTTGATTTAATATTTTTAACATTTTTCATTCATTTAATAACTTGCTCAAAAATATGCATAGAATGTTTATCCATAGCTCAATCATGGCGGATACTACTTATTCATTTTTCTAAAAATTGTTTTATTCAAGTTAAAGCCATCAGTGAATGATCATAATCATATACATGGTTTCATAAAGCCTCTTTTTTATCCAAATTATATCAATCATCAGTTGTCATTCATTTTAGACTGTCATAATACAGTTTATACTCTATGTTTCCTGGTTCATCTTTTTTTAAGAAAATTTCTGGATCTTTTGTCAGAGTTAATTTTGGTGATAAAATAGCTCAGTATTCATCCCAGAATTTAGCTAAATCTCATACTAATTCTTTCTCTTCATAATTTCCTGATCTTTCTTTTTTTACTAATTCCTTCGCATCCGTTTCCATCTTTCATCATTGTCACTCTGATAATTTTAGTATTACATCTTGAAATAATTTAATATTTTCTCCACTATTTATAAACCAAAGCGCTGGAAAACTTTTTCATCCAATAAAATGTCATTTTAACTCAGATACCTCATCTTGACTTAATCTTTTTGTGGCTCCACTCATAAGTAATAAAAACGGAATTTTATTCATTTCAACTCCACTTCATCATTTTGCCCAAATATTTTTTATAGCTGATACTACATGATAATATTCTCATCATTTTAATTTATTTACAGCATAGTCTATTCAGGCGTCTAGCGTTAATAATCATTTTGTATCCTTATTTCAAGTGTCAATTTGAGATTCTCTTCACTCTCTCCATGAATTTTTTATATCTATCCAAAATAATTCCTTAATATTATATCTTTCTTTTACTTCTTTTTCTCTAAAATATTCTCTTAGTAGAGTCTCTTCTGTAAATTGTTCTCAACTTCATTCTACATTTTTCTTAATTTTTAAGAAAGTAGCATCGTTCACTACTCATCAAAATCTTTTATACCAAAAATAAGATCATTTATATTGACTTAATCATCCGGGATACAATATTCAATATTTCTTTAAAGTTACAAGTAAAACAGCTTGTAGTTCATATGTTTGAGATCAGTTATTTTCTAGAACTGATCTAATTCTATCCATCCTATCAGATCAACCAAGATTAGATATTTCTCACATTATTTCTTCCATTACTGAATGATTTGATTTTTGAACTGAAGATTTTAAATCTAGAAGCATATCATCAGGCAAATGTAAATTTTTTCATAAAGAATATGCAAATTCAGCTGCTTTTAGTTTAGATCATTGCTCGAGTTTGTGCTTAATTGCATCTATAAATTGTTTTCATCATTTTACCAAATCAAACACACTTTTTCAAGCTAACCACGATTTAAATAATCATCATTTTACTTTTGGTCAATCTTTTAAAGCCTCTTCTCTAACTGGTTTTACTGGTATTTTTGGAACAGCTTTTTTCTCATTAATAAGCAAATATAACATTTCATATCACATCCGACTTTCTTTTCCTTCTTGTTTATATGAATCTGGAGCTTTTTCATCATCTCATTTCTTGTTTTTTTCCATTAATCATTCTGTATATTCTCCTGTTGATAACTTAACTTTTCAATCTTTAATTTCCACAATTCTTACGGCTTTTTTATCATCTCACACGAAATACTCTATTCATCCAAAATCTTTGTCATCTTTTCTATCTTGAGGAATTATTTTACTATTATGAACTATTAATTCCTTAAATCATTTTTTTAATTTTTCGTCGGAATTATTTTGAATAGCACTCAAAAATCATTCAATATTACCCACGCTTTGAATTCTTCATCCGTCTCATATTTGAGCCTGAAATCAATTGAAAAATTCCACAAAAGTAAAAGGTCATTCTTCATTTTGTCAATTTGTAATCCATATTTTTCCAGAGGTGTTATCTATTTTTGTAACTGAAAAAACTCACTTTTCTGAGTGTTCTGGACCACTTTTTGTAGTCTCAAAACTCATTCCGACTTCTATTTTGTATTGTTTTCATTTTTCGTCAATTTCATCAAGTTTTTCATTTAATTCTTCCAGTGTACTTATTTCATCTTCCTTCACTTCTTGCTTTATTTCTCACTTTTTTATACTTTCTGCAAATACATCTTTTTCGATAAAAACTCAATTTTCTAATTTTTCTAGGAATTTATAAAATTTACTATATGTAAGAAGTTCTGGATAAATATGATTTTCATTTTTAAAAACTCATCATCCATTTGTAAGATTTGAAATTGTAAGTGTTTTTGTCTCATAAATTAAACCAGAATCCAGTCAATCAATCCTAAAATATCAAGCTTGTTCTTGTCATAGCTCATCTTTTCTAACAGTTTTAAATATAGCTCAATTTTTGAGTTTCTCAATTCCTGATATTTTATTAGCTAAATTAGGGTCTTCCTGAACTTTTTTAATAAAATCAGGTGTGATTTTTCAGGCGCTATCTAATTTAAACTCAATTTTATCTTTTAGGTTATTTTCATCTACTAATTTATTATATTCATCTTCTAATTTTTTTAATCATCCCCCTTCTATTACTCTATCTAAAACGCTTTCTGGAAATAAATATGTAGGAATTATGATCTCTTCAAGGTCAATTTTATCTAAAATATTCTCATCTTTATCAAAAGAATTCATCTTTTTTAATTTTTCATCTTTTTCAATTATAAGCTTTACTGAATCTCTAGCTTCTTTATCTGTAATTATATTAAATTTTATTAAGTCCTTTAGACTTATTAATGGCATAAAAGTCTTAATAATATTTTGCTTTCATTCATAATCAAATAAGCTCAAAATATGCCTTAATTTATCTTCATTTACATAATTTCAATTTTGTATTGATATTAGGGCATCTAGTTGTTCTTTACTTAATTTTTCATATTCTATATTTATCTCGCTCAAAAAACTTAAAAAATCCTTTTTTGGAGGAGTTTCTTTTCATAAAGTTTTTTTGATAAAAGATTCTCTTTTTTCTAGACTTTCTATTTTTGCTTCTAATTCGCCCGAAGATAAGCTATTTATTTTAATTTTTAAATTTTCAGGTATTCATCCTTCATATTCTCTTTCTACTATTTTAGTTAAAGCTTCTCTTTTTGATTCATAAATAATTCAAAAAGACATAATTTCTTGTACAAAAACTCATTTTTTATTTTCAATTTCATTACTTTTTATACCTTTAAAATCTTTAATTCATTCAGTATATTTCAGAAATTCCTCTTTAAAGCCCAAAGAAAAAAACTCATCTAAATTACTTGATGTGATATTATAAAAATCAAGTCAATCTTTTTGATTTAACTTTGATTTAATAAAAGCTTTTATAGCATCATTAATAATGCTATCCTTTTTTTGAGGATTTACCTGATCAGCTTCATTTTCATCTTTTGTAATTTTTGGAGTATTTGTCATTTTTTTAGAATTTATAAAATAACTTCTTTTATTTTAACATAAAGTGTACAAAAAAGCAAAAAATAATGCATGAAAAAATAATTTGACTCTAAGTCATATATGAATAATATAATAAAAGATAAAATATTTGATATAAATTGAAAAATATAGTATACTTGAATAAAAGTAACAAAGAAGTTAATTTATAATTTAAGTAAATAATATGAATTATATAATTTTTAGAAGCATAATAGAGGCAACACTAGTTAATTTTAAATGTAAAGATTGCGAATCATTTGTGAGTGAATGAAATATAAATATTTTAGGAACTGCCTGACATACTATAAATATGGAAATAATTTGTCCAAATTGTAAAACTCAATGAATTGTAAAAGCAGAAATATGAATGATTGGAAATATTAAAAGTCCTGAGTTTATCTCAAATCTAAAACAAATTTCTCAAAAACAAAAAGAGGAGTTAGAAGCAAGTTTAATCAAGGATGATGACATTGTTAACCTTAGAAAAGACTTAAATAATTGTTCTTCTTTAAATGATTTATTTGGTAAATAAAATTTATGTCATTTTTAAATAAAGTATTTTTTTCAGTAGTTTTACTCGTTACGATTTATATTTTAGCAATTTTTTTCACACCTACAGAGGCTGATTATATAGGTGATAGATTATGAATGTCGGGATTTAATTTTTTCGTAAGAAATCTTAAATGATGAGTTGATAATGTTTCAGACCAATTATTACAAATAAAATCAAGCGAACAAGTTATTTGAAGTGCTAGAGATGTCGTAAATAAGGCAAATGAACAAATTAATAATACAAAAAATATTATTAATCAAAAAATTGAACAAACTGATAAAACTATAGAATCTGGACAAAAGTTAATTGAAACCACAAAAGAATTTAAGAAAAATATCTCTGATTTATCTAGTTTTAGTTGAGCGACATCTTCTTGAGCAGTTGGTTCTTGAGCTATATCCACTTGATCTATCCAATAAAATTTTACTATGATTTTTGCAATTCCAACAGATACTTGCTTTTGAATTGGTTGCCCGTTTTTTGATGAGAAATCATATTTTGAAATATATAAAATTAAGTCTAGAAATGAAAATAAACCATTATCAGTGGTAGTAAAAAATTTTAAAGAGCTTGAAAAAATCACAAATCTAAATATTTCTCAAATAAATTTCTTAAAAGAATATAGCCATCCTTTTACAATTTTGACCTCAATAAAAGAAAATTTTATTTTGCCTTCTTTTTTGGACAAAAATATTTATAATAAGGTTGCTTTTAGGGTTTGAGAAAAATGCCTGAGCCATACTTTGTTTGATGAAATTAACTTTCCAATTTTCCTTACTTCAGCCAATATCTCATGAGAAGATGAAATTTATTCATCGGGTGAATTAGCTCATATTTTTAAAAATAAAAAAATAATTGTTTTTTCTTGAATTATCGATAAAATTCCTACTTCTAATATTTTTGAATTCCTATGAGACAGTTTAGAAATACAATTCCACCGAAAAAATTATTAAATAATCACTTCTTTATGAAGAAATTAATTTTAGTTTTAATTTGAATATTTTTTATTGTTTTTGCTTATAAATATTCAACAATTTGAGATACAGCTATTTCTCATCAAGATTTTATAATAAATAAATGAGAAACTCTAAATATTTTACCGAAAAAACTTGGATTTGATGTAAATAATTATTTATATAAAATCTGGGTTAAGTTAAATTATAGCTCATTTAACCTACAATCTGGTTCTTATTCAATTAATTCTAACACAACCCTAGATAATTTATTTCAAAATGTTTTAAAAAATCCAGACTCAAAAGATATAAAAATAACTATTTTACCAGGTTGGAATATATTTGATATTGATGATTATCTGTCTTCTAATTGAATTATAAAAGCTTGAGAATTAATTGAAATTTCAAAAAATGTAAGCTCAGATTTAAGACAAAAATACAGCTTTTTAAAAGATACAAAAACTCTAGAATGATACTTATATCCTGATACCTATAGAATAAGTCCAGACTCAGATGTAGTAAAAATTGTTGAAATTATGTTAGATGAATTTAGTAAAAAAATAAAAACTTCTGAATTATTATATAGTGATATGATTATGGCTTCGATAGTTGAAAGGGAAGAGAAAAATTCCGAAAATAAGCCAATTGTAGCTGGAATTCTTAAAAAAAGACTCGCAGAGTGAATGGCAATTTGAGCTGACGCGACAGTTTGTTATGAATTTGAACTCACTCAAAAAGAGTGTACCCCCGCTTTTATTTGAGAGAAAATCTATCAAAAATCGGTATATAATACAAGAAGTGAGCCCGGACTTCCACCAACTCCAATTTCAAATTTTTCAGCCAGTACTTTTGAAGCTACAATAAATTCTGAAAGTTCACCATATTACTACTATCTTCACGATAGCAACTGACAAATCCACTACGGTAAAACTCTACAAGAACACAACAACAATAAAGCAAAATATCTTTAGAATTAAAATAAGTCTCAAATAAATTATAAATTTGCCAAAAAAACTATTGACAAAAATTAAAAAACTCTTATAACCAAGTTAATTTAATTTTTAACTTTATATTTATGAATGTATTTTGACCTTTTTGATTATGAGGAAATAATACTTTAGATGAAGTAAATGAATTTTTGGATGAAAGAAGATTAAATGAGGAATCAAATCCTTTAGCCTTAGATTCTACCTCTTTAATCAGGGCTTTTAAAGAAAAAGTTAACTGCGTAATGCTTATTGGTGACTTTGCTAGAAGATTTGCTCATCTCTGCAATCAAGAGAGTAGTTCTTATCACTTTAAAAAACCAAAAATGGAATGACCTGAACATAAGACATATATGATTTTTTAGTTTACAACCTCAAAACTCACTTCATTTTCTTTAATAATTTCTCAGTTTTTCTCTAGATTTATTTTTAAAATATGCTTTCAATTTGTTAGGTTGATAAATTGGGAGCTTATTTTTTTGTTGTTGAGTGTCCAGAAATATGAGTCATAAGCCATGTTTGTAGAGAATTCTAGTTTTATTTTTTGTGCATCAGATGGCACGAATTCATCGATTTTGTATTTTTCATTGTCTAGTGGATTTGTGATTTCTAGATATTTTCTAGTATTTTTTGTGAGATTAATTGAATTATCTGAGGTGTTATCTTTTTCTAGAAAATTCACTATTTTTGAGAAAATTTCTCCGGCTCCTGTGGCTCAGCTGACTCATTTCATATTGCTTGCATCTTTATTTCCGACCCATACTCAGATTATATAATTATCAGTATATCCTATAGTCCAATTATCCCTGTAATTCCTAGAAGTTCCGGTTTTTACAAAGACTTTTTTGTCAGCAAAATCGAGCGCAGAATTTATAGGATATCCGGCGAGTTTGAAATATCTATTTGAAAGAATATAGTTTATATCATCGGTATATTTTTTTTCAATAATATTTTCACATTTTAGAGGAGCGTTTTTTAAGTATTTTGTGAGACACAATTTTCCATCATTTGCAAATATATTATAGGCTTGAGTTAGCTCATACAAGCTCACTTCTCATACTCCGAGAGTTAGAGCCAGCCCATAAAAATTCTCATCTTGAGTAAGTGATGTTATTCATAATTTTTTAAGGAAATTTAGAAGATTTCAGACTCATACTTTTTCGAGTAATTTCACAGCGGGGATATTAATGCTTTGCGCGAGTGCATCAGACAAACTTACTTCACCTGTATATTTCGTAGAATAATTTTTTGGCTCGTAACTATATCATTTATCGGTGCTATAATTTACCGGTAAATCCAGAATCGTGTCAGTTGGTTTGATTCCAAAATTCGCAAAAGCAAGCAAATAATTAAAAGGTTTTATGGTTGAGCCTGGTTGCCTTAGAGCAAGAGTAGAGTTAACTTGTCAATTTTGCTTGTAATAATCAATTCCTCAAATCATCACTTTTAGCTCACTACTCTTTCTATCAAGCACTAAAATTCCATAATCTCAGACATTTTTCCAGGCAAGCGAGAAAATGGAATTATCTCAAAGTTCCTCAATTTTTTTCGTGAGATTATAATCAATTGTAGTATCGATTATATTTTCTCTAATTCATTTTTTGGCAATGAAATCTCTTATGTAAGGCAATTTATCCCTGTGATCTTTATTTAATTTTAACTGCTCATTTTTAATTGAATTTAACTCATTTTTATCTATCAAATTATTTTTTTCAAGAGTTTCAGCTATTATTAAAAATCTTGTCTTAAATGTTTGTTTATTTTTGTATGGATCATATAATTTAGGATTTTTTGGAATAGATAAAAGCGCAATAAGCTCAGCTTTAGTCAGGTTTTCTGGACTTTTTCAAAAGTAATAATTAGCAGCACTATCAAGCCCATAATTTAAATATCCAAAATAAACCTGATTTGCATATTTTTCAAGAATTTCAGTTTTGCTATATTTTCAATTAAGTCTAAGTGCTAAGATAAATTCTTGTAATTTTTTCCATAGACTTCTCCTTTCATTAAGCCATAAATTATTCCTAATTAATTGTGAAGAAATCGTAGATCCACCTTGCACAATTTGCCCAGATTTCAGATTTATTATTGTACTTCTTACAAGTCACTTCAGATCCACTCAATTATTAGTGTAAAAACTTTTATCTTCCAAAATTACCAGAGCTTTCCTATAAAACTCTGGAATTTGGTCATAGCTTATATTTTTTCTTCTGATTTTTTCCTCATACGGAATTTCTCAAATCTGCACTCAATTTACATCATAAATAATGCTAGATTCCGGCAAGGCGTTGAGATTTAAAGGAAGAAGATATTTTATAAATAAATAAGAAACTGGGAGTGATAGGATTATGGAAGTGATAATTATTTTCTTTTTGATTTTCATAACTAATTCATTAATATACAAGTATTTATTATTTAATATATCTTTTTATGCAAAACTTCAAACTATTTTTTGATAATCTGGTAATAAGTGCAAAACTTAAGCTAAAAAATAAAAAAGTTCTTTATCTAAGTATTTGAGTTCTCGTAATAATGCTATGAATCTGATGATATTATTTGTCAGATTTTTTGTCTAAAAGACTTGAGGTTCCTCAGGTTATTTGAGCGAATTTCAGTATAGAATACCGCAAAATTCCATTTGATACAAAAACTCTTGAAGTTAGTTTTTCGACTGATTTAAGGTCTGATTCCATAAACAATAAAACAATCTCTTTGAGTCCATTTATTGAGTGAAATACTACGCTTAAAGATGGGAATACTATTGTCTATACTCTAAAATCTAATCTAGAAATTGGGCAAGAATACTCGTTTACAGTTAATGAAAATACTGAGTCAAAATATTGAATTAAAATATGAAAACCTTTCAGTATTATATTTGAAGCTATATCTGGAGCAAAAGTAACTAAAATTTTCCCAGAAAAAACGCTTGATAATATTTCTCAAAATTTACTCGTTTTATTTAATATTCCGCTAATTCCTCTTACTTCTTTGGATAATAAAGATAATTTACCTTGTCCAGTTGAAATAACTCCAAAAATTGCTGGAAAATGTAGATGGACCGGATGAAATGTGGTGGAATTTGTGCCAGAAAAATATTGGGAATGAGCGACAGAATATAAGGTATCCGTAAAAAGTGATGACAAATTTCTCTATCCACTTAAAGAAACAAAAGAGATTAGCTTTAGAACGCCTAACTTAACATTTAAAACAGATGAAAATTTTTCTCCAAAAAACTGAATTTCTTTAGTTGCTAATTTTCCGGTTAATCCTACTGATATTGAAAAAAGTATAGATTTAAAAAACTGAAATAACAAGATAAATGTTAAATTAGAGCCAGTTGAGTGAAGTGAGACTAGATTTGCCATTAAACCAATTAATTGAAATTTTAATTATAACAAAAGTTATACTCTTGCAATTCCAGCTTGAATCAGTCCAAAATATTGAAATATTCCTACAAAGTATTTGATCTCAAATACTTCTATAAGTTCCGCTTATTTAAGCTCAATTGAGGTTTATCAAAATGCATTGTCTAGCACCGGGGCGATAGAAGATACTCCTCTTTTTTCAGACACTACCAAAATTCCTACTAAAAATGTATTTTTCAAACTTTATTTTGAGGAAGAAGTGGCTTTAAATGAGAGCTTATTTTCGTTTACTTGAAAAGGAAAACAGACCCCTTTTTCTCTAAAATATGGTATAGAATCTATTTATGAAAATGGAAAAACAATAGATAAAGAAAGCAAGAAAATAGTAATTTTAACTCTAAAAAATGAACTAGATTATGATAGTGATTATGATTTAAAAATTCTTAAAAAAGCTAATGAGAATCTAGATAAGGATGAAATTCATAGTTTTAAAACAGTAAAAGCCTTTAAAATAGCTGATTTTAAATATATAGATAATACTTTAGCTTGTGTTTATTTAACAAATGATTTATTCTCACAAAGCGAAAATAGTAGTTATTATGATTATACTTATTGAGATAAGAAAGACGCTAATCAAACACAAATTAAGTTAACTCCAAATGCTCCTGTAAGGTCTATTGCAAGAGATATTAAAAATTATGAAACTAATAAATATATTTGTCCTCAAAAAAGCGGTCTAATTAGCTATTTACTTAATTTCAGACTTGCTCCATTTACTAGCTACGGAGTATCTGTTTTATCTGGTTTAAAAGATGATTTTGGAAATACTTTGGATAAATCTTATTCTTATAATATAAAATCGGGTGACATTAAAGAAAGTGATAAATATCTTTATTCTTCATTTAGTAAAATTGTTAATGTAATTCCAAGTGATTTACCTACAGTTATTGACATACAAAGTATTAATTTAAACAAAGCATCTCTTGAAGTCTGTGAGATGAATGTTATCTGATATAATGATTATCTTACTAGGACAAGCGATACTAATTTCAAGCCAAAATGTATCCAGAATTATAACTGAGAAATTACTTTAAAAAATAAAAACTGGACGCTTTCACACAATAGATTTGATATTGAAAAAGATGTTATTTGAACTAAAATTATCTCTCCAATTTATTTGATAACTGGTAGGATATGAGCAAAAAATGAAGGTATATATTTTGAAAATATTATTATAAAATCAAATCTCTCGCTCACCTTAGAAAATGCTTGAAATAAGAACTTATTATTTGCATCGAGTCTTGATGGAAAAGATATTCCAAGTGATATTAGCTTTGAATGATTTAATATTAATTCTTCAAATAATTTAACTAGCGCTTGAAAGATAAAAGCTAACTGGATTAAAGACAAAAAAGTATATGAAATTCCTTGATTTTATAATATAATTGTCGCGAAAAGTGATAAATATTATTGAATAATTAATACTAGCAGTGATGCAACTTCAAACTATGATTTTAAATATATATCAGGACTTGATTCTTCTACGTCAGATTTCCTTTATTTATACACAGAAAGACCAATTTATAGACCTGGAGATACTGTATTTTTTAAATGAATTTTAAGGAATTTTAACTTTGATTGATATCATAAATCAGACACGAAAAAAGCAAAATTAAAAATACTTGATGCTGAATATAATTTCTTCAAAGAAATAGAAGTGAGTGTAGATAAAAATTCTAATTTTTCAGGTAAATTTGAACTTCCGCGCGATATGAAACTTGGAAGATTTAATTTTGAATTTTATCCAAATTGAAGTCAAATATCGGTTTATAATGATTGAAATTTTTTCGTAGAAGAATACAAGAAACCTGTATTTAAAATAAACTTAATTTCTGACAAAAAAGACGCAGTAATTTGAGAAAATATTAGCTTAAATTTTGACTGAGAATATTATTTTGGATGAAAATTAAACTGAGCACATTTTTATAAATGAGTCCTAACTCAAAATTATTTCTTTGATGCAAAAGATTATTCTGATTACCAATTTTCAACTTGATTTGATTGATTTAACTGTGTTTATTGGGGATATTGTGATTATGGAGATGAGACAGTATTTTCAGAGCAGTGAGATATGAAAGCCTGAGAAGCTTCAATTTGGAACTACTCTTTTCCTACTGATACAGCCGATGAAAATAAAGAAGCTTTATGAGAAAAAATATATAGTTTTAGTGTAACGCTAGAAGACCCAGACACCAAAAAACAAGTAAGCAAAACAACTGAGGTAATCCTACACAATACTGACGCTTATGTATGAGTTAAAGCTCCTTATTACAGCGTCCAAAAAGATTGAATAAAGTTTGATGGAATTGTTTTAAATTACAGTGCAGAGCCTTTATCATGAAAAAAAGTTAAAGTAGAACTAATTAAAAAAGAGTGGAAAAATGTAAAAAAACAATGAGTTGATGGAATTTTTTACAATGATTATGCTATTGATGAAAAAGTGGAAGACACTAAAGAATATTCATCTTCTTCTAATTGAGAATTTAGTGATACTCTAATGCCAAAAACTTCCGGAGAATATGATATAAAAACAACTTACACCTGATCTAATTGAAAGACATTTGTCTCATCAACTTCTGTTTATATTGGCTGAGAAGAGGTATTTTATTGGTGAGATTGAAATAATAGTGTGACTGATTTAGTTGCTGATAAAAGTATTTTAAAAGTCGGAGACACAGCTAATTTCACTCTAAAATCTCCAGTTTCGACTTGAAAAATGTTTGTAACAGTTGAAAAAGATAATGGAATCCTAGATTATTTCACACAAGATATCAAATCTACTGGAGAGAGAATTAGTATTCCAATTAAAGATACTTATTATCCAAATTTTTATGTGAAAGTATTTCTAATTTGAAAATCTTGATCTAATCCGCTCCCAATCTACAAAAGAGCATTAAGCGTCGTAAAAGTAGTCACTGATTACAAAAAATTAAAAGTAAGTATCGCGCCCGCTAAAAATCACTATAAACCCGGAGAAAAGGTAATATTAAACATCAAAACAACCGATATTGATGGAAAACCAATTCCATACGCAAACGGAAGTGTGTCAATAGTTGACGAGAGTTTGCTGGCTTTAAAATGAAATCCTAAGAAAAATCCATTTGCATTTTTCTATGAAATGAAGAGATATCTCGGAGTTAATACTTATTTGTCATTATTAAATCTGGTAGAAAAATTGGAAATTAAAGATATAAGTGATGGAGAAAAATGATGAGCCTGAGAATGAGCGAAATGATGAGATTCTAAGAAAAAAAGGTGAGTATTTAAAGATACAGCTTTTTGGCAAGCAGATTACACGACAGATGCTAATTGAAAGGCTACAATTACAACTGACGCACTTCCTGATAATCTCACAACTTGGGTAATAGAAAGTGTAGCATCAACTCCACTGGATAACAAAATTTGAGTCTGAGAGGCAACCATAGTTACCACCCAAAAAGTAATAATTAATGAAAATGTTCCTAGATTTCTTGGCTCAAATGATACAATTGTTCTATCCCCAGTGGTATTTAACAAAACTGGAAAAAATTCTATTTTCACGGTGAGTCTAACTTGAGAAAATATTGATATAGAAAACTCATCTCAAGAGATTAAAATAAATAATTGAGAACAAAAAACTGTAGAATTTAGAGTAAAAGTAAAAGATATTTGAGTTTCTTCTCTTACTAATCCTACTTCAAAGCTTACTATAAAAGCAGTTTCAAAAGATACTCAAGATTCTGATGAAATAGAGAAATTCTTGCCAATAGAAGAAACTTCAACAAAAGAAACTGTTGCAACTGTTGGAAAGACTGATAAAGTGAGCTACACTGAAAAAATAGACTTAACTAATACTATTTTAAGCTCCGCTAAGCTTACTATAAATTTCTCACCAACTATTTTATCAAATATTACAAGTGGAATTGATTTCTTAGCTAATTTCCCTTATGGATGTATCGAACAAAAGCAATCTGCAATCCTGCCAAATGTCTATATTAAAAAATTATATACAAGCGCTTGACTTCCATTTGATTTAACTAAGAAAATGGTAAAAGTGTGGGTAGATGGAGATACTTGATATAAAAATATTTCAGAGGATGAAATTATAAAAAACTTTATAGCCGAATCTATTACATTCCAAAAAAATTCTCTATGATTCTGATATTGGACAAATGAGCCAAGTAACGCTCCAGCTGATTTTCATCTAACTTCTATGGTAGTTGACGGAATGAGTGAGATAAAGTCAATTGGTTATACTATAAATGATAAATCAATTAAAAGTGCTGTATCTTACCTAAAAACTAGATTTTATGCGAATAAAATAGAGTGATGTAGTAATCCTGACTATTATAATAATTTCTGTAAATATCCAGAGACTGAGAGACTTGATGTAATTTCTGCAATTTTAAGCTATGATCCAAATGATTATGAAGCTTATAAAATGTGGAAATTATTAGATACCAAAAAAGAAGAATTATCTACAAAAATCTCAAAAGTAGATGTAATAGCCAAGCTTACAAAAAACAAAAATATTAGCGAGTGAGATAAAAAAACTCTAAAAACTCAAGCAGTAGAGCTTGTTAATAATATGATTTGAGAATTTATTGTGTATCATCCTAGATGAGCATTTCTCTGAAAAGATAGCTATAATTCAAGAATTCTAAATACTACAAATTTTATCGGAGCTGTTTCAAATTTGTGACTTGATAATTTCAAGGATATATCTCAAATTATTGATAATATGAATAGATGGATAATTTCTGAGAAAAAAGATTGATCTTTTGGGTCGACCCAGGAAAATAATTATGCGATAAAAAATATGACAAAATATATAGTAAGCTCTGGAGAACTCAAAAATATTAAGTCAAATATAAAATTACTTCTAAATTCTGACCTTATTGATGAGAAAAATATAGATGATAAAAATAAACTAGAAATATTTACTAAAATTATTGAGTGAAATAAACTAAAGACGCAAAATGATTTTGTTATAAATAAGCAGTGAAACTGAAGTGTTTATTATGATTTATCTCTAAGCTATTTCTTACCAATTGAAAAAGTAATTCCACGCGATGAAGGATTTTATCTAGAGCAAACTTATTTTGATTATAATGCTTATCGCAAAATCGAAAATCTTAAAAATCTTGAATGGGTAAATTATATGAGTTGAACTATCGATTACAAAGATTTAAAATATCCTAAAAATACTACAGAATATTTAAACGAAGTAAGAGATTTTAAAGTTGGACAATTAATTCTCGCTTACAATAAAGTCGTTACAGCAGAGCCAAGAGACCAGGTTGCATTTGAGTGATTTATTCCAGCCTGATGTGAGCTTGTTAATACTAATTTATCTACAGAAAATAAAAGCTTGAAATTTACTAATTTCTTTGATAGAGAGGAATTTAGAGATGACAGATACTTCGGATTTGCTTCTAGGATGGATTCATGACTTTATGAATTTAACTATGTAATTAGAATTACCCACAAATGAGATTTTAACCTCAAACCATCTCAAATCTCTGAGTTCTACAAAAGCGAGGTTTTCTGAAGAAATAAAGGGAAATTAATAGGAGTTACTAAATAGAAAGTAATTTTAAAATCTTTTTTTCCTCCTTACTCATCTTCGTATAATCCTTATCACTTTCATGGTCAAAACCAAGAATATGGAGGATTGAGTGTGTTATTAATTTATAGGTTTCTTGCTCCTTAGTAAGTCAATACTCATTACTTTGTGAGATTATTTTACTTTGTGAGAGAATTATTTCTCAGGCAATTTCTCTTTGTTTTAAGAGCGTGAAATCCTCAAAATAATGGAAACTAAGAACATCAGTTACTTCATTTTTATTTCTATAATTTTTATTTAATTCTTTTATTTTAGTATCATCTACAAATACAATATTTAGAGTTCAATTTTGGATTTTTGAGATATTTAGAGAGACACTTCCAAAAATTAATTCAAGAGTTTCTTTCTTTAATTTAAGATCTTTTGGTTTATTTATAAGGCGGTATTTAAACATATTAATTTAAAATAATAAAAATGTTCGAAGTTCCCACGCGAAGCGTGGGAACAAGACAAATTATAAAATTAATTTATATTAATTTTATAATTTGTAAGTCCACTTTGGCGGTAGAAATTTGTCTTGGTGGTGCAGGTTTTTGGGTGAGTTATATATTCAAAATTTGTTTGTGAAGTTTCTCATACAGGAGTATTTAGATAGAATTTTATAAAATCGTAGTTTGGATTAGATGAGTCTAGGTTTACATTTGGAATTTTTGTTATAAGCTCGGTTCATTTTGGTACTAGAACTCTCACAAATTGTCTATTTTCAGCTCATCACTCAATTGTCATTAATCTGTCTCTTTCAGCATTATCTGTGATTTTTAAATCATCTAAAATTGTTCTAATTTCAGCAATTTGTTTTTCTCAAAAATTATGAGTAGAAGTTAAATTTAGCGAATTTAGTATAGAACAATCAGAGTTTACAGTGGTTTTAAGGTTAAAAACGCGGGATATATATCTATCTGATTTATTTCAAGAAATAGAAGTAAATACTGGATAAAACCAATTTCACTCATCTTTAAGCCAGTTTTCTGAAGTTGTATATTTTTTAATAAAGTTTTCAATATCAGGATTTCTTGAGGCAATTAGAATTTCACCTGTGATAAAATTATTTAAAATAATGTCAATATAACCTATAAAATCCTTTTTCTCTAGGAGTTTTTTTTCTAGTTTATCTCAAAATTTAAATAATATATCTTTTGGAGAAATTACCTTTTGAAACTTATTTTCCACCAGAGTCGACATAATAAGTGAGAAATTTGAGCTCGTCACATCTAGATTTATTTCATCCATTCTTACACTTCAATATTTTTTCAAGAAATCTTCCACTAATCCCTGATTTATCGCTATTACTCAATCAAGTGATGATCAACCTCATTTCTCATAGAAGAAATTAATTTTCTCAGCACTTTCTCTAAAAATTGGTAAATAATTAGCGTCTCTTAGTCCATGATTTGGAGAAATTATATTAAGTCATTCTGGGGGAGTTTCTCTGTATGGAGTTATATGCCAATCATAATAATATACATCCTTTTTATCATAGTTTTTTATATTTCATTTGTATAATTCGAGTGTTATTACACTTCCTGGAAATCCTCAATTTGCCCTAATTTCATCTTTGTTTTGGTTTAAAATCAAGTATCTTACAGGTTTTTTATCTCAGAGAATTTCTAGTAAAATATCTTCATTAGCAATGTAATAATCCAGAATTGATGAGGATTTCACGAGATTTTCCATAACAAGTTGGAATTTAGAATTTAGAGATTTATCAGGAAGCGAATTTATTTTTGAATAATAGGTAATAGCATTGTTTAGACTTTCTTTAATATTTAAAATATAGGGATTTTCATTTTTAAGGAACGTTGTAATTTTAATATTTTGTAATTTTTTTATTCAAGTTAAATCTTTATTTACTTTTACTTCTTCTTCAAAATCACTATAAATTTGTCAGATATTTACCATAATATCTCAAATTTGAGTTCCTCATTTTATCACATTATTAGCCAGAATAATATCATCATTCTTATAAAGAATATTATTTCAAAGTGCATTCACTGGAGCGAAAAGGAAACTCAATATACTTAATTTTCTTTTTACTTTTTTTGCCTCATTTTTGATTTCTTCTCAACTTCTTAGATTTTTAAAACTATAGATTTTCTGATAAGAATCAATAACTTCCGCTTGTATATAATTCTTAAATCAGATTCAAATCAAAACCAGCGACACTGAAATTATAAAAGCAATAAATCAAGCTACAGCTCATCTATGAAAGAAACTTTTGTGTTTTTTATAGATATTTTCTGATATATTTTTAATATTTTTTAACTTTTTAATATATTTTTTAACTGAAGGTCTTTTAACTTGATAAATATCAGGATAAGTCTTAAAAATTGGAGATTCTTTTAATTGCCTAATATCAAGTGAATTATAGCTTAATTCTGGCAGTGGGGTCGTGATACAAAGAGGATTAATTAAAATTCTTTCTTTCTTAAATTTTAGAACTTCTTTTAATTTGAGTTTGTTTAATTTCTTCCCTATTATATCGTAAAAATTCTTATTTTTCAGCTTGCCAACAGAAAGTCTCTTTTTCTTCGTTAAATTAATTTTTTTAGTATTTATTATAAATTTAACATCATTAAAAATATTCCCATTATTATGCAAAATTGCCTTTAAATTAGCCTTCGGGAAGAATTCAAAAAGATTAACAGGATAACTTTTCCCATCTTCATTTCAGATTATATCGTTTATTATATTGATTTTCTCTTCTTCCATTTTAATAACTTATTTTACTGATTATAACAATTTTTTTAAAAATACAATATTTCTATTTTTCTTCACTTTACATTCTCTTATTTAATTATATAATAGGACTAAACCATTTTTTACAAAAACCTACAAATTATGCTAAAAAAATCACTTATTTGATTAATTTCACTTTATCAGAAATACTTAAGTCCAGATCATAGTATCTGGGCTAGATCCGCGAATAAACCTCCATATTGCAGACATATCCCGAGTTGTAGCGATTATATGAAGGAATCTATTGAAAAAAAATGAGTGTGAGTTGGATTAATTAAATGAACTCGGAGGATTTTAAGGTGTAATCCTTGGGGAAAATGAGGTTATGATCCAGTGGATAAAAAAAATTAATATTCCGTAATTTTGCTGATATATTTACCATTATCAATAATTATATCACTTCATAAATATCTAATATTTTCACTATTGCTGTCATTTATTGGATTAATATAAACACCAAGTCAGTTCTCGTTTTCTGCTGTTAATCTAAATTTTAATAGAGTTGTAGGAATATTACTAGAATTATAAGCTAGGAAAATTGCATAATTTTTATTTTTAAAATCAAAAATCATTCCACTTGAGCTTAGTGTCTTTAATGTCAATAAATCGTTTCAATCTAGTGCTAGGTATCAGCTTCAAGAAGCTCAATTTCAAGTCCATTGTCTTAATTTTACTAGTTCATTTTTTTGAATAAAATTATCTTTGTTAAATTCTATAATTTTGAGAGAATAAGGAAAATTCACATCCAAAAACAAAATTCCACTTGAAGTATTTCATATTACAACATTTTTGGTATCATAATTGTTTGGGTTATTTCTAATATATTCATTTGTCTTATAATTATTCCAGAAAATATTTGAAAATGTCTTGTCACTATTTATATATCAGTAGATTGTTTTTCTTGCAAGAGTATCATCATCCGTATAATTGTCAGGATAATTAACTCAGCCAGTTGAATTTATTTTATAATTATCAGAGTTAAAATTACTATCAATTCCCGAGTAAATATCACTTCCTGTAAATGAAACTTGGCTTAAATCTGGATCATTTAATATTCAAGTATAATACAATCAAGATTCATAAAGACTTCCTGTAAAATTATTATAGGAAGCCTCTGTAAATCAGCTAAATGAAGCATTGTAAGTAAGTATTAAACTTCAAGAAGCATTAGATCAAGAGCATGTTAGAATTTTTGAATTTGTGTCAAAATAGGGAATAGTTTGTGAAATTGTTCAAGTTAAAGTAGTTCCACTTAATGTAATATCAGAAGGACAAGTTATAGTATCTACAAATCCGCTTCAATTAGTATTCAGATATGTTTCATATTTTAGTGAGTTTGTAGCTTTATTTCTGAGATTCTCATTTAATTTAATATTATAATTTTGCATACTAAGAGAATTTGAGAAATAATTTGATTTATTAAGCACAATATACATTATTACAATGGCTATATTTACAAGAATTATAGCATAAATTAGAGTATTTCATTTGTTATTTTTAATCATATTTATTAAAAATTTAGAGTTATATCATAAATTTTATTTTCTGGCACTTTATCAAGTTCTTTTCATAAATATCCCGACAAAAATGATTCATAAAATGTTATCTTTGCCTCAACTATGGCTCAGGAATTATATCAAATTAGATTAAATGATTTTACAAATAAACTTGGAAATAAATTATCTTCAAAAAATTCAATATTGTAAATATTTCATGAATTAGTCATAATATCTCATACTTGATTTTGTGTCAACTGCCTTATTCCCAGTACTTTATTTTCATAAATTCCATAATTTCAAATAGGATCTAGCTTTAGATAATTTGGAGAAGTTTTACTATTATTTACAACTCAGATAAGAATTCCGCCATTTTGCTCTTTATTAGTCATAAGCAAAGCATTATAATTCTGATTTTGTGTCAAAATAGCCGAACTTCAGTATAGATTTTTTTTCACTCAAATCTTGTCAATAAAATCATTAACTCAGGTATAGAGATTTCCCTTATTCTGAGACGAGATAATTTTTGAATTTATTTCACCAATAAAATAGCTAATTCAAAGCATAATCATACTTCATATAGTCATCGCTATAACCATCTCCACAACTGTAAAACCATGATTTTTACGCATTTTTTTACCAGATAAAAATAAATTTACCTTAGTATATTTATTTTTTAAAAATTTTCTAATTTTTGTTAAGCAAAATATTAACACATATGCTTGTAATTTTTTGATATGATCCTAAAAGGGGGTTATAATTGAGGTATTCAAGAAATAATATTTAATCCAATTTCTCCCTTTTCTTTGCCATCAAATCCTTAAGTCTAATTTTCCATTCTTTAGCTCTTGGCTCTAGATTTCTAATTTTTTTCTCAAATTCTTCTCCAAGGTCAAAGTTATAGACATTAGCTAATTCCAGAACACATACAAACACATCAGCAATTTCAGCTTTTATATCCTCATTATTATCTTTTTCCTCATATATTTCACTTTTCATAATCTCATCAGCTACTTCTCATACTTCTTCAGTTAAAGCTATAAATGAAGCCAATCTTGGATGCTCCAATTCTCAGAGCAAATCTTTTATTTTTTGTTGAGCTTGTTTGATATCCATAAAAATTTAATTAGAAATTAATATTTCCTATTCTATGAATAAAATATTTGAAGGCAAAACTTTTTTATATTTCAAATATTATCTTGTATTCCACAATAAAATTCTTATAATAAATTCAACTTTTTAAAAAATTTATCATGAATTTAACTTTCATTGATACAGAAACTACGGGTATCCAGGAGCAGGATGTTATTATTCAGCTGGGATTTATCAATGAAATTGACTGAAAAATTGAGCATGAGGTTAATTCATTTTTTAGCAATGGAACTATTAAGATTTCACTAATTTCAAAAGCTACTCACGGTATTATGGAAAATGATATAAAGGATTTCCCTATATTTTCCCCTCAAGTTCCTGAATACAAGCTCCTAGAACAAATTAAAGACGATACGATTTTTGTTGGGCACAATGCCCAATTTGATATATGAATGCTTGCAAAAACCTGACTTAAAATAAATAAATTCATTGATACTCTCCAAATTACCAAACATCTCCTACAAGACCAAGAAGAAGAGTTTGAAAATACCTACAGATTAGATGTTTTGAAATTCTATTTTATGGAAAAATGAATCACCTTTCCAAATCTCAAAGCCCACGACGCAATGTCTGATGTCCTTGTAATGAAACAAATCTTTAAATATTTTTTCTCCCTAATCAAAGATAAATTCTCACTTAGCTCAGACTCAGAAATAATCTCCAAAATGCTTTCTCTCACAAATTCCCCAATTCTACTCAAAAAAATAAATTTCGGTAAATACAAATGAACCACCTTCGCCGAAATCGCCAAAAATGACCGAAACTATCTCGAGTGGCTAGGCAAGAATAATGATGATGAAAATGTGAGGTTTACATGTGGGAGGTATTTGAATTTTTAACTTTTAAATATGAATTATATAATTAAACAAATACTAATTTTTATTAGATATATATTATTTTTATTTTATAAAATAGTTAATGCTTTTCTTGAATTTTTAGATTGGTTAATAATTAGAATATATTTCTGGGTTAGAAAAATAAAAAATAATAGTTATGTTAATAAATTTTTAAGATTTACTGAAGAATTTTATTATTCAATATTAATAATATTTATAATTTTTTTATTATTATTTTTTATTTATGAAAGTATTTTTAGTGTAGATTTCTCTATATTTACACTACATAATACCTTTTTAAAGATACCAAAAAATATTTTTTATAAATTCTTTTCATATTTTCTAGTTATACTAATTTCATTAGTAAATTTAAAATTTATTTTTAATTTTTTATATAAAAACATAGTTTTATGGAAATCATTTTTTATTTTATTTTTATTGTGATCAACCTATCCCTTTTATAGGAATTATTATCTTGATTATTATAATTTCTCATTATTTGTATGATTTATTTCAGTTTTGCTATTATTAGCGTTAATTATGAAACAAAATTATGAAACTATGGAAGAGGATATGAAGAATAAATTTTATTATTTTAATTTATATAAAAAAATCTTTGAAAAGACTAAAGATAAAAAAAATCATTTTAAAGAATATATTAATTGAATTAAAAACTTTAGTATAAAATGAAATTATATTCAATTGATTTCAGATGAACCAATTTCAATTTGAAAAGATATTTTTTGATATAATTATTTTGCTAAAAATATATATGATATTATCAATGGAATTGATAATAAGGATTTTGAAAATTCATATAGTATTTGAATTATATGAGAATGGTGATTATGAAAAAGTAGTATAATTAATTTATTAGATAAAGATTATTTGGATTGAAATCCAAATTATATTACACATAGATTTAATCCTTGGAATTATGAAAAAAATGATTTAATTAAAAGTTATTTATTTGATTTATCTACAGTATTATGAGAAATACATATTTCTTTATTACTTGCTAAATATCTCAAATTAATTGAATGACTTAATAGTAACTTAAGTTTAATACCTAAAATATTAAAATCTTTTTCTAAAGAAAAAACATTAGAAGATGTAAAAAATCAAATTTGAAAAAAACTTGTTAAGTTATGAAAAAAACTTGTTATAATTATTGATGACCTAGATAGATGTGAACCTAGTGAGATTCTTATTATGCTTAATTTAATAAAAAATTTAGGAAATTTTAAAAATATTATTTATATTGTATCTTATGATAAAGAGCATATTATAAAAGTAATGGATTCTAAATGATTTGATAGTAAATACCTAGAAAAAATTATTAATATTGAGAGATTTGTCCCTGTTCCATTAAAAGAAGATTTAGAAGAGTTTTTCTTCAAAAAAATAAATGAAATTTTTGATTTAATTAAAATAGAAAATCAAAATAAAATTGAAATAGTAGACTATATAATAAATAAGTTTGAAAACATTTTTGAAAAAGAAAATCTAAGATTTATAAAAAGATTACTAAATCAAATTAATATTGTTTTACAGGTAAATTATGAAAAACCAGAATGGAGTAATAAAATGAAAAAATTTACAAAAGAAGATTTTGAAAAAATTATTTTAATTAATTATATTAAATTAAAAGATTACAAATTTTTTCAAGAATCATTAAGAAAATTTAAAAATATTAATAATCGGGATAAAAAATATTTTGCACCAAATCGCCCAATTATTTTTCAAAATTTAAACGAAAAATATTTTTATGAAAGTTTTTTAGAATTTATTTGACTTAATATTCGAAATATTTCCGCAAGTAATTGAGTGAGTGAATATACTGAAATATCAAATAAATATAAAGGTGCATTACTTTCATTAAAACAAGATGAAACAAATAAAGATAATCCTGATTATGAATTTAATCCAGCTCAATCTGAATTATATAAAAAAATAATTAATGATTATGAATATAATTTAGAATTAATTAAATATTTTTCATAATAATATCATTTTTAACTCAAACATTATGCATCTAAAACCAGAAACATACAAACAAATAATTACTAATTCAATAGTCTCATCTGTTGATGTTATTTTTGTGAATGGGGATGGGAAGATTTTGCTTGGGTTGAGGAATAACGAGCCTTTGAAGTGAGTTTATTACATTCCGGGTGGAATGCGTTATAAGGGTGAGACAATTGAGGAGGGAGTGAGGAGGAAAATGAAGGAGGAATTGGGAATTGATATCGATGTTGGGAAGTTGATTTTTTTGGGAGTGTATGATGATATTTTTGAGAATTGATATTTTGAAGGAGTAAAAGCTCATTCTTGCCCAATTACTTATGTATATCATTTGTCAGAAGATGAAGAGAAGAGTGTTTGAATTGCGGATATTCGGAATAGTGATATTAAATTTTTTGATTTGGATGACCCAACTCTTCATGAAATGGTTAAAATTCGTGTGAGGGATATGAGAGAAAAGGGGATAGCGTAGTCTACAATCCTAAAATATAATCCTTATCTTCAATTTCTCCTAAAATATTAATTAATTTCCCATTTTTAACAACTATAATATTCTCATATCTAAATCAGAATTTTTCTGGAAAATAAAGTCCGGGTTCTATTGTGAAAACATCATTTTCTTCGATTTTAGTGCTTAAATCTCTCATTCAAAGTGGAGTTTCGTGGATATCAATTCCAATTCCGTGTCAGAGATTATGTGTGAAAAACTTCGAATTTTCTCACAATATTTGATTTGCTTTTTGATGAAGTTTTTTATATTCCATTCCGATTTTTCAGAATTTCATACATTCCTCGTTTGTGTATTTTAATAAATCATAGAATTGTTTTTGCTCAGAATTTGGCTTAGAAGTGAAAACTACACGAGTCATATCCGAGCAATATCAATTATAAATACATCAAAAATCAAATAAAATCTGGTCTCATTTTACTAATTTTCTCTCAACACTATTTGTGTGATGTGGGCAAGATCATCAATCTGAGAATGCAACAATTGGCTCAAAACTTTCTCAAGTAGCTCAGAGTTCTAGGTGGGCTATTTTTATGAATTTTGAAATTTCAAATTCTGTCATTCATAGTCTGATTTTATTTAAAACACTCTCAAATGCCTTTAAATTAATTTCTTGTGATTTTCTAATTAGCTCAATTTCCTCGTTTGTTTTTACTTTTCTTAAGTTAGAAACTACAGATTCTATTCCTTTAATTTTTTTCACTCATAATTTTTCAAGTCTTTCTATTCTTCATAAAGTTGTATTAGCTGAATCAACTTTTAATAGTTTTATTTTTGAGAATAAAGCTTTAATCTTATCTTTATCCTCTACATCAACAATATCATATTTATCAAATTTTTTACTTATTTCCTCTAGAATTAAATTGTTTGCCAAAATAGAAAATACTTTATTTTTAATTAGAATTTCAATTCTATGGCTTTCTTGTAATCAAAGAAGATATTTAATATCAGATGATTTAGAAATTAGATAATTTCAAGATAAATTTAGTTTTTCTAGTTTAGATATATTTGGAGTCATAAAATAGTTTTTATAAAATATTTAAGAATTTAGTCTAGTATATTAATAATTTAAATAATGCAAAAAAATGTATATAAAAAATTAAAATGTCAAAAATATACTTGACATTTTATAATTTTAATTATAGTCAATAAACATGACAAATGTAAATTTTATTGTTTGTCGGGCTCATTAACATTTTCCAATTAAAAAATTAAATTAAAAATATAAGTTTAATAAGCTTATGTAGTAGTATAAAAACAACAACAAATGTTTTATAAACCCAAAAACTCATAGAGAGGACGAAGACGATGAAGATGAAAAGTTCGATTTTTTCGACAATGGCAATGTTGGCGATTCTGTTCATGATGACTGGCTGTGGTTACAATACCATCCAACAAAACGAGGAAGGGGTTTTCGCGGCGTGGGGCGATGTGGAAGCATCATACCAGCGTCGTGCTGATCTCATTCCGAATCTGGTTGAGACCGTGAAGGCCTACGCGTCGCACGAGAAGGAGACCCTTACCGCCGTTACCGAGGCTCGCGCCAAGGTCGGCACGATTCAGGTCGGGAAGGACGTTGTCAATAATCCCGAGATGATCCAGAAGTTCCAACAGAATCAGGGCGAACTTTCGAGTGCGCTCTCCCGTCTGATGATGGTGGTCGAAAAATACCCCGACCTGAAGGCAAATCAGAGTTTTCTTGATCTGCAAAATCAGCTTGAGGGCACGGAAAACCGGATCGGTGTTGCGCGCGTTCGTTACAACGAGGCGGTGCGGATTTTCAATACATCCATCCGTACCTTCCCGAACAACTTGACAAATGCAGTATTACTCCAGCTTCAGCGCAAGGAAAGTTTCAAGGCTGATGAAGGAGCAAAAACTGCACCCAAAGTTCAGTTCGGCGGTCCAGCGAAGTAGCAAGTAATTGACCTCTCGGAAATCTTTACTGAATTTCGTGAGGTCAAAACCAGGAGACCCCTATGAAAAAATACATTGTTTCATTCATTTGGGTACTTCTTCTGGCAATCGCTACAAGCGGATACGCCCTGGAAGTCCCAAAACTCACAACTTACGTGAATGACTATGCTGGCATGCTCTCAAAAGACGAGGTAGACCGTATATCTCGTGACCTTGAGTTGTATGAATCAGCAACAAGTAATCAAATCTTCATTTTAACAATCCCATCCCTTGAAGGAGAAGATATTGAAGGATTCTCCATCAAGGTCGCAGAAAGCTGGAAAGCCGGACACAAGGGCAAAGATAACGGTGTTATCATAACTCTTGCCAAGGCTGACCGCAAAATCCGAATCGAAGCCGGCAGGGGATTGGAAGGTACTCTTACCGACCTTATCTCTGGTCGTATTATTGACCAAGAAATGTCTCCACGGCTAAAAGCTGGTAAAACAGCCGAGGCCCTGGAGACCGCTATCGCCAAAATCAAACTCGCTGTAAAAGGTGAATACAAAGGCGACGGCAAGACTGCAAAAGACGGAGAAAAAGAAAAGGAAGATAGTATGCTTCAGTTTGGGCTAATCATCTTCTTTGTCATTACCGGAATAGCTGGTTTTGCAAATATTTTTCTAGGGGGTAGTATTGGCGCAGTTCTTGGACCTACTCTAGGATATTTCATGTTCAATGTCACATTTCCATTGCTTTTTATTTTCATTATCGGAGGTTTTATTCTTGGGCTTGCTGGACGTATAGTCCTTGAGGTCGGAATAGCCGGTGGTGGCGGAGGAGGCGGAGGATTTGGTGGCGGAGGCGGTGGTTTTGGCGGAGGCGGAGCCTCTGGAAGCTGGTAGAAAAGGAGGAGAGCATGAAGAAAAAAAATGACGCTCTGACTTTTTTATCTGAGACAGGGCTCCAACTGATTAAAGACGTAATTACCGAGGTAGAGAAAAGAACTGCCGGCGAAATAAAAGTCGCTATCGTATCGGCATCAAGCATTGTTCCGCGACTCAAAAAAGCTGATAAGGAAAAGGCTGTTACGAGGCGTGCGAAGTCTTTGTTTCGTAAACTCGGCATCAACAAGACAAAAGAGGCTACTGGAGTTCTTATTCTGATTTCTCTCGAGGAGAGGATGGTGAGGATACAACCTGATAAGGCGATAGATAATATCTCGCCTCAAATCAATTGGGAATCCCTTATCCTTCAAATCATCGTAGGAATCAAATTCAAGCGTCCGGTCGATGCTATCTGCAACGTGATTTACCAGCTAGGCGATCACCTTGCGAAACATTTTCCAGTAAAACCAGATGACATCAACGAAATCTCAAATGATGTTGTCATAACGGGGAGGTGGTAGAACTCTAAAAAAAACAAAAACATAACAAAACATAATTGGAAAATGTATAAAAAAGGCGGACTCGAAAGAGTTCGCCTTTTAACTTTTAACTTTATATTTGATTTTACCTTGTAATCAGATACAATATACTTGTTTTTATAACTTAATTTCATTTTATGCGCAGTGAAACAAGTAAAGATACTTTTTTTTGGATAAATTATTCTAATTTTAAATCTATTATCTCAAAAGTTATTAAAAGATCTCCTTTATCTATAATAATTTTACTAGCCTTATTTTTGCTTCTTTTAATAAATTTAAATGCTCAAAATTTATCTTCATATACTCATAATATTATTGTTAGATCGATTTTTTCGCTAATTATTACATTTTTTCTTAGTGTTTGAATATACCTTAAATGAGAAAGTCTAGGGTTCTCAGATTTTAAGAAAATTATAGCTGATTTTTGAGTAATATTGTTTTGAACCTTCTTCTTTATAACTTTTAAAAATAATGTAGATAATATTGATAATTTGATATTTTTTGCACTCACACTTGTCTGAATAATTGCATTTATATTTACCTCACCATTTCTTAAAAAAATTTACAAAAATGAATTAATTGAAAAAATTTATTACAGTTATTTTTATAATATCAGTGTAATTTTTCTAATTTCATTTATTTTATGATGAGTTTTATCAGCTTTATGAGTTATCTGAATATTGGCTTATTTTACACTATTTGATATAAAATGATCGCAAAGCGAAAAAATTTTTTGAGATTGGATAATACTCTCGCTTTCCCTGATTACTCCACTTTTTGCACTTACTCAATTACCTACCAAAGAGACATTTGATAAAAATAAATTCGTAGAAAATGCGTTTTTTTCTTTTTTGGTAAAATATATTTCAATTCCGTTTATTTGAGTTTATTTTATAATTTTGTACTCTTACACAATTAGAGTACTTTTAAATTTTAAAGATTGGCCAAAATGAGAGGTTAGTTGGCTTGTTATTTGATTTAGTATTTTCGGATTTTTAGTTTATATCTTCTCATATATTTTTGAAGAAAAAAATAAATTTATAAAGTTTTTTAGAAGCCATTTTCCAATTGTTGTAGTCCCACAATTATTTATGCTTTTTTATGCAATTTACCTTAGAATAGCTCAATATGATATTACAATGAATAGATATTTTGTAGTAGTTTTCTGAATTTGGCTTTCTGTAATTTCTCTTTATTTTGTATTTTCAAAAAAGAAAAATCTAGTTTATATCCCACTTATTCTGACAATATTTACTATTATAATATCTGTTTGACCTTGGTGAGTTTATTCTCTCCCTGAGTCAAGACAATTAGCAAGGCTTGAAAATAACTTAAAAACTGCTTGAATTCTAAAAGATTGAGTTATTTATCCACTAAATAATTACTCAGACATTACTCCAGAATTATCAAAAGAAATCTACTCACAAATTGATTATTTATGCGATTATGATAATTGTAACAGTATCAAAAATTTATTTCCAGTTCAATATAATGTTGTTAAAAATAAAAATATTGATGGTATTTTTTTAAAAAATACATACAAATATTCTTCATCATGAAACAGTGATGGGATTAGTAAGTGGAGTTTGATATATTGAATTGCAGAAGAAATTAAAGTAAAAAGTCGTTATGATATTGTTAATAATATTTTTACTAGAGAAACATTAAATTTTACAAATAATTATTACAAGTGAATATTTCCAATAGATGTTACTTGATATTCAAAAATCTTAAATATTAATACAACTCAACCAACACCCCTACCTTCAGATTATGCAATTATGGATATAAAAAATCATTATATGAATATTTATAAAAAAATATGACTTGTAGATTCCGTTAATTTAAATGAAATAGAAAATAAATTATTATCTATTTATAAAGCAACTTGATCTACAAAACTTGATAATTTGGATATGACATTTGAATTAAAATGAAGAAATTGAGAGATTTATAAAGTATTTTTAGAAAACATTACTCTTAAAAATCCTGAATATAAATGAGTGGAAAATAATTATCCGTATTATAATGTTTCTTGATATGTATTGATGAAATAAAAATTTTAAAATTAGTTTACAAATCGAGTTTTTTTGATATTATTCACAGGCACTCTAATTTTTTAAATAAAAAAATAAATATGAAAATAAATTCAATTATATTGGCCTGAGGTAGTGGAACAAGATTGTGGCCAATTTCTAGGAAATTTTACCCAAAACAATTTATAAAATTAGATGAACTTTGATGAACTTCACTTTTCCAAAAAACCCTTAAAAGAGCTACTTTAATATCAAAAACTGAAAATATTTTAATCGCTACTAATATTGATTACAAATTTCATTGTATAACTCAAGCATCTGAAATTTGAATTAAATTAAAGGAATGTCAGATTCTTATTGAGCCAATGGCAAAAAATACACTCTGAGCTATTACTTTTGCTATGAAAAATATTGAAAATGATTCCCTAGGTCTTATTATGCCATCAGATCAAGTTATAGAAAATGAGAAAAAATTTGTTAAAGCCATAGAAGAATCAAAAAATATAGCTTCAAAATCATTAATTACATTCTGAATCAAACCATTTTGTCCACATACAGGTTATGGTTATATTAACCCAGAAACTACTGAAAAAATTCCATATAAAGTTATGGAATTTAAAGAAAAACCAGATAAAATTCAAGCCGAGGTTTTTATAAAAAATTGATATTTATGGAATTCTGGAATTTTTTTATTTTGAAAGGAAATATATTTTGAAGAATTAAAAAAACATTCTAAAGCAATTTATGATATTTTTAAAAGGAATGATGACTGATTATATAGCCCACAATATGGTTATGAATGAAATGAAAAATGAGAAGACAAAAAACCTAACTCTAAACTTTTATTTGAAAAAGAAAAATATATAAATGAAATTTTTAATGCACTTCCTGACCTTTCAATAGATTATGGACTTTTGGAGAAATCAGACAATATTTATGTGACACCTCTTGATACTTATTGGAATGATTTATGAAGTTTTGACTCGATTGATGAATATTTAAAGGCAAATGATAGAGAAAATAATAATTTACTCGAGGTTGATTCAAAAAATAATTTTCTTATAGGGGAAATTAAAAATAAAAAAGTAGCTATTATTTGACTTGATGATTGTATAATTGTAGATACAAAAGATGCCTTACTTATCTCAAGAAAAGGAGAATCACAAAAGATTAAAAATGTGGTAAATATTCTAAAAGAAAAAGAAGAAGATAGACAATTGGTAAATTTCGGACAAACTGTTTATAGACCATGGGGAAGTTACACAATAATTGATGAAGGAACTTGATTTAAGACAAAGCGTATTACTGTACTAAACAATAAAAAATTGTCTCTTCAAATGCACTATCACAGATCTGAACATTGGGTTGTAGTAGATGGTGTTGCAGTTGTTACAGTATGAGAAGAAGAAAAAATTGTCAGAAAATGAGAAAGCGTATTTATTCCGTCAGGATTTAAACATAGACTTGAAAATAAATGAAAAACCGAGCTTCATATTATAGAAAGTCAAATTTGAGATTATCTTGAAGAGGATGATATTGTCAGATTTGATGATGATTTCTGACGTAAATAAAATTTATTTTTAATTATTTCTTCACTTGTTTGAAAATAAGAAAATAGCAATAATTACCGATTGGATTAAAGATATCTGATGAGCTGAAAAAGTGCTATTTGATATAATGGAGTTATTTCCTGAAGCTGATATTTATACATCAGTTTTTTGGCAAGAATGAAATCCTAAGTTCGCATGAAGAAAAATCTATACTTCTTTTTTACAAAAAATTCCATTTTTAAATAAAAGGCCAAAAATTGCTTTAATGTTTAGACCAAGAGCCTTCGAGAGTTTTGATTTATGACAATATGATATTGTAATTTCTTCGAGTTCAGCTGAATCAAAATGAGTAATTACAAGGCCAGAAACTATTCATTTTTGCTATTGTCATACTCCAACTCGTTATTTCTGGAGCCATTATTTTGAATATTTTGAGAGGTTAGAATTTGGGATTTTGAATTTTGTAGCAAAAATTGCTATGAAATTTTTTATACATAATCTTAGGGTTTGGGATTTTGTAGCAGCTGCACGTGTTGATTTTTTTATTGCAAATTCAGTAAATACAGCCGGTAGAATTGCAAAATATTATAGAAGAGAAAGTAAACTAATTTATCCCGGAATTGATTTAAATTCTTTTCCATTTTCTGATATCAAAAAAGATTATTATTTTTATGTGTGACGTACAATTCCATATAAAAAATTTGATTTACTCGTTGATACTTTCAATGAAAATTGAAAAAAAATTATTTTATCGACCGCAACGGATAACGCTTTATATAGGGAATTAGTAAAAAAATCAAAACCAAATATAAAATGGATATTTGGTTTATCAAACTCTGAGGTTAGACAATATATGAGTGAAGCAAAAGCATTTTTATTTCCGCCTGAGGAAGATTTTTGACTTGTTTCAATTGAGGCGATGGCGACAGGAACTCCAGTTATAGCCTACAAAAAATGATGATCACTTGAAACGGTTAGAGAAAATCATAAATATCTTCCATCAACTTGAGTATTTTTTGAGGAGCAAACAGTAGAAAATCTTAATAAAGCCATAGAAAAATTTGAAACTTTAGAATTTGATTACCAGAAAATTAGAGAATACTCTTATAATTTTGATATTTCAATTTTCAAAAAGGAATTAAAGAGTTTTATTGAAGAAAAAATAGATTTAAGTAAATAATTATGGAAAATAGAAAAAATATAATTTTGCACGATACTTTCTTGTATAAATGATGATGAGAAAGATTAATTATTATGATGGCAAAAGCCTTGAAAGCTGATATTGCATCAGGATTTTTTAGTCACTGAAGTTTTGATTTAAGACTTGAGTGATTTGAGTGAAAATTAATTTCAGTAAGCTCAGAGGTTTTCAAGAAGTGATTAAGACACCTTAAATTAAAGCTAGCCTTTTTATTTAACACAAAATTTCTTAAGAATTATGACACAATTATTTTTAGTTGAGATTGTATAAGCGCAGTCAGAAATGCAAGAGAAGATGCTAAAAAAATATTTTATTGTCATACACCACCCAGATATTTGTATGATTTACGCGAATTATACCTAAAAAAAGTCCCATTTATTCTAAGACCATTTTTTAATTTAGCGTCTATTTTTTTTAGAAAAATGTATGAGAGAGATATTAAAAAAATGGATTTAATTTTAACAAATTCTATAAATACAAAAAATAGAATTAAGGAATTTTTATGATTAGAAGCTCATATAGTTTATCCACCAGTTATTTTAGATAGATTTAAATATATCTCAACTAGTGATTACTATCTTAGTTTTGCGAGACTTGCTTGAGCAAAAAGAGTTGATAGAATTGCTGAGGCTTTCCAAAAAATGCCAGATAAAAAACTTAAAATTATACATGGAATTAATGATCCACAAAAAGAAGAAATAATTAAACTCGCAAAATGATACAAAAATATTGAAATTATTTCAAGTCCAAGTGATGAAGAATTTTACAAATATATTTGAAATTGTCTAGCAACTATTTATATTCCAGTAAATGAAGATTTTTGAATGAGTCCAGTTGAGAGTATGGCAGCAGGGAAGCCGTGTATTTGAGTAAATGAGGGGTGACTAAAAGAGAGTATTATAGACGGTAAAACTGGAATTCTAATAAATAAATGAGCAGAAATAAATGATATAATAGAAGCTGTAAAAATTCTTACTCCAGAAAAATGCCTAGAAATGAGAACTGATTGTGAGGCAAGAGCTCGAGATTTTTCATATGAACATTTTGAGAAGGAAATAAACGATTTGGTTAATAATTTAACTAAATAATTTCAATTTATAAAAAAAATTTGCATTATTGAAAATTAAATGATATTCTATTGACGTTTATTTAATTTAATTTTTAATAATATTTTTATGAACGCAAAAAAAGCACTTACTTTAGGACTAATTTCTACATTGATTTCTAGTTCCTATTTTTCTAGTTATGCACTAACTAAGGATTACTCTAGTTATTATAATAATTCGAAAACTCAGAAACTAATAAAACTAAATGAAAATTTAGAAAAATATATAACTAGTGATACAAATAAAAAAGTATCTAGTTTTAAAAATGTTGCCTTAAAATCTGGATATAAAAAAGAAATATGAGAAATAACTAATAATTTAAAGAAATTAAATTCTACACTAAAATATTCTTATGATTATAATTTTACTAATAATCTAAGTCTAGTTAAGGAGCAGGCGCAAGCTTATAAAATATTGAAATCTGAAATTGAAGCTGCTGTTAAAAAAGGTTTAAATCCTTATAAAATAACAAGTGAAGAACAAAATAGAGTTGAACAAGATATTATTTCAGTCCAAAAAGATATAATATCTGGACTAAAAACTTACATTGATAAATATAGTGATAGCGATTTTAAGGAAACTTGAAAAGCGAGTTTTGAAATATCTTCGACACTCTGAAAAGTTTCAGTTAATGTAGAAAAATATACCAATATTTTCTCTATTTTGAGAGGTTCTCAAGAGTCAGATTTTAAAATTAAAATAAATTTTGAATGAAATCTGCCAGGAAAATCTACTTATAAAAACGGTAAATATACAAAGTGAGAAAGTGTAAAAGTGAGCTGAAATATATCACTGGACGCTAATATAAAAATTATAGACAAGGATTTATATCTTAACTTAAGAGATTACAAAATAAGTGTTCAAACTTCTGACAAGACTATGAATATGGATTCTCAGATAAAATCTGTAACACAAACTTTAGACAAATACAAAGGTAAATCAATTCATATAGAGCTTCCAAAAACAAACCAAGTTAATCAGGCAGAAGCTATAAAAAAACTAAAAACAATTCTAGATATTTTAGAAACAAATAGTCTCTTAACTCCATTTAAAAAAATAAACAATACTTATTCTCTAATTCTTAAAAAAGATACAATTGATAAAATATGAACCGAAGTAGATGGTTCAAAATCAAATATTTCAGCTTCTTATAAAGAAATTTTAAAATACTCAAATGATAATTCTAAAATTACTTTATTTAAGGAAATTAGTGAAAAATGAATGAAATGAAAAGTGAGTTTAACTAAGCAAAATAGCTCTTATATTATTGAATGAAATTTGGCTAAATGATCTGACGTAGCTTTATTTACTATAAAAAATAATTACATTAATTTGAAAACAAATTCTTCTAGCGTTTCATCTTCTTTAGTTTGGGAAAATAATGCTTTAAATCTTACAGTTTCTCAAAATAACAAACAAATTTTATCTATCAAATGAGCCTTATCTTTAGATAAAACTGACCTAAAAATCAATTATAATTCCCAGGATATTGGTACAATTAAATCAACTAAAAAGGATAATAATTATACTTATGAAATTAAATTAAATCTAAAAGATATTATCCCAGACAACGATATTTCAGTTAATTTTACTTGAGAATATAACCTTGAAACTGGGAAATTTGATATTGTAGCACCAAAAGATGTTATAGAAATGGAAGATCCATATACAGCTCAAATTAATAAAGCAAGAGATTCTACTAGAATGAGTAATATTATGATATTGCAAAGTTGATTAGAAATGTCTTATCAAGATCAAGGTGAATATCCAAAATCTTTAAATGATTTATCGTCAACATATATTTTAAATAAACCTAAAGATACTATTGATTGACAAACAATTAATGGTTGCAAATTTTGATATATTTATAAAGTTAGTTCAGATAAAAATGGAATAAAAAATCAAAAATATACTTTATCAACTTGTTTTGAAGATAAAGAAAATATTGAGAAAAAAGCAAAAAATGATTGAGGAACTGACTCTCTCAGATGGGAAGTTAAAAGTTACTAATAAATAAAATCTTAATAATAAAACTGGACCGCAGGTCCAGTTTTATTATTTGCATTTCCGAAAAAATATAATATAATTTCCACACTTTATTTAATAATTTCCATTTTTATGAAATCAATAAAAAATACTTTAATTCATTGAAGTCTAATGGCTGTAAGTTTTTTTCTTACACTTTGACTTATCTTTATGGTTTATGCTGGGTTTACATCTTTAACTCCAGTATGAACTTGAAGTGGATTAACTGCAAATGCCTGGAATCAAATGATTACTAATTTAAATGATTTAGATTGAAGAGTGACTTCCTTAAATTCAACAGTTACAAGCTTATCTATTATTCCAAAATGAGCTGTAATAGCATATAATTGAACAGTTTGCCCAAGTTGATGGAGTGAGGCTAATTGAGTTAACGTGCCAACTTGAACATCATGAAGTGTTACACTTAATTTAAGATGAGAATTTATAAGATGATTAGATAATTGAAGATGAGTTGATGTTAGTAGAGTTTTTGGAAGTTTACAATCTGAAGATTTTAAAGCACATAAACATACAGAAGCATACTCATCACAAGTTAATGGCTGAGCAAATTATGCAGGTGCTTGGGGTACTTCTGGTGTTACATCAACACCATATTCATTATCACAAACTACTGCAGCAGTCGGTCCAAATCAATATGTTTCTACTACTTGATGAACAGAAACTCGCCCCCGTAACGTAGCACTTTTATACTGTGTGAAAAATTAAATAATAAATATTATGATAATTTGAGACCGGTCTCCATTTTGGAGAGACCGGTCTCTTTTTTTATTTCATCTTATAATTCTCCCGAAATTTGTTTCTAAAAGCTTCATATTGTCAATTTAGGATATGTTCGCGAGCTTTGGTGGTTATGTTGAGGAGGAATTCGAGATTGTGGAGTGAAAGGAGTTGTCATCCTAGAATTTCTCAGGTGTGGAGTAGATGACGGAGATAACCGAGAGAATAAGTTCTCGAAACATGTGTAGATAATTCTGGATCTATTGGAATTCAGGTTTTTTCGTGTTCGTATTTCTTGTTGGTGAGCTTAATATTTCAGTAAGATGTAAAAGCTACTCCGTGGCGTCCGAGACGAGTTGGTAGCACACAATCAAACATATCAATTCCGCGGTAAATTCATTCAATTAGGTCTTCTGGAGTTCAGAGTCACATTAGATAGTGAGGTTTTTCTGTAGGCAAAATTGGTGATAGTACATCAAGAATGCGGAGTAAATCTTCTTTTGATTCTCATACACTTAATCATCCTATTGCAATTCATGGAGTATCGAGTTCACCCAAGAATTTCGCTGATTCACGGCGTAAATCCTCATAAATTACTCACTGGATTATAGTAAATAGTGCTTGAGGATTTTTTCATAAACTAGCTCTTTTTTCTTGTAATTTTGTGTGTTCAGTTAGACATCTTGTTGCCCATCTGTGAGTTCTGTTCATTGCCTTTATTGCGTATGAGTGAGAGCTATCTCCAGGTGCACATTCATCAAATGCCATGATTATATCAGCCCCGAGCTTTTCCTGGATTTGCATCGCAAGTTCTGGTGTAAAAAAATGTTTCGATCAATCTCTATGAGATCTAAAATGAACTCCATCCTCTGTGATTTTAACAAGATTATTATTGAGACTAGTCTCTCAATTTGAGACGGGTCTCTTTATATTCCCAAGAGAAAATACTTGAAATCATCCGCTATCAGTTAAAATAGGAATTTTAATTCCCATAAAGTCGTGCAATCCTCAAAATTCCTCTATTAAATTCTCACCTGGTTTGAGGTAGAGGTGATAAGTATTTGATAAAATTATTTGAGATCCAATTTGTTCTAGCTGTTCTTTTGTAATTCATTTAACTGTAGCTTGAGTGCCAACCGGCATAAAAATAGGAGTTTTTATCACTCCATTTGGTGTAACAAATTCTCCAGCTCTTGCGAGTCAGTCAGTTTTTTCTATTTTAAATTCAAACATTTATTTTAATTATTAGGTATTTTATAAATAAATAGATCCTTCGACAAGCTCAGGATGACAGAATGGAGATTAATTAAAAATTAATTTAAAAATATCTTTATAAGCTACAAATAGACTGAGAATTATGAGGAATAAAAATCACATCAAATGTATTAAATTTTCAACTCGTCAGTCAATAACTTTTTTTCAGAAAATAAAAATTACGATGCTATTTAGTAACATTATAAAAAATCTTCATCAATCAAGTGCTGGAAGTGGAAGTAAATTAAATATTGCTAAATTCACACTAAGGAGCGCTCAAATTAATAAAATCATAACAAAACTTGCTTTTTCTTTCACTAAATCTACGAATAGATTTCAAATTGCTATAGGTCCTCAGAGGCTATCTATAGCTTCATTTTTTTCAGTTATATTTTTCGGAACTGTTATTTTTAATATAAGATTTTTCATAAGTTCTAGAACGAGCTTTGATTGATTATAAGTTTCATTAAATCATTCTTTAATTGCTTCTTTTACAGTAAATTTATATTTAAAATCTTTATTTACAGAAGAAATATTATATCCTACATAAACTCAAATTTTTCATGAAATTGGTAAAATATCTTTAACGAATTCTTCTGTTCCACGTCTTACATAGAATTTAAGAGGTTTTGTTGAGCTAGATACAATTTCTACCATTTGCTCTGGATTTGTTATCATTTTGTCATTTATTGAAAGCAAAATATCTCATTCCATAATTCCGGCATTTTCGGCTATACTTCAAGCAACTGGTGACATAATAATTCCTGATGTTTTTATAATTCATAAATTAACAGCTTCATTTAATGAAGGAATTAGCTTTGTTGTAATATTTGTGTCAAATTTTGTGTTAATTGTAAGTGGTCCGGTTCATATCATAAAAGCTACCGAGAAGATTATAGTTGCTATTATAAAATTAAAAAGGACTCAAGCTAAAATTATTATCATTTGTTTGTAGACTTCTTTTGAGACAAGACTTTTTTTGTTTTTTATAGTATCTTCACTATATTCTTCTCAAAAAAGCTTCACAAATCATCAGATAGGGAAGAGATTAAATGTATATTCTGTCCCTGATTTATCCTTAAATAATCTTGTAATTCTTGGTGGAATTCATATTCAAAACTCTTCTACTTTTACTCAAAAAAGCTTCGCAAACAAAAAATGTCCTAGTTCATGAAAAAAAACTATCAGAGTAAAAACTACAAGTGCTAAAATAATTCAAAGAAAAATGGACATATAATTAATAGAAAATATAAATTTGTTATTAGAGTTTTATTTTTCATCCCAAAACTCTGCCATTTGTCATTTCGAGAAAAACTCCACCACCTGTCATTTCGAACGAAGTGAGAAATCCCTTTTAGGAGCACTTTTGAAAATTATAATTTCCAAGTTTAACTTTTCTTCAAATTTTAGTCTCAAAAGATTTGATTTAAAGGGATTTCTCGTTATCACTCGAAATGACAGAGTGGACTCGAAATGACAGAAGAGGAATTACTTCTTTGCTAATTTTTCCTTAAAATGGTCAAATAAATGATTAATTAGGTCATCTAATTTTTTGTAATCTTCTCTGGCATATCTGAATTTTTTTCAATCTACTAAAATTTGCAATACTCAATTAAATAATCATTTTTTATTTCTTTCCATACTTAATCATACTTTACAAACCAGATCTGTTTTATTAAATTTTTGTAGATACTGATCAAGTTTTTGAGTTATATTTTCATCGATAAGTCTATCAACAACAGCTCTGTCATTATCAAGATTTTTTAGGTTAACTTTTCTTTGTAACTCCATAATATTTTTATTAGTAAATAAATAACATTTGTATTATATAAAAAAACATTTAATTAATCAAGAATAAATTTAAAATTCTTCTAAAACTTTTGGTTCCTCAATTATAAAATCTTTAGCTGGACTATAAAAATCAAGATTTTCTTTTCAGACTTTACCTATAATATGATCTAATAAATCATCTAATTTCACTTCTTCTTGAGTTCCAGCTATCATATCTTTAAGCTGACAAACTTTATTTTTTGCCTCCATAACACCTACTATAGCTACAAATTTTGCGTTAATTTTATTTGCTTTTTTGAGTTGAATTTTAATTGATGGAGTTCAAAGTGAAATTGAAGAGTTTAATCATTTTCTTCTTGCCTCTAAATCAAGTGGCAAAATAATTTTTTTAGCTTCATCTCAGAGTTGAATAAAATATAAATGAATTATATCTTTGTTTTTTAATTTCACCCCAGAACTCATAATTTGTTCTATTAAACGCTCTGCTCAAAAAGCAAATCCAACAGCTGGAATTGATGTTTTGTGTCATAGAGTTTTAGCGAGCTCATCATATCTTCATCCTCAACCAAGTGCATCTTGACTTCTTCCAGAGAAATCCGCAAATTCCCAAACTGTATGACTATAATAATCTAATCATCTCACAAGTGACGGATCTTCTATATATTCTACTTGTAGAATGTCGAGATATTCTTTAACTTTTTTATAAAACTCCAAAGAATCTTTTTTTAGAAAATCTGTTATCTTTGGTGCGAATTTAAGTAATTCTATTGTATCTGGATTTTTGCTATCTAATATGCGAAGAGGATTAGTCTCTAATCTGTGCAAATCTGTCTCATCTAGATGACTTTTTTTATTTGCAAAAAATGATTTTAATTCTTCTATGTATTTTTCTCTTTCTTTTGCTACTCATATAGAATTTATTTTTACTTTGAATGTATTTTTTAATCAGATGCAATCCAAAATACTTTTTCAAATATGAATAAGTTTAGCATCTAATACTGGATCAAATTCTCAAATAATTTCTGCTCAAATCTGATTAAATTGTCTGTATCTTCATTTTTGAGGTCTTTCATATCTGAAGTGTGGCTCTATGTAATACAGATAAACTGGCTGAGTTTCATCTAAAAAATTATCTAGATATGCTCTCATAATTCAGGCAGTTGATTCGGGTTTTAGAACTAATTCTCTTCATTTTTTATCAATAATATTGTACATTTCCTTCGATACAATATCTGTATTTTCTCAGATACTTCTCTTGATTAGCTCGGCCTTTTCTATGATTGGCGTTGAAATACGAGTAAATCAATTTTTACGAAATTCATGACGAGAAACTTTTTTTAGAAATGTAAAATATCTTTGATATTCTCAAAAAATATCTTGCATTCATCTTACTTTTTGTGGTATTTCCATAAATTTGTTAAAATATTAAACTAATTAAAGTAGTTTATATTATTTAGCTAATAAATCAAATCTAAATTTAGATTTCCTCTAAAATTATTTTTAATTATGAACTAAATCATTTAATATCGTCCTTCTTTCTGCTAGTGGATTATTTAATACTTCATTAACATTATCAGAAATAGTATTTTTTATATTTCACAAAAACTTTTTTATTATTTGTTGACTAATATCTTTTATATGCTCATCTTTAGTCAAATAATCTATTATTTTTTTACCATTTTCATCTTCAAAAACTTGCATACATTTTAGAGTTACAATTCATTTTGTCTTTTTTATATATTCTTTAAATAAAATATAATATTCTCATTTTAATTTTACCATTACTGTTTCTCATTTTTTTGATCATTGAAAAAAATGAGTGGTTCATCATGCTTGATTAATAAAAAATCCTCAATTAGAAATGACTTCAGGACTTTTCTCAGTTAGATGTATCTTATTTGAATCACTTATATAATTTACATCCTTAAAAACTGCACCAAAAAAAGGAGCTTTACGTCCAGTAAAAGTAAATCTATTTTTTTCTAAGCTCATAATTTTCAAATAAAGAAATTCGAGTATTATATTTTATTTGAGAATTAGTCAAAAATTATTTTTAATTTTGGATTGACAAAACTATAAAAAATTATTTTGAATAATTTTAATGGCCTCGCTCTGAAGTTTTTGGAGAATTTCTTTATTATTATTTTCTTTACTAAATTCTAAATCTCTACAATTTATGAAAAAATTATCTAGTGCTATATATTTTCAAGTTCTTAATTCTGTAGCAGTTTTTTTAGTTGGTTTTTCAATAATTTTAGCCTTTTCAAAATAATCTCTCACATTAAAACTTAATTTTTTTAAAAAATCTCTATCTTTACTCTCTAAATTCGAAATTATTTCAATATATTTTTTCTTTAAAAGCATTTTTTCTAATCTTTTTGCGTTTAATTTTTTTATAAATTTAACTAATTTATCGACTAAAAATGATAACAAAAAAACAACTAGAAATACAGCTAGAAGCTCAAAAAAATAAATAAGCCAATCATTTGTAATCAAATTAATATAGAGATTTCATTTTATATCAAAAATATCTTTCATTATCTTCTTGTTTTAAAAAATTTATAAAGATTTGCAAAAACATCACAGTTATTATTTATTTTTAGGTATGATCACCCGAGCGAAAATATGCATTTTTTAAATTTTGTAATTTTCTCATTTCTTAATTCTATGTATTCTGAAATTTTCTTGTTATCCCCTAGATTTACCGTTAAATTAGAGCTATTTCAAACTAAATTATAGACTCAATTTCAGTTTAAATTATTCTCAAAATCATCAAATACATTTATAAAAATAATGTCATTTTTTGTAGATAAAGCCTTAAAATATTTATCGTTAATTTCGTCTAAATAATCTGACATTATAAAAATAATACTATTTCTTTTTTGTTTTTTGAATAGAATTTCTAAAATATTATTTATGTTAGAGGTTTTTTGTGAATCTTTTGCTATAATCTCGTCAAATTTTTTCGTCATGACGAAAAAATTTGATAAGGTTTTTTTTGATTTTAATTCAATGATTTCCTTGTCATTATAAAAAATTAATCATACTTTATCTCAATTTTTTACTCATGATAAACCTAATATTTCAAATATTTCTTTTGCTATTTCTAGTTTTGTTTTATTTTGAAATCCAAAATACATACTCGTACCAGTATCCACTATAAAAAGTACTTCTACTTCTCTTTCTTCAACATATTTTTTCACAAAAACCTTAGAGTTTTTGGCCGTTGCTAGCCAATCAATATTTTTAACATCATCTCAAAAGCTATATTGCCTTAACTCATCAAATTCCATTCAAGATCCCAAGAAATTTGTCTTATAATTTCACGCAAATAAACTCGATACTTTCTTAAAAGTCTTAATATCTATAAGATTGAATTTTTGCATAATTATATTTATATTTTAATCAGTAATTTCGAACCACATCTGTCATTTCGAGTGATAACGAGAAATCCCTTTTTAAATCACTCATTTGCAATTAATTAGTTTATTTTCATAAATGCTTTCTAAAGGGATTTCTCACTACATTACATTTCGTTCGAAATGACAGGCGGTGGAGTTTTGGTTTCGTTCGAAATGACAGGAGGAGACTATGGAACTAATATATTAGCTAAAATAATTTTAATTATATCATCGGTTTTCATGTTTTCTCAAATTGCTTCAAAGCTAAGTCCAATTCTATGTCTAAGTACATCGTAAGCCATTTCCTTAATGTCTTCTGGAATTACAAAAGCTCTACCTGATAAGAACGCATTTACTTTTGCGGTTTTAATGAGTGATAGAGAAGCTCTAGGAGAAGCTCAAAAACTAATGTAAGATGAAATTTGTGATAAATTATAATCGCTTGGATTTCTCGTTGCAAAGACAATATCTCTTACATATTCGTAAATTTTATCATCAATAAAAATTTCATTTTCAATAAAGTCTTGGATTTCAATTAAGTCTTTTTTTGCGAGAACTTTTTTAATTTTTTCTTTTGAATTAGAATTTTTCATTATTTCAATTTCCTCTGAGCGTGTTGGATAATCTATAATTGTCTTTAATAAAAATCTATCTAACTGTGCTTCTGGAAGCTCATAAGTTCATTCTTGTTCTATAGGATTCTGGGTTGCTAGCACTATAAATGGATTATCAAGTGTAAAATGTTCGTCTGCTATTGTAATTTTTTTCTCTTGCATAGCTTCGAGTAGGGCAGACTGAACCTTTGCTGGAGCCCTATTTATTTCATCAGCTAGCAAGAAATTAGTAAAAATTGGTCATTTTTTGATATAGAATTTTGAGTCAGCCTGATTATAAATCTGACCTCAAATCAAATCTCCAGGCAACAAATCTGGAGTAAAAGAAATTCTTCAAAAATCTAAATTCAAAGCTTCTGATAATGTCTTAATAGAGAGAGTTTTAGCTAAACCTGGCACTCCTTCAAGTATTATATGACCTCCAGCAAGAAGTGCTATAAGTAGATTTTTCACTAAAATATCTTGACCAATAATGGTCTTTTTCATTTCCTTCTTTAGTTCATTTATTTTCTCTAAATGAGTATTTATTTTGTCTTTCATAAGTAATTATTAATAAATTAAAATATTTTTTAGTTTTTATATAAAATAAAACTTGTAGCCTGTCATTTTGACTCCGTTCTGTCATTTCGAGTGATAACGAGAAATCCCTTTCTATATAATCTTATTTGCAAATGAGTGATTTAAAAAGGGATTTCTCACTACACTTCGTTTCGTTCGAAATGACAGGCAGTGGAGTTTTGGTTTCGTTCGAAATGACATTTCTATAATTTTACTATTTCTTCCATATTATCCTCAAAATAATCTACTCAATAATTTAAGATATAATTAGAACTTTTTGTGTTGTATGTGCGGAGTTTTCTTTTTACATCTATATAAATTTTTGAGAATTCTTCGCTATTGTGAACCTCAAGTTTTGATTCAAATAGTGCTGAAAATATATCACACATTTTTACAATTTTTCAATCTTCTCCGGAAAATGGTTCAAGCATCATTTTAGCTAAATCTTTTTTAAAATCAAATCAAGATATATGAATAAATAAATATTCTTCTAGCATTTCAAGCTCAATATCTCAAAGTAACTCAGCAAAGCCAGGAACTGCCTTTTTTGTAGGAGATACAATATCACCAGTAATTGATTCTGGAACATCATGAAATAAAGCTCTGGTCATTATATCTAATAATTTTTCATCGCTATATTCTTCAGTTTTTCAGGCTACATAGGCAATAAAAAATGTAATATAACTATGAGCCATCACAGAAATTGGATAAATTCTTTTCATTCTATTCCATCTAAAATTTGACTGAAGACGTCTAATATTTAATAAAAATTTCTCTAAATCATTTGAAGTATTGTTTATATTTAAGTATTTTAAAAACATTGAATATTTTGTATTATCAAGTCTTCATTCTATATTTTTTAAAACTGATTCATACATATCCGGGTAGATTTTTGCTGAGAAATAAGCCTCGTAATAAGCTACCCATAATTTTGAAAATTCCATAATTTCATGTTCACGAGCATATTTTGGATTTTTTTCATTTTCATAAATATAGGAAATATCTTCTTTAATATTCGCATTAATATCTTGATTTTTTAGAAAATCTTGAACTTTTTTTACTAATTTATCATATATTCCTCAATTCCTTCATATAATTCTTCTCTGTAAATCAGAGTTAATATCAGACAAAATCAGAGTCTCAAAAGAAGAGACAATAATTTTTTTAAAAACATACAAAATATCTAGTTTTATTCATTCCTTTTCTTCTATTACTTTACTCAATATATACGCAACTTGAAGCGTAAAACCCTTATTATCAATAGTCGAAATATTCTCAATTCTAGAAAAATTATTCCGTCTATAAATGGAAGTTCATTTGAATATTAAATTTAAAAAATGTCATATCATAGTATTTTAGTTAATAATTTTTTTAATGTCATTTTTGAGTGGTGCCTCAAAATTATAATCAATTCAGTCTAAATTGAAAGCTAATTTATAAGAATGTAGGAATTGTCTGGTTAATCAGTATTTTTCGAGAAAATATTTGTTGGTTTTCTCATTTCAATAAGTCTTATCTCAAACTATTGGATGGCCAATACTAGCGAAATGCACTCTAATTTGATGAGTTCTTCAAGTTAATAAATCAACTTCTGCGAGTGAATATTTATTTTCAATATATTTTAGTACGCTAAATTTTGTCTTCGCGAGGCGCGGATTAATTGGATTTTTAACTGTCATTTTTTTGCGGTCTTGCGGATCTCTTCAAATAAAAGATTCTATATATCATTGCTCTTCTTTTATAATTCAATCAACAAGCGCTAGATAAGTTTTTTTAATCGTTCTTTTGTTCATCTTAATCTGAAGAGCCCTCATTGTTTTATCGTTTTTTGCAATGATTATAAGTCAGCTCGTGTCTTTATCAAGGCGATGAACTATTCCAGGGCGCTCAATTCCATTTATCACAGAAAGTCAATCAAAGTGATGAAGTAGTGCATTTACGAGAGTTCCACTTTTTCATCACTCTCCGGGCACTGGATGAGTATTTATTCCGGCATCTTTACTAATTATTGCAAAATCTTCATTTTCATAAATTATATCAAGTGGCATAGCTTCAGCTTCAATTTCTGATTTTTCTGTATCAAAAATCATCTCAACTAGGTCTCATTTTTTTAATTTTTCATGTTTTGAAACGATTTTTCCGTTTACAGTCACATTTCACTTTTCAATTAATTTCTGAATATAACTTCTTGATTGTTCCTTAAAAAGAGCCGATAAATACATATCGACTCTCCTTATTTCTTTATCAAAAATGTAAACACAAAATTCTAGTTTCATAAATAAATTTAAATTATAATTTATTTTTGTCGCTTTCCAGGCTAAATTTCCGACCTGTCATTTCGAACGGAGTGAAATGTAGTGAGAAATCCCTTTCTATATAATCTTATTTGCAAATGAATGATTTAAAAAGGGATTTCTCGTTACACTCGAAATGACAGACTTTTTTACTTTTAAAAGTTTTAAATAATAACCTTATACTCTAAAATTTTCCCATCTTCACTGAATCTAAAGTTATACTCTACACTTTCTCATGCGAGAATTCTCGGGAGCCAAATATTGTCATCTTCCCACATTTTATCGTATGGGATTTTATCTATTTCAAACCACTCTGGTCTCATTTCCTCAGTTTCAAAAATTTTAGAGTTATAATCTTTTACTACAAATAATGTAACATCTTGATCCCAGTCAGGTCTATTTTCAAATAAATAATGAAAAAGTCACCTTTTTTCAAATTTTTCTTCTCAAACTTTTACTCAAGTTTCTTCTTCTAATTCTCTTTTTGCTCAGGCTAAAACAGTCTCTCATCACTCTACCTTACCTCAGGCTCCATTATATTTTCATTCTCAAAAACCTCTCTTTTTCATATTAAGAAGAATTTGATTTTGGCTATTAAATACAAGAATTAGAGTACTTTGTCTCATATTATAAATATTTATTTTTATAAATTTCAATAGCGTCTGAGCTATTTTTGATTTCAGAAATATCAAAAATTCATGTTTCTTTTCCATCAATATTAATTGTTGGATTTGAGAGTGAATTTAGGGCATCACTCGCTGTAATTCCAGAAGTTATCATTTTGTTGTATAAATTTGTTTTTTCAGGAGAATAAGCAGAGTTTGAGATATCTTTTAAGAAATTATTTATTTCAAAAATGGCTTCAAAAGGTCCAGCTGACATATGAATTCCATTATTTCAGATATTTACTTCTTTCATTCCATAATTCTCTTTATTTGCGTAAAGCTCTCATCTAATTGATTCACTCACTGCCTTTTCTGGGAAAGTGTCTCATATCATAATATCTCTTAGAGAATCCCAATTATTGTCTGATCTAGCAAGTAATACTAAAATTTTGTGAGGCGGATTTATAAAGTGTTTTAATTGAGCTGGGTGAAATGCATCAACAAGTACAAATTTCTCTCAATTTAACTCAAATTTTTGAATATAAAAACCTCATTTAATTTTCGCTGATTTTTTAGTTGCCCAGAATTCATCTAGAGATTCTTCTGAAAAATCAGGGTGAGATGCTAAAAATTCATGTCATCCATAAATTTTGTAATTTTCTCTATCAGTTATTTCAAGAAGAGAATAAATTTTTTCTAATTCATCGCTTGTTAATATTTTAGAAGCACTTTTTGAAAGTTTGTTGATAAAACCATAATGTCTATCCATAATTGCCAGCTCATTTAAACGATCTCAAGTCAAAAGTAAAATCCCAGAAATATCTACATTATTAGCACTAAATTTATCAAAAGCCATAGAAATAATAGATTCAGCCTTATCTGCACCTCAGAAAAAAACTTCAGGTTTGAAAAATATTAAAAATTCATTTTGCTTTTCATTGCTAAATTCAAAAGGAGCTATCATAACCTCAGTTTTTCCTGAATTAATCGCATCATTTATTTTGTTTATTAAATTCGTTTCCATTTTCAGTTAAGTTTAAAAATTAAAGTGCGCTTAGTATAAAAAAATATCTAAAAATTTCAAATTTAGTTTGAAAAAAATAAAAAAAGGTTATACTGATGATTAATATTTTTAATTCATATATTATGGACTTAAAAAATATATATATCTTTAGTTGATTAAGTGATGAAGAATTATCATATTTTGAGTTTATTGCAAGCAAAAAATTTTTTAAAAAGTGAGAAATTATTATAAAGGAATGAGATGATTGTAATGACAGTGCTTATATTATAGAATCAGGTTCTGTTGATGTTTTTCATAAAGGCGAGAAATTAGCTACCATAAATGAATGAGATATTTTCTGAGAAATTGCTTTAATTATAAATGAACCAAGATTAGCTACTATAATAGCAGGAGAAGATACAAAAACTCTTGTTTTCCAGAAAAATGATTTTCTAATGCTCTACAAAAAATCCGGAAATTACGAGGAAATCAAAGAAAGAATCCTCCACAGAATCAAAAATAGTTTTTATGGAATTAAGGAATAATCGATAAATTTTAATAATTTAAAAAAATAATTTAGATAAAAATCTAAAAACTTTTGCTTTTTAGATTTTTTTAATATAATCTTTGCACTTAATCTGGTGTATTTTCTGGATAAGTTTTATTTTTTTAATATTTTAAAATACTATGGAAAGAAAGGATAAGAAAGTTTTAATGGAGAAATTCTCTACTCATAAATGAGATACAGGGTCTCCAGAAGTACAAATTGCTATTCTAACAACTAGAATAGAAAACCTAAAAGATCATCTTAATCTTCATAAAAAAGATAATCATTCTAGACGTTGAATTATGCTTATGGTAGCTAAAAGAAGAAAACTTCTTAACTACTTAAAGAAAAAAGACAACGCAAGATATGAATCAATTCTTGAAAGACTTGAATTAAGAAAATAATTAAAAGAAAAAATCCAAACAAAAATGTTTGGATTTTTTTAAAAATTGGATATTATCTAATAAATTTATTATTTCTACTCTTTCTGTCATTCCCGCGCAGGCGGGAATCTACAAAATATAAAGAAGATTCCTTTCTTCAAAGGAATGACAGATTAAATTAAAAAACTAATAAAAATGATAAAATATAGAAAAATATTTATAATTTCAATTCTCTTTTTTTTAGGTAGTTTTTTGTTTTATTTGGGGAGTTTTAGTAAAATTAAAAAGCTTGATATTACAAAAATCATAAATTATAATGATATTAATTTTGCTAATGAATTGGTTTCTTTTGACGATAAATACTACTTTAATAAAGAAAAGTTTGAAAAAGAGCTGAGTATTACTCGCTATAATTTATATCAATTTGTACTATATCATAAAAGGGAACCACTTTATCTTCCAATAATTGAAAAAAAGCTTAAAGAAGCGGGAATTCCGGATGATTTCAAATATCTTGCTATCGCAGAAAGTTCTCTTAAAAATGATGCTCTGTCTAATAGTAATGCCTGAGGAATTTGGCAATTTATCCCAGAAACAGGGAAGAGATATTGACTTATAATAAATGAAAATATTGATGAGAGATATAATTTTGAAAAAGAAACTGATGCTGCCATAGCTTATTTTAAGAAATTATATGAGGATTTTAAAAATCGGACACTCGTAGCTGCTGCTTATAATAGATGAGAAAATTGACTTAGAAGAGCGCTGGATGACCAAAAGGTAAATTCTTATTATGATCTCTATATTAATGAAGAAACTTGAAGATATGTATTTAGAATACTTGCTATAAAATATCTTATGAAAAATAGATATGAAATTTTTAGTAGGGATGATTTGTGAGAACAATTTACATTGCCTGAGACAAAAGAAATTGAGATTAGAGATATTACATCTTTTAAAAAATGGACTCAGGATAATTGATATAATTATGCATCTCTAAAGCAATTAAATCCGTGGATAATATGAGATATAATCCCCGAGGGTTCTTGGAAAATAAAAGTTTTTGATTATTAAAACCTCTCTGTCATTTCGAACGAAGTGAGAAATCTATTTTAATATATAAATATACAATTATGTCCTTAAATTATTTTGATGAATTATTTTTTGCTAAATATGTAAAAAGCGATGATGAAGTTATAGAGGTTTGTCATAAGCATCCAATTTGAATTATAGATGATATTTTAATTTGGATGTTTTTTTGAGTAATTTTGCCATCGTTTTTTTATTATAATAATACTTTTAATTCTAATAATTTAGTTGATTTTATTTATTTTGAGAGTTTTGTTATTTTTATTTATCTTGTTTTGATGTACAAAATATTTGATTGGTATAATGATTCTTGGATTATTACGAGTAATTGAATTATAGATTTGGATTGGCAACTTTTTAAAGCAAATATTGTTTATATAGATTTTGACGATATAAAATGAATAGAGTTACAACAAAGCTCAATTTGGGATTGATTTCTAGATAAAGCAAACATTATAATTCATCTTGAGGGAGAAGATTCTACATTTATTTTAGAAGATGCAAAATCACCCAAAAATATTGTCTGATTTATACAAGAAGTTATTGAGGAAAAACAAAAGGCAGCTGAGGAGGAAGACCAAGGCTCTTTTGAATTACTTGTTAATACTTTAAAAAAAGTTGTAAAAGACCATTTGGTTGAAGGAAGGGAAGTGGAAGATAATAATAAAGATGATATTGAAAAAGTTCTGGGTAAAAAATGAACTGTGGATTTAAGAGATATAAAATAATTTTATCTTAATATATCATCTTCATCTTGCCTTTTTTCTGCTCAATCACTACTTAATAATTCTTCTTTTTGGTTAATTTCATTATTCTCTAATTTATTTTTATCTTCCGCGTCAGTTTTTACCTTTTTTCTTTCTTCTATAAGATCTAAATCTTCTTTTGTAATAGTGAATTCTCAGTAAGCATTTATAATTTTGGCTCAAACTAAATTTTTATTTTCATCAAAAATAGGATAAGCAATACCATTTTTTTCTAACATTCAAGGTTGTATAATTCATTTGGCAACTAATTCTTCTTCTATACATTTAAAATATTTTACACTATACATATAGTAATCAGCTTCTTCTTTAATTAATTCTATAATTTGCTGAGTCTCTTCTATAGTTTGATCTTTTTTATAATATTCTTTAACATTAAATTGTTTTAATCACCAACTAGTTCCTATTCAAGTTTTTTCAAAAAAATCTTGCCTAACTTTAGATAGTTTTCAAATAATTTCTTCTATTGTAGGTCATTCAAAAATTAAAATAAATTCATCTCATCAGAGTCTGTAAATTCAATCTCAAGGCCTTAAATTTCTAGCCTCACTCATATATAGAGAAAATTCTTTTAAAACTTTGTCTCATCCTGCATGTCCTCATTTATCATTATATTTTTTAAAATTATCTATATCTATTAGTGCAACTACTATATTTTTTGGATCGGTATTTCTTCTCAATCAATTAGTAAATAAATTATGTAAATGGTCATCCAAAGCTCTTCTATTTCAAATTCAAGTTAACTTATCTCTCATTGCTTTTTCTTCCATTTCATTCAATAATTCACGAGTTTTTGCTAGTTCTTCTTCTATTTCTTCTTTATTTTTTAAATATTCAGCAAATCTATTATTTCCACCTTGTCAATTTGGCTCTGTAGTCCATAAAAATGTCTTTAATTCTCAAGATTTTGTAGTCATTGTAAACGCAACCCTACTATATCATATTCCTTCATCTTCCACTTTTTTTAAATATTTTTTAACTCTTTCTAATTCTTCTCATTTATATAAAAGTGACATTATTTCTCATTTTTCATTATAATAATCTAACACTTCTTTGAATGTATATCAAGTTTCTTGTTCCATCTTTTCATTCCATATTACCGGTTTTCATTTACTATTATAACTAGAAAATGGTATTGGCATTTTTTCAATAGTTCAAAATTTATATTTTCTATCATTTTTAATATTCATATAATGCAAATATACTGTATATCATGCTAGTGCAAAAGATTCTAAGTAAACCATAGATCATGGGACAAATCAATTTACTAAAACCATTCATCAACTACTTAAACAAAATGTAGTAAATGTTTTTGCATCTATTGGCATATAATCATCTCTTACCCTTCTAACAGTCTTCATATATGCAAATCAATACAAAAATCAAAGCAATAATGATTCTAATAATTTAGTTCCTGTTGCTTCATCATATTTATTTATTTTTTCAAAAAGAGCTTTTTGTAGCTTTTCATCATATATATCTTCAGTTCAAACTTCTTTTATTGTTTCTTTATATATATTATATATTATAATTTGTTTTGATGTTTCTAAATGAAATCATAAATTATTATTTAAAACTTTGTTAACTCAAAATTTTGTATCTTCATAAGTTTTATTAATTGTTCATGAATTTAAATGAGTTAAAGTAAAAAGTACAAGTCAACCAAAAATTATCCTATTATTATTAATAATTTCTTTTCAATCTATTATAGCTTCTCTCGCGATTTCTTTTCAATCTGAAATATATAAACTTGTACTTTCTTTTATTTTATCTTTTATTTCTTTAAATTTTCAGGCATACGCTCATTTTAATTCCTTTATTTTATTTTTCATAATTTAGTGTAAAATATATTTATGATTTTATTTATAACTTTTTTTAGTTATTTTGCAAATATTTTTTGGAAGATAAAAAAAGAATAGAAATTTATTTCTATTCTTTTGAGTTAAGACATTTTTAACTATCTTTTTCTGCTCAAAATATTTTCTCTTTTCTTCTTTGAATAATTGCCATTTTTTTCATATCAAGTTTTTTTAATCAACTACAGGTAATAATATTTACTCAACTAAGTTCTCATTTAGCGTCTAAAATAGGAGTTCAAATAAAATTCTTACATTTTTTTGTTGTTGGTATTATAAATTCTTGAGTTTCTCAAATTTCATTTTGCATTTTTTGTATTTCTCTATCAGAAATAACTATTCATTCAGTTTCTAGGGCTTTCTTATAATATTCATTATTTAATAAATAGCAATGTTTTGCTATGTATAATATATTGTCAGCAGATTTCTTTAATTTATTTAGTTCTTTTTCTAATATAGAATCTACCTCAACCTTATTTTTATTTTCTCTTATATTTGCATAATTAAAATCCGAAATTCAAATACTTAATCAAATAGGGGGTAGTATAGTTCAGCCATTATTTTTGTTAATTTCATAAAATGTCAAAGCTTTCTCAGGAGTATCTTGTTTTAAATGTTTGGTTATTTGTCAATTTTCTACTATAAAATTTATAGAATTAAATTCATTTTTAATTCTTGTTACTCTCTCTGTTATTTGGTCGTGTTTTGTAGTATTAAATAATATGGCAAATTCATCTCATCCAAGCCTATAGATATGATCTCAATCTCTTAGTTTTGAATTAAAAAATTTAACAAATTCATTTAACACATGGTCTCAAACCATTTGTCCGTATAGTTTGTTAAATATTTTAAAATCATCAATATCAATCATAGCAAGAGCTAGAACACTTCTTGCTTCTTCAATTTTTCACCTTTTATTTAAAACGTAATCACGAAAATCTGTTTTGAGGGCGGATTTTTTAAGACAAGGCAAATAATCATCCATTCTAAGCATTCTCTGAATATCTACAAAATCTCAGCTTCAAAAACTCATTCTATATTTATTATTCTCTGATCTTTCTGTATTCCATGCTACTTCAATAATTGCTCATCTTGCTGTCCTCATTGAACACACAAAATTCTCATATCAAATTCCGGTCTCTTTTGCTCTGTTAAATCTTTCTTTAATTCTGTCCATTTGGTCCTGATCATGTCAATAAAGAAGCTCAAGTATACTTTCTCAATTGTTGTACCTAGCGATAATTTCTTCATAAGTATAACCTGATAAATCTTCCATTTTTTTAGACCAATATACTGGTTTTTCTCTACCATCAGATTGTTCTTCATAAATAACAACTGCGAATTTTTTTGCTTTTTCAATATGTTCTCGCATTAAATTTCCAATTTTGATATCTTCGTCCTGTTTTTCTAGAATTTTTTTAACATGAACTAATACATCCTGAGAAATTTTTTCTGTTTCTAATAAATTAATTATTTCAATTGTAGCATCAGATTGATTAGATTTATTTAATTTTTCCATATTTCTTTATTTGTTAAAATTAGTTGCATAATTTATTATTTATTAAATAATAATATCTTCTAATCTTGGATATTTTCTTCTCTCATTATTTTCAACTCTTCATTTTCTTCATCCAAAAAGAAACTCTGCGTTATTTATTGTAATGTTTTTTATAGCCTTTTTTGATAATTTTGCAAGTAATTTATTGAATTTATGATTAATGAATCAAATCCTGTGAAAATCTTTCCCTAAAATATCAGATCAAATAAGAATTCTATCTGAAAATTCTTCTGACAATAGAGCCCATTCTTCCAATGATTTTTCATCTTTTGCTATTACTTCTTCAAATACTGCCCACGAATAATCCATATAAAGAGATGGATATTCATCCAATAATCTTTTTATCATTTTCGCATAATATGGGGCATATACTCTACGAGAAACCCCACAATGAGCGAAAATTATTTTTGTTTTTGGAAATTCTCTAAGTATTGATTCAAGTTCATTTAGATATTTTGGATGATCTGATACTCATGGAGCTGAAATATTATTATGAATTAAAACTGGTAAATCATATTCTGTTGCAAATTCTAAAATAGGGAAGATGGCTTTATTGCTAAGTCTAGGAGCTTCTCATTGAGTTAGAAATGTAAGATCATCATGACGAAGTAATATTTCTCAAATTCCGCAAAATACTCATGGATAGAATTTAAACATATTTTCTATATGTTTAATTGCGTTAATATCCATAGGATTAAATCAACAAATTAGAGGATAAAACCTTTCTTTATTTTTTTGAGATAATTTATTGTATTCTTCTGCCACTATTCCATCTGTAAATGAGTAATAATAACATTCATTATCATCATCAAGATAATATTCAGGTTGTTTTTTCTCGTGTTCTCACCAATTTTTTTTCACAGGCATTCAAAAAACCACGCTTGATTTTATATTTGTCTTATTCATATAATACAATAATTTCTCAAGTCATTCTGTTTCTTGCATAAAATTTATAATATGAACATGAGAATCAATCATTTTATGTTTACATCATTTTATTTTCTCTAGATCTTCTGTTTTACTAAGAAATCCCTCTTTTTTTTCGAGTCTTTTTAGTTCTATACTTATTTTATTTTCTGTTATTAATTTAGTTGGCATAAAATTATGAAATTATAAATTATATTTTTTTATTTTTTAATTCATAAATATCTTAAGAATAAGTCTTCTTTTCTATCTGATAATTTTGACAGAAAATAAACAAACTCATTATTATTTGTAAATAAATCTTTTATTTCTTGTTTTGAAAAAAAAGATAACAGTTCAGCTGCTTTATCCATTGATACTCATTTTAGAATTAGAAGCAAATCTTTCCGATTTTTGATTTTTTCTAAAATTGTTTTTAATCAAATAGAATTTATTAAAATATCCTTATTTTCATTGTTCAAATAATGAAGCACATCATAAATTTCTTTTGGATAATTGAAGAAGTTTTTTACATGATCAAAACATGTTATATTTAGTAATTCAATTTCTGATGCACCATATAGCCATTCTAATACATTTGATAAATCTCTAGGCTCTAGAATTAATTTTTTTAATCAAGTTTGTCTTAATTGTTTTATAATTCTAATTTTATTTTCTTCTTCTGAAATACGAGCTAATATTTCTCATAATTGTTCTGAATTTTGTATTATTTTAATTAGAGAATCTCATATATTTACAAGCAATAAAAATGAATTTCTCTCATTTAATAATTTGAGAGATTTTATCAGTCATTTATAAGTTTTTATAATATTTAACAAGTTCTCATCAAGTTCCATTATTACATTCCAGTGAGTCATTCCAGATATTTCATCATTTCAAGAAAGTAGCTCAAAAATTAGAGCCAATTCATCCTCATCTTTGACTGTATATCTGTTATCTCATATAATAAAACTATATTCTTTCATATAAAAATTAGTATTTTATAAGTAAATGGATTTCTCGACGAGCTCGAAATGACAGAAGCGGGTATACTATGCTCGAAATGACAGGCACTAGACTTCTTTTTCTTTTGGTAAGTTCTTTGCATTTTTGCATTCTGGGTAGGCAGAACATGCCAGAAATGGTCATCTTCTTGATGATTTTACATGCATAATTCCAGTTCCACATTTTTCACAAATATCTCATCAGAATTTCTCCTCTAATTCAATATTTTTTTCATTTGGAATTTTACCAATCCATTTCACTTCTGGATAAAGAGAACTTGCTAGAAATGGTCAAAATCTTCAGGTTTTAACAACAATTGTTCATCCGGCTTCACACGGTTTTCACTCATATTTTTCTTTTAGACTTCCAAGCATTTCTTCCTTTTGTGGATCAGTAATATTTTCTAAATATTTACATTCTGGATATCTGGAACATCCTATAAATTTTCAATTTTTTGAATATTTAAAAAGTAAATCTCATTCCTTACATTCAGGACATTTTTTTCAGGTTAATTCTCTTACTTTTTCTGCATTTTCATCAGAATTTAATAAATCTTTTTTAAAATCTGTATAAAATAACTCAAGCATTTTTATCCATTCTATTCATCAGGTCGCTATAGTATCCAATTCTTCCTCAATTTTTGCTGTAAACTTATAATCCATCATTTTCTTAAAATATTCCATCAAAAAGTCATTTACAATAAATGCAATTTCTGTTGGAGCAAGTTTTTTCTCAATTTTTTCAACATATCATCTATCTACAATCGTCGAAATAGTCGGAGCATAAGTTGATGGTCTTCATATTCACTCACTCTCCAATTTTTTAACTAGAGCTGCTTCTGTATATCTTGATGGTGGTCTAGTAAATACTTGATTGGCAACAAGATGAGATGATTCTGCTTTTTCTCAAACTTTTAAAATAGGTAAATTCATTGTTTCACTTTCTTCAGTTTCGTCATCAGTTCATTCAATATATAATTTCATAAAACCAGGAAATTTTATTACTTCTCATTTTGTAATCCATTCTTGATTAGATGCTATATCTGGCGAGAAAATATAAGTCGTAGTCTCAATTAGAGCTTCCTTCATCTGAGATGCAATTGTGCGCTCCCAGATTAATTTATAAAGTCTTATATCATTTCAATCTAATCATACATTTTCTGGAGTTTTTTCGATGTAACTCGGTCTAATCGCCTCATGTGCCTCTTGAGCGTTCGCTTGTTTATTTTTAAATTTTCTACCAGAGGCAAGCGCATATTCTTTTCAGAAATTTTCCTCTATAAATTTCTTGCTTGCTTGAATCGCGAGGTCTGACAAATTCACACTATCAGTTCTCATATAAGTAATAAATCAATTCTGATAAAGATTTTGAGCAACACTCATTGTTTGAGCTACAGAAAATCATAATTTTCTTGAAGCTTCTTGTTGTAGAGTTGAAGTTGTAAATGGAGCTCCTGGGCTTCTTTGCGAATCTTTTTTGTCTTGAGAAATAACCTCAAAATCAGATTGTAGTGGAATTTCAAAATAAAAATTTCATTTTTTATCCTTCTTTTCTTCTAATTTATTTATGTCTATTCAAAGTGTAGATATAATCTTAATTATATCGTCGCGGTCTTTTATCTTTTTACTTTTCTCTGAAATCTTAAATAGTTCAGCTACAAAATTAATTCATTTTGCGGTTAGTTTTACTTTTAATTTCCAGCTTTCTTCCGGTTTAAAATTTTGTATTTCTCTTTCTCTTTCAACCACCAATCTTACAGCAACTGATTGCACTCTTCAGGCTGATAATCATTTTCTGATTTTTTTCCATAAAACTGGACTTACCTTAAATCATACAAGTCTATCAAGTAATCTACGAGATTGTTGAGCATTTACTAAATTAATATCAATATGACGCGGATTTTTTATAGCTTCATCAATTGCAGTTTTTGTAATTTCGTGAAAAACTATTCTATTTACAGTCTTAGAGTCAAGTCCAAGCGCCTCACAAAGATGCCAACCGATTGCTTCTCATTCGCGGTCCTCATCCGTTGCTATCCATACTTTTTCTGATTCTTTTACTAGTTTTTTTAGCTCATTAACATTTTTTTTCTTATCATCACTTATGACATAAGTTGGCTTGAAATTATTTTCTATATCAATTCCAAGTTCTTTTTTTGGTAAATCTCTAATATGCCCAAATGATGCCTTTACTACAAAGTCTTTTCATAGAAATTTTTCTATGGTTTTTCATTTTGCTGGAGACTCTACTATTACTAAATTTTTCATTTTATTTTTTATAAGATATTTTTAAGACTTTATAAAATAAATTACTCTTGTCAAAAGTTTTTTATTTTGAGTATCCACTCTCTGTCATTCCCGCGAAGGCGGGAATCTCTTAAATAAGCTAATTTCTACTATTAAAATCTATAATTTTTAGCGTAATCTAATTGATTATCATTTCAGTATTTAAATTGTGTCTCATCAAGTTTTATCTCAATATCCGGACTAATTCATACTCAATCTATTCCAGTTTTTGTTTTTCAGCTAAACCATTTTGCAATTGTATATTTAAAACTAGATCAATCCACATAATCATCAAGAGATTGAACAGATCATTTCCCATAAGATTTTTCTCAAATTATTTTTACTTTATTTAAATAATCCTTAATTGTAACTGCCATTATTTCTGATGCTGAAGCACTTCATTTATTTATTAAAATTACCACATTTTTATCTAAGAAATTATATGTAGAACCAAGCGAATACAGATCTGTTGAATATTTTTTGTATTTTATATTTACGGTACTTTTATCTTTTGGTACGAAGAAATTAAGCATACTAGATACTTCATCAAGACTTCACCCTGGATTATTTCTAAGATCTATTATAGTTTTTCCATTTGGATTATTTTTTGCAATATCATCAACTGCTTTTTTAAATGAACTATAAACTCCAGCTCCAAAAATAGTTATACGAATATAATTATCTCAATTATCAAATCTCTTGTATTGCACATAGTTTACAACTATTTTACTTCTTGTTACTTTTATTTCTAGTGTTCTAGAATCTCTTAGAATAGTAAGGGTAACATCTGTTCAACTTGGTCATTTAATTTTATTTATAGCATCTTGTAGATTTATTTTATCAGTTATTTCTAGTGTATCTATTTTTATAATTCTATCTCAAGCCTTAAGTCAAGCTTTCTCTGCTGGAGTTTCTGGTAATGGAGCGATAATATTAAGTACTCAAGCTGTTTCCATTTCAACTTGAATTCATATTCATTCAAAGCTTCAATTTAGTTCATCTGAAAAATTTTTAGCTTCTGTAGGTGGGAAATAAGTTGTGTATTTGTCTCAGGTCGAGTCCGCCATTCATTTTATTGCTCATCTTATTAACTCATTGTCTGTGAAATTATCACTATCATAGTGATTTAATTTTAATTTAACATATACATCATTTAAAATAGGGAAACTTGAGGTATTTTGTATTGATAAAGACTTACTCTCAACTTCTTTAATAGCCTCTTCATTTTCTTTTTCTGTTAAATCTCTAATTTCTTGCATTACATTTATGAACTTCTCAAGTGTTAATTCTTTTTTTGAATCAGCTTCAAATTCTTGTCAGAAATTCTTTCATATCATTTTATTAAAAAATTCTTCTGTAGCCCTTTTATTAAGTCATAAATCACCTTCTTTATTCTTGATTAAATCAAGATAAACTCATTTTTGTAGTGCATCATAAATTAATGAGCTTTTGTCTATATTTTTATATTTTAATTCTATAAATTTGTAAGTTTCTGGAATTCCATCTCAAATTATATTATAATAAAGTATAAATAATCCCTTTACAGTCAGAGTATTTTGTAATTGAGCTTCACTATAATTGCTTTTATCCAAATAATTATCTATTTTTTTTGCTTCTAATAAATTTATATTTACCACCAAGATAATGGCTGTAAATAAAGATATGGCAATTTTTTTAAATGTTTTCATAATTTAGTTATTTTAAATAAATAAAATGTTATATCTACTCTGTCATTCCCACGAAGGTGGGAATCTACATTGTATTAAATTAATTTTGTCTTGGAATTTCTGAGTTATTCGTTTGCTCAATATTAGTAGGTTTTGTCAGTGTTTCATACATTCAAAATGGGAATGTAACCCCGAGAAACATTAGTAAAAGTCCGATTAAAGTAAGAACAATAACTGTTCCTCCGCTTCATAAATATCTCTCTGCCCAAGCAAATTTTCCAGTCCATTCATATACTATTTTCCTGTATTTTATAATAACCAAACCAGTTGCAAATAGCAGAATCCCATAAAATATTTTTACAAAAATCATAGAAATCAAATTAATTTTTTATTTTAACTATTGTATCAAACTTATTTAAAAGTCAAAATGAAATTTGCAATTTTGTATAATTTCATATTATGAGAGCACATTTTTACTCGGGATTAGCCAAGCGGTAAGGCCGTGGACTCTGAATCCGCTATCGGGGGTTCGAATCCCTCATCCCGAACCAAAATTAAGGATTCGAGGTTTATGCACTTGGGTAAATCCCTCATCCCGAACCAATTTAAAATAAAATAAATCTATGGATATAATACTAGTTGGAATTCAGTGAAGTGGAAAATGAACGCAGGCTAGAAAAATTGTGGACAATTTTTCTTATAGTTTCTTTGAAATGTGACAAAAACTTCGTAATTTTTGTGAGATTGGTCATGAATTATCTCAGGATGTTCGCGAACATATAAATTTGTGAAAATTGGTTCCGCAAGATATGATAGCAAAAATATTGTCTCATTATAAGGAAACTCATAGGTGAGTTAATATTTTGTTTGACGGAATTCCTAGAAATATTGAGCAGAAAGATTTATTTGATGAAATTATAAAAGATTATATTGTTATTTTTCTCGATTTACAAAAGTCTGATGCGATTGCAAGGCTTGCCGGAAGAAGAATTGATCCAATTACTTGAGAGAGTTTTAGTTCTGATTTTACATGAGATATTAATCCAAAAACTTGAAATAAATTAATTACAAGATCTGATGATACTCCCGAAGCTGTATCAAAACGTGTTGATATTTTCTATCAAAATACTCTACCACTTCTCGCTCTCTGGGCTCAAGAGTGAAGAAAAGTCTATAAAATAGATGCATCAAAAAGTATAGATGAGGTTTTTGAGGAAATTAGAAAAATTTTAGATTGAAAAAAATAAAAATTTTATATAATACAATCTACTACCTATTATTAAAACACTCAATTTTATGAAATTATTAATTTTTTGAGACATATATTGAAGAAATGGAAGACGACTTGTTAAGAAGTTCTTGCCGAGCTTAAAGGAAAAATATGGCCCAGATTTTTTGATAGGGAATAGTGAGAATATGACAAGTGGAAAGTGACCAAATCTTAAACATATTCTAGAAATGAAAGAGCTTTGATTTGATTGTCTGACAGCCGGAGATCATGTTTTTAATCATTTAAAAGAAATTAATGATTATCTTATAAATCCTGAATCTATCCAAATAGTTCCGGCTAATTTCTATGAGTCAAGATTTTACAAAGTTCCTGGTTCTGGATTTAAAATAATTGAGAAAAACTGACAACGCCTTCTTGTAATAAATCTTTTAGGGAATGCTTTTATATGAGCACAATCCTCTAATCCATTTATAAAAATTGATGAAATGTTAGAAGATTTTAAATCTAAAAAGATGGATTTTGATGCAATTATCGTGGATTATCACAGAGAAACAACAGCTGAGATTTACGCGATGTCTGAGTTTTTAAGCTCTAGAGTGTCATTTATTTACGGTACTCATACACACGTCCAGACAAACGATGAACATATTTTAAAATCTTGAACCTGAATGATATCTGACATTTGAATGGTTGGACCGCTTCATAGCTCACTTGGCCAGACTTTTGAGACGAGACTTCCTAGATTTATTTCTTGATTAAATATTTTCAGTGCAAGACCAGAACAAGACTTATGAGCTGGATGCCTTAATTGAGTTTATGTTGAAATTGAAGATAAAAAATGTAAATTAATTGAGAAAATTAGAATTATTGAAGAATAGAAAACTCCTCTGCCTGTCATTTCGAGCTTGTCGAGAAATCTATTATTTATAATTAACCTTATTTTTTTATGAATACTAATAAAAATTTTTTTGTTTTGACTGTGTTGTTTTCATTTTTGGTTTCTATTTTTTGAAGCTTTTTGGTTTTTAATTATTTAAATGAAAAAACTAGTCAAAAAACTGTAGATATTGTAAGTCCTCAAAATTTACAAAATAATGAGCCAAAAAAAATTGTAAATTTATCTGATTTACAAGGAAATGTAAAAGAAATTGTAAAAAAATTAAATCCATCTGTAGTAAATATTGTAATATCTAAAGATGTACAAACTTATAGATCTGACCCATATTGATTTTTTTACGAGCCATCTGGAACTGTGAAGCAAAAAGTTGGATGATGAAGTGGTTTTTTTGTAACAAAAAATTGACTTATTCTTACAAATAAACACGTAGTATCCGATCCAAATGCTAGTTATACGATAATTACTTCAAATAATACGGAGTTTGAATGAAGGATAGTAGCCCTAGATCCAAGCAATGACTTGGCTATCCTAAAGGCATATAAAGGCTCTAAAGAAGTAATAATAGATAATCCAGTCTCGCTTATTAATGATACAAAATCTATTGAAGTTTGAGATTTTATAATTGCTATTTGAAATGCGCTCGCTGAATTCCAAAATACTACAACATTTGGAATGGTATCAGGGCTTGGTAGAACTATACAAGCATGAGATCAAATGTGATGAAATTCCGAGCAATTATCAGGATTAATCCAAATTGATGCAGCTATAAATCCTGGAAATAGTGGATGACCTCTTGTAAATTTAGCGGGTGAAGTTATTTGAATAAATACAGCAATTGCAGCCGGAGCTAATTGACTTGGTTTTGCAATCCCAATTTCGCAAAAAGAGGTAGAATATATGATAAAATCAATAGAAAAATTGCAAAAAAATTAAAAATCTTTGCAAATTTAATTCTGTGATGAAATTAATTTTTGTTTTTCTAGCTCATTTTTGATTTCAAGAATTATCTCATTTTTCAATTTATTGTCTTTAGAGTCTGCAAAAATCTCAAATCAAATCAAAAATCAAGTAATTTCAATTGAAAAATTTATATTAAAACTACTGATTAATTTATTTTTCTTAAGGTTTTTTTCTAGTTTTTCTATGAAATTATCTATTTTAGTTTTCTCATTAACAAGCGGTAAGCTCAGATTTATTTCAATTTTATTAAATTTTGATTGAGAAAGATTTTCTATAGTTTCAAGCAGTATATTTTTATTTGGAATATAGATTACATTTCCAGAAGAATCTATAAGTTTGGTATAGCTAAGCGTAATTTCCTCAACAGTTCACTCATAAGTTTTTTTCATAATAATTCTAATTCTGTCTCCAATTTTGAAATTTTTATTAAAAACCAAAATTATACTTCCGACGAAATTTGAAATAGTTTCCTTACCTGCAATAGCGATTAATACTCATCAAACTCAAGCTCAAGTCACTATTGCAATTGGATTATACCCAAGAAATCAAAGTCAAACTAAAATTCAAATAATCCAAATTAAAATATTTAGAATTTTGTGAAAAACAGGAAAAACTCTTTTAGTAAAATTCGCATTGTTAAATGTTTTAAGTAGAAATTTTCTTAAAAATATATCAATAATTTTAGTTACTATATAAGTAACTAAAATTACAGAAACTACAATCATTGTCTTATCTAGATAAATTGGATTTAAAAAAGCGAAGGTCATCTTTGTTTTAAAATAAAAATATCCCGCAATTATGGCAATAAATAGCAATAAACTAATATAAATTTTCTTATTCATAAGTGGTTATTTAATACTAATATTTTTATTATATGAAAAAATCTTCTAATATAAAATTGATTTTTAAAAAAAATTAAATAAACTCTCACTGCTATAAAAAATAGCAACCAAAAATTCCCATGGATTGATAGCTCAGTTGGTAGAGCAGCGCCCTCTTAAGGCGATGGTCGCGGGTTCAAATCCCGCTCGGTCCACCAAGTAGAATTAAATAGAGTTTGGAGTTCGGGTTTTATCTGAATAACAAGCTCTTTTTTAGTGTTAATTTTTATGTTCAAAAACAAGATTTTAACAATTTTTCTTTTTTGAACATATGAGGCTTTTTTATAGTAGTTTTTTGCATTGTTAAGCATATCAATGAATACTTCCAATTCTACTATTTCATTTCTCTCTCAATCATCCAAATCTTTAACTTGTTTTCTTAAAAACTCTATTTTCTTATCAAAATCTTTTTTTGATTTCTCATATATTAAAGTTTCATCTTCATCTTTTTTAATACTCATATTATTTTTAATATATCATTCTTTTTTATTTTTTAATCTTCAAATTTCAAGATTTATAGAAGCCTGTTTCTCTTTTGTTGTTATTATAATATCTTTAAGTCTGGTATTAGTAAAATTGATATATTCTTTAAAATCTTTTTCTCAAACATTAAAATTATTTAAAACTTTGATTATTTCCTTATCAATATCTTCTTGTGTAAAAGTTAATCAGTAATATTCTGATTTCTTTTTTGAACATCTATATTTGATTTGATGTGATTCTACTAAATCTTTTAATTCTAATTTAATTCATTTTTTATTTGCTTCCTCTATTTTTGGCTCAAATCTTTGATTCTTGCTTGGTAAAGAAAAGGTAAGTCAGGAGGTACTATCACATATAATAAAATCATTATCAAAAACCCTTATATCATCGTAAATATCTTTGTTTTCTGATTTTGTTTTAACAACAGGATTATTATTATATCTATCTTTTAATATTTGAAACTGTTCTTCGGTTATTATGGGTTTATAATATTTGTTCATTTCTCTTAAATTTGATATAGCATCTCAATTTATAAACATCCCATAGTAAAACTCATCTCTAAATATTTTATTTAATAGAGTTTTTGACATTTCTGATTTTCTTCAATCTTTTTTAAATTCTCTTCAAAAACTATTAGCATTTAAGTAATCTTTTATTTTACTTTCTTTTTCTCAATCTAGTTTCATTTTAAAAGCCTCTTTAATAAGAGAAAAATATTCAGGATGTGGCTCGTGAAATCATTCATTATTGATAAAATATCAAGCCTTATAATTTCATATTGCTTTTCATTGTTCAACTTTGCTTTTATTTCATCTACTTACATCTTCACTTAATTTATCACTATACTGCTTTGAAAAAACAAACCATATACCTAACATCATTTTTCAACTTGCATTGTTCTCAAAGTGAAAATTTGCATATTTAAGAGTTACTAAATCCTCATCTACACAATTTATAAGTTCTCATCATTCAAGCATATTTCTTGCTTGTCTATCAGGTGAATAGCTAAGTAATCATTTAATCTCTCATTTTTTAATTTTTTTGATTAGATTATTCCATTTTAGTCTTTTTCAAGGCACTTTTCAAGTTTCTTGTTCTTTGACAATAAAAAGATTTCTAGTATCTAAAAATATTTTTCTATTCAATAGCTCACTTTCATTATTTTCTTTTTCTAATTCATTTTCATTTTCAAATAAAGAAAAATCTTTTGGTTTTTCTTTTATTTTTAATCATTCTCTTTTCGCATAATCAATACAAGTTTTTATTTGGTCAGGGATTGATTGTTTTTGGTTATCAGAGCTTTCATCAGTTGATTTTCTACAATATATAACGTATTCTACTTCTCATTTATCCATTTTATATATTTTATTATGTAATAAATAGCCTTAATAATTTATTTTCAAAAAATAATTTATTCTTTAATTTTATTCAGTATATCACTTTCATTTATTATTTTCTTCTATTTCCTGAAACGTTTTCATTAATTCATAAAGAACTTTTCAGATATCAATAATTTCTCCTGAATTAAGCTTTGATAAATATATATTTAATTTAAAAGCAACTATGGAATGGCTTCAAATTCTTATTAATGATTTTAAATAATCAGAAAAATCCTTTCCAAATAATGTATTGGCAATTTCTTTAAATGATATATCTGATTGATCTTCTGAAAATTTATACAATGTTCAATTGTATTTAAGTCATCATTTATCATTTATAATTCAGTTTATAATCATTGAACGAATATTTTTTGGTAGTTCATTATCAATTTTACCTTTTGAAAAAATCAAAATTCAAATATAAAAAACTTGAAACCAGCTGATATTATTTCCTATAATAACTTCATTAAATACTTTACCTCATCTTTTTTCAAAATATTTAACTGCCTCTGTAATAGTATTTATCAATGGTGTTTTATTTTTTCACTCAACCATTCAAAGTTCAATATCATATCTTTTTAATCATTCAATAATTCCTGACATACCAATAATTTCAGACATACAACTACTATTAAAAAATAAATACAATAACTTTCATCCTTTTTTATTATATTCAAACTTACAATACTTCAACTATTTTTCTAATTTTCTTTTACATCAAACTCTAACCTCTACCTAACCTAACCCTTTACCACCCAACCCATATCATTACCAACCTAACCAATCCAATATCTATTATTCCATCATTCTTACTATATATTCTACTCCATCTTACCTCACCAATGCATCTTCCTCACTATCTATACTGCCGTTAGAGCCACCATATACCCCGCGAAATTTTCTTTCGAGGGGTATATGGTGGCAATAGGATTATAGAGTGAATGGAAGATGAGGTTTTTAAAAGTAAGTAAGGTTATGTGAAAGGGTAAGTATTATTAAGAATGTTTTAAAATTATATCTTCATTAATTAATTTTAATTCATAATATTCTTCTATTTCTTCATTATCTAATATATCTCTATATGGTAATATTTTCATATCAGGAGCCATTATAAGGAGAGAATGTTTTGTATTTTTCTCAAAAAATGGACAAAACTTATCTTTTTCCAAATAAAAATATTGATCTTTATATTTTTTTATCTTATTTTTAAATTCTTTTGCAGAATTCAATCTTTCAACTTCTATTCGCCAAACTTTATCTCAAATTTTTAACAATCAATCAGGTATTATGACAGTATCTCAATTATTTTTCTTTCTTGTAGTTGTCCATTTCTGAAATTCAAATTGTGAAATAAAATTATCAATTATAAAGGCATAATTCATATTTTTACTTTTTATTTTTCAGATTAGAAATTTTAAAAAATAACCAATATAAAGTGAATGATAATAATTACTATAACTCATATTCACAGTTCATCAGAGTATTTCATTCCCTATAATTGTCTCAATATCAGTCCTTTTCTGCTTCGTGTTGAGTTGATAAAGTTTATTTTGAGTTCTTCATCTTTGATCCTGATTAATTGATTGTATAAATCATTTATCTTCCAATTTTTTTAATCTCTTTGTAAACGTGTTTTGACTTGTCTCGGGGCTAAGTAAATCTCTAATTAAGTCACTTTCTCAGATTTTGAGTTTTGATAGAAGCTTTAAAATATTTACATCCCTTTCAGTTATTAGAATATTTTTATAAATAGAATTTTTCATAATTATTTTGATTAAGAAATAAGATATTTAATTTCATTTTCATTCATTCAAAATCATTCAATAAGAAGTGTTGAATTTCAACCATTTACAAATTTGAAAAATGCATAAAATCGTCATCTTTGATTATTAATTATATCATTTGGTTGTATAATTTTTCCGGAACATCAGGAATTCAGATCATCTAAAATAACTTCTGCTTGTCTGTAATCTACCGAAAATACGAACATATATCAGATATTAGGATATATTAGAGCAAAAGCCTTTTGATCTATACTTTGAAAAAGAAAATTAAGTGAAAATCCATATTTTCTAATTTCTGCTAGACTGGAAGCAATTATTTCTAAAATATATTCTCCGTTTAATATCGCCGAAGCCTCATCTATTATTATTGATGTTTGAATTAAATCTTTTTTATCTATGTGATTTCTAGTGGTTCAATAATGATACATATATGAGAGAATAAAACCAGCTACTATATTTTTTTCATTTATAGAAAATTCTCATAAATTAAAGAAATGAATATTTGTTTTATTATAATCTTTTTTAATAAAAAAATCTGTTAGATTAAGAGAATAATTTGTATGAAGTGTTCAATTTCAGAAAGTTTCTTTTAATTCCATTCAATAGACAGCAACTTTATTGATAGAACTTGATAAATATCCAGTATTCTTCTTTAATTGTTCTAAATAATAATCTATCTTTCTTTTAAGACTTTTTACAATATTTTCAATTTCTCATATATTACAATTTATAGAATTTTTAAAATCTTCTCTGAGCCAATCCGGAAGACTTTTATTAATTTCTAATTCTTCTAATAAGCTATGAATATCACCTAAATTTAATATTCTTTTATAATTTTCTGCTTTATTATTAGACTTTTTGTTTGCCTCATTTCTTAACGCGTTAAAAATGATAAAAAGTCTAATAATAGTAGAAAGAATATCTGAGTTTTGAGGTCAAAATGAAGCTTTGGAGTGCGTAGCCCTTATTCCATCTAAACAAGCAGAAGTCATTTTATTTATTTCATTTAGAAATACTGACAAATCAGAAATATTAAGATTGTCTCAAAATAAAGGATTAAAGGTAAGTTTTATCTTTTTAATTGGTAAATAATGATTTATTATATCTTTATCATCATATTCTTTCTGATATTCTATTACCTGAAATTCCGAATTATATTTATAGTTTTTATCTTTATTAAATATTTCTAGTATTTTATAAATATTTAAAGCAAGGCTAAAATGGGGATCAATAAATATAAACTGACTTCTAGGACTTCCAAATTTTTCAAAATTTATTCTATCATTTGTGATAGATTTAATAATATCAAATCCTATTACTTGACTTGTAGTATAACTTTTTCAAGATCAAGTTCCTCAAATGATTATTGAATGATTATTTTTAGCAAAATTTTTATCAAAAGATAAATATTCCTGATTATTGAGTCTTAAATCTTTAAATCATTTTCATATAAATGTTTTATATTCTCATTTATTTTTCCCAGTTCCATTATTTAAAGCCAAAATTGGGCTTATTGGAATAATAGTTGAAGGTAATTTTTGGATATATCTATTATTTTCAGATATTAAAGAAACTAGTCCGTGAGCCAAAAACATATCAATTTGTCATTTTCTGTATCTCTTAGCTAATTTTGGATAATTCTTGTTTGAATATTTATAATTGTAATTATTCCAGTTACTATCGTATAATCTAAGATTTTTATATAAAATATTTCAAAAGTTTTTTTCATTTTCTAAATTATGTGAAATATTAAAATCAAATAAGAAAAAACCTAATTTATCTGTAAAACTTCATCTTAATTCTTCTTTGTATTCCTCAGATTTTCAAATTTCTTTTACAGTATAAAGAAATGCTTTGGAAAATTGATCATAACTATTTGGAGTAATAATAAATTCAAATTGAATAAATTCTCACTGATTAAGTATTAAAGCACTTTCATTGAGAATATTCTCAATTAATCAAGCTGAACTAGAAAAAGTATTAAGACCTATTTCACCAGGTTTTTTTATTTGAAAAACGTGATTGTTTTCTAATCAAACAGAATAATAATGTTTTGGTGAAATAGAAAATTTGAGATTCTCTTTTACTCTTTTAAAGGCAATATTTCAAGAATATAGCTTTTCGTAAAAATTAAGTAAAAATAAAATTCAAGTATCAGAATTTGATGAAATATATTGTTTCAAATATATTCAACTTTTGTTCCTAAAAAAAACAAATTTAAAGCTATATTCACAATTAATACTTATTAATCCATTTAATTCATTTTTAATGGATGTTAGTATAAAAGAAATATCATTTATACTTCTAGGAAAGACCTCATATGTAATATTTTTCATAGAAAATTAATTAAAAAATAAATATGAAAAGTGATTATTTTCACTTTTCATAAAAATTATATAAATGACTATCTGAAAAATATAAAAGATGAGCTAACTCTTTATTTCATCTCTCCATTTCTGAAATAATGCCTCAACTTCTTGATTATTAAACCATAAATGGCTATCGCAATAATTCAGGAAGATTTCATAATCTACTTCATAAGCATCTTTTTCAGTAATTTTTTGAATTTCTTCGAAATTCTGTTCTATAAACATATTTTTCACTTGTTCATATGCTTCATAGATGAATATGTTTATATTCGTTTTTCAAAATTCCTGAATTATTTCATCATAATCTAAATCAATATTAAATTCAGCTATAAGACTTTCAAAGAAAGAAATATCTAAATATCAACATTCTAAAATACTACATAATAATTGTCTCATAATATAAAAGTAAGAAATTAAAGTGATATAAATAAAAAAACTTTTAAGTCATACAAAGCAAGTTGGAGATTGAAAATTCTATCTTGTCTTTTTATGATAAGTTTTTAAAAAGTATCATCTTTAATTCTTTTTATGTTTTGAGATAAATTAATGTATTTGAATTGTTAATATTTTCTTTTTTCTTTCATTACAACTGGAAAATTCGTACAGTTTAAGAAAATATAGGTTTTTCCTGGTAATAAACAGAAAAAAAATTTGACTTTCGGGTTTTTTAAATACACTTGAGATTGCCAACACAAAATCATTTTGCTCTTTAAGGTATTTATTGCCTAAAATTTAATCAATGACCAGAATGGGAGTCGTAATCACCACGCTCCCAATTGATTAAATTGGAAAGTAAAATGTGTGTTGGCAAAAAACTACATAATAAGTGATTATGGCTTCCTTATGGTTTTTTTAGCAATAAAATAACAATCATAAAGTCTTCAAATCAATCGAGGGCTTTTTATTTTTTTAATTTAACTTTTTATGAAAAAATTTTTTAGTTTATTAATGTTTATAATAACATTTTTATTAGCTTCATTTACACAAACATTTGCAGCTATAAGTTTTGGATCTCCTTATGGTTATTCTCCATATTCAAATTCATCGAGTATGCTTGATATTATTGGCTCTTGATTTTGGAGTATAATTCTTTGGTTAATAATTATTTTTGTTTTTATAAAAATAATCAAGTCAATCTTTAAAAAGGAACAATCTTACAATATTGTTTTAACAAAAGTTGATTTTTTAGAAAAGGATAAAGATGGTGTATATTTATATTTTAAAGCAAGAAAGGCCTGAATTATAGGATTTCTTTTGACTAAAATATGATTTTCTAATAAATACAGTTTTCTTTTTTCTAATCAGGATTTAGATATAAGATGAGAAACTAGATTTAATAATTTTAAAAGAAATATTCAATCAACTGATATTTGAGATGTTATAGTTTGATACAACTCACCAATCAAATATCTAGTATTATGAATAATACTTTTTGTACTTTCCTTAAATACTATTATTTCTTGATGATATACAGCATTTATAGGAGTAATATTATTAGGAGTATCTTGATTTCTTTTTTATATGTTTTATATAAAAAAAGAAACAGTTGTAACTATATTTACAAAAGCTACAACAAGTATGGTTATAAGATTTAGTTCTTCTGTAATAGAAGGAGTAAAAGTTGATGAGAAACTTGCTTATGATATATACATAGCCATTAAAGATTCTCAAAATAAAGTAAAACAAATTAGTATTTAATTTTTAATCTTTAAAAACTATGAGTAGTATTGAAGATAGGTTTTTTCAAAGTAATGAAAATCAAAAAAACAATAAGGAAATTGATGAAGTTTCTGCAAGAAAAAAGGATATATTAAAAGAAAAAGAAGAAATTATAGATACGGATAAAGTTTTTATTAGTAAAAGACAAAAACAACCTATAAATAATTCTCTTATTTTATATATTTTAATATCTATAATAATTTTAGCTATTGCCTTTTGAGGATTTTATTTTTATAAATCTAATAACTCAACAGAAATATTAAATAATTCTTCCAATAAAGAAAATAGTTCAGATAAATCTAATAATTCAATAGATACTCAAAAATCTTCTGATTCGTGAGAATCTTTATGAGAGTTGAAAACTGAAAAATATAATGTTGTTTTTGTGAATAATAAATGAGAAAATATTAAAATAACTAATGATTGAAACTATTCAATTTGAGATGATCTAGGTAAAACAGTATGCTCAAATTTTGATAATGCAGGCATAACAAAAGCTATTGCATATGTTATAATGGGCAATTATAAAACATTTTGATTGTATTGAGGTTCTGCGTGAATATGTAATACTGATGCAGGATGAGAAGATATATTTTTTTATGATTTTTCTACACAGAAAAAAGTCTCATTACTTGAAGAATTTAAAAATAAAATAAAATTAAATGATTATTATTGAATTTATCTTAATGTACGTAATATTGATAATATTAATATTCATTATAAGGATTGACGTTTATACTATGAATGAGAATATTCTAAAAAAATAGCAGATTGACTAGGTAATCCTATTTCATTAGATGATAATGCATTAAGTAATAAAAATATTGAAATAATAAAGAAAGAAGATTTGATTAATAACCAACCGTGAATATTTAGATTTTATTATGATTATTTAATTACTAATCCTGAAAATCAGGATATTTCCGAAAAATCTGACAATAGAATAAATTCACAAGATGAAGATAAATTAGCAGAAGAATTTTTAAGGAGTCACTATTCCGACATAGCAAATGATAATTTTTGAAAGGCTTATAACAACTATACTCGGAATCTTATAAATGATAAAATAGTAAAAAATCCTAAAACGATATTAAGATCGTTGAGTAGTTTTTCCTATGATTATAAAGATGTTTCAAATATAGAAATAGATAATTTTACAAAATGACCAAAAGATTTGAATTATAAATATATTGTTTCGATATATTACAATAATTGAATTAAAAGAAAATTTCTTACAGAATCTCAGCTTACAAGAGATAATAATCAATTTAAAATTGACTGGTATGGTTGATCAGAAATTAAATAATAATTTAAATGCAAAATATAGGGAATAGGAAATGAAGATATCTAAAAAAATGGATTATTCTTATATGATTATCTTTGTTTTTAATTAGTGTTTTTACTATTTTAAATCAACTAAATAAAAGTGATAACACTGAAAATAATCAAAATAAAAAAATCCAAGGCAATATAAATTCAAATACTTGAAAAAATAGTATTAACTCAAAATTACAACCAAAAATAGCCAAACAAACTATTATAGAAACTAATAAAATTAGAGATATTAAAAAGCCTGAATATGATTTTTTTACTGATTTATCGATAACTAAATATATAAGCAATACTATTCATTTTAATGATTTACAGTATGAGCCAGAAGATTTAATTACATTAAAATGAGAACATTTAATAAATCAGAAATCCAATTCTAAATTAAGAAAAATTGCCTTAGAAAACCTAGAAAATATGGCCAATGCTTTTTATGATAATTTTAAAACTCAAATTGCCGTGGTAAGTGCATATAGGGATTATAATTATCAGAAATGAATAGAATCTAATAAAACTTCCTGTATAAGGGATAAATTTTGTGCAAAAGCTTGATATAGCGAACATCAAACCTGATTAGCAATAGATATTTTTGAAACATCTGATTCTAAAAGTTTTTTGAATAATAAGCAATACAAAAAATATTATGATTGGTTACAAGAAAATGCTTATAAATATTGATTTCATAATACATACCAGAAGTGAATAGATATAGATTGATATAATGAAGAACCCTGGCATTGGAGGTATCTTTGAATAAATTTGGCTAAAAAATTAAAAGAGAACGATGAGTCTTTTTGATTATATTTTAGCAAAAATAAGTAGCTTTTTATTTTTTTAAACTTTATATTTATGAGAACTTTATGAAATATATTATGGCATTTTCCATTTTTTGGTTTTTTATCAGCATTATTTACTTTTCTACTTTGATTACTATTGGTAGTTACTGTAATTTGAGCACCAATAGGTTTTTGACTAATTGAATTATCAAAATTTCTATTGACTCCATTTTCAAAATCAATGATAAATCAAGAAGATATTAAAATTAGTTCAAATGAGCTATGGAAAACATATGGAATTATTGTTAGAATTGTTTATTTTCCACTTGGTTTATTTTTGGCAATAATAACTATTTTTCAAATAGCATTTTTATTTATATCAATAGTTGGTATTCCAGTAGCACTTGTATTAGCTAAATCACTATCTACATATTTTAATCCAGTAAATAAGATATGTGTTCCTAAGGCTGTTGCTGATGAAATAGAAAGAAGAAAAGCAAGTGATCAGATAGATAAATATTTATAATAATATATTTCACCAACTAAATGCTCCAAAAGAAAGATTTATATAAAATATACAAAAAACTTCTTAAATGAGGAAAGCACGAACCAAAAGATTTATCACCTTTGGTTAGTGAGTTTGTTATTCAATTTAATGTAGAAATTCCTTTTGAGACATTATTTGAAAAGGCTATTTTTGGTTATTTAAAATCTCTTAAAAAAGAAAAATGGTTAATTGATTTATTATATGAAAATCTAAAAATAGATAAAAATATTGATTTAGATTATGCCATTGATCTCCAAATTGATTGAGGTAGTATTTTTTATACTGAAAGGCTTTTATGAAATGAACAGTTTAGATTGTTATTATGATTAAAAAAAGAAATTGAAATTTTAAATAAGGTATATAAAAATGTTGGTATTATCATAATTACATTATTTCTAATAGTCTGATTTATTTTTATAATTAAAAATTTTTCTACTTTATTAATTACTGAATATTCATCTGAAACACAAGAAATACAATTAGAAAATAAAGTAATAAACAATAAAATAAACACTGGCTCAAATTCAGATGTAAGCCTAAAAAAAGATAATCAAATTCTTCCTGTATCTATTAAAAAACCAGTTTCTAAGCCCACTCTTTCATCTGCTCCGGAAACTTATAAACAATACATACAAAATTCTTGAAATTTTAATGAAAATATTTTTGAGATAAACCCTATTGTTTATTGATATTTTCGTGAAAAAATTGAACTACCAACCACAGATGGTACACTTGGTAGTTTTTATCCCGGTTCTTATTTTGATATAGCCATTCCTAAAACCAAAATTACACCTGATTTATTATTTAAATTTCAATATACAAAATGAATATATACGGCACTTTTGATCCCATATTGATATAAGCTTACTTATGTTTCAGAATGAAATATAAGTTCTGATAATGATTGAAATTTTATCTATTATGGAAATAAAACAGGATTAATATCCTATTGACTTAAAAAAATATTAAATGAAGAAAAATGATTTGAATTAGTAAATTTTGCAAGTCCTACTGATAAAGAACTTACTGTGGAATCATCTGTTTTAACTTATTCTATGAAACAGCATTATTGGTCAAAGCAATCATATTTATCTACTGAATTAAAAGAACAGATAAAAAAGGTATTAAATGAAGAAAAAAATGATAAAATTAAAACACTACTTAGATTTGCAAATGCGATAAAAACGAAAGGATATAATCCTGACTTTCAGAAATTTTTTGCCTTTCAAGCAAAATGATCAATACAAAAATACTATGATATTTTATTTCAATCAAAAGAACTTGAATGTTATTCATCAGCAAGACTTTTCTTGGCATTTGCCCAAGAATTATGATTTGAATGATATATAATTCAAGGATTTCATCATTATGAAAATAGTTCATTTGCAGATAATCCAAATTTTGTAAATTCTAAAGAGGCCCACGCCTGGACTGAAATTTTAATTAATAAAAAAAGATATATATTTGATGTGACTCCAATTATTATTAATTGAGATACTAATAATAATTTAGAAAAAACCAAAGATAGTATAGATATTAATTGAATAGCTGAATTTCTTCAAAAAAATAGTAAATTAAATAAGAAAGATGATTCAACTCCGGATTGGGAAGTAACTGAAAAATATGACCAGGTAATAAATAATAATTTATTCAAATCTGAGCGTTTAATTCCTATTCTTTCTCACGATTTAGACTTTTTAAAAAGATATATAGAACAACGCCCAAATTATTATTCTGAGCTGCCACAGGAATATCTTAAAAGTATGTTAAATTTTCTTTTAAAATGAAAATTTTCAGCCTGGAATTATAATCAAATAATTAAGAATTTATTTAGTTCAATTGATGATAATCATATTTCCTTAGATAAAAATCAAATTAAACAAATTAATGAACATATTTTTTGATCTGAAATTTTTTCATATATTAGTGGTATCAGCTTGTTGGTATTCCCAATATTTTTATACTGGATTTTTTGTTTTCTTTTTGCGCTATCTCTTAAAAAAATAGTAAAAAATGGTTGGTTTTATGGTATATGATTTGTTTTACTATCGTGTTTTATTTGACCAATATCTTTTGTATTACTTCCAAGATTCCTTCTAGATAGCTTTGAATTTATTTTAAGTATAATCACTTTGGGAATATTTTTAATCTCATTACTACATATTAAATCACTTGTTTTTATAAGTGATAATGAAATATTAAATTGAAAAATGCTAAAATATTCAAAATTTCTTTTATGGTTTTTTTGGATATTTAGTATTTTCACATCCTTTTATTTATCAATATTATTTCTGGGCTTTAAAAAACTTATTATAGGTTTTGGAATGTATAATTTTTGACTTTACATAGAACAATATATATTAATTACAGTTTCTTTCATATTATTTATAGTTAATGTTCTTTCATTAATTTGAATACGCAAGGCAATAAAAGAAATATATATGAAAAATATGAAATTATATGAATACTTTTATAAAACATTCACTTGAAAATATTCGACAGATAAGCCACTAGAAAAAATAACTTTTTCAAAAACTGAGGAGATGAGCTTATTTGAGATAAAATGATTGTATTTATCGATTTTTGTTCCAACAATAAGAACCTCATATTATTTTGGCCTTATAAAATTATATGAGTGATATAATAAGGTTATTCACGATTTCAATCTTATAATGAAAGAAAAGGATATTGATAAGTCAATTGAATTGATTTATCAAGCTTTCTGAGAGAAAAATAAATTACAAAAGAAAAAAGTTTGATTTCAGAAAATTTTTGATGAAGACGAAGATTTATTTACTTCTTATTTCAATAGGGTTAAAGTTTTAATTCAGAAATATACTCGAATATATCAATCCCCATCAAATGAGTTTTCTTTCTTCAAAAAAGCCGATGAATATACACTTTCAAAAAATATAGATCATAAAAAAACTGCTAAAATATGATCTTTAATAGAAAAATGTTATAATGAACAAGATGAAATAAATATATATCTTGTAATTAATATCCAAACTCTTTTTACTCAATCTTTTAAAAAAGGTTTAGCAAAAATTTTGGCAATTAAAAATCTAAAAATTAGAAATATTCTTTTTGTAAACAATCAAAGCGTTTCTCAATTTAAAGGAAATATTTCAATAAATTCGATTTTTGAAAATATAAAAGATCAGATTTTTGACTCGTCATTTATTTCTATTATTTCTGATAATAGAAGACACTTTATAAAAGATTCCCCAATTACATTCATAAAATGATGAGAGCTTCACAGAGCTCTTATGGTTGAATATTTAGTTAATGGGTTTGCGGTGGAATTCTTATTGGGTCAGATACCGGCACAATTTAGAAAAGAAGTTATTTTAATAGGTTTTAATTCTTAATTTTAATTTTATGTTAGAAACTATGTCTTTACAACAAAAGCTTAAAAGTATCTCTTCTATTAGAGAGCAGCTTGATTTAAATATAAAATGATATTCTGATGTTAAAGAATATATTTTAAAATCCTTTTTAAACGGTGAACATATTCTCTTGGAATGATATCCAGGAAATGGAAAAACTGAATTAGCTAATGTATTTGCTCATAATATTTGAGCTGATATTAAGAGAATTCAAGGAACAAATGATCTCTTGCCACAAGATATTATTTGATATATCTGAGCTGATGGTAATTTTAAAAAATGACCTATATTCTGCAATATTCTCGTAGTAGATGAAATAAATAGAATTCCAGCCAAATCTCTTTCTTGACTTGTTTCTGCTATGGCTGAAAAGGTTATAATTAATGATAAGTGAGAGAAGCTCAAACTTCCAGATTTTTTTATGGTTATAGCAACACAAAATCCAAATGATAATTCTGGGATATATGAACTTCCAGAGGCTATCAAAGATAGATTCTGAGTAAAGGTTTTTATTGATAAAGAAATTGGTTTATTAAAAGAAGTTTATCTAATGAAACAATGATTAAAGAAAGGTGAGAATGACGATATTATTAGTGATAAAATTCTTGATAATATTGAATATATCTTTGACCAACTTGACCCACGTTTTACCAATATAGATCTTATAAAGCAAAATATACAAGTTTGACCATCAATTCGCTCTTGACTTCAATATATAGAATTCATAAAAACCAGTGCTTATTTAGACGGAAGACAACTTGTAACTGTTGAGGATTTATTTTGAGATATACAAGCAGTTTTTAGAGATAAACTCCAATTAAATCCAGATATTCACGGTGATAAAACAAAAATTGATGAAATTTTGGAAGATTTTGTGAATATTATAAGAAAGAAGATTAATAAAAAATAAAAGTAATTTACTAATCAGATTTCCTTATCTAACTCACTCAATAAAAAAGTTTTTGTTTTCTCGTAAGTTTATTAAGTATTTTTTCACTTCATTTATATTCGTTTGAATAAAAGTTAAAAAATCATATTGCAAAACTTAAAGGAATTCACATAATGAAATTATGTATTTGTTCAAAATTTTTCTTTTCGGTCCACCATTTTAGAAATTATTTATTTCTTCTAAATATGGAAATAATATGTTCAAGTTTATTTGTCTGTATTGAAAATTGTAATTTATCATCCCGTATACTTGAAAATATTTCATTTGCCTGACTTGAATTTTCAAATAAAAAATAACTTTCTAATACTGAAATTCTCTCAAATCATTCATTCAAAAGAAAATCATTAAACTGTTTAGTTGGCTTCTGTGGATTTACAGATCTTCCGCGAATATCTTCAAAAGCTCCATTTTCACTATTTTCAATAAGATATATAATTCCGTCGGGTGCTAATACTCTATCAATTTCTTTTAAAATTTTCTTTATATTCTCTATATTTTGAATACTTCACAAAAACCATGTTCAATAAACTAATCAAACACTTGAATCTTCAAGATTAATATTAATAGCAGATCCTTGTAAAAAACTCACATTTTTCATATTTTTAGTTTTGTTTTTTGCTATATCAAGAAGTTTATCTGAAATATCAAGTCATATAATTGACTCACAAAAAGGTGCAAATAAACTAATATATTTTCCTGATCAACATCATATATCAAGAACCTTTTTATTTTTCAAAAGAGGTTTAAGAAAATTAAATACTTTTTTTGGAGCATCTTCACACAAAGAAAATTGCTCATATATAGAAGCGTATTTATAATAACTTTCTGAATTTTCTGTAAGGCTATTTTTAATTTGTTTCCCCATTTTTTATAAAAATTATACTATCAATAAGTTTTTTCTGTTTTAAATCATTTAAATGCAAAGCGGAATTGAAATCATATTCACCATACCCTGAATAATTTAAAAATTTTTTTCGTTCTTCTTCTGAATACATAGAATTCCTCTTAACAGTATTGTTTATATCGTATAAATATGCTATAACAAAAATTCATTTTAACTCTATATTCTTCAAAAGAGGTGTGATTATATTCTCTTTATAATCCATTAAACAATTTTCTTTTGGATACATTAAATGAATATAATCGGAAATATTTGAAGTAAAGATTAAATCATATTTGTTATTATCTCATAAAAATTTTGTTAATTTATCTATTGGTGTATGAAAAAATCAAATTTCTTTATCGCCAATATTTTTACGGGTTTGTAAATAAGATTTCTCATTTTTCAGATAAATATTATTTTTAATCTTTAATTCAGAAATATCATTAGAATTATTAAATAAAACAGAATGACGAATTTCTACACCATCAAAAGAAAAATATAAATAAAGTTTATCAAAGAAATATTGTGAAACAATACTTAGTTTAGGACGAATTTTCTGATATATTTCATATGAGAAAGTAATATCTGAATCAATAAGAAAAAATGATTTAAATTCAGAAAAACTCAAAAGTTTAAGAGCTTGGAATTTTAATTCAGTATAAAATTTAGAAAGTATATTTATATCAAAACAGTCTACTAGCTTAGCTCAATAATAGTAAGCATTTAAAGCATGATCTCAAGACCCAGTAACAGAAAGAATTTTCTTTTTATCAAAAGAAAAATATTTATAATAGGCACTTATATTTTCTGTCGTAAAAGCATATATACTACTCCAATCAGAGAATTTACCTTCTTTAGTTATTTTTTCTACTATATTTCATTGAAAAAAATCTTGAATTGCACATATAATTTTGATATCTTCTTTATGAGATTTTGGACAACCATATATTCAATATCTCTTTAAATCATCAAGGAGATTATAATAATTAATCATTTCTGCTCAATTTATAATCTCAAAAAAACTTTTATTTGCAAGAGATGCTTTACTTATAAATTTTGGGAAATATTCAGCAATCCATGTACAAGAAGAAATATTACCTTTATAATCTATCGAGAGAAATTTCTTTCATCAAGGACAAATAATTTTATCACTTTCTGGCAAGTCTCTTGTAAATGCAGAATTAATAATAATTTTTTCTGTGTATTTTTGTTTTAGTAATTCTATTTCCTTTTCTAATACGCTAAGAGATTTATTAGAAATAAAGGAATTATCTCATCGCATTCTTCCAACAGGCTCCATAAAAGAAAAAATAACTTCGTTAACTCATAATGTAATAAGAAATAATATCATTTCTTCAAGACGATTCTGATTTTTTGTAAAAATCACAGTTCAAATACGAATATATATATTATTTGCTACAAGTTTTTTTATTCATTTGAGTGTCATATTAAATGTATGTTTTCATCTAATTTCTTCTTGGATAGTTTGTATATCACCATCAAGACTCACATGTACATATTTAATTGCAGGATTTCTTAGTATTTCAATTTGTTTATCAGTAATAAGTGAAGCATTTGTAGATATATCAATTTTAAAACCAAGATCTGAAGCATGATTAATAATTTCTCCTATATCTTTCCTAATAAAAGGCTCTCAACCAGTAATTTTTAATTGACTAATTCAAAATTTTCTCATATCAGTTAGGGCTGTAAATATTTCATTAGTTTTAAGTTCCTCTTTGGTATTTACTAATCAAGAACTAAAAATACAATATTTACAAGAATAATTACATTTATTTGTTATTTCCCATATTATTCTACCGCCCTGAGATGGTATATTGAAGAGACAAAAATTATAAGAATTTTTAATTTTCATTTTTATTATAAAGTCAGTAAATAGTCTGAAATACTGTTTTTTGATAATCTAATAAAGTTATATTAATATCAATTGGAATAAATATTCAAAATCATTCTTCTCCCTGAATTTTTTGGATTAAATCTTTTCTTTGAATAAACCCTAATCAATCAGTAAATTCAATTCTTCTTAGAACTTCTTTATTTGGTAAATCTCCATTTTTTAAACGATCTAATTGAAGATTTTTATTAGAATTTAAAAGAATAACATTATTATCAACCAATGAAAGCATTCAGTCCTCAATAAGCATAGCCCATTCAACAAGTATAATACCATCTAAAATATTAATTTTCTGATGTATAATATTAATAATTTCAGGATTTACAAGTTCTCTATATTTTTTCATATTTTCTGACTTAGAAAATATAATTTTTCAAAAAGAAGAAGGATTAAGAAAATTATTTTTATTTTCATTCATTCAAAATGCCTGTATTAATTTAGTTCTAATATTATAATGATGTGGTTCTTTTGAAATATAAAGGATATATCTACGTATAGAATCAACTTCAATTAAACGAGTAGGAATATCTTTATCTAATAAGAAATTAATAAGATTATTACAAAAATATGTCTTGCCAGAAGCAATTCATCACGCCACTCAAAAAATTATTTTTTTTAAATCCATCCTATTCAATATTTTAAAGGACAAAATGATATTATTTTTGTATCAGATTTGGATACTGTATTAAAAATATTATTATCATCAAGGTTATTGATCACATAATAATCTTTATTTTCTAAAGTTCTTGTAAGATTATCTATAGATGATAATATTTTATCAGAAATAGGACTTTTATCTACTAAAAGTTTACGATGAATATATTGATCTGGAAGTAAATCAGAAGTTTTTTTGAATTGATGAAAAAGATGACTTCAAAAACGTAGGGAAAGGTAATGTATGCGTATTTCCTCGGATTGTATATCCATTATAAATTTTGTTGTTTCTTCGATTGATTCAGCAGTTGATCATGGTAAATCCATAATCCAACTAGTTCTTACTCGAAATCAAATATTTCTTGTATTTTCTATAATATTCATTATTTTCTCTTTTGGTATATATTTATTTATTGATTTCAATATAGTATCTGATCCAGATTCTACACCATAATGAATCCATCTAAATCAGGCTTCATACATTAGTTTCATCGTAGTTTCATCAAAATGGAGTAAATTACCCAAACATCAAAGACTAACATTAAGTTTTAACTTAATAAGTAATTGTGAAATCTCGCGCATTCTATCATTTTCAATAGTAGCATTATCATCGAGAAAAAGAATTTTTCTTGCTCAAAATTTCTCAGAAAGATATTTAATTTCATTAACAACATTCTGAGGACTCCTTATACGCCTTTTTCACCAAAAATCAGGAACACTACAAAATGAACATTTAAAACTACATCCACGAGAACTTAATATAGTTCTAACGTCAATATAATTATCTATATTTACTAAATCACGATTAGGAATTGGCAAGGCATTAATATTAAAATTGCTTTCTATTTTTTCTGTCTCTATTATAGAATCTCAAAATCTAAAGATTATATTTGGTATAGATAATAAAAAAGATTTGTTCCAATTTGTATTTTTTAGAAGTTCACGAATAGGTAATTCCATTTCTTTTGAAATAACTACATCAGGATAAATATTATTTAAAAGTAACTGTTTTGGGGCATAAGTAACTAGTTTTCATCCAACTATTACTTTTATATTAAAATTTTTAATTATTTGAATAATTTCTGAGAGAATATTATAAGATTTATCTTGAAAAAGTGGAATATGATAATCATGAATGATAATCACAATATCATAAGATATATTTATAAGTCTTTCTTTTAATTCATCTTTTTGTATATCTTCCCTATCCATATCAAAAACATCAACTTCATATCAAAGATTTCATGTAAAAGAAGCTATAGTTAAAACATCAATAGGTTCTATACTTATATTTTTTGAGGTAATAGGGACATTAGGTGGATTTATAAAAAGAATTTTCATGTTTAAGCTATGATTATTTATATGATTAAATATAGATAGAGAATATAAAAAAAATTATTTTTTGCAATAAAAAAGAAAAAGTGATATAATAGAATATATTTATTAGTATAATTTAATTTATGAGGAAAACAATTATTGATGAATTACTTGAACTACAACAAGTAATCTCTAATCCAGAAGATTGATATAAACTCAAAAAATATCAACTTATTTGACATGTTTCTGAAGCCCTTAGTAATATACTTATATGAAATAATGAATCAGACATACTTGCCCGTCTTGATTTAATTATTAGAGATGCTGAAAAAATTACTAATCATGAAGAATTATGAAAAATAGTAGATAGAATGAAGATACTTATCACTGATATACTTATGATACTCCCATCAGATATAAGAAATAAAAAAATAACAGCTTCTAAAAAAAATAACGGAAGTAGTAAAGTACGTAGAAAATCTATTTCTATTTCATTGGGGGAAAGTGGTTCAAGTAATTGAGAAAGTTGAGTATGAAGTAGTGGTCTACGTAGAAAATCTATTTCTATTTCATTGGGGGAAAGTGGTTTAGGTTGATGAGAAAGTTAATTTATAGTTATGAAAAAATTAGAATTAAAAGATATAGTTCATACTAATCAAAAATTATTGGTACAAGAACTACAAAAACGAAGAATCGATGTGCATAGCATCGATTCTTCTATAGAACTTATAAAAGCGGTATATAAAAATCACGAAGAATATATATTAGATCGTTTTAGTTCACTTACTCCACATTCTCAAGTTGAGATAACAGCAGATAAATATCTGGCTAAAAAAATTATGCATAATAACTGAATCTCAGTAACAAAAGGTGAAGTATTTAATTGAGAAGAAATATCTAAGGCACTTGAATATATTTCAAAAGAGCTTTCTTTTCCAATAGTTTTTAAACCTAATTGGTGATCTCATGGTGATGAGATTATAATGAATATATCTTCTCTTCTAGAATTTAAAGAAGTTGTTAATTCTTTTTGTAAAAAATTTGGAGAAAAATCCTCATTTCTAATAGAAGAACAATTTAACGGAAAAGAATATCGTGTATTTATAGCAAAAACCGGGAATTATGCAGTTCTACATAGAGATCCGGCTTATGTGGTAGGTAATTGAATTAAAAATATTTTACAACTTATAGAAGATGAAAATATAAAAAGAGAAGAATCTTATTCATCTGTATGTCTCTGTCCAATAATTATAGATTCACAAGTAATTCCAAATGTTCATATTATTCCCAAAAAATGAGAAAAAATATATGTAAGAACAAATTCTAATTTAGCAAAATGAGGATATTCTATTGATATGACAGATTCTATACATTCCTCTATTATTTCTATTGCTAAAAAAGTTCTAAATTCTTTTCCTTGATTACCATATGCTTGAATTGATATACTTTCAACAAATTCTACATTTAAACAAAATCAAGAAACTTATAAAGTATTGGAAGTAAATTCTAATCCTTGACTCTCAATGCATATGTTCCCTGGTACTGGTAAACCAAGAAATATAGCTAAAATTATAGTAGATATAATTTTCCCAGAAACAATTTAAATAATAATATCTTTAGAGCTTTCATATTTCCTAAACCATGTGAGTTGCCTTTTGGCATAGTTTCTGTTGTGTTGCTTGACTAAGTTTTTGCACTGTTCGAGAGTTAGGTTTCAGTCAAGATATTCTATAATTTCTTTGTATCAGATAGTATTTAGTCAGAAATCTGTTTTTTTGTAGCCGAGTTTTAGGACGGATTTGAGTTCATCAATTAGTCCGACTTCAAACATCTCTTCGATGCGGGAGTTAATTTTATAGTATAGTTTTGGTCTGTCTCAGTCGTATGGGGTGAGAAATAGAACATCGTATTTTGGGGTGGATTTTCATTTTAGGTCTAGTTTTGATTTTCAGGTTTTTTCAAATATTTCGAGTCATCTAATTATATATCTATGATTAGCTGGAGATAGAATGCTTGCATATTTTGGATCTACTTTATTTAGCATTTCCCAGATGTGTTGGTTTCATTTTTCGAGTCTTATTTCTTCAAGTTTGTTTCTATAATCCCAATCTGGCTCGACTTCTGGAATGTCGAAATTATAAATTATTGAGTCAATATAAAGTCCGGTTCCTCAGCAAATTATTGGTATTTTTCATTTTGTGTGGAGGGAATTTATGATTTTTTCGGCTTCTTTTTTGTATTCTCCGACTGAATAATCTTGGTCTATATCGAGAATATCTATCATATGATGTGGAATTTTTTGTTTTTCTACTTCTGTAATTTTCCCGGTTCAGATATTTAGGAGTTTGTAAATCTGGCGAGAGTCGGCTCATATGATTTCTGAGTCTAGGAATTTTGCAATATCAATACTAAGGCTTGTTTTACCGCTTGCGGTGGGTCAATAGATAACTATTATTTTGGGTAGCTTTGATTTTTTATCTAGAAATTTTTGTATATTTTGCATAAATATTTTGGTAAGATTTAATGGATAATACGCAAATTTATAAAATATCAAAAAAAATTTTGACAAATGAATAAAAAATCATACTATATCCGGGCTTCAATTTTGAAGCATCTTGTTTTTCCTGCTCCTTAAAATAATCAATACACAAGAAGATGAAATTCAGTAAAAAGAATTTCTAATCAAAAAAAGATAACAACAAAAAATATACACGAGAAATTTATTTCTCAAAAACTTTATTCAGTAATGAATAAAACTACGTTCAAAAGAGTTTGATCATAGCTCAGGATGAACGCTAGCGGTGCGCCTAAC